>ONIL01000045.1 GCA_900317835.1 uncultured Prevotellaceae bacterium | reverse complement strand
GTTGATGCGGTTGGCAGCGATACCATACTTCTTGACGAGCATATCCTTCACGCTGGCGGCACGGCCGTTAGCGAGCTTGATGTTGTTCTCCTGGTTGCCTTCGGGCGAAGCGTAACCCTTGATGGTGCAGGTTGCCTCGGGATGGCTCTTCAGGTAAGTGGCCACGCGCTCAACGTTGGGACGCTGGTCGGTGGTAACGGCTGTCTTGTTCACGGGGAAGTGAACGAGCACATTCATGTACTGCTTGCTGTTGTCAACAACGGTTGCGGGCTTGTTCTTAGCAGCGTTCAGGTCGTTGCGGCAGTTGGCCAGTGCGCGGTTAGCAGCGTCGAGGTCACCCTGCAGCTGAGCCAGACGAGCATTAGCGTCGGCAGCGACACCCTGAGCGTCAGCGAGCTGAGCGCGCAGGTCGTTGATCTGGCTGTTGAGTGCATTCACATTCACAGCAGGAGCGGGAGCAGCAAAGGTCTTACCGAAATTCAGCTCAATACCCACGGTGTAAGTGCGGTTGGGAGCGTAGTCATAGTTGGTGCCACCCGAGAAGTTGTACTGGGGATCCATACCATCGAGGTGTGTCCACAGAGCCAAGTTATCTACTGAACCGAAGATACGTGCACCGGTCATACCCATCTTGTTGACCCAGTTATTGGGCAGAGCATAAGCCAGGGTAATGTTCTTGATAGCAAAGTAGCTGGCATCAATCAGATAACGATCAGAAGTAATTACCAGAGGATCGTTGATGAAGGAGCGGGGAACATCGGTAACGTCACCGGGCTTCTGCCAGCGGCGCAACATGTTCTTGTGCCAATTCTTATCAGGATACATCATACTCATTGTTGACGAGTACAGGCCATCCAGCACCTTGCCACCCAGTGAGTAGGTGGTCAGCACACTCAGGGTCAAGCCCTTCCATGAGAAGTCGGTGCCAAGGCTACCGAACAGGTCGGGCTGGCGGCTACCCAAGTAGTACTTGCAGTTAGCGGCAACCGATTTATTATCGGTGATGTAGTCACTGCCTTCAATCTTCTCGCCAGTCTCCTGATCGATATCATAAGCCCAGTACAGTGCATGACCGTTAGCGGGATCAACACCAGCGCTCTTGGGCATGTAGTAAGTATAGATGGGCTTGCCCTCCTCAATGACGCGAACGCCGTAAGTCAAAACGGGAGCCTCCTTGGTCAGCTTAACGACCTTATTCTTGTTGAAGGTGGCCATTGCACTGATGTTCCACTCAAAGTCGGCAGTGCGGACGGGAGTGATGCGAAGTGAACCCTCGACACCACGGTTGCGCATATCGCCCACATTATCCATGAAGCCGGTGAAACCGGTCGAGAGTGCCATGGGACGCTCAAGCAACATATTCTTGGTCAGGCGGTTGTAGAATTCAACATTCAACTGCAAGCGGTGGTTGAACAGAATAGCGTCAAAGCCGGCATTGAAGTTCTGGCTCTTCTCCCAAGATACGGTCTTGTTCTCGAGCGAGATGATCATAGCACCAATGTTTGCAGCATTGCTGTATGACAGGTCATAGAGTGACTGCCATGCAAAATAGGAAGACAGAGCGTCGTTACCCTGCTCACCATAGCTGGCCTTAACCGACAGGTTGTTGATCCAACCTACGTTCTGCATGAACTTCTCACCAGATACACGCCAGTTGGCACCTACTGACCAGAAGATACCCTTATTGTGGTCGGGGTGGAAGCGAGACGACTGGTCCTGACGCAGAGAGGCACTCAGGAAGTAGCGGCCAGCATAGTTATAGTTAGCACGGCCCAGCCATGAGTGAATGCGATACGGGATACTGTAGGAGTCAGCATCATCAATTGTAGTAGCAGGACGCAACTCATAGATACCCTCAACGAGGTTGGTCTTCTGAGCCATCAAGTAGTTGTAATCATAGGCATACCACTCGTGACCAACCAACAGACCGATAGTGTGGTCACCGAAGGCGCGGTCCCAAGTCAACAACTGGTTGAAGGTATAGCTCTGAGTGCGGCGGTTGTACTTGGTCAACAGACCACCGGCGTTAGCCTGGTTACCATGCTGAGCATTCATGTAGCGGGTGTTATTCATGTTCAAATAGTCCATGCTGAAGTTCACAGCAAACTTGATACCCTGGCGCCAGCCATACTTGGCCAGGTCGCTACCCACGACAAAACCAGTACGCAGACCAGCAACGTCGCGCTTAACCCAAGCCTTATCAAGCATCAGCATACCTAGTGACGAGAAGTCACTCATGTTGCCAGGACGTGAACCCTCACCCCAGTCATACTGGATGTTGCCATCGCTGTCATACACGTTTTTACCGTCGATATCTTTCAGATAAACAGGGAACAACGGGCTGACGAACTGTGCGGTGTACCAGGGGTTAGACGTAGAGGTATCCTCATAGTCATTAAAGTTAGAAGTCGAGTGAGCCAACGAAGCATTGATATTAGCAGCCAACCAGTCATTGATCTTGGTGTCAATGTTGGCACGGCCAGTGTAACGCTCATAGTTGGTAGTCTTCAAGGTACCTTGTTCATTCAAGTAGCCCAATGACATCAAGTACTGAGCATGATCGGTACCGCCAGTTACCTGCAACTGGTGCTCATGACGGAAGGCATTTTTGCGGGTAACGCTGTCATACCAGTCCTCGTTCCATACGCTCTGAGCATCAGGACGCACTTGACCGGTAGCGGGATCAATCAGATTATCCCATGTGTAGTTCTTGAACGGATTGTACATCTCACCACCCAGTTCCGAACTAAGCGATGCGCGGGCGCTAGCCTCGGCATCTTTCCAGTCCATACCTTGCTCGAGTTGAACGTTGCGCAGAGCCTCGTAGTAAAGTTGTACAAACTCCTTCTGGTCAACGAGTTCATAACGCTTGGTGGCACGAGATGACCAACCGAAGGTCGAGCGCCACATCACGTTGGTGCGACCCTCAACACCCTTCTTGGTGGTAATCATCACAACACCGTTGGCACCACGGGCACCATACAGAGCAGCAGCACTTGCATCCTTCAACACGGTCATCGACTCGATATCCGAGGGATTGATTGAAGCCAGGTTGCCATCATAAGGAGCACCATCAACAACATACAACGGGTTGCTGGATGCATTGATAGAACCGTAACCACGAATCTGGATTGAAGGTGACGAACCAGGCTGACCTGAAGCGCTTGTTACCTGCAGACCGGCTACGTTACCCTCAAGAGCCTTGGTAGCATCGGTCACGGGACGCAACTCCAGTTTTTTGTTGGTCACTGCCTCGGCCGAACCGGTGTAAGAGGTCTTCTTAGCCGTACCATAGGCAACTACCATCACCTCGTCCAGAGCCGTTCCGTTGTCACTCAACGTAATGGCCATGTTCGACTGAACGGGAACTTCCTGGGTCTTATAACCCACATACGAAATCTTGAGGGTTTTCACATTGTACGGAAGATTCAGCGAGAACTCACCGTTCACGTCGGTGGCCGCGCCGTTTCCTCCGCCGATAGGCTGAATCGTCGCACCGATGAGCGGTTCACCGGTTGCGTCGGTTACCTGTCCCCTCACTACTTGTTGGGCACTCATGCCCAAGGAGATAGCGCAGATGGCTATCAGCAGCATAAATAGCTTCTTCATAAAATAGTGATGTTTATTAAATTAATATTATAAAGTAAAATGTGTATATTTTCAGTTACATTATGTAAGGTCTCGATGGTACTGTTTTTAAGCTGCTATCGATATTTACAAGTATGCAAAACTAATAAAAAAATGTGAAATAATAAAAACAAATCATTTGATTTAACAAAATGCCCTATTATTCTATCTTTTTATTTCATTGGGAATTAAATTGATTGAAATTAGGTTTTCTAGTGGAATATTGTATCTAAATAACTGATTTTCAGTAAATTTATATACACATTAAAGAGATAATTCAATAAAATATCTATTATCAAAAAATTATGTTAAAAAATACTCAGTTTAACATTTTGATTTTAACTAAAATATTTGCCAAATAATTGCAATTATCCCGTTTTTACTATAAAACTCATTACTTCTTTCACCCTGTTAATAACTTTTTTCCCTCTTGCTTTTATCGCAAAAACAAGGATACATAGGCATGCCACATCACAATAGCAGCACAACAGGATATATTTAATGAGTGTTTTGTTCCATTCTGGGGAATCTCAATGCACATGTCACTGGCGTCAACTACTTGTTGGCTGACACCTTTCACTTCATTTCCAAATATAATCGCCACTTTTTGTCCATGTTCAACGCAAAAGTTTTCCAGGCTCACGCTGTCATGCACCTGCTCAATGGAACAGATGACATAACCATTAGCCTTTAGATTATTGATAGCGTCAATAGTAGAAGAGTAATATAGCCAATTGACCGAATCCTCGGCACCAAGTGCCGTTTTGTGAATTTCGGACTTAGGGGGCTGTGGAGTTATGCCACACAGGCAGATGCGCTCAATCAAGAAGGCATCGGCAGTGCGGAAAACCGATCCCACATTCATCTCGCTGCGCACGTTATCAAGCACCACCGTCACCGGCAATTTATCCACCTTCTTATATTCCTCAACACCCACGCGGTGCAGCTCCAACATCGACTTCTTTTGTCCCATCGCTTGTTACTTCTTAAACAATACAAAAGTACAAATATTTTTAATCATGTCAACAAGCCTGTCAATAACTGTTGATAATTCATCAACAAAAAACAATAAAAAATACTTGACAAATCCAAACAAGTCTGGCTTAATCCAATTTTTCAAGTAGCCAAAAAAGATAACACATAATTTTTATTTCTCTTTAAACACGGTTTTCATCACAATTTAGTGATTAATTCAAGTATATTTTATTAACTTTGCAGGTTGTTAACACCCTGTCAATAATATGCCGAAAGTGCTAAAATACAGCCATTAGGCTTGTTAATAAACTATCAATAACTCAACAAAGAAGTTGATAAATGAATGGGCAGTATTGTGCATGAAAAAGTTTTCAACACAATTAACAGGCATTATTGTTGTAGTTAAATTTAAATTTTTAAAAAATTAAAAACTAAATAATATATAAAATGAATGTTGAAAAAGGCTATGTCGATGAGCCCATCGAGGAAGGCATCGACCTGAGAGAAGAGATTCTGCGCTTGAAGAAGGAGCGTAACGCCATCATCATGGCGCACTTCTACCAGCGCGAGGAAATACAACAGTTGGCCGACCACATCGGTGACAGCCTAGCCCTGGCTCAGATGGCTGCTAAGACCGATGCGCCGGTGATTGTGTTGTGTGGTGTACACTTCATGGGTGAGACTGCCAAGATCTTATCGCCCGAGAAGACGGTCATCGTACCAGACTTGAGTGCCGGTTGTTCGCTGGCCGACAGTTGCCCTGCCGACGAGTTTGAGAAATATGTCAATGAACATCCTGGTCACACTGTGATCAGTTATGTCAACACCAGTGCCGCTGTAAAGGCGGTGACCGACATTGTGGTGACCTCGTCAAATGCCAAGGAGATTGTCGGCAGTTTGCCCGAAGATGAAAAAATCATCTTTGGTCCTGACCGCAACTTGGGCAACTACATCAACAGCATCACAGGACGCGAGATGCTGCTGTGGGACGGTGCGTGCCACGTTCACGAGAAATTCAGCATTGAAAAATTGCTTGATCTCAAGAAGGAGCATGGCAATGCTAAGATTCTGGTCCATCCCGAATGTCCCAAACCTATTCGACTGGTTGCCGATAAGGTGGGTTCAACCCAAGCATTACTCAACTTTGCCGTCGAGGACAACAGCCAGGAATTCATCGTGTGCACCGAGAGCGGCATCCTCTTTGAGATGCAGCGTCGTTGTCCTGAAAAGACATTCATTCCTGCACCTCCCGAGGATGGCACCTGTGCCTGCAACGAGTGCGAATACATGAAGCTCATCACGCTCGAGAAATTGTACAATTCGCTCAAGTTCATGGCTCCCACCATCGAGGTGGACAAAGATATCGCCGAGCGCGCCGTGCGGCCCATTCAGCGCATGCTTGATATTTCCCGCGAACTAGGCATTATCAAGTAAATGAGGAGTATCATAACCTGAATTGTAATGTATATATGAAAAAGTTAAGTTTGTTATCATTATTAATAGTATTAAACGTATTCAGCATCATGTCACAGAATGTATATGATTTCACAGTGAAGGACCGTCGCGGCAATGACGTGTCGTTGAGCGAATATAAAGGCAAAGTGTTACTCATTGTCAACACTGCAACGCGTTGCGGTTTCACACCACAATATGAGGAACTTGAAGCTTTGTATAAGGCATATAAGGATCAAGGTCTTGAAATTTTGGATTTTCCCTGCGACCAATTTGGTGAACAGGCTCCGGGTACCGAGGAAGAAATCCATCAGTTCTGCACCTTGAATTACGGAACCGAGTTCCCGCAATTCAAAAAAATTGAGGTCAATGGCGAGAACGAGTCACCGCTGTTCACCTACTTGAAGGCACAACAGGGTTTCAAGGGATTTGACAAGGAACATAAGATAGGAGCGCTGCTCGACCAGATGCTTTCACAGGCCGATCCAGACTATGCGAGCAAACCTGATATCAAGTGGAACTTCACCAAATTCCTTGTTGACCGCAATGGTAATGTAGTGGATCGTTACGAGCCCACTACCGAATGCAAGGTTATCGAGGAAGCTATCATAAAATTACTCTAAACATCAAACTATAAACTTATTAATGGACTATAATTATAAGGAAATAGAAAAAAAGTGGCAACAGTACTGGCGTGAACATCACACCTACAAGTGCGATATAGACAGTAATAGGCCCAAGTTTTATGTGCTGGACATGTTTCCCTATCCATCGGGTGCAGGATTGCATGTAGGACATCCCCTGGGTTACATCGCCAGTGACATCTATGCCCGCTACAAGCGTTTGCGCGGTTTTAATGTTTTGCATCCTATGGGTTATGATGCCTATGGATTGCCGGCCGAGCAATATGCTATCCAAACGGGTCAACACCCCGAAATCACTACCAATGAGAACATTGCACGCTATCGTGAACAGTTGGACAAGATAGGTTTCTGCTATGACTGGGACCGTGAAGTGCGCACTTGTGACCCAATATATTACAAGTGGACACAATGGGCGTTCTTACAGATGTTCAAGAGCTATTACAATACCGAGCTCGATAAGGCCCGTCCCATTGTGGAGTTAGTGGCCCACTTCGAAAAACACGGCACTGAAGGTTGTAACGCTCACACGAGCAGTACTGATGAATTTACTGCCGACGAGTGGAATACCATGAGCCAAGTACAAAAGAACGATGTGCTCATGAACTACCGTATTGCCTATCTGGGCAACACGATGGTGAACTGGTGCCCCAAGTTGGGTACCGTGTTGGCCAACGACGAGGTGAGCGAAGGTGTTTCGGTGCGCGGCGGTTTCCCTGTGGAGCAAAAGATGATGAGCCAGTGGTGCCTGCGCGTGTCGGCCTATGCCGGTCGTCTCTTGCGCGACCTCGAAACCATCGAGTGGACCGAGTCAATCAAGGAGACGCAGCGCAACTGGATCGGCTACAGCGAGGGTGCCGAGATGACTTTCCCCGTTGCCGACAGTGACAAGAGCCTGTTGATTTTCACCACGAGGGCCGACACTATCTTCGGTGTAACCTTTATGGTGCTGGCTCCCGAGAGCATCTATGTCGATGAGGTAGTGACGCCTGACCAGCGTGCCGCTGTCGATGCCTATCTCAATGAGGTAAAGCACAAGACCGAGCGTGAGCGCATGATTGAGAAGAAGGTGAGCGGTGTGTTCACTGGCAGCTATGCCGTCAACCCTATCACGGGCAAGAACATACCTATTTATATCAGTGACTATGTGCTTGCTGGTTATGGTACCGGTGCCATCATGGCCGTTCCGGCCCACGACAGCCGCGACTATGCCTTTGCCAAGCACTTCGACCTGCCTATCATTCCGCTGATTGAAGGTGCTGACGTGAGCGAGGAGAGTTTCGATGCCAAGGAAGGTATCATGACCAACTCGTCAAACGAGCGCCTGCAGCTCAACGGCCTGTCGGTTAAGGAGGCTATTGCCCGCACCAAGCAATACATCGAGGAGACGGGCATCGGTCACGTCAAGGTGAATTACCGCCTGCGCGATGCCATCTTTAGCCGCCAGCGCTACTGGGGCGAACCGTTCCCCATCTACTATGACAAGAATAACCAGCCGCAGCCCCTCGACGAGAGTCTGTTGCCGTTGCAGCTCCCCGAAGTGGACAAGTTCCTGCCCACCGAGACGGGTGAGCCGCCCCTGGGTCGTGCCAAGAACTGGGTTACTGCCGACGGATATCCGCTGGAGTTGAACACCATGCCGGGCTTCGCCGGTTCTTCGGCCTATTACTTGCGCTACATGGATCCGCACAACACCAATGAACTCGTCTCGCGCGAGGCCAATGAGTACTGGCGCCAGGTGGACCTCTATGTGGGAGGTACTGAGCACGCTACCGGCCACCTTATTTACAGTCGCTTTTGGAATAAATTCCTCTATGATTACGGTTATGTGTGTGAGACCGAGCCGTTCCGCAAACTGGTGAACCAAGGCATGATTCAGGGCCGCAGCAATTTCGTTTACCGTATCAAGGACACAAATACGTTCGTTTCGCTCAATCTCAAGGACAAATATGACGTTACCCCCATCCATGTGGATGTGAACATCGTTCACACCGATGCCCTGGATATCGAGAAGTTCCGCGAATGGCGTCCCGAATTCAAGGATGCTGAGTTCATCCTCGAGAACGGCAAGTACATTTGCGGGTGGGCGATTGAGAAAATGTCTAAATCGATGTTCAATG
The DNA here is from genome assembly GCA_900317835.1 of uncultured Prevotellaceae bacterium. GTDB lineage: Bacteria > Bacteroidota > Bacteroidia > Bacteroidales > Muribaculaceae > Sodaliphilus. The sequence goes on along the minus strand of ONIL01000045.1, from coordinate 16,038 downwards.
TCGTCAATCCTGATGACATCGTTGATCGCTACGGTGCCGACACGCTGCGTCTGTACGAGATGTTCCTGGGTCCTGTCGAGGCCAGCAAGCCGTGGGACACCAATGGCATCGATGGTGTGAACCGCTTCCTCAAGCGCTTGTGGGCACTGTTCTACAAGGGTGACACCATGCAACTCACCGACGAGCAACCCAGTGCCGAGGCTCTGAAGTCGCTGCACAAACTCATCAAGAAGGTGAGTGGCGACATTGAGACTTTCAGCTACAACACGTCGGTGGCAGCATTTATGATTTGTGTCAGCGAGTTGACATCTATGAAATGTCGTGCCCGTGCCATCTATGAGCCGTTGGTTGTGCTGCTCGCGCCGTTTGCGCCGCACATCGCCGAGGAATTGTGGCATGTGCTGGGTCACGACACTACTGTGTGTGACGCTCAATGGCCCACTTGGAACGAGGAATACCTGAAGGAATCGACCGTGAAATATACCGTTCTGTTCAATGGTAAGCCCCGTTACAACATCGAGGTGCCCGCTGGAACAGCCCAGGACGAGGTGCAGCGCATCGCCCTGAGTGATGCTGGTGCCGAGCGTTGGCTCGACGGCAAGCAGCCCAAGAAGGTCATTGTCGTTCCCAACAAAATTGTCAACGTTGTTGTGTGATAAATTTAATAATAGGACTAATAGGCCCTATAGGTATTTTAAGACTTATTTGACCTATTGGTCCTATTTGATTGATAATGGAAATGAAGAAGATTGTTTTTGCGACCAATAATGCGCACAAGTTGCAAGAACTCAGGCAGATGCTGGGTGACCGTTATGAAATACTAGGTCTTGCCGACATCGGTTGCCATGAGGATATTCCTGAGACTGCCGATACCATAGAAGGCAATGCACAAATGAAGGCGCGGTATGTCAAGGAGCACTACGGCTATGACTGCTTCAGCGACGATACAGGCCTGGAAATTGATGCACTAGGGGGTGAACCTGGTGTTCACTCGGCTCGCTATGCGGGACCAGGTCATGATAGTGAGGCTAATATTGATAAGGTATTGGCCAAACTCGACGGTGTGACCGACCGTCAAGCCCGCTTTCGCACCGCCATCGTCCTGTTGCAAGGCGATGAGATGCACATGTTCGACGGTCAAGTCGAGGGCAACATCCTTACCGAGCGTCATGGTACAGGTGGTTTCGGCTACGACAGTATTTTCCAACCCGTGGAAGGGGACGGCAGCACTTTTGCCCAAATGCTCCCGCAGGACAAGAACCGCATCAGCCATCGAGGACGAGCTGTAGCCAAGTTGGTCACATTTCTCAATCAAGAGTAGTTTCACTACATTCTAATCAATCTAATGGAAGTCCGGAACTTGATAAAGAAGTTTCGGACTTCTAGTTGCTGAGTAGTTATCATGAAGGTTAATTGTTAAAAAATAACAATGGGGCAAAAAAATCGGCTGATATTTTGCCAGTTCGCCAAGTTGCCGTAACTTTGCATAAAAATTGAATATAATTACCTTTTTTGGGTGTTCAATTTTGATTGAAACTAAAGAAAAAGTTTAACCTAAATATTTGATAATCAATGGAATTACCATTTGCTGAATCTTGGAAAATCAAGATGATCGAGCCGCTTCGCAAGAGCACCCGTGCCGAGCGTGAACAGTGGCTCAAGGAAGCTCACAACAACGTGTTCATGCTCAAGGCTGAGCAGGTTTACATCGACTGCCTGACCGATTCCGGTACGGGTGCCATGAGCGACCGCCAGTGGGCCGAGATGATGCTCGGCGACGAGAGCTACGCCGGCGCCACGTCGTTCTACAAGTTTGAGAGCGTCGTACAACGCATCTTCGGCTTCAAGTATGTCATCCCCACCCACCAGGGCCGTGCAGCTGAGAACGTGCTGTTCTCCTATCTGGTGAAGGAAGGCAATGTTATCCCCGGTAACGCTCACTTCGACACCACTAAGGGTCACATCGAGGCCCGTAAGGCCAAGGCCATCGACGTTACCATCGACGAGGCCAAGGACACCCAACTCGAAATCCCCTTCAAGGGTAACGTTTCGCTCGAGAAGTTGGAGAAGGTGCTCACCGAGAACAAGGGCAACGTCCCCTTCATGGTACTCACCGTGACCAACAACACCGTTGGTGGTCAACCCGTGTCGATGAAGAACATCAAGGAGACCTGCGAACTGTGTCACAAGTATGGTGTGCCCGTGGTAATGGACAGCGCCCGCTTTGCTGAGAACTCCTACTTCATCAAGACCCGCGAGGAAGGCTACGCCGACAAGACTATCAAGGAGATTGCCCGCGAGATGTACTCCTATGTTGACGCCATGACCATGTCGGCCAAGAAGGACGGTGTTGTGAACATGGGCGGTTTCATCGCTACCAACAACCAGGATTGGTACGAGGGTGCCAAGTTGTTCTGCATCCCCTTCGAGGGCTTTATCACCTACGGTGGTATGAACGGCCGCGACCTGAACGCTCTGGCAGTCGGTCTGGACGAGAACACCGAGTTTGAGATGCTTGAGACCCGCATCCATCAGGTACAGTATCTGGCCAAGAAGCTCGACGAGTATGGTATTCCCTATCAGCGTCCCGTTGGCGGTCACGCCCTGTTTATCGACGCTGACAAGGTGTTGTGCAACGTGCCCAAGGAAGAATTCCCCGCTCAGACCCTGACCTGCGAGCTCTACTTGGAGGCTGGCATCCGCGGTTGTGAGATCGGCTACATTCTGGCTGACCGTGACCCCGTGACCCGCGAGAACCGCTTCGGCGGCCTCGACCTGCTGCGCCTGTGCATCGCTCGCCGCGTTTACACCGACAACCACATGAACGTGATTGCCGCAGCCCTCAAGAACGTCTACGACCGTCGTGACGAGATCACCCGTGGTGTCGCCATCGAGTGGGAAGCTCCCCTGATGCGCCACTTCACCGTGAAGCTCAAACGACTGAGCTAAACATCATAATCAACAATACCATTAACAGACCTTTGCATCAACGGCGGACTTGAGCCCGCCGTTGATGTTTATTTTTCACTATTAATGTAATAGGCTACAGGGTGCCTTGCTCGACGCGGACGCAAATGCGTTCGATCATGGCATCCTTCTTGTCCTTATTGGGATGGTAACCCGCCTTGAGGCTAGCTCCAAAGAATTTACTGAAAGTCTGCCAAAAACCCGCCCTGAAGGTGCCCAGGAAAGCCTTTAGGATGCTGTAGCTGCTCTGGTTGGTCTCCCGGTTAATGAGCTTGATGAGCATCTTGCCCTGGTTTTTGGTCATCTTTTTCATTTGAGGCTTATATTGTTCGAACATCTCTTTTTCAAACCGTTTCAAGTAAGCCTGTTTCTGCTTTTGGGTTTGGTAAGTGTCGATGTATTCGTAGGTCTCGAGCAGTGTCGAACTGATGAGTTTGGCATAGGGCAATGTCTTCTTCACGTCGCGCACTGTCTTCCAGTAGAATTTCTCCTCGGCCTTGGTGCGGAAGCGTTCAGCAGGATAGATGGTGATGGGATTGAACACAATCATTGCCAGCGTGTCGCCCGTCGAAGCCTCGATGAAGTGATAGTAGCCAGCATAGGTCCTCTGCAGCACCGACGGCAATTCAATATTGTCGATGGCGTTATCCACAGCGGGAGCAGCGTGTGCCGACACGCGTGTCAATGCCGTCATAGTCACGGAAATAGCCAATATGAGGATCCATCGTTTCATTTCTCGGCGGCAAATGTAGAACAAAGAAATGAATCCCAGCAAGAATTCTTTGTTAAAATGTCCTAAGTCCTTAATTTATAGTCTTTAGTTTATTTCTGCAGGAGATGGAACAGACCTGCATAGCTTATGGTCAGGCCAATCCAGTTGCCCTTGACTGAGGGTGACCAGTTGCTGTAGCCGGCATGTGTGATAAACGGGGATACACGCACCGACGATGTGTAGTGGCTATTGCCACCAAAATCCACAAACTTACCGCCCATCAATATGTCAATGTCAACACTGGCGGTGAACCCGTTGGTGTTCTCATGCACATCGGTCACATTGTCAATCTGAGGCTTCACCTCGCCTTGTTCATCTTCGGTCCACTTGATGGTGTTCATGTCCCATGAGAGGCGGTTGATGTTCATGCCCACATTGGGCGTGACGCTCACCTTGCCTTGCCGCCACACGGTGTAGCCTAGGGTAAACCCAACGCCTAGTGACGTCGCGCTTGCCGTTGCATTGCGTTGCAGATTGCGGCCCAACTCGTCACGCACGTCGTAGGGGTTCTCGTTCTTGAACGAGGGCTGGCTATAGTTAGCGTCAATCTTCAGTCTGATACGGTTGTATTCAAATGTGGCTCCGCCAGTGAACACGGCGCATGCCTTGAGGTTATCACCCAACGAGCCCGTGGGAACCATGCCGCCGACACCCAGCTGTACACCTGCTGCCCAGCCGGTATATAGCGATTTCGCGTCCTGGGCACGCAACCCAGCGGGAGCCAGCAACAAAGCTGACAGTAAAAACAAGATAGTCCGTTTCATCATCGTCATGAATGTCTTTAAATATATCCATATAACGTCTGCCAGGCTTGAAAATTGTTTTTCAAGCCCCGTCCTCAGAATATTAAATCCTTGACTCTATACTTAATTACCACCACAGGCTGCGGTAATACTTGTGGTAGAGCGAAAGCCCCTCGCTAATGGGCTTGAGAGATGCCTTGGCATCACGCTTCAGGTCAGCAAGATCCTCCTCGTTGTTCCAGATGGCCTTGATATAGGCCTTATACTCGGGAGTTTCCTCCTCGGTTTGGCAAGCGATGCGGTCAAACGCATAAATCATCTTGTCCAAAATTTCGTTCCATTCCTCTTTGGGCATGTTCAGGCGTGGTGTGCGCTCGCAGTGCTGTTTGAATGCTATGAGTCGCGGCAAGATGAAACGGGCAATAGTGATATCAAGGTCGTATAGTTCCTCGATATCAATGTTTTGGGCAATAGTTTTAGAATCATAATCAGTACTCATAATCATTGTTATATGGAGATTAATAATATGAGGCTTATGGTTTTTCGGCCAGCAAGTTACACACTTTTTTCGACATGGCAAAATAATCTCCCCAAAAACCATTTTTTAAAACGCCAATTGGGAATGTAATAGCATGATCCTTTGAAATAAGCCCTATTGGGCAATCTTGGCCTAAAAGAGAAACTATTATCCACTAACTATCAACTATTCACCGAAAAATCACTACCTTTGCACGTTCAAAGGAGAAAGCAACAATTAAAACATTATTATAATGGATAATAACAAGAAATTTGCTCGCACACTGGTGACCACTGCGTTGCCCTATGCTAACGGACCGGTACACATCGGCCATCTGGCAGGTGTGTATGTTCCCGCCGATATCTATGTGCGCTACCTGCGTCTGCAGGGTGAGAACGTGTTGTTCGTGGGCGGCAGCGATGAGCATGGCGTACCCGTGACCCAGCGCGCCCGCAAGGAGGGCATCACTCCCCAGCAGGTTGTGGACCGTTACCACAACATCATCAAGGAGTCGTTCAAGGAGTTAGGTATCTCTTACGACATTTACAGCCGCACGACGAGCAAGACCCATCACCAGTTTGCAGCAGAATTCTTCCGCAAACTCTATGACGAGGGTAAACTCATCGAGAAGGTGACCAAGCAGTTCTATGACGAGCAGGACGGCAAGTTCCTTACCGACCGCGATGTGGAGGGTGAATGCCCCTATTGCCACCACCCCGCCGCTAAGGGTAACCAGTGCGAGGACGGTTGCGGCCGCGATTTGGACCCCACCGAATTGATTAACCCGCACGCCAAGGACAGCGACCATCCGCTCGTGCTCAAGGACACCACTAACTGGTTCTTGCCCCTCAACGAGTATGAGGGCTGGTTGAAAGAGTGGATCCTCGAGGGTCACAAGGAGTGGCGCAGCAACGTGTATGGCCAGTGCAAATCCTGGCTCGACAACGGGCTGCAGCCCCGCGCCATGACGCGCGACCTGGACTGGGGTATCCCCGTGCCCGTCGAGGGTGCCGATGGCAAGGTGCTTTACGTGTGGTTTGACGCGCCTATCGGCTATGTCAGCAACACCAAGGAACTGTGCGATGCCCAACCCGAGCGATGGGGCACTTGGCAGCAATGGTGGCAGCAGGAGGACACCCGCCTCATCCACTTCATCGGCAAGGACAATATCGTGTTCCACTGCATCATCTTCCCGACGATGATGAAGGCTCATGGTGACTATGTAATGCCCGACAATGTCCCCGCCAACGAGTTCCTGAACCTCGAGGGCGACAAGATTTCGACCAGCCGCAACTGGGCGGTATGGCTGCATGAGTACCTCAAGGACTTCCCCGGCAAGCAGGACGTGCTGCGCTATGTGCTCACCGCCAATGCTCCCGAGACCAAGGACAACGACTTCACCTGGAAGGACTTCCAGGCCCGCAACAACAACGAGTTGGTGGCTATCCTGGGTAACTTCGTGAACCGCGCCCTGGTGCTGACGCACAAGTTCTGCGGTGGTATCGTGCCCGAAGCCGGCGAATTGACCGACGTGGGCCGCGCCGCTATCGAGGAGTTCAAGAACGTGAAAGCCATCCTGAGCGACCACATCGAGCACTTCCACTTCCGTGAAGCTTTGAAGGACGCCATGGACCTGGCCCGCTGCGGTAACAAGTACCTGGCCGACACCGAGCCCTGGAAACTGGCCAAGACCGACATGGCCCGCGTGCAGACCATCATGAACCTGGCCCTGCAGATCACCGCCAACCTCTCCATCGCCTTTGAGCCCTTCTTGCCCTTCAGCTCAGCAAAACTGCGCAGCATGATTGGCATGGAGAAGGCCGACTGGAACCGCTTGGGCGATATCGATATCCTGCCTGCAGGCCGTCAGTTGGAGCAGCCCGTGCTGCTGTTTGAGAAGATCGAGGACGAAGTTATCGATGCCCAGATTCAGCGTCTGGAGCGCATCAAGCAGGAGAACATCATCAACAACTTCAAGCCCAAGCCCATCACCACGTCTTGCACTATCGACGACTTTGCCAAGTTGGACATCCGCGTGGGCACTGTACTTGAGTGCGAGAAGGTGAAAAAGGCCGACAAACTGCTCAAATTCACCATCGACGACGGCATGGCAGGACGCACCATCATCAGCGGTATCGCCAAGTGGTATGAACCCGAGGACCTTGTGGGCAAGCAGGTATGCTTCATCGCCAACTTCCCGCCCCGCAAACTCAAAGGCATCGAGAGCCAGGGCATGATCCTGAGTGCCGAGGACGCAGGCGGCCGCCTCGTGGTCATTGGCCCGACCGGCCCCGTCAAGCCCGGTTGCCAAGTGGGATAATAATTTAGCGGCCTAAATCCGCTTGAAGTTTAGCGTTTAGCGTTTAGTGGTTAGAGAAGCTTCTCTAGCCACTTGCTTTTTATAAGGCAATGATATAGGTGTTGGCCCAAACTTTAGATCGGCGAATCCAAACCCTGCGGGGGCTAATGCGAATTACACGAATTTATCTAATTATCACAAATGGTATATTTCGGCTAATTAGTGAAATTGGCATTAAATAAGCGATCAGGATCAACTGCTATTTCGTTTTGTTTTATAAATTTATAAAGATGTATACCAGGGGTGGGGCTGGACTTTCATAGTATATTTTGTTAATAAAGGTTAAATATTTGTCAAAAATTTGGTTTATAAAATAAACCGCTTTATATTTGCAGCGTGAAACAAGAACGGTAATCGCGAGTGCTGTTCTTTTTTCGGAGAGTTTTAGTTTATTTTTTAAACCGCTTTATAGCCAAATTAAAAACAATTCAAGTTATGGAAGACAAGAAATTGACCGAGAAAGAGAGTCTCGAATTAATCACCTCGATGATTAAGCGCACCCGTGAGCGCTATGTGGGCGACGGGACGGCAACATCATGCTGATGTGGGGTTATCTCACAATAGCCGTGACCGCCCTGGTGTGGATCCTGCTTGCAACCACAGGCAATCCGATTTACAACTTGTGCTGGTTCCTGATACCGCTCGTTGGTTACATCCTCAAACCGCTGATGGTCAAGAAACAGATAGAGAAATCTGGCGTAAAGAGTTATTCTGACCGTATTGTTTCGCAAATATGGACCGTAGTGGGTATTTCGTCATTAGTGGCCATGCTGTTCTGCTTTGGTTTCATATTCTTTGCCCATGCCTCTGCTAGCATCTGGAAGTCGATGTTTATCTTCGCATTGATTATGGTGCCCTTTGCCGAGGTAGCTAATGGTATCGTCGTGAAGGAGAAGTCGCTTGTAGTCGGTGGCGCATTAGGGTTGTTGGTTGGCATTTTCACCATGTGCTGCATCGCTGCAGGAATAACTTTTGGCGCCAATTGGTACCTGCCCTTGTTCATCGTTGCCTTCATCTGCATGATGATCATCCCGGGTCACATCATTAACCATAAAGCCAAGCAGCAGCGATGAAAGAGCTAGATCCCATACTCCACTCCCAGTTGCGGCTGGCGGTGATGTCGATCCTGATGAGCGTGGACGAGGCCGACTTCGTCTATCTCAAGGAGAAGACCGAGTCCACCGCAGGCAACCTGAGCGTGCAACTCGACAAACTCTCAGCCGCCGGTTACATCACCGTCACCAAGGGCTTTGTCGGCAAGAAAACCCGCACCACATGCCAGGTCACCGAGCAGGGACGTAAGGCCTTTGAGGAATACGTCAAGGCATTAAAAGACTACCTGAACCTGTAATTTACAGACTCATTGTTTGATAGGGGCGCTCATCCATTAGGGTGGGCGCTTCTTATAGCACTTGGGGCTTGACGTCGGGTAGGTAAGTGCTGAGGATGCGTTGAGGCTTGGGGTAGAGGTTATTGGCTCGGTTGCCTAAGTTGTTAGCAAAGCCCAGGACAGCACCCTCGTGGGCGACAAGAACGTGGCCTCGGGGACCATCAACAGTAATGCTCTCGCCGCGCAGGTAACGCAATGCCGTGGGATAATCCACCTCACAGACGGGGAAAGCCTCGGTTGCCCTTGCCGTTGACAGCGCCAGCGCGTGATGGGGCACCGTCTTGCGGCCCATGACGGTGGCGAGTTCAACACCCGCATGAATAACAGTCAGCATGGCACGCAGCGCCATCACCTCGCGGTGGATATCCTGTGGTACTGCCAAAAACAGATCTCCTTGTTGTTCTATCACATAATTATTAGGGTCAATTAACCAATTTTTGCCGATTTCATCGCATTTTTTGGCATTCTTCTCCTTGCTGCGAATGTCCTGGCGCGGGCCGTTTCCATCCTTGCGGAAGGCTGTCATATACAACCCCTCGCCGTCCACGCGGTGAGGCATAAAGCGGTAGCAGTGGCATTCGCTGCCGATGGCGGGATGGATGTCCCAGGACGGCTCAACAGGCACTTCCAGCGAGGTTGCCCCTAACTCATTGACGATGAAATCGGCGATTTCCTCATTTTCCTGGCGGTTGTAGGTGCAGGTGCTGTAGATAAGCAGGCCGCCAGGTCGCAGGGCGTTCCAGGCATCGGCAAGGATACCGCGCTGCCGCTCGGCGCACTGCTCAACCAGTTGCGGCGACCATTGGGCAACAGCCTCATCGTCCTTGCGCATCATGCCCTCACCACTGCACGGCACGTCGGCAGCGATGACGTCAAAGAAATCGGTCAGCTTGGAAAACTCCTTGGGCGCATTACTTGTCACCACGCAACGCGGGTCACCCCAGCGGATGACGTTATCGGCCAGAACTCGGGCTCGTTGCGGCACAATCTCGTTGGCGACAAGCAGCGAGCGAGGCGGCAAAGCCTGAATAGCAGCGGTGGTTTTGCCGCCAGGAGCGGCGCACAGATCCAAATAGCGCACAGGCTCATAGATAAACTGCTTGATGACATGGGCGATAAACATCGATGAGGCATCCTGCACATAGTAGCGCCCTGCGTGCCAGTCGGTGTCGAAAGTGAAGACAGGCCGGTCGTCGAGGTAATATCCCAGGTCACACCACGGAACCCGACGACATCCGCCAGGTACCCCGATGCTGCGCGCCCCGTTGACGCGCACAGCGACACTGGGCTCACTCGACGAGATGGCATCGGTCAGGGCCTCCCATTCCTCAGGCAGCAGGCTGCGCAATTGTTCTATAAACGCCTCAGGCAGATTCATTACCGCAAAGGTAAAACAAATACTGAAAAACGACCTTTTTTCAGTGGAAAAAACGCATATTGTCCCTAAATTAGAGTTCCTGGAGATTTCTGTAAATTCAGACCTTGTAATGGGGCTGGATTTAGGGTTTTTTAAGGATTTAAACCTTTGGTAAATGGGCGGTTTTTTGTAATTTTGTACGTTTTTAGACACCCTCGATTTTTGAGGGTTTGAAAGAGAAAATAAACTTCATTTTTATGTCAGAAGAAGAAAAATATATCGAAGAACAAGAAGAGAAGAATTATTCTGCGTCCAACATCCAGGTGCTTGAGGGTCTTGAGGCCGTTCGCAAGCGCCCGGCGATGTATATCGGCGACACCCACGTCAAGGGTCTTCACCATCTGGTGAGTGAAGTCGTGGACAACTCTATCGACGAGGCTCTGGCAGGCTTCTGTGATCGTATCGAGGTATTTATCGGTGAGGATAACAGCATCACTGTCAGGGACAATGGCCGTGGCATTCCCGTTGACGAGCACGAGAAGATGCATAAGTCGGCTCTTGAGGTCGTCATGACCGTGCTTCATGCTGGCGGCAAGTTCGACAAGGGTTCCTATAAAGTATCAGGTGGTCTGCATGGCGTCGGCGTGAGCTGTGTGAATGCTTTGAGCGACTATCTGCGTGCTGAGGTGCGTCGAGGAGGCAAAGTCTATATGCAGGAGTACAGCAAGGGTCTTCCCACTAGCGGTGATGTGAAGGTTGTGGGTGACTGCCTCGAGGAGGAACATGGCACAACCATCATCTTCCATCCTGATGCAAGCATCTTCTCAACCACGGTTTATGAGTTTGATATCCTCTCTAACCGCCTGCGCGACCTTGCGTATCTGAATGCCGGTGTGACCCTGTCAATCACCGACTTGCGCACCAAGGACGAGAACGGCAATCCACGCACCGAGAGCTATTACAGCGAGACGGGTCTAGACGAGTTTGTGCGTTATATCGACGGCAACAAGGAGGCCCTCATCGATGATGTCATCCACATCAAGAGCAAGAAGGGCGACATCCCTGTAGAAGTCGCCATGACCTATAACACATCGTTCAACGAGAACATCTACTCGTTTGTCAACAACATCAACACCATCGAGGGTGGAACGCACTTGACGGGCTTCCGCCGCGGTTTGGGCTCTACCTTGAAAAAGTATGCCGAGGACAACAAGATGCTCGAGAAAGCCAAGGTTGAGATCAAGCCTGAGGACTTCCGCGAGGGTCTGACCGCCATCATCTCGGTCAAGGTGTTGGAGCCTCAGTTTGAGGGCCAGACCAAGACCAAATTGGGCAACACTGAGGTCATCGGTGCCGTTGAGACCGCCGTGCGTGATGCCTTGAACAACTATCTTGAGGAGCATCCCAACCAGGCCAAGACCGTCGTTGAGAAGGTTATCCTTGCCGCTCAGGCCCGTCATGCCGCACAGAACGCCCGCCTGAAGGTGCAGCGCAAATCGCCGCTCGCTGGTGGAGGCCTGCCTGGTAAACTGGCTGACTGCTCGTCGAAGGATCCCGCCGAGAGCGAACTCTTCCTTGTCGAGGGTGACTCGGCAGGCGGCAGTGCCAAGCAGGGCCGTGACCGTCGTTTCCAGGCTATCCTGCCCCTGCGTGGCAAGATTCTCAATGTCGAGAAGGCGATGGATCACAAGGTGTTTGAGAGCGACTCAGTGGTCATCATCTTCCGTGCCCTGGGCGTGACCATCGGTACCGATGAGGATCCCAAGGAGGCCAACCTGAGCAAGCTGCGCTACCACCGCATCATTATCATGACCGATGCCGACGTCGATGGTGCGCACATCGACACCTTGCTGATGACTTTCTTCTTCCGCCGCATGAGGCCTATTATTGAGAACGGTTACCTCTACATTGCCACCCCGCCATTGTACCGTGCCCGCACCAAGAAGGGCAATAAGGAAGAGTACTGCTGGGATGAGGTGCAGTTGCGCAAGTTCATCGATACCTATGCCGGTGGTAACGAGGATGGCGTGACCGTTCAGCGATTTAAAGGTCTGGGCGAGATGAACCCCGAGCAGTTGTGGGACACCACGATGGATCCCGAACACCGTCTGCTCAAGCGCGTCAACATCAGCGATGCTGCCGAGGCCGACCGCATTTTCTCGATGCTCATGGGTGAGGACGTTGAGCCGCGCCGCCGCTTCATCGAGGAGAACGCAACCTATGCCACCATCGACACTTAATTTAACTCTTGGGGTTTAAAAGAGCGAGCCTTTGGCTCCGTGGGGCTGATCCCCACGACGATATATGTTCCAATCATTCCCCTGGTGTCGCCATGCGCGATGCTAGGGGTATTTTTTTTCAAAATATTTAAACTCTTACTTTGAATAATGGCAAGAAAGTCATATCTTTGCCACCTAAATAGAATTAACCATATTCTAAAAAACCGACTTTTCATTCATTTTTCATAATTAATTTAAATCTTTTAAAGCAATGAAGAAATCCAACTTATTTATTACGCTTGTAGCAGGACTAATGGCTCTCACGGCCACTGCAGTACCTGTAGGAACGACTCCCGTTCACCGTCCATTAATCGAGGAATACACTGGCACATGGTGTGGCTGGTGCGTCAGGGGTTATGTGGGCATGGAATTATTAAGAGAATCATTGGGTGATTCTTATGTCGGTATTGCTTATCACAATGGTGATGCAATGGAAACCATCAATTCCACTTCTTATCCTAATACAGTCAATTATTTCCCGTGTGCTTATGCTGAGAGGACAAACGAACTTGACGCCTTATTTGGCTTTGGCAATGTTTCGGGTGGAGTTTTGAGTGACATGCAGCAGTTAGCCGCATTAGAAGTCATCGCCGGGGTTGACGTCTCCGCCATGTGGACCAGTGACGCCAAGACCAGCATATCGGTGGATGTCTCCAGTTTCTTTACCACTGACATTAGCGAAGGCAAATACGCCATCGAGATCATACTTCTCGCCGATGATCTGTATGGCACAGGATCGGGATGGAATCAGGCAAACTATTACTCAGGATATACTCAGTATCAAAAAGATACTTATCTTGGCCCATGGGTAAGAAAGCCAGGCACTGTATCTGGCCTTCATTTTAATGATGTAATCTTAGGTACCAGCGGGGTCATTTCAGGTAGTCTGCCCTCAACCATTGTTGCCTATGATGACTACACTTATAACTACACTTTCACACTTAGCCAGTTGCCAAAGCCTGCACTCGTTCAGAACAAGGACAACCTGCGCATTGCTGTCATTTTGGTTAATACCAGCAATAAGCATGCTATCAACGCCAACCAGTGCCACATTAGTGACTTTGTAGCCGTTATTCTTGGTGACGTGAATGATGACCATGAAGTGGGTATTGCCGACGTGACGGATCTCATCGACTATCTGTTGGGTAACGATTCATTGTCGATTAATCTTCTCAATGCCGATGTCGATGGTGACGAGGCTGTAGGTATCAGCGACGTTACCGCCCTTATCGACCTGCTGCTCGGAGGCGGCAATTGATGATATGTCGATCATGGAGTAATCCACTCTCATAATCTAGAGTAGCCGGAATCACTGATGGAAATCATGGTTCCGGCTACTTTTGTTTTGCCATTGATTGAACGATTTTACCTACCTTTGCAGGCATGAATAGGGAGATATTAAGGATTGCGCTGCCAGCGATTATCGCCAACATCACCGTGCCGCTGCTGGGACTGGTGGACACGGCTATTGCGGGACACCTGGGCAACAAGGTGTTTATAGGAGCTGTGGCGGTCGGGGCGATGATGTTCAACCTGGTGTACTGGAACTTCGGGTTCCTGCGCATGAGCACGTCGGGCATGACGGCCCAGACGTGCGGCAGCGGCGACATGAAGGAGAGCGCCAAGCTGTTGGGCGAATCCACCGCACTGGCGGCAGTCATATCGGCCATTATCATCCTGTTGCAATGGCCCATCCGTCTGCTGCTGTTGTGGATTATTGGCCCCTCGCCCGAGGTGACGTCCCTGGCTATCACCTATTTCACTATCTGCATCTGGGGTGTGCCTCCCGTGCTGGTGATGATGGCGTTCAAGGGGTGGCTGCTGGGAATGCAGGATTCCCAAAGCGCGATGTGGATTTCCATCATGACCAACGTCTTTAATATTGGTGCCAGCCTGCTGTGTGTCTATCTGTTCAAGATGGGATTCACGGGAATTGCCGTGGGCACGATGGCGGGTGAGTGGCTGGGGTTGCTCTATGCAGTCGTGACGTTGCGGCGCAAGTTCCCGCGCTTGGCCAGGATGGTAGATTGGCGACGTGTGTGGCGTTTCCGCGGTGCGGGGCGTTACTTCAGGGTGAGTCGCGACATCTTTGTACGCAGTTTCCTGCTGATGACTGTGAGTCTAGCCTTTGTATCTATCGGAGCTCGCAGCGGCGACCTCATTCTTGCCGTTAATGCACTCATCCTGCAACTTTTCACCCTTTATTCCCACTTCATGGACGGCATTGCCTTTGCTGGCGAGGCTGTCGTGGGCAAGTATTACGGCATGGGCGACATGGGGCGCATGAGGCGCTGTGTGAGGCTCCTTTTCCTGTGGGGTGCGGGCGTGGCTGCTGTGTTCACGCTCATTTACTCTTTTCCGCGTGTGGCATTCTGGCTATTGACTGACCAGCAGACCGTCATTGAAGCGGCGATGGACTACCGCGTGTGGTGTGCGCTGATTCCTGCTGCGGGAATGGCCGCCTTTGTGTGGGACGGTGTTTTCATCAGCCTGACGCGCTCGATGGGTATGCTGATCTCGGCCAGCATCGCGTGGTCAATGTTTTTCATCATCTACTGGGTCACACCTGGCGAGTGGGGCAACAACCGCCTATGGATCGCCTACTTGAGTTTCCTTGCCCTGCGTGGCATCATCCAGACGATACTCTATAGCGGCTACCTGCAACGCGGCGTGCTTGAGCATCCATAACCACATAAAAGATTAACCGCCCTGAAGGACAAGCCTCAGGGCGGTTAATCTTTTGGTTAATAGGAATCATTTTCTGGTGTCTCCGAGCACCAGGTCGATGAGTGCTGTCACGTCACCGATGTTAACCGCCTGGTCGACATTGACGTCAGCGCAAATGTCACAAATACTGCCTTCACCAGTCAGCACAAAGTCAATCAGGTCAGTCACATCCTTGATGTTGATACCCTCATCGTGGTTCACGTCACCCAGCTCATAGCCATGTCCGTTCTGGAACAGGGTCACTTCCTCAAGGTTACTCCAGATGCTCTCGCTGCCGTCGTTGTAGTGAGCCTTCACCCTGTAGATAAAGATGCCCCCGGCAGTAAGGTTCTCGATAGTGTAGAACTTGTCGGTGATACCGGTAATCAGGCGATAATCGGTGTCGCCGTTCTCAGTGGCGCGGAGCTTAGCGATGGCTGAGATGTCACCAGGATAAACAATCACGCTCTGGATGGCCACGTAGTTGGCACGAGCCTGTACGCGCACTTGGTCAATTGACGAGCAGTTAAGCACGACGGCAATCTCCTGGAAATCATCCTGATCGTTCGATCCCAGCGTGTAGTCTTGATAAGCCGAACCGGTCGAAATCCTGACTTGGCCCACTCCATAGTTTGTGGGGGAATAAGACTTAACCCTTGCCACTACGGTCACTTGGTTGCAGCCTGTCAGGTCAAGCATCGGGCTGACGAGAGCGCCATAGGTGGTGCTCCACCAGCTCGAGGTGGCACCCGTGATGACAAAGCCATTATTGACGTAGAGGCTGTTCTCGGCATTCCAGCCATCGGGCAGATAGTCGGTAGCGGTGGTGGCCACATTGGGCAAGGTGCCGTTGTCGTTGGTCACAGCCTCGACATCTGACAGATCACATGTTCCGCCCTCAACAGCCACGGGGCCGTCGGGTTTGGGCATCACTTCGAGTGTGTAGCT
>ONIL01000039.1 GCA_900317835.1 uncultured Prevotellaceae bacterium | reverse complement strand
TATGAGCGCTCTGTCCATCCCTGCAGGGTTCAGCTGGTGATTATTCCTCGTCCTTGACCTTGCCGTAACCGTAGCCGTAGGTGTTGTCGCCCGACGGCTTGGTGTCGTTGAGGACAACGCACATGTTCTTGAGCTGCTTGTTGGCGGCAATGCGGTTCATGAACTTGATGAGGTTGCGCTTGGTATAGTTGGCGCGGGTGACATAGACGGTAGCGTTGCTGTACTTGTCCAGCGCGAAGCTGTCGCTCACCATGGCTACGGGAGCCGAATCGACGATGATGACGTCGTATTGCTCGCGCAGGTCGCGGAACAGGTCCTTGACGCGGTCACCCAGCAAGAGTTCTGACGGGTTGGGCGGAATGGCACCACCGACAAACACGTCCATGCCGTTGACCTCCTTGCACGGCTGTGCAATCTGGTCGAGAGTGACATCGCCACGCGACAGGTAGGAGGTCACGCCCGGCACCTCGTTGAGGTCGAGCATGGTCGCCAATTTGGGCGAGCGAATGTCCATACCCACCAGGGCCACACGCTTGCCCAGCAGGGCAAAGGATGACGCGATATTGGTGCTGATGAACGATTTGCCCTCGCCGCTGATGCTGCTGGTGACCAGGATGACCTTGTCGTCGTCCTTGTTGAGGATGAACTGCAGGTTGTTGCGCACATAGCGGAACAGCTCGACAATCGATGACGTCTTGCCTTCTTTGACCACAAGCTGGGTGTTGTGGCGGTTGTGATGGATGTGGCCGATGAAAGGCACTTGGGATATCTCCTCGAGTTCTTCCTGATTGGAGAACTTGGTGGTGAACATGTCTTTCAAGTAGAGCAAGAAGAGAGGCAGCAGGAAGCTTGCCAGCAACGCCATGGCCAGGACAACCATCTTGTTGGGGCTGATGGGGTTCGTCTCGGAATAAGCGTGGTCCACAATCTTTCCCTTGGGGGTAGTGGCTGCCAGCACGAGCGCATTTTCCTCGCGTTTCTCGAGCAGGAAGGTGTACAAGGCATTCTGGATGCCCTGTTGACGCAACAGCTCACGAGCTTCGCGTTCCTGTGTGGGCACTTGACCCAGGTCGTTGGCCGTGGCATTGGCCTGACTGCGAACCTTGCTCAACTGCAGGTCAACGCCCTTGATGGAGCTGTTGACGCCTTGCAGCACGTTGGCGTGCATGGTCTCAATCTGCTCTTCAATCTGTTTGAGGGCGATATTGTCACCCTTGGCCGACTGCTGGAGCTCTTGTCGTTTTGCCAGCAGGTTGTTGTAGGCCCTGATTGAAGCCGAAGCAGCACTTGAGTCCACCTCAAAGGGGATATAGCTGTTCTTGTTGGCCGGGTTGCTCACGAAGTCCTTGACCATGCCCAGCAGTTGTTTGTTGGTCTCCAGCTTGACAATGGCGCGCTCCGAGAGCTCCTGCTTGGCGACAGCCGACTTGACTTGAAGCTCGGGGTCAACAATCTTGTTAGCACGCTTGTAGGACTCGATGTCGGCCTCGCTGCTGGTCAGCCCCTTGTAGATGAGTGCCAGACGCTCGTCGATAAACTTGGCTGTGTTGATGGCTTGCTCATCCTTCTCGTGCTGTCCGCGCTCGTTATAGAGATGCATGAGCTTGTTGAGGATGTCCTTACCTCGCGATTTGCTGTTCTCGGCGATCGAGAGGTTGATACCATTAGACTTCTTGGTCGCCAGTTTGACCTTGATGCGCTTGTTCAGGCGTTCACCCAGCAATTGGTTGCCCGTGAGTCGAGCAGTAATGTGGCAGGGCTTGCCTTTCTTGAGCTCGTCGGTCGTCCGGATGGCAAATGTGCCGTAGGTGGTCTTTATAGAGGCCGGCAAGGTGACGTTCTTGACATTGGCAAGTTTATCACTGCCACTGGTGACCTTGATGTTGGCATGTCCGGTCTTGTCAAGGTCAATCTTGAACTTGACCGTTGACAGCGTGTCAAACATCTCCTCGGGGGCGATCACCTCGATGGGCGTGCTGTTGTAGTGATCTTTCTCACGCTTGAACCAGCCACGGTCCTCAATGTAGCTGTGGTTGAGCCCAAGGTCCTTGGCTACCTGAGTGCACAATTCCTGGGAAGAGAATACAATCATCTCGTCATCAACCTTGCTGCCCTGTCCCATGAGCTTCATGCTCTTGAGCAGGTTGGCACCAGCGCCGGCGCCGTTGTCGTCCTGTGCGACAAGCACGACTGCCTTGACCTGATAGACGCGCTTGGCAAGTTTGAGATAGGCAAATGCCAGCGCTATACAGGCAATCAGTGACAACAGGAATAGCCACCAGTAACGCTTGTATTTGCGGACAAAAGCACTGAAATCAATAATCTGCTCCTCTTGTTGGGCGGTGGGAGGTGTATTTAATTTTGCCATATTGGAGATGATTCTTGGATATTAACGGGTGAGTGCGATAATGAGCGATGCAATGACCGACACGCCGCTCACAATCGTTGAAACAACCGACAATTTAAAGGCGTTGTTCTGATTATACTTGGAATTGGCGATGCGAATCTCGTTAGGTTCAACGTAGATAACATCGTTCTGCTTCAGGTAGAAGTAAGGCGAGTTGAACACGTCACTGCTGGTGAGATCCAGGCGGTGATAGGCTCGCTGGTTATTCTCGGTGCGGATGACATAAATCTGGTCGCGCTTGCCAAACTCGGTGAGGTCGCCGCACTGCACAAGGGCATCAAGCACTGTAAAGTGCTGATGGCCGGAATAAACGCGTTGTGGCACCTTGACCTCGCCCATCACATCGACCGAGAAGTTAACGATATCCACACGCACATGCGGGTCCTTGACGTTTTGCGACACCATTGCCAGGATTTCATTGGAAATCTCGCTCAGGGTCTTGCCGTTGACCAGGATACGACCCAGTATCGGCATCATGATGTAACCGGCATCATCTACCACATAAGTCTGGGTGCGGGGCTGGGTCGCTTGACGCAAATTGCCGCGGATGGCAGGATTGTCCATGGGCAAGTTGTAGGCGGCAGTGGCTTCGGGCACCGATGAGGTGATGGTGATGACGAGCTCGTCGTCGGGTTGGATGCGGATGGGATAATTGCCCTGTGGGTTGGGCAAAGATCCGTGATTGCTGACTTCCAAATCCTTGAAATAGGCTAAGGTATTATCCTTTGATGGATTACATGACAGCAACGAGGCTGCTGCAATCATCATTATAAGTAGTCTTGATTTCATACGATTAATGTAATTTGTCTTATTTATCATATAAACGCAGATTGTAGCCAATTATTTTATCTGCTTATGTTTTTAGCCTTTTCGACAGTTTTGAGAGCAGCTCCTCGTGGTAGGGCCAAGCCATACAGGCGATGGCAACCGCCATGCAGGCGATATCCAGCCATGCCGACTTGTTGTAATAGAAAGGAATGGCACAAGCCACCATGAGGACGATAGGCACCAAGGTGCGTAGCTCGAACTTGAGCACGAAGTAGCGACGCATGTCAAACCAGCGGTAAACGACCAGTACCAGATAGGTGATCAATTGGGTGGTGATGACTCCGTACACACCCAGTGGCTTGATTAACAGGAAATTGAATATCAGGTTGACAATTGCTGCAAGCACGATGGCCGGTAAGGTGCGTTTGGTGTCCTTGGCACATTGATAACCCATGTCAAAGAAGGCTGCGATTGCAAAGATGACCGCCGACAATCCCAACGGATAGATGAAATTGAGACTTTGCTGATATTCAAAGGCCACAAGCCAGCCGTAATTGACTTTGAGGAGGAACGCATATCCTACAAGGATTAATCCCAACAACAAAATGTAGCTATTGAACATCCTCGAGAAGAAGCGGTTGCGATCGGGGCTGTTGTATTGAAGGATAGCCGTCTCTTGCCAGGCTTGATAGAAGATGATGGCCAGCGTGTAGATGATGCCCGTGAAGCGAGTCGCCACGGCATACACACCGTTCACGTCAAGCCCCAGGAAGTGGGAGATGAACAGGCGGTCGCTGCTTCCCGTGAGCCACCAGCACAATGAACCCGGCAGCAGGGGCAACGTGTAGCGCAGGATATCGCGTGCCACTTCACGAGAACTGATGCTCCAGCGAGTGTTGCGGCTAATCAACCTCACTCGTGCCTCGACGATGATTAACGCCAGCACGCGCGCCAGGATATTGGCCAAGAAGATGCCCTTGATGCCCCAACCCAAACCAACGACAAAAAAGATGCTGAACAGGCCGATGCCGAGTGCTGACAAGATGCCCACCGTGACAAACGCGCGGTTATTGCCCAGACCCCTAAAGACTTGGGAATAGACCTCCTGGAATGACATGGCCAGCAACATGCCTAGGGCATAACCCAAATACTGGATATTGGTGAACATGGCCATTGCCGCCGTGATGATACACGAGAGCACAGTTGTCGAGATCATGGTGCGCGACACAAAGGTGACGATGCGCTGTCGCCGGGTGTCGTTATCACAGTCTAGGAGGAACCTGAAAGCACCATCGCGCAACTGCAGGGTCACAAAAGGCATGAGCAGCAGGCACCAGGTGAAGCACAAGTCATAATAGCCGAAATCTGACTTTTCGACATAATGAGTATACATCGGCACCATCAAGAAAGTGATGATCTTGGAGCCGATGTTACCAATGGCATAAATGCCGATGTCCTTGATGAATTTTGAGACTCGGCTGCCCACTCTATTGGTGTTGTCACTCATTTAGCGGCTGCAAAAGTACATAAAAAACATAGAATTTTTATCGCACACTGATAAAAAAGTAGGTGTTGGCTTGGCATTCTTTCGTCAATTGTTTGTAATTTCGCACCTTAATTACGCAATGGAGGTATGTAATGTGGCTTTGAAATGAAGATTAAAACGATTAATGCATGGCGTGGACTCATGGCTGTTGTGGTAGTGACATTCCACAGCGGCATCGGGTGCTTGTGGAACTGGACCTATTCGGGTGTGGAATTCTTTTTCTTGGCAAGCGCATTCCTGCTAGCTATGCGGCATCCGTTTGACCGGCTCACAATGCAGGGTTATCGTGCCTTTGTGCTTCAACATGCCTCCAGGCTTTACCCGTTAAACTGGCTGGCGCTGGCACTGCTGGTGTTGTTGACCTGCGTGTTCCATGCCGGTATTATTGACTGGACAAATGTCACCTTGACGGGATTGCTTGTCCAGTCATGGTCGCCCGTTCATGACATGCATTATGGTCTGAACCCTGTAGCATGGTTCATGAGTGTGTTGATCTTCTGTTATCTGATATATCCGCTGTTGGCCCGTTTGATCGGGAGAATGAGGCTGCGCTATAAGGTCCTGTTGGCGGCCATCTTGATGGCTTTGCTGGCCATTATCCTGGTCCCGTTGAGCCTTGAGGGACGTGAGGCGGTGTTTGTTAACCCGCTGGCTCATGTGGTTGACTTCACTTTTGGCATGATGTTGCTGCATTTGTATCATGTTGTGAAGGATCGATACCCAAGGGTCGGTTTTGTGGCAGCTTCGGCCATTGAGGTGGCATTACTCCTGCTGCTGATTCTGGCTATTGTCGTCAGTGTCAAAACCACGTGGTTCAAGCCCTGGGAGGATGTGCTCCTGTGGATGTTGCCCCAGGGAGGTATCCTGTTGGCCATGGCTTGGTTGGATGGTCAGGAAGGTCTCTTGGGCCGATTACTGCTGTGCCGTCCGCTGCAGTGGTTGGGAGACATCAGTTTTGAAGTGTTTATGTTACAGTTTGTTGCATTTCTCCTGTTTAATTATGTGATTTCTCCAATAGCAGGGCACTACGGGCTGCTCATCTATGACTACAAGGGGTGGTGCGTATGGCTCGTGTTGCTGCCGCTGGCTTGGGCCGTGAACCGTTTCTTTACCCGTCCTGTAACGGCTTTTTTAAATAATAGAGTACAATGATGAATCAACCAATGATAAAGTCGGTGAATGGTTGGCGCGCCATTTTCGCGCTGATAATAGTGTTATTCCATGTTGGCATATCAGGCCTGGAGGAACTCACATGGGCTGGTGTGGCGTTCTTCTTCATGGCTAGCGGTTTCCTGCTCAGGCTGAAGTATCCTTTCACACAGTTTAGCCGTGGGGAATACTCCCGCTTTGCTTGGCATCATGCCCTCAAGTTGTATCCCTTGCACTGGCTTGCATTGGCCTTGCTGCTGTTGGCCATGGCACTTGTCGGCACGTTGGTCATCAAGCCCGGGGTCCTGGCCCTTGACGTGGCGTTGCTGCAGAGCTGGTCAATGCAACTCTCGGTTTACTATTCCTATAATCCTTTTGCCTGGTTCCTGAGCACGTTGCTTTTCTGCTACCTGTGCTATCCGTTGTTGGCCAAATGGTTCTCGCCCATGCGCTTGCACACAAAAGGCATCATATTGATCGTTCTGGCCATTATCGACATAGTTGTACTGGGATTTACCGATTTTTATGGAAGGACCGCGTTATACGTTTTCCCGCTGGTGCGTCTCATCGACTTCATGATAGGAATGACGCTGGCCGATGCTTTGAGTGGTGCAAAACAGTTCCGGGTAATTGGAAAGAGTAATAACGGAACTGATCTGGAATTGATAGCCATCGCAGCACTCTCGGTGATGGTGATGACCTATCGCGCCTATCCTTTTATCACTCCATGGAGTGATGCTGTCATCTGGTGGTTGCCGGTGATGATTATTCTGCTCACATGCTGGCTGTATAACGGCCGTGAGGGCTTTATTGGCAAACTGTTGGTTTCTAGACCATTGCAGTGGCTTGGCGGCATTAGTTTCGAACTGTTTATCCTGCAATCCTTGGGCCCCATCATCTATAATTATCTCGTGGAACCCGTGTTATGGCACTTCGGAATCATCGACTTTGCCAACATGGTGAGCAACGACCTGTGCGGCTCCGACATTTACCTGCTCCATGTCTTCATTCTCCCCATCGATATCCTTATCGCCTGGCTTGTAAACCGCCTGTTCACCCGTCCTTTGCACCGCCTGTTGGCCTCTAATGGAAATTGAACGCGCTTTAGGTTAGAAAGGGTAATTTGATTGATGTGAAGGCTCGTCAATAAAGACTTTTTTGCAATTTGAGCAATAATGGGGTTTAAATTGCGTTATAAAGGTTAAATGGACCTGACTAAGCTGAGACATATTGCATTGATAATGCTCTTGGTGATGGGATGCGCCGCTAGTGTGCATGCCCAGGATAATGACATGATTCTGAACCGCCCGTACGCCGACACCAAGCCTATCCACTTCGGTTTCTCGGTGGGCATGAATTTCCAGAATCTGGCCATTACCAACAACGGCTATGTCTATGCTGACGGTGAGGAGTGGTATGCTGACGTGAATGCTAACTCGCCGGGCTTCAGTGTGAATGTGCTGGCCGACTATCGAATCGCCGAACATTTTAACCTAAGGGTGTCGCCAGGACTGTACTTCGGCAACAAGGTGGTGCGTTTTCTCAACCACCAGGGCAACCCCGATTTGCCCGATCAGACCCAATACAAGCAGAGCCAAAACATCAAGTCCACTTATATCGTTGTGCCCTTTGACTTGAAGATGAGCGCCAAGCGTTACCACAATATGCGTCCCTACTTCACGGCAGGAGCGATGTACGCAGGCGACCTGTCCAAGGACCGCAGCGAGCAACTCAAACTCAAGAACAGCGATGTGATGCTCACCGTCGGCATGGGATGCGATTTCTACATGCCGTTCTTCAAATTGTGTCCTGAGGTGAAGTTCTGCTTCGGCTTGAAGAACCTGCTGGACAGTAACCGTCCCGACTTGGAAGACAATATCGAGATGAAGCCTTTTACCGAGAGCGTCAGCAAGATAAAGAGCAACATGGTTGTGGTTACCTTCTTCTTTGAATAAACGACCGAATGAGAATAAAGCTGCATGACATAAAACGCCTGCTTGCCGCGATGACCTTGAATGCCGTCGTGGCGATTGCGGTAATGGCACAGTCCGATGTCGCGTTTTCCCACTTCTGGCTTGGCCCTACCTATTACAATCCTGCCGCTGCTGGAAATCTCAATGCTATCCACTTGACGTTGGGTAGTCGTATGCAGTGGGTGGAATTCAAGCGCGCGCCGATGACGTTCTTTCTTACCGCCGATATGCCTTACAAGCTGCTGGAGCAACGCATGGGTGTGGGCGTGAAAGCCGAGTTTGAACGCATCGGTTTGTTCACCAGCACCCGTATTGGTGCGCAACTGGCCTACAAGCGAAAAATCGGCAAGAGCACCATCAGCATCGGTGTGCAGCCGGGCATTTTCTCTCAGACCTTCCGTGGCGGGGAAGCCATCTCGCCCGATAATACCAGCGGTTCCCAAGACTCCAGGGAAATTCCCACTTCCGACGTTTCGGGAACATCGTTTGATGCCAATGCCGGCATCTATTTCTCCCATCCCAGGTTCTGGGCCGGCTTCTCGGTAACCCACCTCACGGCTCCAAGTATTGAGTTGAAGGTGTCGCGCGAGTCGCCAGAGTATTACGAGTTTAAGGTGAGCCGCGGCTATTATTTTATGGGTGGCGGCAATATTCCAATTAATAATACGTTATTTGAAATACAGCCCTCGGCAATGTTTGCCTACTATCAGAAGTTGTGGACTGCCCAGGTAGCCACCATGTTACGTTATAACCGCATGCTCAATGTCGGTGTGGGCTACCGCTGGAAGGATGCTGTATCGGCCTTCATCGGGGTGAATCTCAAGGATGCCTATATTGGTTATGCCTATGACTATCCCATCACGGCTATCAGCAAGGTGAGCACCGGCAGCCATGAGGTGTTCGTGACCTATAACGTGAAATTGAATAATCACGACAAGAACAAGAACAAACAAAAAAGCGTACGCTTAATGTAGAAATATGAAGAAACTATTTTTGATACTGTTGGTCGCCGTGGCGACCGTGTCCTGCGGCTCAATGCGCAGGGGCGGAACCTCGGGAGGTGAAGTGACCGGCGTTGGCGCTACCGTGTTTAACGAGACTACCCCCTATGGCATGGTCCTGGTGGAGGTGGGCTCGATGCGTGAGGGCCCCAACGAGCGAGATTCAATCTGGGGTATTGATTCCACAGCCCATGGCATATCGGTTGACGCCTTCTGGATGGACGAGATGGAGGTGAGCAACTCCAAGTACAAGCAGTTCGTCTATTGGGTTCGTGACTCGATTATCCGTGAACGTCTTGCTGACCCCCAGTATGGCGGTAACGAGGAGTTCAAGATCGAGGAGGACAAGGAAGGCAACCCCGTCAAGCCACACTTGGACTGGAGCAGACCTATACCCTGGAAGAACCCGAGCGAGGATGAGGAGCGTGCCATCGACTACGTTTATCGCATCAATCCCATCACGGGAGTGAAGGAACTGGATGCTTCCAAGATGAACTACCGTTATGAGATTTATAACCTGACTGAGGCTGCCAAGCGTCGTCACCGCTTTGATCCCACTCGTCGTGACTACAATACCGATCACGAGGTGGATTACACTGCGCCCACCATCAGTAAAGATACCGCCTTTATCGATGATGAGGGCCGCATCGTGCGTCAGACGATCACACGCGCCTTGCAGAGTGACTATGACTTCGTGAACACTTACATTGTTAATATATACCCCGACACAACGTGCTGGGTGAATGACTTTGAGAACGCTTACCAGGAGCCCTACGTGCGCATGTACTTTGCAAATGGTAACTACAACAACTATCCCGTTGTGGGTGTGAGCTGGGAGCAGGCCAATGCCTTCTGCCACTGGCGCACCGAATTCCTGAAGAAGTCGATGGGTGAGCAGAGTATGTATGTCGAGCCGTTCCGCCTGCCCACCGAGGCCGAGTGGGAGTTTGCCGCCCGCGCCGGTAAGAACAAGAACAAGTACCCGTGGGACGGAGACCTGCCCCTGACGGTTGATGAGGGCTGTTTCTATGCCAATTTCAAGCCCGATGAGGGTAACTATGTCAAGGACGGTTACATTATCTCGGCGCCCGTCGGCACCTATGAACCCAACGACTATGGCCTGTATGACATGGCTGGTAATGTGAGCGAGTGGACTTCGACGGCCTACACCGAGAGCATTGACCGCATGACCGACGACATCAATCCCGAGTATCGCTACTATGTGGCTCAGGAAGATCCCTATAAGATGTCACGCAAGATTGTCCGCGGCGGCTCGTGGAAGGACGTGGTGCACAACATCCGCGCCGACTTGCGCATGTGGGAGTACCAGAATGAGCAGAGGAGCTATATCGGCTTCCGTTGCGTGCGCTCCAAGGTGGGTCTTGTCAAGGGTAAACGCAAGAACTGCTGCAAGGACTAAACCATTACATTACGATTCAACTAAGATAATCATCACACTCAATTTTTTATAGTTCAAGTAAAAATGGGTAAAATCAAGAGATATAAAAAGAAAGCAGGCCGCTTCCTGAAGAGTGACAGCGGACAGCGTTTTTTCAACTTTGCCTATAGTATCGGTGCCGCAGTCGTTATCTTGGGTGCCTTGTTCAAGATCCTGCACCTGCCTTGGGGTAACACGATTCTGACCATCGGTATGGGTACCGAGGTGTTGATGTTCGTGCTCACGGCATTTGACAAACCCGAGAAGGAATATCACTGGGAGGAAGTCTTCCCCGTGTTGGCCAGCCAGAATCCCGAGGATCGTCCCGACTTCAATTC
Source organism: uncultured Prevotellaceae bacterium (assembly GCA_900317835.1). GTDB lineage: Bacteria > Bacteroidota > Bacteroidia > Bacteroidales > Muribaculaceae > Sodaliphilus. The sequence goes on along the minus strand of ONIL01000039.1, from coordinate 26,595 downwards.
CGGCGGTGGAATTTTCATTGGCGGATCCGGCGACAACGGCGAGGGCTATGAAGGCGGCGAAATCAACGTCAGCGTTTCCGATGCCAAAAATGCCGTGGGCTTGCCCCAGGGTGTGAATCTGAGCGAGGAGGATACCCTGTCGCTGAGCGAGAGCATCGCCAAGATGGCAGCTGCCAGCGACCAGCTTTCGCGCATGGCCGAGCTGACCGATGCCACCCAGCAGTACCTGAGCCAGATGGCCGGCATCAGCGAGCAGATGCAGAAGCTGCAAGCCACCACAACCGCCTTGAACGAGGTGAGCGAGACGCTGTTGGGCAGCTATCGTGCTATTACCGACAACAGCCAGAACATCACTGAGAGTTCCACAGGCTATGTGGACCAGATGCAGGCTTTGAACCACAACATCAGCGGCTTGAACACCATCTATGAAATCCAGCTCAAGAGCATCTCGTCACAGCTCGAGAACATCGACCGCGTGAACCGTGGTCTGAAGGACATCCGCGACATGTATGAGAAGAGTGCCGCCGAGAGTGCCCACTATTGTGATGAGACCGAGAAGATGGCACGCTACATGAAGCAGTTGAACAGCGTCTATGAGAAGATGATCAAGGCGATGACCGTCAACATGTACCGTCCCATGCCTGGAATGCCCGGCATGTCTCCTGAAGATAATGACCAGGATGCATAATCCCGCTTCCTGACGATTAACCGATTTAATTTGACATCATTCTATTCTAACCGATAGAGAGAAACTAAGATGATTAACCTCATGTATATCGTCTTGACGGCCATGCTTGCCCTGAACGTGTCGAGCGACGTGCTCAACGGCTTCAGTCAGGTGCAAGACGGTTTGACCCGCTCCAACCGCACCATCACGGCACGTAACCAAGCCCTCTATGCCCAACTTCAGGCCTTCAACGAGAAGAACCCTGAGAAAGGCAAGGTGTGGCTTGACAAGGCGACCCAGGTGGTGGGAGAGACCGACAAACTCTACAATTATATCGATTCGCTCAAACTCCAGATCGTCAAGACCGCCGACGGCGAGGATGGTGATGTGAACAACATCCGCAGCCGCGACAATACCGAGGCAGCCAGCGTCGTTATGCTGGCTCCCCAGGGCTCGCGCCAGAGTGGCAAGGGCAAGGAACTGAGAGCCAACATCGACCGTTATCGCCAGTTCGTGACCTCATTCCTCGAGGATCCTGAGAAACGCAAGAACCTGGAAACCGCCCTCTCGACCGTGCCTCCCAAAGCCCGTGGCGAGGAAATGAGCAAGAAATCATGGGAAGAGACCATGTTTGACAATATGCCCTGTATCGCAGCTGTCACCCTGCTCACCAAGTTGCAGAACGATGTGCGCTATGCCGAGGGTGAGGTCCTCAACCAGATGCTGACTAACGTGGACCTGGGTGACCTGCGTGTGAACCTGGTTAACGCCTTCGTCGTGCCTGACTCGCGCATTGTCATGCGAGGCACCAAGTACAAGGCCCAAATCGTTCTTGCGGCTATCGACACCACGCAACGCCCCATCGTCTATGTTAACGGTGGCCGTTTGGGAAACAGCAACGGTATCTATGAAGTGGGAACCAGTAAGGCCGGTAACTATGACTATAGCGGCTGGATTGAGGTGCTGGGACGTGACGGCACTGTGACGCGTCGCGACTTCAAGTCGAGCTACACCGTCATCGACCCGTTGGCAACTATCAGTGCCACGATGATGAACGTGCTCTACGCGGGTATCAACAACCCCATCAGCATTGCCGTGCCCGGTGTGCCCCAGGGCAGTATCAGCGCCACGATGACCAACGGAACGCTCACCAGGAGCGGTGACGGTTGGGTGGCCCATCCCACCAAGGTGGGTGCCGAGTGTGTCATCTCGGTCACTGCCGAGATGGAAGGCCAGCGTACCAACGTGGGCAGCACCACCTTCAGGGTGCGCAAGTTGCCTGACCCAACACCCTTTATCACTTACAAGGATGCCAATGGCCAGACGAACCGTTACAAGGGAGGCAAACCCTTCTCCAAGGCCCTGCTGCTGGCAGCGCCAGGTCTGGATGCCGCTATCGATGACGAGATTCTGAATATTGATTACAAGGTCGTCTCGTTTGAGTGCGTGTTCTTCGACTCGATGGGTAACGCTATCCCTGAGCTGAGCAATGGCTCGCAATTCTCGGAACGACAGAAGACGGCTATGCGCCGCCTGCAGCATGGCAAGCGATTCTATATCTCGCATGTCAAGGCAACTGGTCCTGATGGTATCACCCGCGATATATCGACCATCGAGGTGATCGTCAATTAAAACAGTAACAAATCACAAAAATAAGAATATGAAAAGTCTTAGATTGATCATCGCTTTCCTGCTTTTTGGCCTGGCGTTGCAGGGCAATGCCCAAGTGACGAGGCGTTCAGGTAACGATTCCCGCAATAAGGACAAGAATAAGAAAGAAGGTGCCGCAGTCATTACCGACCGCCAGCAATCATTCTACGAGGTGAGGGAACCCAGTGATGCCGACCTGCAGTGGATGAAAGTCATCTACCGCCAGATTGACTTGACCCAGGGAAAGAATGCCGCCCTGTATTATCCCGAGGAACCCAATGCTGATGGCGAGAACCTGTTCTTTATCATCATGCGTCTGCTGGCCAAGAACCAGATTTCGGCCTATGAGTATCTGGATGGCCGCGAGATGTTCACCGATGAGTTCAAGATAAAAGTGGCCGAGCAATTTGATCGATTCCACATCTATTATACCGAGGCCAAGGGCAGCACTCCAAAGAATCCCATCTATGATTTTGAGAACGCTGATATCCCCAGCAATGAGGTCCTCAGCTACCTGATCATCGAGAAGTGGGAGTTTGACACCCGCAGCAATCAGATGAAGGCCCGTGTTGAGGCCCTGTGCCCCGTGTTGCACCGCATGGACGAGTGGGGTGGGGAACCGGTGAAGTATCCTATGTTCTGGATCAAGCTCAATGACATCCGTCCCTATATGGCTCAGCAATATGTCTTCACCGATGACGACAACAACCTGGCCCGCTATAGCATCGACGACTTCTTCAAGCTGAACATGTACACAGGCGAGATCTACAAGACCAAGAACCTGCGCAACCAGTCCTTGCGCCAGATGTATCCCGAGGACGAGGCCTACAAGCACGCCCAAGACAGCATCGAGCAGCGCCTGCGCAGCTTCAATCAGGACTTGTGGGTGCCCCCGCTGGATGTGCTGCAGGCACGTGCCGAGGCCGAGGAGAAAGCTCGTGAGGCTGCCGAAGGTGAACTTGTCGAGGGCGAGGAAGGCACCGAGCAGGTTGAAGGCGAGGCTGCCGCCACCGAGGAAAAGAGCGTGACGCGCACCACCAAGCGCGGCTCCAAATCCTCCAGCAAGTCAAACAAATCGGCTAAAACCAAGTCTAAGGGAAAAGAAAAGAAAACCAAGATCAAGGAGCGCAAGCCCAAAACGAGCACCCAGACGGTCAACACCGGTGTGCGCTCGGTGCGCAACCGCAAGAGATAAGAATAAGTTACTGTTAACTGCTTGAAACGCCACATGGATATAGTTCCACGTGGCGTTTTGTTGATGTTTCATGAAAATGAGTTGAAAAAATATCTAAAAAATGCTTGCCAGTTGGGGAAAGAATGTGTAACTTTGCGGCGCAAAAAATCGAAAGGAGGTTGTTGAACCCGATTTAACAGATTGACAGTCAACACATATAACCCGAATAATCATCGCTTGACACGTGGCTTGTCGGCGGTGTGTTATCAATGTCAAGCCACAACAAAACAAGAAATTCAAACAATTAACAAATCAATAAACATTAAACAAAACAAACTCAATTATGATCATTGTTCCCGTAAAGGAAGGCGACAACATCGAACGCGCCCTCAAGAAATTCAAGAGAAAAACTGAAAAGACCGGTATTATTAAGGAATTGCGTGGCCGTCAGGCATTTGAGAAGCCCTCAATCACCAACCGCAAGAAGATGATGAAGGCTGTCTACGTACAGCAGCTCCGTGCTCGTGAGGAGTAATACCGTTTTACTTTTCATTGCGATAAAAGACGGAAACCGAAGAAAAATATCGGTTTCCGTCATTTTTTTGGCCCAAAATTTGCAATTCATGAAAATAGTTGCTAATTTTAGCACCGCAAAGCAGTCCTTGCCTCCATTGGGGCAGTGCTGCCGAGTCACACGTTGACTGTATGCCTATGAACGCGACGATTGAACGTTTCCTGCAATACCTGCGACTGGAGCGCAACCTGTCCCCGATGACGGTTGACCGTTACGGTCGTGACCTGCGGCAGTGGATCGACTACATGACAGGCGGCAACGGTGAGCCTGACTTGACGTCGGTTACCGCCAACGACATCCGCGCGTGGCTTCTCTCACGATCATCATGCGGTGACAGTCCCGCAACGTTGCGCCTTCATCTGCAATCTATCAGAGCCCTGTACCGCTACTTGCTGCGTCAGGGTGCGATTCGCATTAACCCCGCCACTATGGTTGAACTCGCCAAGCTGCCCAAGCCACTGCCAACGTTTGTGCGTGCAGCGACTGTGGATGCTATTCTCGATGATGACTTCGATGATGCCGATTTCACCCAGGTGCGCGACCGCCTGATCGTGATGCTCTTTTATGAGACTGGTATCCGCCTATCGGAACTCATCGGTCTTCAGGATGCCCACGTTGATACCGCAAAACAAGAACTCAGGGTGCGTGGCAAACGTGACAAGGATCGAGTGGTCCCCTTCGGCGACGAGCTGGCCACCGCAATCGAGCAGTACCGTGCACTGCGTGCTGCGGTGCGTCCCGAGTGCGGCAACCTGCTGGTCACGGCCAAGGGGAAGCCCCTGTATCCCTCTCTGGTCTATCACGTCGTTCACGATTCCCTCGCCACGGCTGGCGGGACCGGCAAGTTGAGTCCTCACGTGCTGCGTCACACCTTTGCCAGCGTTATGCTCAACAGCGGGGCTCAAATCAACAGCGTCAAGGAGCTGCTGGGGCATGAAAGCCTCGCGGCGACACAGGTTTACACTCATGTGACACTCAGTGAATTACAACACAATTATGAACTCGCCCATCCACGGGCACTTAAAAAAGGAGGTTATTATGGAAATTAAAATCAATGCCATCCATTTTGAAGCAACCGAGAAACTGAATGACTTTATCAACAAGAAAGTCGAGAAATTGGCTAAGTACAATGAGGAAATCACCACAGCCGAGGTGATCTTGAAGGTGGTAAAACCTGAGACCGCCATGAATAAGGAGGCGTCGGTGCGATTGAATGTGCCTCGCAGCGAAGACCTGTTTGCCAACAAGGTGGCCGACACCTTTGAGGAAGCCATTGATAATTGTGCCGATGCGCTCAAGCGTCAGCTCGAGAAAGGACGCCGTGACAGGTGATACCAGGCCAACACATATTATTATATAAATAGAATGCACTGGCTATAGAAAGCGTGCATGTGAACAAATGACTAAGGGCCCGCGTTGCATCAATCGATGCCGCGGGCCTGTTTTTCCCCTTGATACTGCCTGGCCTCGAGGTTGTGAAGCCCGAAATGGAGTATTGTCAGCAGTATTTTTTCGATGCAACAACGTGCTGATATATAGTGTGTTGAGTGGGTCTTATGAGAGGATGATGAAAAGTTTTTTGAAAAAAAAGTAAGAAAAAGTTTGCCAGTTTCGAAAATGGTTGTACCTTTGCATCCAGAACATAACACAATGGGTAGATTCCAGAGTGGCCAAATGGGGCAGACTGTAAATCTGCTGCGTCATCGCTTCGGTGGTTCGAATCCATCTCTACCCACATGTTTTGCGGAAGTAGCTCAGTTGATAGAGCATCAGCCTTCCAAGCTGAGGGCCGCGGGTTTGAGCCCCGTCTTCCGCTCAAGAAACAAAACTTATTGCCTATGTAGCTCAGGGGTAGAGCACTTCCTTGGTAAGGAAGAGGTCGCGGGTTCAAATCCCGCCATCGGCTCAACGATGTAAGACGCTTCGCCTCTCACTGATTGCGGGTTAAAGTTATCACAAGAGGTGGAGTGTATTACGCAATAAAGTAGAGTAATATTATCATTCAATTTCAATAACAACAAACAGTTATGGCAAAAGAGCATTTTGAAAGAACAAAACCGCATGTTAACATCGGTACTATTGGTCACGTTGACCACGGTAAAACTACCCTGACCGCCGCTATCACCACCGTGCTGGCTAAGGACGGTGACATTTCCTATGCTCACGTTGACTGCCCGGGCCACGCTGACTATGTAAAGAACATGGTTACTGGTGCCGCTCAGATGGACGGTGCTATCGTAGTTGTTGCTGCTACTGACGGCGTTATGCCTCAGACCCGTGAGCACATCCTGCTCGCCCGTCAGGTGAACGTTCCCCGTCTGGTTATTTTCCTGAACAAGTGTGACTCTCCCGACGTTGACGACGAGATGATCGAGCTCGTAGAGATGGACGTTCGCGACCTGCTCAGCGAGTATGAGTTTGATGGTGACAACACCCCCATCATCCGTGGTTCTGCACTGGGTGCCCTGCAGGGTGAGCCCAAGTGGGAGGATACCGTTCGTGAGCTGATGAACGCTGTTGACGAGTGGATTCCCCTGCCCCCGCGTGACCGTGACAAGCCCTTCCTGATGCCCATCGAGGACGTCTTCTCAATTACTGGCCGTGGCACCGTTGCTACCGGTCGTATCGAGACTGGTGTCGTTAAGGTGAGCGACGAGGTTCAGATCATGGGTCTGGGTGCCGAGATGAAGTCGGTAGTTACCGGCGTTGAGATGTTCCGCAAGATCCTCGATGAGGGTGAGGCTGGTGACAACGTTGGTCTGCTGCTCCGCGGTATTGACTACAAGACTATCAAGCGTGGTATGGTAATCTGCCACCCGGGCGTTATCAAACCCCACGATCACTTCAAGGCTTCGATCTACGTCCTGAAGAAGGAAGAGGGTGGTCGCCACACTCCGTTCCACAACCACTATCGTCCCCAGTTCTACATCCGCACCCTGGATGTAACCGGTGAGATCATGCTCCCCGCTGGTGTCGAGATGGTAATGCCTGGTGACAACGTTGAGATCGACGTCAAGCTGATCACTCCGGTTGCTTGCAGTGAAGGTCTGCGCTTCGCTATCCGTGAGGGTGGCCGCACCGTAGGTTCTGGTCAGATCACCGGTATCATCGAGGACTAATCTAATAGTCATCAAAACTGTCAAGAGGGTTTCGCCTGTGAAACCTGAATGGCAAAAGATAAAGGTCTGGCTGCACGCCAGCCAGACCTTTTAAAATACGGGAATAGCTCAGTTGGTAGAGCGACGGTCTCCAAAACCGTAGGTCGTGAGTTCGAGCCTTACTTCCCGTGCTAGAAGAAAGAAGAATAAACAAATGAAAAAGTTTTTTAATAACAGGCTTACGGATATCAAGGAATCTTATAACGAACTCGTTCATAAGGTTTCTTGGCCTACTAAGAGTGAACTGGCCAACAGTACCATCGTTGTAATGGTTGCTTCCATCATTGCGTCGTTGGTGATTTGGGTAATCGACCTCTGCATCAACGAAGTGATGCACCTCGTTTACGGTGTGGCTGCCTGATAAGGCGACAGCACCATCAGCACACTTTTGTGTGCGGTAGTTTCACGTTCAATTATTAATTCAAACTGTCACAGCACTAGTCACAACTATGTCTCAAGGTAAGCATCAGTGGTACATCCTGCGTACCATCTCGGGCAAGGAGATGAAGGTGAAGGAGATGATTGAGGGTTACAGGAAGAATAATCCTGTGTATGCCGAGAACATTTCTCAGATTCTCGTCCCCACCGAGAAAGTTTATACTACACGTGCCGGCAAGAAGGTCCTCAAAGAGAAGGTCATGTTCTCTGGTTATGTGTTTGTTAAGCTCGAGCTTACTCCTGATATTGAGGTGACTTTGCAGGACACGACCAATGTTGTGAACTTCGTACGCTCGCGCGAGGGCGAACGTCGTCCCGAGCCGGTCCCTGAGCATCAGATCTTGACGATGCTGGGCCAGGCCGAGGCGCGTGAGATGGAGGCTGCCGATGCCGTTAACGACTATGTCGTTGGCGAGTCGGTGAAGGTCAACTTTGGCCCCTTCAGTGGCTTTATTGGTGAGATCAAGGAGATCAACCAGGAGAAGCGCGAGTTGACGGTGATGGTTAAGGTATTCGGACGAGAGACCCCGCTCAAGTTGGATCATTCGCAAGTCGAACGTGAGTGATGCGGCGGTCGATGTTACGCAATCGCAGCGCTCTCACACTGTTTTTTTAACACCATATTAAATTGAATTTGTACAATGGCTAAAGAAATTGCTGGACAGATCAAATTGCAGATTAAGGGTGGGGCAGCAAACCCCTCTCCTCCCGTAGGCCCCGCTCTGGGTTCTAAGGGTATCAACATCATGGATTTTTGCAAGCAATTCAACGCCCGTACCCAGGCTAAGGCTGGCAAGGTGTTGCCCGTAGTGATCTCTTACTACGCCGACAAGAGTTTTGACTTCGTTGTCAAGACTTCTCCCGTGCCCGTTCAGTTGCTGGAGGCTGCCAAGGTGAAAGGTGGTTCAGGTGAACCCAACCGCGTTAAGGTGGCATCGGTAACCTGGGATCAGGTGAAAGAAATTGCCGAAGACAAAATGCCTGATTTGAACTGTTTTACATTAGCCTCGGCTATGCGTATGGTGGCCGGAACAGCAAGAAGTATGGGTATCACTGTAAAGGGTCAATTCCCTGAGAACGTTTAAAAACTTTATTGATTATGAGTAAATTAACGAAAAATCAGAAGTTGTACAACGCGAAGGTTGAAACGGGGAAGGCTTACACCCTTGAGGAAGCTGCAGCATTGGTTAAGGAAATCACTTTCACCAAGTTTGATGCTTCCACCGATATCGACGTGCGTCTTGGTGTGGATCCCCGTAAGGCCAACCAGATGGTTCGTGGCGTTGTATCGCTGCCTCATGGCACTGGCAAGCAGGTTCGCGTCCTGGTTCTGTGTGGACCGGAGGCCGAGGCTGCCGCTAAGGAAGCCGGAGCAGAATATGTCGGTCTTGACGAGTATATCGACAAGATTAAAGGCGGTTGGACCGACATTGATGTGATCATCACTCAGCCCCAAATCATGGGCAAGGTGGGTCCCTTGGGCCGCATCCTGGGTCCCCGTGGCTTGATGCCGAATCCCAAGAGTGGCACTGTTACTCCTGACGTGGCAAAGGCTGTGAAAGAAGTGAAACAAGGTAAGATCGACTTCAAGGTCGATAAGGGTGGTATTGTACACACCTCGATTGGTAAGGTATCGTTCAGCCCCGAGCAGATCCGCGACAACGCTGCTGCGTTCGTCAACACGCTCATCAAGCTGAAACCCGCTGCTGCCAAGGGTACGTACATCAAGAGCATTTATCTTTCGAGCACCATGAGCAAGGGTATCAAGGTTGATCCCAAGTCGATTGAGGCTTAAACATTTTAAAATTTAGATTACTGAAATGAAGAAGGAAGATAAGACCTTAATGATCGATAAGATCAAGGAGACTCTTGACCAGTATAGTGTAGTTTATCTGGCTAACACCACATCGTTGAACGCTGAGAAGACCGTGGACTTGCGCCGCGCTGCCTTCAAGGCCGGTATCAAGATGATGGTTGTCAAGAACACCCTGTTGAAGAAGGCCATGGATGCTTGTGACATCGATTATAGTGGCCTCTATGACTCCCTGGCTGGTCCCACGACCCTGTTGCTCAGCGACACGGGCAATGCACCTGCTAAACTCATCAAGGAATTCCGCGGTAAGAAGGAGACCATTCCCGCATTCAAGGCTGCGTATGTCGAGGAGACCGTCTATGTAGGCGAGCAGAACCTCGATGCCCTCGTTGCCATCAAGAGCAAGAACGAACTCATCGCCGATGTTGTGGCATTGCTGCAATCGCCGGCCAAGAGTGTCATCAGTGCTCTCCAGTCGGGCGGCAATAAGCTCCACGGAGTCCTGGAAACCTTATCCAAAAAAGAAAATTAATCAAAAAACAAACAACAACTATTTAAATCCATACTATTATGGCAGATTTGAAAGCTTTTGCAGAACAGTTAGTGAACCTTACCGTAAAGGAAGTTAACGAGCTCGCTCAGATTTTGAAAGACGAATATGGCATCGAACCCGCTGCTGCAGCTGTTGCTGTTGCTGCTGGTCCCGCTGCTGGTGCAGCCGCTGAGGCTGAGGAGAAGACCTCTTTTGACGTTGTCCTCAAGGCCGCTGGTGCCCAGAAGCTCCAGGTGATCAAGAAGGTGAAGGAACTCCTGAGCCTCGGTCTGAAGGATGCTAAGGACATGGTCGACAAGGCTCCCGCTACCCTCAAGGAGGGTGCTACCAAGGACGAGGCCGACGCTCTCAAGGCAGAGCTCGAGGGCCTGGGTGCCGAGGTTGAACTGAAATAATAGCACCTGTTAACAGGTGTGTAGGTTAAGAACCGCCACCACGAGTGGGTTCTTAACCTTTTTGTGTCAAATTTGACCTGCACAACATGATTCATCGGAGTTGCCGGCGGCTGGTGTACTCCACAAGCCGCCGGCAAACTCGCCGATGAAGTTGACCCTCAAGCGTTTGTGCCCCAAGACTCGAACGGCTCCACTATCTAAAAGAGTCGGTACTAAACGGACGATTATTTCAAATTTCAACAATCACATTTGAGTTCACAAAACTTCTTTGTCAATGTCAGTTTCAAAAAATGAACGAGTCAATTTTGCACGAGTAAGGAATCCTTATCCCTATCCCGACTTCCTGGACGTGCAGTTACAGTCATTCCGTGATTTCCTGCAACTGGATACACCGACTGAAAAAAGAAAAAACGAGGGACTCTATAAAGTTTTTGCCGAGAATTTCCCCATCGAGGACACGCGCAATAACTTTAAGCTCGAATTCCTTGACTATTACATCGACCCGCCTCGTTACACCATCGACGAGTGTTTGGACATCGGCCTGACTTACAGCGTTCCGCTCAAGGCTAAACTCAAGCTCTATTGCACTGACCCCGACCACAATTTCCCCACTGAGGTACAGGACGTGTATCTGGGTTCTATCCCTTACATGACTGAGAAGGGCACCTTTGTCATCAATGGTGCCGAGCGCGTTGTGGTTTCACAGTTGCACCGTTCGCCGGGTGTGTTCTTCGGCCAGAGCCTGCATGCCAACGGCACGAAGCTGTACTCGGCCCGAATCATCCCGTTCCGTGGTTCGTGGATTGAGTTTGCGACCGACATCAATAATGTGATGTACGCTTACATCGACCGCAAGAAGAAATTACCGGTGACCACGCTGTTGCGCGCCATCGGACTGGAATCGGACAATGACATTATTCAAGTGTTTGGACTTGCCGAGGAGATAAAAGTCAACAAGAACAACCTCAAGAAGGCCGTGGGCCGCAAACTCGCTGCGCGAGTGCTGCGCTCATGGAGCGAGGACTTTGTTGACGAGGATACCGGCGAGGTAGTAAGCATCGAGCGCAATGATGTGATTATCGACCGTGACACCGAGTTGCAAGAGGAGAATATCGCCGAGATCCTGGAATCGGGTGTATCCACCATCCTGCTCCATCGCGAGGATGTGAACACCAGCGACTACCAGATCATCTTCAACACTCTGAACAAGGATACCTGTAACAGCGGCAAGGAGGCTGTGAACTTCATCTACCGCCAGTTGCGCAACGCCGAGCCGCCCGATGACAACAGTGCACGCGAGGTGATTACTAACTTGTTCTTCAGCGAGAAGCGTTACGACCTGGGTGAGGTGGGACGTTTCCGCATCAACGCCAAGTTGGGCCTTGATACCGATCCCGACAAGCGCGTCTTGACCAAGGAGGATATCATTGAGATTATCAAGTACCTCATCGGCTTGATCAACAGCAAGCAGGATGTGGATGATATCGACCACTTGAGCAACCGTCGCGTGCGCACCGTCGGTGAGCAGTTGTACAACCAGTTCGGCGTCGGTTTGGCACGCATGGCCCGCACTATTCGCGAGCGCATGAATGTGCGTGACACCGAGCAGTTCGCTCCCATCGACTTGATCAATGCCAAGACCATCTCGAGCGTGATCAACACGTTCTTTGGCACTAACGCGTTGTCGCAGTTCATGGATCAGACGAACCCGCTGGCCGAGATTACCCACAAGCGCCGTATGAGCGCCCTGGGTCCTGGCGGTCTGTCACGTGAGCGTGCCGGCTTTGAGGTGCGTGACGTTCACTACACCCACTATGGCCGTCTGTGCCCCATCGAGACCCCTGAGGGTCCCAACATCGGTCTGATCTCGTCATTGTGCGTGTATGCCAAGATCAATAACCTGGGCTTCATCGAGACACCTTACCGCAAGGTGGCCGACAGCCAGGTCAACCTGGATAATAACGAGATCGTTTACCTCACGGCCGAGGAGGAAGAGGACCGCATCATCGCTCAGGGCAATGCGCCCCTGAACGAGGACGGCACCTTCGTGCGTGACAGGGTAAAAGCCCGCAAGAACGCCGACTTCCCCGTTGTTTCGCCCGATGAGGTGGAACTCATGGACGTGTCGCCGCAACAGATCGCTTCGATCGCTGCTGCCCTCATCCCGTTCCTGGAGCATGACGACGCTAACCGCGCGCTGATGGGTGCGAACATGATGCGTCAGGCTGTGCCCCTGCTGCGCAGCGAGGCTCCTATCGTCGGCACCGGCATCGAGCAGCGCATGGCTTACGATAGCCGCACCCAGCTGCAAGCCGAAGGCGACGGTCTCGTCGAGTTTGTTGACGCTAGCGTGATCCGCATCCGCTATGACCGCACCGAGGACGAGGAGTTTGTATCATTTGACAGCGCTGTCAAGGAATACAAGTTGCCCAAGTTCCGCAAGACCAACCAGAGCACGACCATCGACTTGCGCCCCATTTGCAACGCTGGTGACCGTGTGACCAAAGGTCAGATCCTGACCGAAGGCTACTCGACCCAGAACGGCGAGCTCGCCTTGGGCCGTAACCTCAAGGTGGCTTACATGCCCTGGAAGGGTTATAACTATGAGGATGCTATCGTGATCAACGAGCGCCTTGTGCGCGAGGATATCCTGACCAGTGTCCACGTTGACGAGTACACCCTCGAGGTGCGCGAAACCAAGCGTGGTATGGAGGAACTCACCAATGATATCCCCAACGTGAGCGAGGACGCTACCAAGGACCTGGACGAGCGCGGTATCATCCGTGTGGGTGCACATGTTATCCCTGGCGATATCCTGATCGGTAAGATTACGCCCAAGGGAGAAAGTGATCCCACCCCCGAGGAGAAACTGCTGCGTGCCATCTTCGGTGACAAGGCTGGTGATGTCAAGGACGCTTCGTTGAAGGCCAACCCGTCACTCAAGGGCGTTGTCATCGGCACCCGCTTGTTTGCCCGTGCCGTGAAGAAGCGCATCCGTGGCGTCGATCCCGAGATCGAGGCTCTGGACAAGGAGTATAGCGCACGTCAGGAAGAACTGCGCGGTATCCTCATTGAGAAACTGAACACACTCACCGAGGGTCGCATCTCACAGGGTGTGAAGAACTATATGGATGAGGAAATTGTTCCCAAGGGCGAGAAGTTCACCCGTGAGATCATCATGGGCATTGAGAACTTTGACAGCATCAACCTGAGCCGTTGGACTGCCGACAGCCACCGCAATGAACTCATCCGTGCCACCGTCATGAATTACCTGCACAAGAGCAAGGCATTTGAGGCCGAACTCAAGCGCAAGAAGCTGGACATCAGCATTGGTGACGAGCTTCCCTCAGGTATCATGCAGCTGGCAAAGGTATATATTGCCAAGAAACGTAAAATCAGCGTCGGCGACAAGATGGCAGGTCGTCACGGTAACAAGGGTATCGTGTCGCGCATCGTCCGTCAAGAAGACATGCCGTTCCTTGCCGACGGTACTCCCGTTGACCTGGTGCTGAACCCGCTGGGTGTGCCCTCGCGTATGAACTTGGGCCAGATTTTTGAGGCCGTTCTCGGTTGGGCTGGTCGCGAGCTCGATGTGAAGTTTGCAACGCCCATCTTCGACGGTTGCAGCCTCGATGACCTCAACGCTTGGACCGACAAGGCTGGTCTGCCTCGCGCAGGCACGACTCAGCTCTATGACGGCGCTACCGGTGAGCCCTTCGACCAGAAGGCAACTGTCGGTGTGACCTACTTCCTCAAGCTTGGTCACATGGTCGAGGACAAGATGCACGCCCGCTCGATTGGCCCGTACAGCCTCATCACCCAGCAGCCGCTCGGCGGTAAGGCTCAGTTTGGTGGCCAGCGCTTCGGTGAGATGGAGGTTTGGGCACTGGAGGCCTTCGGCGCCAGCCATGTGCTCCAAGAGATTCTCACTGTCAAGAGTGACGATGTGGTGGGCCGCAGCAAGGCCTATGAATCCATTGTCAAGGGTGATCCCATGCCCACCCCGGGCATTCCCGAATCGCTCAACGTGCTGCTGCACGAGTTGCGTGGACTGTGTCTCAATGTGAAACTTGATTAATAACGCTTTCTACTATGGCTTTTAAGAAAGATAATAAGATAAAGAACAACTTCACCAAGATTTCAATCAGTCTGGCTTCGCCCGATGAGATTTTGGAGAATTCACATGGTGAGGTTCTCAAGCCCGAGACCATCAACTACCGCACTTACAAGCCCGAGCGCGACGGCCTGTTCTGCGAGCGCATCTTCGGTCCTGTAAAGGATTATGAGTGCCATTGCGGTAAGTACAAGCGCATCCGCTACAAGGGTATCGTGTGCGACCACTGCGGCGTTGAGGTGACCGAGAAGAAGGTTCGCCGTGAGCGCAGCGGTCACATTGAGCTGGTCGTTCCCGTGGCTCATATCTGGTATTTCCGTTCATTGCCTAACAAGATTGGTTATCTGCTGGGTATTCCCACCAAGAAGCTCGACATGATTATCTATTATGAGCGTTATGTCGTCATCAATCCTGCTGGTGTGAAGTACGAGAACGGTACCGAGAGCCGCGAGCTGGAGAAGTACGATCTCCTCACCGAGGACGAGTACGTAGCCATTATGGAGAAACTGCCCAAGGACAACCAGTCCCTGGACAACGATAACCCCGAGAAGTTCATCGCCAAGATGGGCGCCGAGGCTATCTATGACCTCCTTGCCGAGCTTGACCTGGATTCGCTGGCCAACACCCTGCGTGACCGCGCCTATAAGGAGAATTCCCAGCAGCGCAAGACCGAGGCCCTCAAGCGCCTCCAGGTGGTTGAGTCCTTCCGTGCCAGCAAGAGCATGAACCGTCCCGAGTGGATGATCCTCAAGGTCATCCCCGTGATTCCGCCCGAGTTGCGTCCCCTCATTCCGCTCGATGGTGGCCGTTTTGCTACCAGCGATGTGAATGACCTGTATCGTCGAGTCATCATCCGCAACACGCGTCTGAAACGACTCATCGAGATCAAGGCCCCCGAGGTGATCATGCGCAACGAGAAGCGTATGCTCCAGGAAGCCGTTGACTCACTGCTTGACAACTCACGCAAGTCGAGTGCGGTCAAGAGTGACGCCAATCGTCCCTTGAAGTCGCTGAGCGATAGCCTCAAGGGTAAGCAAGGACGTTTCCGTCAGAACCTGCTCGGTAAGCGTGTGGACTATTCAGCCCGTTCGGTTATCGTTGTAGGTCCCGAGCTGAAGATGGGCGAGTGCGGTATCCCCAAGGATATGGCAGCCGAGCTCTACAAGCCTTTTGTCATCCGCAAGCTCATTGAGCGCGGAATTGTTAAGACCGTGAAGAGCGCAAAGAAAATTGTTGACCGCAAGGAACCCGTTGTTTGGGACATCCTTGAGAACGTCATGAAGGGTCATCCCGTGTTGTTGAACCGTGCACCGACACTGCACCGTCTGGGTATCCAGGCGTTCCAGCCCAAGCTCATCGAGGGCAAGGCCATTCAGTTGCACCCGCTGGCTTGTACGGCATTCAACGCCGACTTTGACGGTGACCAGATGGCAGTTCACTTGCCGTTGGGCAACGAGGCTGTTGTCGAGGCCCAGATGCTCATGCTCGAGCCTCACAACATCTTGAATCCCGCCAATGGCGACCCCGTTACCGTTCCGTCACAGGATATGGTACTCGGTCTCTATTATATCACCAAGCTGCGCAAGGGCGATAAGGGCGAGGGACTCAAGTTCTACGGACCCGAGGAGGCTCTCATCGCCTATAACGAGGGTAAGGTGGCCATGCACGCCATCATCAGCGTAATGGCTGATGTCGTTAACGAGAATGGTGAGCATGAGCAGAGGATGATTGAGGAGACTTCGGTCGGCCGTATCATCTTCAACGAGACTGTGCCCTACGAGATTGGATATGTCAATGAGCTCATTTCCAAGAAGTCGCTCCGCAATATCATTACCCGCGTTATCCGCAACTGCGGTGTGCCCCGTTCGGCCAAGTTCCTTGACGATGTCAAGAACATGGGCTACTACATGGCATTCAAGGGCGGTCTGTCGTTCAACCTGAATGACGTGCTGATTCCCGACCGCAAGGCCGAGATTATCGCCGATGGTGACGCTAGGGCCGAGCAGATCAAGATGGACTATGACATGGGTGCCATCACCGATAACGAGCGTTACAACCAGGTTATCGATATCTGGACCAACGTCAATACCGAGCTCACCAACGAGCTGATGAAGCAGATTACTGCCGACAAGCAGGGCTTCAACTCGGTATTCATGATGCTTGACTCGGGTGCTCGTGGTTCTAAGGACCAGATCCGTCAGCTGTCGGGTATGCGTGGTCTGATGGCCAAGCCCCAGAAGTCAGGTGTTGAAGGTGGACACCAGATTATCGAGAACCCCATCCTTGCGAACTTCAAGGAGGGTCTGTCGGTGCTGGAGTACTTCATCTCGACCCACGGTGCCCGCAAGGGTCTTGCCGATACCGCATTGAAGACCGCCGACGCCGGTTATTTGACCCGTCGTCTGGTGGACGTTGCTCATGACGTGATCATCAACGAGGAGGATTGCGGCACGCTGCGTGGCCTCGTTTGCCGCGAGGTGCGCAACGGTGACCGCGTGGTTGCCTCGCTGGGCGAGCGCATCTTGGGCCGCGTTTCAGTACATGACGTTATCGATCCCACCACTGGTGAGGTGATTGTCGAGAGCGGTGAGGAAATCACCGATGCCGCTGCCAAGCGCATCGACGAGTCGCCCATCGAGTCGGTGGAAATCCGTTCCGTCCTCACTTGCGAGGCCAAGCATGGTGTTTGCGCCAAGTGCTACGGCCGCAACCTCGCTTCTCACCGCATGGTGCAGAAGGGTGAGGCTGTCGGCGTGATTGCCGCCCAGTCAATCGGTGAGCCGGGTACACAGCTGACCCTGCGTACCTTCCACGCTGGTGGTGTGGCTAGCAACGCTTCGGCTGTTTCCAATATTACTTCAAAGTATAACGGTCGCATCGAGATTGAAGATCTGCGCACTGTTAAGGATAAGGATGGTGTGGACATCGTTGTTGGTCGTATGGCCGAGATGCAGATCAAGGATCCCAACACCAATATGGTGCTCACTCATGCTCCCATCGAGTACGGTTCCAAACTGTTCTTCAAGCCTGGTGACATGGTTTCCAGTGGCGACAAGATCTGTGAATGGGACGCATTTAACGCTGTTATCGTCAGTGAGGTTGAGGGTACTTTGCGCTTCAAGAACCTCATCGAGGGCGTGACCTACCGCGAGGAGTATGATGAGATTTCGGGCAATGCTGAAATCTTCATCATCGAGACCAAGGACCACAACCGCATTCCCGAGGCCGAGGTGATTGATACCGAGGGCAATGTGGTGAAGTCCTACTCGCTGCCTGTTCGTGCCCACTTGATGAAGAAGGATGGCGAGGAAATCACCGCAGGTGAGGTCTTCGTGAAGATTCCGCGTTCGTTCTCGGGCGGTGCTGGTGATATCACCGGTGGTCTGCCTCGTGTAACCGAGCTGTTTGAGGCACGCAACCCGTCCAACCCCGCTATCGTCAGCGAGATTGACGGTGAGGTGACCTTCGGTCGCATCAAGCGTGGTAACCGTGAGATTACGGTCAAGAATCGCATCGGTGAGGAGAAGAAGTACCTCGTGCCCCTGTCCAAGCAGATTCTCGTTCAGGAGAACGACTTCGTGCGTGCCGGTACTCCGTTGTCCGACGGCGCTGTAACGCCTGCCGACATCCTGCGCATCAAGGGTCCCACGGCTGTTCAGGACTACATCGTTAATGAGGTTCAGGACGTATACCGCACCCAGGGTGTGAAGATCAACGATAAGCACTTCGAGGTAATCGTGCGCCAGATGATGCGCAAAGTGCGCATTATCGATCCGGGCGACACCCGCTTCCTTGAGGAGCAGACAGTTGACAAGCGTGACTTCATGGAGGAGAACGACCGCATCTGGGGTAAGAAGATTGTTACCAACTGTGGTGACAGTGAAGAGGTCCAGAATGGTCAGATTCTCACAGCTCGCAAGCTGCGCGACATCAACTCGTCGCTCAAGCGCCGTGACATGAAACTGGTTGTCGTGCGTGATGCTGTTCCCGCAACCAGTGAGCAGATTCTGCTGGGTATTACCCGCGCCGCACTGCAGACCAGCAGCTTCATGTCGGCAGCTTCCTTCCAGGAGACCACTAAGGTGCTCAACGAGGCCGCTATCAATGGTCGCGTGGACTATCTTGAGGGTATGAAGGAGAACGTCATCTGCGGTCACCTGATTCCCGCTGGTACTGGCCTGCGTGAATACCAGACGCTTGTCGTGGGTGACAAGAACGAGATGGCGCTTGCCGATCAGGCTCGCCGTGAGCGTGAACTCGCTGAAATGGAAGATTGACCCCGCCAAAGGCCAATTAGACATTGAATGATAATAAATAGAGATTGAAATAATCGTATATTTTCCATAGTTAATTTGTTTATTGAAACTCCGGCCCGCAGCGATGCGCACCGGAGTTTTTTTTGCAGGCATGAGAATCGCTAAAATTATACCAATCAAGTATTAAGGAACAAGTTTTTATTGTATCTTTGTGGCGAGATTTGGTGCCTGGAGGCTTAGGCCTCGGGTGAAAAGGGAACCAGGTGGGAATCCTGGACAGACGGTGCTGCTGTGTGCCTCCTAACGAAATTCCCGCACTTGACCACTGCGCCACGACGTGGGAAGGTCAAGTGTCAACAATGGGGTGGGGCGAGTCAGAAGACCTGCCAAGTCGCAAACATAGAAACCCGTAACTTGTGTAATGCGAACATTTGTAATTACATCATTCTTGACCTTGCTGTGTGTCTTGTGTGTCAAAGCACAGGAAGGTGTGCTTGCGCACCAGGCCGACTCGGTCATGGCTCCAGTGGGTCACGGGCGACTGGACTCAATGCAATATATCCAGAATGTCATCATCTATGGCCGGCGTCCCTTTGAGGACGTCATCCCCGCTCAGGAACTCACAGGCAAGCAACTCGAGGGTCTCAACAGCCACTCGGTGGCCGATGCCGTTCGCTATTTCGCAGGTGTTCAGCTCAAGGATTACGGCGGCGTGGGCGGATTGAAGACCGTCGATATCCGCTCGATGGGCACTAACCACATGGGCGTCTTCTATGACGGCATTCAAGTGGGCAATGCACAAAACGGGCAGGTTGATTTGGGCAAATTCTCGCTTGACAACATCGAAGCCATCTCGCTTTATAACGGCCAACGCAGTAACATTTTCCAAAGTGCCCGTGACTATGGCTCGGCAGGTACTATTTACCTGCGCACTCGTCGTCCAAAATTCATGGACGGCAAACGCGACAACTTCAACGTGACGTTAAAGACGGGGTCTTTCGGGCTCATCAATCCCAGCATCCGATGGGAGCATAAATTGAGCCGATCGGTGAGCCTTTCGTTCAACAGCGAGTATACTTATGCCACTGGCAAGTACCGCTTCCGCTATATGCGTCACTATAGCGACGGTTCGCTGGCATGGGACACGACTGCCGTGCGCCGGAATGGCGAGGTCCGCTCCTATCGTCTTGAAGGAGGTCTGTTTGGCGTGATGAGCAGTGGAAAGTGGCATGCCAAGGCCTATTGGTATGACAGCAGCAAGGGCATTCCCGGCGCCATTGTCAATAACGTGTGGAAGCATGCCCAAAAGCAGTGGGACAGCAATTTCTTCCTTCAGGGGGCGTACCAGCGCAAGTTTAGTGACCGCTACGAGATGATGTTTAATGCCAAGTACTCACGTGACTATCTCCATTATCTGAATCCTGACACGACATTGATGTATATCGACAACAAGTTCTGGCAGGATGAGATATATCTCTCTACCGCCAACAAATATACCATTCTCACCGATTGGGATGTCAATCTATCGGTGGACTACCAGTGGAATAGCCTTGACGCCACGTTGACAGGCTTTGTTTATCCTATCCGGCACACGGTGCTCACTGCCCTGGCGACGGCTTATTCCTTGCATGGTTTCAAGTTACAGGGAAGCTTGCTCTACACGATGGTCAACGACCGCTCCTCGGCCCGCTTCAATGGTCAGGTAGTTGGCAAGAGGAGTGAATATATGAATAAGGTCACGCCAGCCGTGTTCTTCAGTTGGCAACCCTGGCAGGAGCGTGAATTCAACGTGCGTGCCTACTACAAGCGCATCTTCCGTATGCCCACGTTCAACGACCTGTATTACACCGACATGGGCAACATCACGCTCAAACCCGAGTATGCCACCCAGTACAACGTGGGCTTCCTCTACAGGCTGCTTGCCGAACGTGGCCTGTTGGCCGGTGTCAAACTCAGTGCCGATGCCTACTACAATTACATTACTGACAAGATTATCGCGGTACCCAAGGGCACAGGCCAGTACCGCTGGATGATGATGAATGTGGGTATTGTCAAGATTAAGGGTGTAGATGTAAGCGCACGCACCACATTGCGCTTGCCCGCCGATGTCATCCTTGACATCAACTTGAGTTATACCTACCAGAAGGCGCAAGACTACACCAATCCTGCCGATAATGGCGATGGCGGCACCTACAAGGGCCAGTTGGCCTATATCCCGTGGCACAGCGGCTCGGTTGTTGGTCACTTGGGATGGCATGATCTTGACGTGAACTACAGTTTCATCTACGTGGGGGAGAGATATCACACCAGTGCCAATACCCGTGAGAATCATGAGCAGCCTTGGTATACCCACGACCTCTCGGCAGGCTACTTGTTCCACTTGGGTAAGACGACACTCAAAGTATCGGGCGAGGTGAACAACCTGTTCAACCAGTATTATGACGTCATCCTCAATTACCCCATGCCAGGACGCAATTACAAACTTATCCTGAAATTTGACATCTGATAATGAAGAAGTTACTCCCTATATTGTTCCTGTTGTTGGTGCTTGCGGGTTGCCGTGAGGAGGTGACCATATTCCTGCCCGAGCATGTGTCGGTGGCTCAGCCCGAGTTTACCGATATCGAGGGCTTCTACCTGTTGTGCGAGGGCAATATGGGATGGAACAAGGCCACGCTCGACTACTACGACTATGCCGAGGGCGAGTACATCCGCAACATCTTCTCCTATGCCAATCCAACGGTGCCCAAGGAGATGGGCGATGTGGGAAATGACATCGGCATCTACGGCTGCAACATGTATTGCGTCATCAACTGTTCTAACAAGATTGACGTGCTCGACAAGTACACCTGCCAAAAGAAGGCTCAAATCAATATCCCCAACTGTCGCTTCATCCGTTTTTACGGCGGTTATGCCTATGTGACCAGTTATGCTGGTCCTGTTCAGATTAACCCAAACTACGAGCAGCGAGGTTATGTCGCCAAGGTTGATACCGTGACCATGCAGGTTGTGGACACCTGCCTGGTGGGCTTCCAGCCCGATGAACTTGAGATTGTCGAGGGCAAGATATATGTCGCCAACTCGGGCGGATACATGGTGCCCAACTACGAGAACACCGTGTCGGTTATTGATGTGGCCACCTTCAAAGAGGAGCGCCGCATCCCCATTGCCATCAACCTGTCATGGGTCAAGGGTGACACCCACGGCATGCTGTGGATTGCCTCGCGTGGCGATTACTACACCCGCCCCAGCAAGATTTACGCCTACGACACGCGCAAACAGCAGCTCGTGGACAGCATCGACTGCCGCGTGAGCAACATGTGGCTCAACGGCGACTCGCTCTACGTGGTGAGCACCGAGTGGAGTTATGTGTCGATGGGCAACGCCTTCTCCTATGCCATCATCAATACCCGCACGCGCGAGAAGGTGTGTGACAACTTCATCACCGACGGAACCGACAAGGAGATCGTTATCCCCTATGCAGTTGCCGTCAACCCCATCACTAAGGATATCTATGTAACTGATGCTAAGGATTATGTCTCACCAGGCCGTCTCTACTGCTTTGACCGTTATGGCGTCAAGAAGTGGGATGTGCGCACAGGCGACATTCCTGCCCATTTTGCCTTCCTAGGCCACAACATCAACGAACATTAATATTCATAAAAATACCAATAGCATATTATGAAGACTACAAGGAATTTCACCGTGATACTGCTGTCGATGATGACGGCATTGACCATTTGGGGCAACCACCCGTGGCTGACCCGCGTATTTGAATACCGTCCAGCTCCAGGGCAGTTCATCAACACCTTGCCTCTGTGCCGTGTTGGTGAACCCGTGGACAGCGTGCTGGCGCGTTGTCAAGCCAGCATCTGTGGTCGCATCGACACAGTGACCATTACGTTCCATGGCCAGACCATCACAAGTATCGATACCGTCTGGGCTGAGAGCATGATTTCCTTGGGTGGCTACGGCGGTTATGTGATTGTGGGTTTTGACCATCCAGTCGTCAATATGCACACCTATGATTTCGAGATTCAGGGCAATGCCTTTGTCAGCGACCGTGAGTCGCATGGTGGCAGCAGTGAGCCTGGCATTGTCATGGTGGGTGTGGACATGGACGGCGACGGTGTTCCCAGCGATGGCGACCGTTGGTATGAGCTGGCCGGTAGCGAGTACAGCCATCCCAAGACGCAGCATGACTACTCCATTACCTATTACCGTCCCGACGAGAACAAGCCGCGCACGCCCAGCAGTGTTGATCCGTTCTTGAGCGACACCACCTATATCCGCTGGTCAAGTAATGATGTCAATCCAGACAGCACCAGCGGTTACATGAGCCGCAACACCTATCACAACCAGCCCTATTGGCCCCTGTGGCTGCAAGACGAGGAGACTTTGACCTTTGATGGTACAAAACTGCGTTGTAACGCCGTTGACCTGGGTGGTAACGATGGCAACTCCTATTTCGTGCAATACTTCTTTGACTGGGGCTATGTCGATAACCTGCCCAACAACCCCGCCCGCGTCTCTCAAGACGACGGCAACTATAATCCGGGTTTCAAGATAGACTGGGCTGTGGACGAGCAAGGCAGACATGTCAATCTCACACACATCGACTTTATCAAGGTCTATAACGCCATGAACCAGTATTGCGGCTGGACGGGCGAAACCTCGACCGAGGTTGCTGCAGGCATTGACTTCCACCCCGATGCGCCACTGCCCCAACAGCCTAAAGGTGATGTGAATAGCGACGGTGAAGTGAACATCAGTGATGCCAATTCAGTGATTGATTGCATCCTCAAGAATATATTCATCAAGAACGCTGATGTTACCAACGATAGCGAAATCAACATCAGCGATGTCAATACCGTCATCGATTTTATCCTTCAGTAATTATAGCTGCTCTTGGATGAAGGCGGCCATCATGGCATCGTGTTTGCGCACGTCGCGATAGAGGGCTAACTGATTGCGGGCGCGGTCCAGATTGTGCGTTGGATACTTTATCTTGTAATAGGTGTCGCCGTTGATGTAGTCGGCCAGAAAACGCACGCATTGCATGAACGGGAACAAGGCTACGGCATAGGGCAGGTGCTCGATTTCGATGGGCGTGAGGAAGTTGCCTGCCGATTGCAGGTAACCCGTGGTGAAGGATTTGAAAATAGCCTCGTTGAAGCCTACTCGTGACAGGTCGGGGTCGTCCTCGCTGGTGAAATTGGCTCCAGTGCGCAGGAAGTCGCCGTAGTCCGAGAAAATGAATGACGGCATCACGGTGTCGAGGTCGATGACACACAGCACCTGACCATTGCGGTCAAACAGCATATTATTGACCTTGGTATCGCAATGGCAGATGCGTTTAGGCAGTTTGCCCTCGCGGTAGAGCCGTTCGGCCTGGCACATTTCGTCGGCATCGCATTCAAGTTCATCAACAATGCCGCGCACCTCGTCAAGTCGGCCCATGGCATCATTGCTTACAGCCTCACGCAGTTGTCTCATGCGCAATTCCATATTGTGAAAGTCAGGGATGGTCTCACCCAGTTGCTCGGGAACATCCACCAGCATTTGCTCAAATTGGCCGAATGCCTTTCCAGCATCATGTGCACTTTGAGGCGTGACGGCTTCATGGGTAAACGAGTCTGGGATGTACACCATCACGCGCCAGTAGCGTTCAGTATCGTCACGATAATAGGTCTTGCCATCGCGGGCCTTGATGAATTGAAGGACTTTGCGGTCGATGTCATCGGTGCCGCAGGCTTCCAGCTTGCTGCGGATGTGGGCAGTCACTACCTCGATGTTGTGTTGCAGCAAATCGACGTCCTGGAAAATGGCGTTGTTGATGCGCTGCAGCACATAGTCGGGTGTCTCAACGCCATCGGTAATGACGTGATAGGTATCGTTGATGAGTCCGTTACCTAATGGCTTGACTTCCTTGATTTTGCCTATTACTTCAAATCGTGCCAGAATGCTGGCGGTATCGATAGCTTCCATAAAAATAGTATTACTGCCTATTATTCTTTAATGCGAATTTCACGAATTCAACTAATGTCACTAAATGAAATAATTCATGATTTCGTGAAAATTTGCCTTATTGGCGTAATTAGCATTAGCCCCGCAGGGCATAGGCCATTGGTTATTTTTTCTTCGCTGATTTAGCTTCCTGCTTGGCGACTTTCTCCCAATACTTTGCTCCCTTGGCCTTCAATTGCTTTGTGAAAGCTTCGGCTGTGGCGCGTACAGCGGCCTCGTCCTCGGGCTTGGCCCAGGCATGGTGGTATCTACGGAACCTGCTCCACTCGCCTCGGGTGAAATCGGGCACCTGTACAGGCTTGTTGCCGTTATTCATCGAGAGGCTGCCTAGCTCTGCCAGGCAGCACCATTCGGCTAGGTCATACACGTCGATATCAAGCGGCAATCCGTTCTGCAGGCAATAGACAAGTCGCGAGTCCATAATGAAGTCCATGCCACCATGGCCACCCACTTCCTTGGCCTCCTCGCCATAGCGGGTCACGAGCGGCGAGGTGAACTTCTGCAGTAGTGCCTCGGTATCCTCTTTGTTCAGGTAAGAATGGCCCGTATAGTCCTTGCTGACATTGACACCGGCTCGGGTCATCACGTCCTTGGCGAGCGCGAACCCTTCAACGGGATATTTGTTGACAAAGCCCTTGGTGCCGGTGAGCTGGTACATGCGGTTATAAGGTTGCGGCGTCATCACGTTGTGGTGGATCTCGATGACCTTGCCCTTTTCGGTTGAGATGAGTGTAGTCGTGTGGTCACCGTTCTTGAAGTTGGGGCAATATTCGCCTGTGCGGGCCTTGAACAGTTCCTGGCCATTAAAGGAGCGGGTATCCATCGCCACTAGCGTTCTCATGCGGTCGCCACGGTGAAGGTTAAGCACTTGCGCAATGGGCCCCAAACCATGGGTGGGATAGACGTCACCACGGAACTTGCTGTTGTAGTCCAGGCGCCACCCCAATTTGTCATCGTCACCGCGTTTCCAATATTCGTCCCAATAGGGAGACAACTCGTGACGATAGGCTCCTTGAACATAGATGACTTCGCCCAACAGACCCCTCTGAGCCATGTAGAGCGAGTTGAGTTCAAAGAAGTCATAGCAGCAGTTCTCGAGCATCATCACGTGCAGGCGCTTGCTCTCACTCAGGTTGATGAGCGACCATATTTCGGCCATGTTCATCGCCGAGGGCACCTCGATGGCGACGTGATGGCCATGCTCAAGTGCTTCGCGTGCCACCAGATAGTGGTGGAGCCAATCGGTGGCGATATAAACCAGATCGATGTCGGTGCGTTTACATAAATCCTTATAACCATCCTCACCGAAATAGATGTCGGCAGCGGGCATTGACGCCTTGCGCAGGATGTCCTGGCAAGCCTCAGCGCGGTCACGCTCATGGTCACACAAGGCTTTCACCTCAATGCCAGGGATATGAGTCCAACGCTCCACAGCATCGGGTCCGCGCATGCCCAGGCCGACAAATGCCACCCTCACAACGGGAATCTTTTCCACTGTGAGTCCCAACGCCGACTGTTGGCCTTCAGGCCGATCAGGCACTTCGGTGACGATGGTCCCGTCTTGGATACTATAAGGCCAATTGAACTGCGCCCATGAGAAAATAGGCAGTAGTGTCGTAACTGTTAAAACAAGTGCAATGATGTATCGCTGTCTCATGATGGAGAAAATTGATAATAAATTCTCAGTTATTGAGCACAAAAATAAGGAATTATAACGACTCCACCAAAAATGAACTCCAAAACCTTACTTCATCTGTCATCTCCCCACAAATCAAG
>ONIL01000044.1 GCA_900317835.1 uncultured Prevotellaceae bacterium | reverse complement strand
TGTTGCCACTCCCGCGCTGCCCCTCGACTTGCATGTGTTAAGCCTGTCGCTAGCGTTCATCCTGAGCCAGGATCAAACTCTTCGTTGTTGTATTATCGTTCTCTCTTTTACAAGAATAAATGAAAACGTGACACTCGACCGAAGTGATTAGTCTGGCCCTTGATGATTCCTGCTTTATTGTGTTGTACTATGTGTTAGAGTTTGTGAATTAACGGGGACAAATTGTCCCTGTTCTCTTGTACTACGTCAATATATTGTTGCAAACATGTCAAAGAACTCTGTTGTTCTGTGTCGCTTTCGTGCCCCGTTTGGGGCGAAAAGCGGTGCAAAATTATAACCGTTTTTGATACTGACCAAATTTTTTTGCCACTTTTTTCAAACAAAGTTATTAACAACTGATGGTTTTTGCTGTTAATAACACACTCAACATGCAATAAATCAACGATTTATAAAATAAAAAAATTTTTCAAAAAAAAGTAAAAAGCAGTAGAATTTTCTATCAGGAAACGGGGCACTAGACAAAACAAGCGACCCACAGGTCGCTTGTTCATCATGCGGAGATGGCCTCCTTTTATCCTTATATATAATAATGTATTACTCACCCTCTCCCATGGCATCGACGAGGATATCGACGCCAGTGGCCTTGCAGATGTAGTTGAATAGATGAATTTCCTTGTCGTCATCCTTAGCATCGGCATCGATAACACGAATGAGCAATTGTGCAGTGGCTA
The DNA here is from genome assembly GCA_900317835.1 of uncultured Prevotellaceae bacterium. Classification (GTDB taxonomy): domain Bacteria; phylum Bacteroidota; class Bacteroidia; order Bacteroidales; family Muribaculaceae; genus Sodaliphilus. Next base: position 22,417 of record ONIL01000044.1, on the reverse strand, counting down.
TCTTCTGGATATCACTCATGTTCTTCATGATGTCAATGGCGACCATGCTGTTAAGCGAACGGCCCAAGTTGAACGCGTCGTCGCCGATACCACACTCGACACAGATGGTGTCGAACACGGTGCACTCGCTAGGGTCAACAAAACTGTCGGCATTAATCATCTCGATGAGGAGGCTCACAATTGCCGCCTTCTGCGTCTCGCTGTATTGTATCGTCGTCATAATGATGCGTCAATTAATTTTCACCTTGCTCGAATGGCGGTGGAGTTACTGAGACATTATCATCTGCCGGAGTAGCTGCCTCGTCTCGGATGATTTCCTCGGTGCGGGACTTCCACTGGCGGGGCCCGAAGATGCGCTCCACGTCCTCAGTGAAAATAACCTCGCGCTGTTGCAACAGGTCAGAGAGCTGATGATGTCCATCCTGGTACTGGATGAGCATCTGCTTAGCACGCTCGTACTGGCTATCGATAATAGCCTGCACCTCCTGATCAATGGTCTGTGCACGATCCTCGCTATAGGGCTTGGTAAATCCGTAGGCTTCTCCCGAAGTGTCATAATAAGAGATATTCGGCAACTTGTCACTCATGCCATAGTAAGTGACCATCGCATAGGCAATCTTGGTAGCACGCTCAAGGTCATTAAGGGCACCCGTGTCGATAAAGCCCAGGAAGATGTCCTCGGCCACACGGCCGGCCATGAGCGAGCATATCTTGTCCAGCAACGCCTGTTTGGGCTCTATCTGTCGTTCCTCGGGCATATACCATGCCGCACCAAGGGCCTTACCACGCGGCACTATCGTAACCTTGATGAGGGGATCACCAAAGCGGAGATGCCAGCTGACTGTCGCGTGACCAGCCTCGTGAACCGCAATAGAATGACGCTCCTCGTCGGTAATGACCTTGGAACGCTTCTCGAGGCCACCGACAATGCGGTCGATCGCATCCATGAAGTCCTGTCGCTGGACTGCCTGCTTCTTGCGTCGGGCTGCGATGAGTGCCGCCTCGTTGCACACGTTGGCGATATCGGCGCCCGAGAATCCAGGCGTCTGCCGTGAGAGCAGGTCCAAGTCCACCGACCCGTCGGTCTTGACATTGCGCAGGTGCACTTGGAAGATTTCCTTTCGGTCACTGAGCTCGGGCAGTTCCACATAGATCTGGCGGTCGAAACGGCCGGCACGGAGCAACGCCTTGTCAAGGATGTCGGCACGGTTGGTCGCAGCCAATATAATCACACCGCTATTGGTGCCGAAGCCGTCCATCTCAGTCAACAACTGATTGAGAGTGCTCTCGCGCTCATCATTTCCACCCAGACTAGCTTTGTTGCCACGAGCACGGCCGACGGCGTCAATCTCGTCGATAAAGACGATGCACGGGGCCTTCTCCTTGGCCTGCCGGAACAGATCTCGCACACGCGATGCGCCGACACCGACAAACATCTCGACGAAATCGGAACCTGACATAGAGAAGAAAGGCACATCAGCCTCGCCAGCCACAGCCTTGGCCAGCAACGTTTTTCCAGTTCCCGGAGGCCCCACAAGCAAAGCGCCCTTGGGAATTTTTCCACCAAGTTCGGTATAGTGATTTGGATTCTTGAGAAAGTCCACAATCTCGGCAATCTCGATTTTGGCCTCAGCAAGACCAGCAACGTCCTGGAAGGTGACTTTAGTGGCATTATCCTTGTCAAACAGCCGAGCCTTGGACTTGCCAACGCTGAAAATACCGCCTCCTCCACCAGCGCCTCCCATGCGCCTGTACATGAAGAACCAGAGGAAAACCATGAGCACAATAAGGCCCACATTCATGAGCAGCCAAGAGTAGTCAGATGCCTTATCATACTTCACCTGTCCCTTGAACACGCCTTGTTCCCTCCACTGTTCCACTTTCTCATCAAACTTGTCAGAGCTTGGGATTTGGGCAGATATCTTGTTGAAAGCACCTTGCCCACCACCTAACAACGGGTTGGTCACCTCGGGCCGATGCTTTTTACTTAGAGCCTTAGCCAGGGAATCGGTAAGCACCGCCTCGGCATAATTCTTGTTGGTGTAGACAGTGATTGACTGCACTCCCCCACTCTTGACGATGTCCTCGAACTGTGTCCAGTTTATTTCCTGGGCCACGGTCCCCTCTTCGTTCATGAAGAACATCGACAGCAGGAAGGCTCCAACCAACAACCACATCCAGTAGAAGTTAAACTTGGGAGTCTTGCGTTGATTATTGTTTTTTGCCATTTGATTAACCGAGAATAGGTAATGTGTTTCTTAGAGAACTATCAATCCACATCGGGGATGGTGTTGATGCGGGCGTCGGCCCACAACTGCTCCAAGTTGTAGCGTTCACGGAAGTCAGGCACAAAAACATGGACGAAAATGTTACCATAGTCAATAATGATCCATTGCGCATTCTGGTAGCCGTCATAATTGAACGGACGCTGGCCCGCATGCTTTTCTACATACTCCCTGATGCTATCGGCCACGGCAGCCACCTGCATTGGTGTGTTGCCTGTTGCAATAACAAAGCCCTGAGCTGCCGCTGTTTCAATACCCGAAAGATCAACATGGACGATATTGCGTCCCTTCTTTTCCTGAATTGCCTCGATGATAGTTTGAATTAATTTCTCGTTTTCGCTCATAAATCATTTAATTGTTCCGAAATGCAAAGGTAAGCAAAGTTTTAATAAATCAATATCGAAATTGTGGTAATTTATTTTAAAATAGGGAAATGGCCTTCCACATGTCACGCAAGGCCAACGGGATGGATAATGGGAACGGCGACCGACAAGCCCTCTCACAAAAAAATCAGACAGGCCGCCAACATGACAACCTGTCTGAAATATGGTACTTGGTTAGTTAAGCAATCTTGTGAAAGATTAGATCACGCCCTGCTCGAGCATGGCCTGAGCGACCTTCATGAAGCCGGCGATGTTAGCGCCCTTCACGTAGTCGATAGTGCCGTCGGGCTGGGTACCGAACTTAACGCACTGCTCGTGGATGTTCTCCATGATCCAGTGGAGCTTGTCGTCAACTTCCTTAGCCGACCAGCTGAGGTGAGCAGCATTCTGGGTCATCTCGAGGCCTGAGGTAGCAACACCACCAGCGTTCACAGCCTTACCAGGAGCGAACAGCACGCCGTTCTTCTGGAAGTAGTGGATAGCACCAGGCTGGCAGCCCATGTTGGAAACCTCGCAGCAGCACCAGCAACCGTTAGCCTTCAACTCCTTAGCATCGTCCTCGCTGAGCTCATTCTGGAATGCGCAGGGAAGAGCGATGTCGCAAGGAACGCTCCAAGCCTTCTTACCGGCGGTGAACTTAGCCTTCTCGGGGAACTTGGTTGCCATGTCCTCAACCTTGTTGCGGTTGGAGGCACGCATATCGAGCATATAGTCAATCATCTCGGGAGTAATACCCTCGGGGATCTCGCAAACGCCGTCGGGGCCAGAGATAGCAACAACCTTAGCACCGAGTTCGAGGGCCTTGGTAGCGGCACCCCAAGCTACGTTACCGAAGCCAGAGAGGGTCACCTTCTTGCCCTTGATGTCCTTACCAGCGGTGCGGAGCAGCCTCGGGACGGAGGATAGAACCACCCCAGGTCATGCCCTTGCCAGTGAGGACGCCAGTGTGATACTGACGAGCGAGTTTCTGATACATACCATTGAGGAAGCCAATCTCACGGCCACCAACACCAACGTCACCAGCGGGAACGTCCTGGTCGGGACCAATGTTGTGACGGAGCTCAAGCATGAAGGCCTGGCAGAAACGCATGATCTCAGCGTCGCTCTTGCCAACGGGATCGAAGTCAGAGCCACCCTTACCACCACCCATGGGCAGCGTGGTCAGAGCATTCTTAAAGGTCTGCTCGAAACCGAGGAACTTCAGCATTGAGGGAGTAACAGCCTTGTGGAAGCGCAAACCACCCTTGTACGGGCCAATGGCGCTGTTGAACTGCACGCGATAGCCGAGGTTGGTCTGAACCTCACCCTTGTCGTCAATCCAAGTCACACGGAAAGTGAAGATGCGCTCGGGCTCAACCATGCGCTCAACGATCTTGGCTTTCTCAAATTCGGGATGCTGGTTATAAACCTCCTCGATTGACTCAAGGACTTCACGTACAGCCTGCAGATACTCAGACTCACCAGGATGCTTAGCCTCCAGGTTGGCCATAATTTTTTCAACGTTCATGATAATAATATAAAAAAGTTGCTAATTAGATAAATAAAGTGAATTTTCTCTTTGTGCCAGTCACTGGAACGAATGCGTTTCACCACTTTCCATCCAGTTCCTAAAAGCGTCACAAATATACACTGAATTTTCCAAACGCAAGCAATTTTTGAGAGGTTTTTCAGTTTTTTTTCATTGTCTGTGAAAAAAGCAAAAAAAGCGAAAATATCCATTTGTTAAAAATACGGCGAAATGCTCTCATTTTGCCATCAAAACCCCGATTTTCGGCATGGATTATTGCACAAAATCAGCCAAGTAGCCATCAAATTGACAAAATGCCAGAAAAATGATTTTTCGTCAGTTCTTGCGACAATGAAAAAAATGCCGTATCTTTGTCACAATTAAAAATGACTAAATCACATTATTTATTATAACTTCTAATTTCAATTAACATTATGAAGAAACATAATTTTTATGCTGGACCGTCAATCCTGAGCCAGTACACGCTGGACAAGTGCGTTGACGCTATTCGTGACTTTGCAGGCACCGGCCTGTCGATTCTTGAGATCTCACACCGCAGCAAGGAGTTCCAGGCTGTTGTTGATGAGGCTGAAGCCTTGTTCAAGGAGCTGCTTGACATCCCCGAGGGCTACAAGGTTCTGTTCCTGGGCGGTGGCGCCAGCACCCAGTTCTACATGGTTCCCATGAACCTGCTGAAGACCAAGGCTGCTTATCTGGACACCGGCACGTGGGCCAACAAGGCCATCAAGGAAGCAAAGCTGATTGGCGAGGTTAACGTGGTCGGCTCTTCCAAGGAGGACAACTATACTTACATCCCCAAGGGTTATGAAATTCCCACCGATGTTGATTATTTCCACATCACGACCAACAATACCATCTATGGCACCGAGATTCGTGAGGACTACGATGTTCCCGTACGCATGGTAGCCGATATGTCGTCAGACATCTTCTCACGTCCTGTTGACGTGTCGAAGTATGACCTCATCTATGGTGGCGCACAGAAGAACATCGCTCCCGCTGGTGTTACCTTCGTCATCGTTAAGGAAGACGTCCTTCCTCCCGTATTCCCCATCTACGCAGCCCTGCAGACCCTGAAGTGGTACAAGGAGCTGGGTGGCGTGAAGGAACTGCAGCGCATCGACGAGGAGAAGGCTGCCTACCTGTATGACGCTATCGACTCGAGCAAGATGTTCGTCGGCACTGTTGCTCCCGAGGACCGTTCGATCATGAACGTCTGCTTCGTGATGAAGCCCGAGTACAAGGAACTGGAGAAGGACTTCATGGAGTTTGCTACCAGCAAGGGTATCGTCGGCATCAAGGGTCACCGCTCGGTGGGTGGTTTCCGCGCATCTCTCTACAATGCCCTCCCCCTGGAGAGCGTGAAGGTGCTTGTTGACGCCATGAAGGAGTTTGAGAACCGCTAATCTGACACATTTCATTAATAGACAAGACTGAAAGATGAAGATTTTAGTTGCAACCGAGAAGCCCTTTGCTCCCGTAGCTGTTCAGGGCATCCGTGAGGTGATTGAGGGCGCTGGCCACGAGCTGGTACTCGTTGAGAAAGGAACCCGTCAGGACATGATCAACGCCATCGCCGACTGCGCTGGTCTGATCGTTCGCAGCGACAAGGTGGACAAGGAAGTGTTTGACGCTGCTCCCCAGTTGAAGGTCGTTGTTCGCGCTGGTGCAGGTTATGACAACATCGACCTGGCCGAGGCTACCGCCCATGGCGTGTGTGTGATGAACACCCCTGGCCAGAACAGCAACGCTGTTGCCGAGCTCGTGATGGGTATGCTCGTAACCTTGATCCGCAACCGCTATAACGGCACATCGGGCACCGAGTTGCTGGGCAAGACGCTGGGTATCCACGCTTATGGCGCTGTTGGTCGTTGCGTTGCCCGCATCGCTAAGGGCTTTGGCATGAAGATCAGTGCTCTTGACCCCTGGGTGAAGGACGAGGTAATGGAAGCCGACGGCATCCACCCCGTTCACAGCGTAGAGGAACTCTACAGCGAGAACCAGTACGTGAGCCTTCACATCCCCGCAACCGACGAGACCCGTGGCTCAGTTGGCAAGCGCCTCATCGAGATGCTGCCCAAGAACGGTGTGCTCATCAACGCTGCCCGCAAGGAGGTCATTGACGAGGCTGGTCTGGCCGAGGCTATGGAGGCCCGTCCCGATTTCCGCTATGTTGCTGACGTGAAGCCCGCTAACGGCGACGAGCTCGAGGCTAAGTATCCCGAGCGCGTGCTGTTCACCCCCAAGAAGATGGGTGCCCAGACCGCCGAGGCCAACATCAACGCCGGTCTTGCTGCCGCTAACCAGGTGGTAGCTCACTTGAAGGACGGTTGGAACCGCTTCCAGGTGAACAAGTAATTAGGGTAAACTCAACTCACTATTCTAGACCTGCTGCCCCCTTGGGCAGCAGGTCTTTTATTGAATTACTCAATCCTGAAACACGGACAAAACGACAAGCGGCGCCACTTACTTGTGACGCCGCTTGACTTTAGCAGGGATTTAACCCAATTTCTCGATTAGTTGGTGCCCTGGAGCTTGAACTGGATGGGAAGCGTGTACCAAACACGTACAGGCGAACCATTCTGACGACCCGGAGTGAACTTGGGCAGGCCCTTAACGACGCGGATTGCCTCTTTATCGAGATCCTTGTCAACCGAGCGGGCCACCATCACTTCACCAACATGACCGTCCTTCTCCACAACGAATTGCAGGATGACCTTACCTTGAACATTGTTCTCGGCCGCCATGGGCGGGTAGTTGATGTGAGAACTCAGATACTTCATCAATGCAGCGTCACCTCCAGGGAACTGGGGCATCTGCTCCACTGACTTGAAGACTTCCTCTGGCTTATCAACTACAGGCTTTTTATCCTCAACAACCACATCGCCAATATGATCGTGGATGTTGTCTAAATCAGTAGATCCGACGGAATTGTTAACACTTCCGGCAAAACCATCTGATTGGATTTGCTCTTCCTGAGAAAGAATTTTGTCCTCAGGATTCACCTTTTCGTCCTCGACAATTTGGAGCTCGGTCGCCCGATAAGTCATCAACTGTTCCTCAGGTTTTTCTTCAATCTGCTCAGGCTCGATAACTTCCTTCTCACGCTCTTCTTCAGCTTGCGGAGTCATGTCGACGATAATTGCCTCCTGTCCAACTTGATCGGCGAGCTTTCTCTGCTCAAGGTACTGATTAGCCTTTACCAAACCAAAGGTAAGCAGTCCAAAAATGATGGCACCGATAAGTGTCCAAAGTACAGCCTTGTTGTGACGCTCGGTTGATTCGGTACGGATGACATAAGCACCGAAGTCCTTATTCTTCCCTTCGAATACAAGATCGCACCATTCGCGCGATGATAAATTAATTTCCTGTGCCATAATACTTTGATTTTAAAAGTTCAACAAATGTCCATTAACCAGTATTTATTCAGTCGTGATACCTTTTCAGATACTCACGCTAATCTGTATTAAAATCGATTTCACCAACTGTAACCATAATAAATCAAGACATTATTAAGGTTAATAATACGGGCTATCTCTCGCTTGCAAAGTTACTATAGATCATAGAAAAACGGCGAGCATTTTATGGTCATACTTTAAAATCTAATATATTGAAAATCAGTGCTTTACAAAACAAAAAAGTCATTTGGGGGTAATTCGGAATTTTGGGTATTGAAGATGATGCGATTTTATTGATGTTGAGATTGATTGCGAAGAAGGCAAAGTCCATGGTGCCCTTGTCTTTTTAACGAAGCAGAAGAAGCGATTGATTGTGATAATGTCCGGCATCTCGTAGCCCGTCAGTCAAAAGTAGTGAATGTCGCGGCGTCGCGCTCGCCATTCAACCTGGCTTACTCTAGCGGACAACACGGTAGTTTATTTGCACTCGAAAGTATTACTTTGCGGATATATTCTATTTAAATTTTTGATTGACACAAGGTTACTAAAACTTTTTGACAGAACAAAGCCTCATCTTTCACAAGCTGAGGCTTTGTCATAGGTTTTACAGCATGTTACAAAAAAAAAGAGGATGTGTCAGAATACTGACACACCCTCATTTTACCATTCGGGATTAACCGAAAGTCGATTAGTTAGTTCCCTGGAGCTTGAAGGTAACCGGCAGCGTGTACCATACACGCACGGGCTGACCATTTTGACGACCCGGAGTGAACTTGGGCAGGCTCTTAACGACGCGGATTGCCTCCTTATCGAGGTCCTTGTCGACCGAGCGGGCCACCTTCACATCACCAACGCGACCGTCCTTCTCCACAACGAATTGCAGGATGACCTTACCTTGAATATTGTTCTCGGCAGCCATGGGCGGGTAGTTGATGTGAGAACTCAGATACTTCATCAGTGCAGCATCACCACCAGGGAACTGGGGCATCTGCTCTACTGAACGGAAGATCTCCTCCTTCTTCTCTTCTTTCTTCTCTACGGGTTTCTCAACGACAACCTCTTCCTTCAGGGTGCGGGTAACGTTACGGTCCTCAGTACCTTTCTCGTTATCCTTCTGACCGAAGGCGGTCTCAGTTTCCTTCAACTCGTCTTGAGTCTTGATCTCGTCTTCCTTCTTCACCTTATCGTCCTCGACGATCTGGAGCTCGGTAACTTTCACTGACTTCAAGACCTCCTCGGGGAGCACCTCGGGCTTCTCCTGCTCGAGACGTTCCTGTTCGGGTTCGGGTTCCTCGGCTTCCTGGCTCATGTCAATGAGCACTTCCTCCTGTTCGCCCTGTTCGGCAAGCCTTCTCTCCTCGAGGTACTGGTTAGCCTTCACAAAACCGAAGGCGAGCAGACCGAAAAGGATGGCGCCAATGATGGTCCACAGGACAGCCTTATTGTGACGCTTGGGCGACTCGGTTCGGATGACATAAGCACCGAAGTCCTTGTTCTTGCCTTCAAATACAAGGTCACACCATTCACGCGATGAAAGATCAACTTCTTTTGCCATAATTGGTTACTTTTTTTAAAGATTAAACAAATCCATCAATCTAACATCACTTATTTTGCTCCTTACCCAACAACAGAATCATCATCGCCGAGTCAACCTCATTAATGCGGTCAATCTGGTAACGGCTGATGTTGTTGATCTGCATCTCATCGAGCACGCTCACGACGTGAGCATAGCTGGCGTTGGGAGTAGCCTTAATAATCACAACCGGACGCTTCAAGGTGGAGTCGTTACGGATTTTCTTTGCCATCTCCTGATAAATCGAGTCATTGACTTCCTCGTTCTTGGAGAACTTCATGTCCTTCCAATCTTTCTTCAGGTCGGCAATCTTGAGGACAACCTCCTTATTGCGTTCTTGTAGAATCTCACGGATAGCAGGATAAGCACCGCCGGTATTGGCACCGAACTCGATACGCTTCATGTTGCTCTCACCAGTCGTGGCGAGTTTGTCGGTTTCGGGCATACCATCGTAGTAGAAAAGCATTCCCTCGTTAGGGTCGGACAGACCCTTGTCATTGAGCTTACCATCGATAATGATGGTAACAGCCTCGGACTGCTTTACCTTGTTCTGCTGTTCTTTATCGACATGCTCGTTGGTAGGCAACGCGATCTGGAGCGTCTGGCTCTTGATCATGGTGGTACACAACATAAAGAAGGTGATCAACAGCATGTTCATGTCAACCATAGGAGTGAAGTCGATACGGGTATCGAACTTTTTCTGACGACTTTTAGTTTTAATTGCCATATCTTATTCCTCCGAAGTTTTAAGGGCCGTCATCAGGGTGAACTTGTTCATCTTCATGGTCTGGAGGTTATCCATCACCACGTTCACCACGCTGTAAGGCGTTGTCTGGTCAGCCTTGATTGCAATACCACGTCCTTTCACCATCGCTTCCTGGAGTTCGGGGTTCACCGAGTTATAGGCAGCCCTTACCCACATTTGGAACTCGTTGGGATTGTTAGGATCTTCATTCATGTTGATTGGAATACCTGGGTTCTGTTCTGACTCGAGGAACTTGTCCCTCAGGTCGGGTTCCAGGTTCAACCATTCTTTCATCTTAGTGATAGGTACACCGAATGCGAGAAGCTTAGAGAAGGTCTCAATCTCCTTGTTGGTAAACGCGAGGTTTGCGCTGGGATGAGTCTTCTTGTATTCGGCCACCATATTCTTAAGTAAGTCGGCACGTACCGTCTCGCTCTTCATTGTCGAGTCCTTGCTACCGAGCACCTCAAGGAAGACCTTGCCCTCGGGGCTGACAAGAATCGACAACAGGTTAGAATCAGGAACCTTCTCCTCGGCAACCGAAGGAGGTGTAATCACGGTCACGGGTTCCTTCTGAAGGAATGTAGAAGTCAACATGAAGAAAGTCAACAGAAGCACCGTCACATCAGACATAGCGGTCATGTCGATGCGCGTCTCTTTCTTTTTGATTTTGACTTTTCCCATATTTCTAAATTACCTTAATCTGTTTTTTAAAAACGATTAATTAATCAGCTGCTAACCAACGATTAGTGAGTAGCCGAGAAGGTAGAAACAGTTGCAAAGCCAAGCTCGTCGATAGCATAGGTCATGTTATCGATCTTGTTGGTGTAGTAGTTATAACCGATCAGTGCGAGGGCAGCGGTTGCGATACCGAGAGCGGTGTTCACAAGTGCCTCAGAAATACCGGTTGACAGCTCGGTCGAGTCAGGAGCACCAGACTGTGACAGAGCCTGGAACGACTTGATCATACCCAACACAGTTCCGAACAGACCGACCAGGGTACCCAGAGTAGTCAGGGTTGCCAGCACGGGCAGGTTCTGCTGCAGGGCCGGCATCTCCAGAGCGGTAGCCTCCTCGAGAGTTGCCTGGATCGAAGCCACCTTCTGCTCCTTGCTCAGGATGGTATCCTTCTCCATCTCTTTGTACTTCTGCAGGGTTGCATAAACCACGGCACCAACAGTACCACTCTGCTTGCGGCAGAGGTCCTCAGCCTTGGCGAGGTCATGGTTGCGCAGAGCAGCCTTCACGTCCTCGACAAACTTGGTGGTGTTACCTTTACCCTTAGCCTTTGCAAGAGCAATCCAGCGCTCAACGCACAGCACGACTACGGTCAAGAAGCAGGTGATCAGGATAGGAACAACCCAACCGCCCTTGTAAACGGTACCCAGCAGGTTAAGGGGACCAACCTTGTTAACGGGATCCTTGAAGTTACCGGGAGCACCCAGTAAGAACAGGAATACACAAAGTGCAACAGCCAGGCAGATGAGAATTACCCAAAATGCGCTCTTGATACCACCAACGTTGCTTGCCACTTCTTTCTTGGCAGCGGTCTGTGGCTTCTGAATGTTTGTTTGTTCAGCCATAATTTTTGATTAGTTTTAAAAATGAATTAATAAAATTATAAATTTAGTTATTAAAGTTTTGTCCTTCTATCATGGTCTTGCGTGTCAAACCACCTGCGAACAATCATCGCAAGTGTCTGAGACACAATTAACTTACCCCAAAATGGCGGCGCCCAGCGCTCTTGTGATTTGCCATTTTGCCTATAAAATTAACGCAAATTTATCACAAATATTTGAAAACACCGCAATTCGAGCGATTTTTTTCGACTTTTTTTATTAACAATGACCTTTTGTCACATGAATTCGTGCATTGTTACACACTTTTTTGTATCTTTGTGCCCACATTATTATATATAATATTACTGAAAATAACCATATCATGTCAACTGTAAGACTCAAGAAAGGGTTGGACATCCACTTGCTGGGCGCTATTGACGGTAATGAGATCATCACTGCCGCGCAGCCCCAGACGGTCGCTGTCATCCCTGATGATTTCCATGGCATCATCCCGCGCATGGAAAAGAAAGAGGGCGAGCATGTCATTGCAGGCGAGCCACTCTATCATGACAAGAATCACGAGGCCATCAAGGTTGTGGCACCCGTGAGTGGTACGGTCAAGGAGGTGCGCCGCGGCGAGCGACGTCACATCGACGCCATTATCATCGCACCCGATGGTGGCCATGATGCCGCCGTCCACGACACAAAGGGCGACGCCGAGCAGGTGCTGCTCGAGTCGGGACTGTGGGCGTTGATGAGGCAGCGCCCCTATGACGTGGTTCCCGCTCCTGGTGTCCGTCCTCGCGATGTTTTTGTAACCGCTTTTGACTCCGCCCCGCTGGCGCCCGACTTGGACATCATACTGGGCGACAAGCGCCAGTACATCGGTCGTGGTGTTGAGGTGCTCAACAGTCTCACCGACGGCAAGGTTTACATCGGTGTGCGTGACGGGCAAGCCATCGACGCTCCCGCCGCCGTGGTCACTACTTTTGTGGGTCCCCACCCTGCAGGCAATGCCGGCATTCAGGCCGCTAACACCGTTCCCGTCAACAAGGGCGAGACCGTGTGGACGCTCGACATCGTCACGCTGGCACGCATCGGCGAACTGTTCACCACGGGCAAGGTGAGCCACGACACGGTGGTCGCCATCACCGGCGAAATGGTGCAGCAGCCCCGTTATATCAAGACCGTTATGGGCGCTGACATGAACACTGTGCTAAAGGACGAGCTGACCAATCAGGAACAGAGCCGCATCATCAGCGGCAATGTGCTCACTGGTGTGAAGGTAGGACCCGACCAGTGGTTAACGGCTCCCTACCGCCATGTCACCGTCATCCCCGAGAACAACAAGCCCGATGAATTCATGGGCTGGGCATCGCTCAATCCCAAACGCTTCTCGATTTACCGCACGTTTACCACATGGCTGCGCGGTCTCAAGAAGCCCGTCAGTATGGACAGCCGCATCAAGGGCGGCGAGCGTGCAATCGTGCGCACTGGCGAGTATGACGCGATGCTGCCGATGGACATCTATGGCGAATTCCTCATCAAGGCCATCATCAGCGGCGATATCGACAAGATGGAGCAGTTGGGCGTCTATGAGATTGCCCCCGAGGACTTTGCCCTGGCCGAGTTTGCCGACACCAGCAAGCTGGAGTTGCAGCGCATCGTGCGCGAGGGACTGGACAAGTTGCGTGCTGAGATGTCTTAACCTATTTTATAACGTCAATTAATATCGCTATTCAACAATTACATTGATATGAAAGCATTAAGGAAATTAATGAACAAGATCGAGCCCTCGTTCCGTCCAGGCGGCAAGCTGGCCAAGCTGGAGTCGGTCTATGACGGCATGGAGACCTTCTTGTTCACGCCCAACGCCACGTCGCGGTCGGGCGCCCACATCCATGACGGCAATGACTTGAAGCGCACCATGATCACCGTGGTTGTCGCTCTGATTCCAGCCTTGCTGTTCGGCATGTACAACATCGGCTACCAGCACTATCTGGCCATCGGCGAGCCCCACACTGGATGGTTCACCATGTTCCTGTTCGGTCTGTTGGCTTTGCTGCCCGTCATTGTGGTGAGCTATGTCGTGGGTTTGGGCATCGAGTTTATCAGCGCACAGATTCATCACAAGGAGATTCAGGAGGGATTTCTCGTTACGGGTATTCTCATTCCCCTGATTGTCCCCATCAATACCCCGTTGTGGATGACTGCCGTTGCCACGGCTTTCGCCGTCATCTTCGCCAAGGAAATTTTCGGCGGCACGGGCATGAATATTTTTAATGTCGCCCTGATCACACGCGCATTCCTGTTTTTCTCCTATCCGTCACGCATGAGCGGCGACGAGGCTTTTGTCAAGATTGACAGCGCTCTGGGTATGGGAGGTGGAACTGTTGTGGACACCTTCACGGGCGCCACACCGCTGGGGCAAGTGGCGACCACCGTGGGCGACCAACTCCAGATGACCGACGTCCTGGGCCAACCCATCAGCTGCATGGATGCCTTCATCGGCCTCATTCCCGGCTCTCCGGGCGAGACCTCGATGATCGCAATCCTGATTGGTGCCGTCATCCTGCTGCTCACGGGCATTGCCTCATGGCGCATCATGTGCTCGGTATTTGTCGGAGGCATCGCTATGGGCGCGCTTGTACATGCCCTGCCCAGTGCCACCTACCCCGCTTCGATGCTGGATCCCATGGCACAGTTGTGCTTGGGCGGCTTCGCCTTCGGCGCCGTGTTCATGGCGACCGACCCTGTGACGGGTGCAAGGACCAAGGTGGGACAATACATCTATGGCCTGCTGATTGGCGTGTTTGCCATCCTGATCCGTGTTTACAACAGTGGTTACCCTGAGGGCATGATGCTCGCCATCCTGCTGATGAACGCCTTCGCGCCGCTCATCGACCACTGCGTCGTTTCGTCTAACATCAAGCGTCGCGCCCGCCGTGCCGCTTCTAAAGAATAAGGAGGGATAAGCTATGAACAAGAACAGTAATACTTATCAGATCCTGTATGCAGCAGTGATGGTACTGCTTGTGGGCTCGGTTCTGGCGCTCATCTACATGGCGCTCAAGCCCAAGCAGAACGAGAACATCGCCAATGACACGCGCAAGCAGATCCTGAGTGCGCTGCACATCGCCGCCCCCGATGACAGTAAGGTCAAGGAGACCTACGAAAAATACATTGTCAAGGACCTGCTGGTTGACATCGAGGGCAATATTGTGGACAGTGCCCAAAACGTCGCATTTGACGTGGACATGAAGAAGAACGTGAAACTGCCCGAGCGCAAGTTGCCCGTGATGAAGTGCGTCATGGACGACGGCAGCGTGAAGTATGTGTTGCCCATGTACGGAGCCGGCCTGTGGGGTCCCATTTGGGGCTATGTTGCCATGAACGATGACGGCAACACCATCTACGGCGCCAATTTCTCGCATGAGGGCGAGACTCCAGGCCTGGGCGCCCGCATCGCCGACCAGGACTTCCAGGACCTGTTCAAGGACAAGCACCTGTTCCAGGAGGGCGAGTTCAAGGGTGTGGAAGTGCTCAAGAAGGGACAGAAGTCACCGATTGGGGCCGAGCAGGTTGACGCCTTGACTGGCGCCACAATCACCAGCCGCGGTGTGAGCGAGATGCTGGCCGACTGCCTGAAGTACTATGCAGGTTTCCTCAAGAAACTGCAAAGTGGAGATGGAGCCAAGTGCGACGCTGGTCCTGTCGAGGCCATTGAGAGTGAAACTAACGACAATCAACCCGAATAAACCCATCATTGACTATGTTATCAAAGAAAAACAAAGAAGCATTGTTCAACCCGCTGTCCAAGGACAATCCCGTCTTGGTACAGATTCTGGGTATCTGCTCCGCGCTTGCTGTCACCGCCAGTCTGGAGCCCGCCATCGTGATGGGCATCTCGGTGATTGCCGTGCTGGCGTTCAGCAATGTGATCATATCTTTCCTGCGCAAGACTATCCCGACCAACATCCGCATCATCGTGCAACTGGTGGTGGTCGCCGCGCTTGTGATCATTGTTCAACAAATCCTGATTGCCTACAATTATGACGTGAGCAAGCAGTTGTCGGTGTTCATCGGACTGATTATCACCAACTGCATTCTCATGGGACGACTGGAGGCGTTCGCGATGCACAACAGCCCCTGGCCGTCGTTCCTCGACGGCATCGGCAACGGCTTGGGCTACACCATCATCCTGGTGATTGTGGCTTTCTTCCGCGAGCTGCTTGGCTCCGGCAAGCTGTTCGGTTTCCAAGTGATTCCGCAGTGGTGCTATGACCATGGCTACGAGAATAACGGCCTGATGATTCTGGCTCCCATGGCCTTGATTACCGTGGGATGCATCATTTGGTACCACCGTGCTCATAACAAGGAGCTGCAAGAGGATTAACGGGCATGTTTAACCATTTAACACAACTAGAAGACAATGGAAGAACTTAATCTGTTTATCAAGTCGATTTTCATCGACAACATGATATTTGCCTACTTCCTGGGCATGTGCTCGTTCCTGGCGGTTTCCAAGAATGTGAAAACGGCTTTCGGTTTGGGTATTGCTGTCACTTTCATGTTGGTGGTGACGCAACCCATCAATTACATGCTCAACAAGTATGTCCTGCAAGAAGGCGCCCTCACTTGGCTCAACCCCGCATGGGCGGGTGTGGACCTGAGTTTCTTGGGCCTGATCCTGTTTATCGCCGTGATTGCTTCGGCAACACAGTTGGTTGAGATGGCGGTCGAGAAATTCTCGCCGTCGCTCTACGCATCACTCGGCATCTTCCTGCCGCTCATCGCCGTCAACTGCTCCATCCTTGGAGCCTCGCTGTTCATGCAGCAACGCGACTTTGACTCGGCATGGACCGCGACCGTCTATGGCGCAGGCTCGGGCATAGGCTGGCTGCTGGCCATCGTAGGCATCGCCGCTATCCGCGAGAAACTGGCCTACAGTGACATTCCCAAGCCCCTGCGAGGCGTGGGCATCGCATTCATCATTACTGGTCTCATGGGCATCGCATTCATGAGTTTCATGGGCATTAGATTAGGATAAAGGAGGACACAACACTATGATACTGATATCAACAAGTATTTCAACCACAGTATTAGCGAGCGCGCTGGTGTTCCTGGTGCTCACCTTGTTGCTCGTCATCCTGCTGCTCGTCGCCAAGCACTATCTCGTGCCGTCGGGCAATGTGAAAATCAACATCAATAACGGCACTAAGGAACTCGACGTCGCCAGCGGCAACACGTTGCTCAACACCCTGCACGAGAATGGCGTGATGCTGTCGAGCGCATGCGGTGGCAAGGGCAGTTGCGGCCAGTGCAAGGTTCAGGTGACCGAGGGTGGCGGCCAGATTCTGCCCACCGAGGTACCCCACTTCTCCCGCAAGGAGCAACTGGACCACTGGCGCCTGGGTTGCCAGGTTAAGGTCAAGGATAACATGTCGATCCAGGTGCCTGACAGCGTTTTGTCAGTCAAAGAATATGAGTGCACCGTTGTCAGCAACAAGCTCGTGTCGTCGTTCATCAAGGAGTTCATCGTTGCCCTGCCTCCCGGCGAGCACATGGACTTCATCCCCGGCAGCTATGCCCAAATCCGCATCCCCGAGTATGAGATGGACTACGACAAGGACATCGACAAGGAGTCGCTGGGCGAGTACCTGCCCACGTGGGAGAAATTCGGTCTGTTCGGCCTGAAGTGCCGCAACGACGAGGCTACCGTGCGTGCCTACTCGATGGCCAACTATCCCGCCGAGGGCGACCGCTTCATGCTCACTGTGCGCATCGCCACTCCGCCGTTCAAGCCCAAACCCGCAACAGGCTTCATGGACGTGATGCCCGGCATCGCATCGAGCTACATTTTCACGCTCAAGCCTGGCGACAAGGTCATCATGAGTGGTCCTTATGGCGACTTCCATCCCATCTTCGACAGCAAGAAGGAGATGATTTGGGTGGGCGGTGGTGCCGGTATGGCTCCCTTGCGTGCTCAGATCCTGCACATGACGCGCACGCTCAACACGCGTGACCGCGAGATGCACTACTTCTATGGTGCGCGCTCATTGAGCGAGGTATTCTATCTGGAGGACTTCCTGCAGCTTGAGAAGGACTTCCCCAACTTCCACTTCCACCTGGCGTTGGACCGTCCCGATCCCGTTGCCGATGAGGCTGGCGTGAAATACACCGCGGGCTTTGTCGCTCCTGTAATGCGCGACACCTATCTGGCCAACCACGAGGCTCCCGAGGACTGCGAGTACTACATGTGCGGTCCCGGCATGATGAGCCAGACGGTCAACGAGGTGCTCGACTCACTGGGCGTCGATCCCTCATCCATCCACTACGACAACTTCGGTTAAACGATACACCTATCATCAAATGAAGCGGCCGGCACATCTCCAAATTGTGCCGGCCGCTTCATTTTAGTTGCCATGGTGGTTTTAGATGAATAAAATCAAAAAAAACTTCATGATATTTGATTTTATTGCAAATTATTCTATATTTGCATCGTCAATAATAAAGTATCATTTATAATGAAGCCTCTCAACACATACCGATATCCCCTAATGGCCCTTTTGTGCTGGCTGCTATCGCTACCGATAATAGCCCAGGAACAACTGCCGTCAATCACCGATGAGCTTGATGTTCCTGATAACGAAATGGTTTTCACATTCTATGGAAAGCCGCTGCGGGCCGCCAAGCTGAAATCATCTATTGTGAAGTCAGTCCATGCCCAAGACGTGAAACAAGCCTGGCTTGAATATGAGAATCGTGATGTCCACGACGTGCTGGCGTCATTGCAATCATTATCCGACGAATTGGGTTTGAACGACTGGTTTGTCTTTGAACTCATCAGGAACTATGTCGATGAGTTGTTGTGTAACGCATCGCCCATGGACAGGGTGCTGATGGAGCATTTCCTGCTGGTGACGATGGGCTATGACGTGCGGCTTGCCCGTACCGAGAAACAACTGCTCCTTCTAGTCCCCATTGAGCAGGAAGTATTTGAGCACAATTTCATCCGTATCGGGGATAAAGACTACTACCTGTTCTATGACAACCTGGAATACAACGAGAATGAGCGATCCATCATCTACCCCTGCGACCCCACCAAGGACGTCGGCAAGGGCCACGCACTTAGCCTGTCGTTTGACGGCAAAGCATTAAATGTGTTCAATGGCGAGGATAAGCAGTGCGACCTCGATGACGGACAAATCCACATCGCCTGCACGATGAATAGTACGATCATCCAGATGCTGCGGGATTATCCGCTCATGGACCTGCCCCGCTATGCCACATCGGTCGTGCTTCCCCAATTCCACAAAACCCTCTACGACCAGCTGGAGCCTCAGATCAAAGACTTGTCCCAGTGCGAAGCTGTTGACGCGTTGCTGCATTTTGTACAACACGTATTCGGTTATGAAGCCGACGGCGAACACCTCAATCATGACAAGATCAACTTTTTAGAGGAGAACTTCTACTACGACTACAATGATTGTGAGGACCGCTCAGTCATGTTTGCCGTTCTAGTACACAGCCTGCTGGGACTGGACGTGCAATTCGTCAGGTTTCCCGGGCATGAATGCACAGCAGTGCATTTCACCGATTGTCTTACCCGCGGCAACGGCTACTACTATGGCGGCGATTTCTACCTTATCTGCGACCCCACCTACATTGGTGCCACCATCGGCAAATGTATGCCCAAGTATACCGCCATGAGGCCTGAGGTCAGGAAGATGCAAACCGAGCTTGACCCGTCGGCCTATACCTACCAATCCAGAACTCCCCATATTGACGACCAGGTGCTTCATCCTCAACTCACAGTAAACACCCGTTCCGGTTTTCTGTGGGACCTTCCACAAACAAACGAGGCCGCATCATCCACACAGGATGTGACGCAGCCTCGCTGATTTCGGTTGTTTCCCTTTATTATTTCAGGGTCTCTACCCAGACTTTCAGGCTATCAACAGGAGGATTGCCGTTGAGCACCTTGCCAGGCAGAATCCAGTTGGCATTGGGAGCGCTGGCCTTCTGCAAGTCCTCGCCACTCTTGCCCATGTCGCTGCCGCCCGAAGTGGCAAACGGGATAATGGTCTTGCCCGTGAGGTCATATTGCTCCAGGAACGTGTTGATGATGCGGGGAGCAGTGTACCACCAAATGGGGAAGCCCACATAGATAGTGTTGTACTGTGCCATGTTCTCGACCTTGCTGGCCACGGCGGGGCGGGCGGTCGAGTCCTTCA
Source organism: uncultured Prevotellaceae bacterium (assembly GCA_900317835.1). Lineage (GTDB taxonomy): Bacteria > Bacteroidota > Bacteroidia > Bacteroidales > Muribaculaceae > Sodaliphilus. The sequence goes on along the minus strand of ONIL01000044.1, from coordinate 2,712 downwards.
TCTCGATGGTCGAGCGGCTCTGCTCATCCTTCCAGTTGAGGTCCTCGGCTGTATATATCTGCTCGGGAACAATCTCAAACAAGTCGGCATCGGTAGCCTCGGCAAGCGTTTTGGCTACCTGGGCTGTGATATGGGCCTCGCTGGCCGAGAAATAGGCCACGAGGGTGGTCTTCTGGTTGTCGGCTGCAGCCTGGTCTTCGGTTGCTGAATTAGCACTGTTCTGGTCCTTGTTCTGGCAAGCGCCCAACATAAGGGCGATAGCGGCGATAAAAGTGATTCTCTTCATATTAAGACTATATTTAATAAAATGTTTCCGGCAAAAAGCCATCCGCGCCTCGTTGCCCATAGAGCAAACCAGCAGCGGATAGATTGTTATTTACGTCATGAATAGTGATTTCTCTTATTTCTTCAAGTCAACCTGACCAGGGGTAGCGGGCTTCTCAGCGCTCACGGTGGGAGCCTTGGAAGTGGTCTCAGGGGCCTTAGCGGGAGCAGGAGCAGGAGCCACCTTACCGCCAACCTTGTTGTAGCGCTTGTTCAAGCCCTCGATAACATCGTTGGTCACGTCATATTTCTCATCGATAAAGAGGGTGGCACTCTTGCGCAGCACCATGTCATAGCCTTTCTTCTTGGCATAGTCCTTCATGAAGTTGTCGATAGAGTCGAGCAGTTGGATCTGGCTCTGGTTCAACTCATTCTGGATGCTCTGCTGAAGGCTGGCCAGGTATTTCTCGGCATCGGCCTGCATCTTTTGAAGCTTAGCTTGGTCGGCGTTGAAAGCCTCCTCGGTGAGGTATTGATTGTTCTGGTATTTCTGCTGCATGGCATTGCCAAACTTGCTGATCTCGTTGCCGCGCTGCTTTTGAGCGGCGTCAAACTGGTTCTGGCGGCGCAGCATGGCCTCGTTGATGTCCTTGGCAAGGTTATAGTTGGCCATGATGGAGTCCTCGTCGATGTAACGGATCTTGAGATTCTCAAGGGCAGGACTACCTGCTGCCTCGGGAGCCTTGGCGGGATTGTCGTTACAGGAAGTCGCCGACACCATCAGGACGACAGCAGCAAACAGAGCAAGTTTGGTGTGATGATTAATGAAGTTCATTTCAAACGAATTTTTCTTTTTTGTTGTATTTTGCTATTTGTAAAATTCTTTATCACGGGCGCAGGTAATGCCACGCTTGCGCATCTCGGCATTGTCGTGGATGTGGGTATTTGGGAAACGTCCACCTTTCACGAAGAAAATCTTCACGCCCAGCAGCAGCACTGCCAGTCCCACAATCGCCAATGTCAATAGTAACGTAGCCATCATCTGCGTTTTTTGTGCAAAAAGACCTGCAAATTTAGTGATACTTTGCGACTCCAAGCACGATAATTTGCAATATTTTTGTTCAAAATGATTGAATCGCCCTCGGTTTTAACAAAAATTCAAAGCGCTAAAGATTAACTAACACTTTTGACAGCACTTACGATACTCGTACAGTCCTTGATGGTTTGGAAATACCCACTCCTGTAGATAACCAAACCATCAAGGATTCTATATTTTTAAATGACGGATTGCCTAAATGACGGGCTACTTGATTACCATCCCAATATCAGCACAAGCCAAATCCCACGATGCTTTATTCAATGGTTACTTGTGTCTTAGTCAATGATGCGGGGTTCGGGAATTTCTTGGCCGCGGCAGAAGCGGACAGCGATGTGGCGGTCGTCGCCAACGTAGATGAAACGTTCGAGGCGTTGGGTCAGTGTGTAGTTGCCGTGGTTGAGGTCGCTGTCGTCAATAACGAGGGCATCGAACTCGTAGCCCGGTTCAAAACTGCCCACCCGTCCGAAGAAGCTGCCTGCCGACTTGGTGGCAATCCAGAAGGCCTCGGAGAGCGAGAGGAAGTGCTTGTCCTTATACTTCTGGTAATAAAGTTTGCTCTCCTGAATGGCATAGACCATCACGCGCATGATGCTCATGTCATGACCTCCGCTGATGTCGCTGCCCAAGCCCACTTTTATGCCCTTTTCGAGGAAGGAGCGGATGGGCGCGATTCCGGTTATCAGGTTGATGTTCGACGTAGGGCAATGCGCTACCATCACGTTGCGACGGCTCATCAGTTCCAGCTCTTCGCTTTCACTGAAGACGCAGTGCGCCATGATGGTTGGTGTCTGCCCGAACAAGCCATAGCGGTCGTAGGCGTCGCCATAGAAGCGGCTCTCGGGTTCCAGTTCACTCACCAAGGCGATTTCACCCAGGTTCTCAGACAAGTGAGACTGCACGGGCACCTGGTACTTTTGTGCCTGTTCACCGCATGCCCGCAGCATGGCTGGCGAGCAAGAGGGTATGAAACGTGGTGTGATGATGGGTCTGACGAGACCGTCGGGGTCGTTCCACTCGGCGATGAGTGCTTCATTCCCTGCCACGGTCTCATCGACGCTCTCAAGCAGGGCGTCGATGGAGTTGCGGTCCATATTGACTTTGCCGACCAATGCACCCATGCCAGCCTCGCGGAACAGTTCCATGAGAAGGCGCGTGCTCTCCAGATGGGTCGTGGCGAAGGTCGCGGTGCGCATCGTGCCATAGCGCCAAAGATCGTGCACGAAACGGCTGTACATACGCCTTGCGTAGCACAGGTCATTGAATTTCGCCTCCTCGGGGAAGGTGTAGTTGTTGAGCCATTCCAGCAGTTCTAAGTCCATGGAGATGCCCTGGTTGCGGTACTGCCCCGC
>ONIL01000042.1 GCA_900317835.1 uncultured Prevotellaceae bacterium | reverse complement strand
TAAAATCAGATTTGCCATAATCGTAAAATTTTGAAAATGAATATATAAGGAATTAAAAACTATCTACATACAGGTAAACATTGCAGTAACTCACCTGCAGACCTGCGGCCATGGCCATGTCTGCGGCCTGCTCGCTGGCCTCGGCCTCGCTGCGGGCATCCACCTCGAAGGTGTGGCTCTCATTGTCGAAGTCCACTACCTCGACCATGTAATTATTGTACCTGGATGAGCAGTAACCTTTTTTACCTTTTTGGCTCTCAGCTTGTTCGGGAGAACCCAACCCAGGAATGATATGTTATAAGAAGCTGTCATAATTAATTGATTTTTAGATGTTAATAATCATTGTCTCTGTTGTCGCGTATAACCTTTTTACGGTGCAACTCAAGTAAGGGCTGTTAGTGATACGCCTGCAAGGCTTGACCGAAAAAATCCATCCTTCAGGACTGGCCAAATTTTATGTGAAGCGTCAAATTTTGTGGATTATTTCGAGGCAACTGTGCGTGGCCTTGCAGTATCACGATGCCCGCTAACTTTGCGCCGGAAAAAGTTATACACCAGCGACGGCGGGGACAATGTCACATCAGAAAATCATCATGGCAGCTTCCCATATCAATTCCTCTCCCGACAAGTAGAGATGCAAAATCAAAGACGAAACAAGGAGGGATCGCCCACCACGGGCGTTTCCCTCCTTACCTTGAAAAAACATTGAATAATGTAGAATATACTCTAAGAGTAATGTGTCTTACTTTAGGTTTAACTAGGAAACAGATGATTGTAGAGCCAGCCTTCAAGATCATATGGCACAATGACATATTTCATCAATAATACTAAAACAGCAAAAAAATATGCTGTGATGATTAACGCAGTCGGTATAGTGAGCCAATAGACAGAAACGTGATTCAAGGCTTTGTATCGTTTGGGCGGTTTATAGGTTTGCATCCTTTTCTCAAATCGATCGCTCAGGTATAATTCCAATACAATAAAAGGAATGAAACCAAGAAAAAAGGTGAATACATTGCTGCTCAGCATGAGAATAGAGAAAAACAATGTGAATGGCCAAAGCATCATGAAATATACTGTACCCGCAAATCGGGAAGCATACCATGAACTGACATTCTTCCGTTTCCCTTTTTCATGATGCTTGTCACACAAGCGATAATAGATATACTTAATCATTCTGCTCCTCTGTTTATGTTGGCAAAGTTAGATAGTTTTCCTCATTCTGCAAATAGTTTGCCTCGCTTGAGGCTACTGCGAACGATGTAATAACCTGCGGCGACGGTTGAACCTAACATGGCAAGCGCCATGTCTTTGTGGGCATCCCAAAGGTCACCCTGCTGTCCGTTGTAACCTTCGGCATCCTCGGGTGAAAGCACCAGCGTGAGTCCCCATTCAAATAGCTCGTATATCAGACTTCCGGCCTGTACCAACAACCATGCCACTAGCACTGCCATCACTTGACGCGAGGTAACTCGGAGACGAGAGAATTCTACTAATGCGGGAAATAGAAATACACCAAACAGCAGGTGAACCAGACGATCATAGTGGTTACGAGACGTGTGCAAGCATTCCCAATCGCCTAAGCATTGCAGCCACTCTTGATAAGGCACATAGGAATAGATGTACCTGGCGCCCACCAAATGCAACATCAAGAATAATGCAATGCCAAGAAATGCCAGGTTACTGAACCAACGTTTACGCAAATCGCATAGCATGAGTGCGACCAATAGAACAGTGCCAGCCTGTTGCAGGAATTGCTCTCGTGCAAACACGGGATTGATATAGGTGACAATCGCCACTAAGGCCGTTATCGCCAACACCACTATTTTAAACTTGTTGTTCATATATGAATGTTTACATTCTGCCAGCGAGGATTGTTGAGAATTTCTGGGTTGTCACTAGCCAATGCAGCTGCAGCATCGGCGTCATTTGCCAGGAAATGACGAAGCCATGCGGTCATATAAGCATCCCCATCGTGAAGGACAAAACGATGTTCAATACCTTTCAGGCGGCCCAACAACATTGGTGTTGTGTCTGGGAGTTCTTCGGCCAAGTGGAGTAAAGAGTCAAGTGGCGAAATGTGGCGGTCGATCCACTCAGTTCCAGCTACCAGCATCGTTGGGATAGAGATCGTCTTCATGGAGTAGCTCCAGTCCAGTTTCTTTGCAAGGCTTTTTTGTGGGCAACTTGCAGCATATAGCACCTTGAAACGGTCATCTTCAGTTGCTGCATTGATAGCGCCCATGGCACCCTGGGAATGACCGACCACACCAATTCGGTCTAGGTCAATGCGTTGATACAGAGGACTGCTCACTATCGAGTTTTGAAAAATTGCTTTATCAAGCGAGACTAAAGCAGATCGACCATTCCACGCATTGCTGTCATCATTGCCAATGACAACAAATCCCCATGAAGCCAAATGTTCAAACACTGGGCGGTAATGCAGAGCTTTCAAGCCCGTACCGTTGAGCATGACCACTGTCGGCAACGGCGCGTTGTGTATGGTATCAGGAACGAACACATGGATATCGTCGATTGAATGAACGGTGACTTGATATGGCCCGTTTTCATGATATTTCTGCTCGACGGGACACGGATATGTTTTGCTGTTATAGGAGCGAGACACGGCAGGAAAAACGGAGCAATATGCCAGTGTTCCCCAGCGCAACAAGCATTCCCCTATTTTCCACATGATATCCATCTATTGAGTCTTGAAAAGTAACTTGAAGAGGCGATAGCACAGGTAACAGTTCAGCAGTGCTATGACTATCAAAATGCCATCGATAATTATTTCGTCCAGTTTCACATCCATCGTATATTCTTTAGACAACAGAAATGGGATGTCTAAAAAATAAAATAGCGCTATTGTCATCAAGATAGAAGAAATCATAAGTGAAACAACAGCCCACTTCTTATCACAAATCAACCTTGGAATACACATCAGAATAATACATATCGGTATGACGATGCCCGTGTGAAATGCTATGCCATAAAGGGCACTTATCACCCCTAACACCAGGAAATAAGTCCCAATTCGACGAATGCTCTTTTCTATCGCTGCGTTCATTGCCTTTAGAGGTCAGTTCTTTTTCCAAATGAGATATAGTATTGCACCTACACACAAGATGACAGGTACCAATATGCTCAGAATGGTTATCCATGAAGACGAATCAAAGGCAAATATTGCACAGTATGCCCCGATTAACATTACAATAAATGTCAAACAACATTTTAAAAGTGTTTTAATTGTCTCCATCATTCTTATTGTTTATGTTGCAAAGACGCTTTTTACGCAAGAAGAAACTTAATCCCACCAAAAACTCCATACATTGGATGCCTGGTTCATTCTAGCGAGTGTTGTCAAGTTGATATCGTTTTGAAGGATGTCCGGGCAATAGCCCATCTGTTCTTCAGCAAGTGACATTGTATCGACAGAAACCGGTTGTGGCACATAGTATTCTAAGGTGTCCGACGATATGTGAGCCACTACGGCATCATACTTTTCATGCCAGTATTTAGCAACGGCCATGTGTTCTGCATCTTCGGGGCAACCATTCCATCCACCAAATGGAATATAGGCAAATATCTGCCATGGCTGTTGGACTGGAACCTCAACGAGCAAGATATTCTCACAATTAAAGTTGAAGTCATGCAACGCTTCAAATTGCAGATCAAGTCCAACAACATTCTCTTCCCATTCTTCCAAACCACCATCAGATACATAGCTTTCCTTCAGGTCTTCTAATTCCAGCCGCAAGAATTCCTTTGCATCTATTAAAGAATCGTTGAGAAGCATATTTTGTCGCTGGCCGTAACTATCGACATCGTTAATAACCTCCTCAAGACTATCAATAAGATTCTCATCAATTTCTAACAGCACAGGGTGGAATCCCTCTAATTTACCTCTCTCATAAGCATCGAACCATGTCTGCATGATGGATTGCGGCGTGGCATCAGCGCTGATGCGACAGGTATTGTAATTCTTCAGCAGAGCCTCCGCTTCGGCAATTAGCTCCTCATTGAATGCTGTGTTTTCATCGATTATTTGCAACACTTTTGCATTATGCCTTGATAAATAGTAAAGCCTTACCAACAAGATAAAACGCCAAGCTACGGGAACCAATACAACAAGTGAGGAATAACGAAACTTGTCTTCATAGAAAAAGGAAAAAACCAAGACGAGAATGATTACCAGCAAAGCGGCACCCCATAAGATCAGTTGCTTCATCAATATGCGGCACACTCCTTGCAAGTCGCCAGCATCGATAAGATTCTCCAATTCATTACCCATCTGTTGCTCTTTTCGTTTCTTTTTCTGGTATAAGTAAACGAAAACGACCATCACAATAATTGCTATAGCTATACTCAGTTCCATATTGTTTTTAATTAATTCTTCAACAATTATTTATCTTCATCAGTTCAGATAGATTAAGCATTCTAATTGTTCCTCGCATTCCGAGTTTTGCTGGTCGATTAAACGACATTCTTCCTTGGTTTTCTCCAAAGTAGAATTAGTGATACTACTGCAATGCCCAGATTGATGAACATGAAAATCTCGAGAATCGTCAAATCACGGTAAATCACCTTTATAGCTGGGTGATCCTCGGGGAGATCCACTAGATAATTCCTCTCGAGGGCAATGCCATGGCACAACAAGCACTCGATTAAAGCCAAAACGGCAATCAAGATGATTAAACATATTCTTTTTGTTGACTTCTTCATAATGATGGTTTTGTCTTAAAAAGTAACTTGAAGAGGCGGTAGCACAAGTAACAGCTTAACAACGCTATTACTGTGACAATAATCAAGAAACTGAAAATGAATCCGTCGAAGACATCTAAATTGGCAATAGTCTGTAAGACAGCAACACCTGTGAAATACAACAGCCATAATGTTGTCAAAATGGCACAAGTCATGAGCAATAGGCTTGCCCAGATCTTGTCATAAAATAGCCTCGGCGCACAAATCAGGATCACGAAAAAAGGCACCGCAAGATCCAAGCCACTATCTTCAAATGGATTGGATAAATAAATCGGAATCAAGCAAGAACAAAGGATGCCTAACACCATGAAATATAGCCCAAATCGCAGTATGCTTTTTTCGTTCTTTGTCATTATTCGGTTAATTCACTGATGGCTCCTCGGGCAAGTTTTTCCATTTCTTCATCACCGCATTCGGACAATAGGCGATAGTACTTCAGTGCATTCTTCTTATCTCCCATCGTCTTATAGATATAGGCGATATTTGAGGTCACGATGTTGTCATCGGGGTAGTCCTTATGGATGGAGAGGAACAGGGGCAAAGCTTGATCACTGTTGCCTGTTATGGCAAGTAGTGATGCCTTGTCGCTGCGAAACATGATTTCATCGGGATAGTATTGCAATAGCCATTCCACAAGTTGCATCGCCTCGCCGTCAAGATCAGCGTCAAATAGCCTGCTGAAATAGTCTTGCATGCTCGACTTGAACATCGTTTCGCCATCCTCACCTACTGGAGTATTGAGTGTCCACAACCATTGGTTGCCATTGAGGTGGGAGCGCTCTATCACTTGATGGAGCACAGGCATTGCACTATCGTAATCCTCCAACATGAAGAGTGTGGCGAGTTTACCGAAGGGCAAATCCAACCTGTCAGGATAGATGCTTATAGCTTTATCTATCTTCTCGTTGGCGATAGCTATGAGTGAATCATCAAACACTTGCGCCTCATACATATATACTGGTGCGCCCGTGCTGTCTTCAAATTCCAAAGCTTGCCTGCCATCCTCGGGAGGAATGGGCGTCATCTGCATGACTTCATCCCGGCTCATCTTGTAATAATAGTTGAACCAAGCGGCATACACATCGGGGGATTCAGGCTCGGCCTGTTCCCATTGCTCAATGACCTGTCGCGAATACTCAAGGCTGCTGTCATTGATACACTCGCGATAGCGCTCATACCAATTGTTTTGAGCGGTGATGCTGCCCGCTACACTCACTGCCAGGGCGATAAACAAAATCAATCGTTTCATAGCATTATTTCTCTTTCATCAGTTGCCAATGGATATTTTGAGCGTACTCCATCATGAAATTGTGGCGGACGATTTCAATGGGCCAGCCATTGGGATCAAAAGTAGCACTTTGCTGTTCTTGCCAGTCTTGCCACATGGGATCCTCGCCTTCGCGGGGAATGTCCCAGATAACAGTTTCGGTGTACTGGATGCTCCCGTCATCACGGCGTGTAGTGGTGGTTTTGTGGATTTTCTGTAACTTGAAATCGGGTAGTCCTTCTTCACGGTCGAGGTAATCCCAAGCACTTAAATCTTCATCTGAGTCATTAGTTCCAGGCTCAACATCAGAATCATCAACGCTTGCATCATCCGTGGCATGTTCGTCAACTATGGCTTCGCCATCATCACCATCAGCATAACTCAAAAAGTCTGGAGCACATTCATCAAAGACTAGGCTGTCAGTTTCTATTGGCTCTGCGATAGGCATTTCATCAACCACGTCTTCAATCCATTGGCCGTCACCCAGTGGCAATATGTATCCGTACTGGTCAGTGAATGTGGAGATCATCGACTTCAACAATTCAGTCATTCTTTCATTCAAGAAATCGTCGGTAATTACTTCTTTTATGTGTTTTTCTATTTCTGCCTGGTCTGAGTCGGTGAATTGGGTTGCCAATTGCCAATAGAATTGTGACAAATAGTCCTTGAAGGGTTCCTTCAGTTCTGAAGCGCTGATGCTGTCCACGGTCAAGTCATGACGATTGAGTGAGAAACGGAAACCTTTGTTACTAAAGAAATCAAGTATCATTTTCGCCTCAACCGTAGGGATTTCTTGGGGCATCTCATATTTCATCTCATCGGCAATGAAATACATCCCAATATGTTCGTTATCAATCGACTCAACAGTGAAATGATATTTAACCGATGAAATCTCCTCATATTGTTCGCCAAAACGGTTGACGATACTTACAAGATAGGTTCGGGAGTCGCCCACGTTGAAATTGGGCACGATGCGCACCGAGTCGGTAACGGCCGCAGTGACATCATGGGATTCAACGGCAGATTGCGCCTGAACCGCAAGCGAACCAATGAGAAGGGTTGCAAATAGAAGAAGCTGTTTCATATCGCAGTGTTGTTTACTTCTTTGATAATTGTGATGCTATTTCATTTTACAGACGATTTTCATCTGTGTCAGTTCGGTGATCCAGTCTTCTTTTTTATCCTTGAGGGATTCCAAGAAGGGGATGATGTCGTCACCGTATGCCCTGCGCGAATAGAAATTGAGCTGTACTGCTTTCTTGCCATTGACGGTTACCGGTTTGTAGTGATGGATGTCAACCTCTACACAATTCAACTTGCCGTCCGACCCGTCGCTTACCAAGAAATCAATGACATACTCTCCGTCGTTCTCATAGACGAAGCATTTGTCTGACTTTTTGCGCTCTTCAAGTTCCTGGACCTTGGCTTCAACAGCATCACGAACTGTTAATACCTCAGTGAAGGCTAGCGAGACCGTCAACATCTGCTCATAATTGTCAAACGTCTCCCCTTTGGGCAGCCATTCCTGAAGATAATAAGCCTCAATGGGATGTTGACACCACTTGAGCTCAAACTTCTTGCCTTGAAACTTGAGCGTTTTTCCAACATGGAGATAATCGGTTACCATGTCTTGGGCCAACGAGGCCAAGCAACAGCCTGACAGCAAGACCAGCGACAGCAACCAGCATCTGAGCGGTTGGGAGATGACATATTGGGATTGTGTTCTCATCATGTTTACTGATATTGTGGTTTTATTGTAACATTGGGTTTGTCCCTTGTCGTATAGACCTTAAGCGCTACTGACCTCGGTTCTTGTATATATTGGCGAAGGTCTCACGCAAGTTGCTGCCGCTCATGGATGCATATTTCTCCAGCACCTCGTTGCTGCCGATGCGGTCCTTGTGGCGCTTATAGTAGTCCACTACCTGCAGCATTACCGTGCAGTACATCGCCTCATCGGTCTGATTGACATTAAACTCCATGCCATGCTCAATCATGGCGGCCAGATAAACCATCGTCAATTCAGCACCACCTTCATTAAGCAAGTCACTGCCGATGACATCAAACTTGAAATCAGGTGTATTGGTCATCCACATAAATAGAAATTGGAAAGCAGTTTTGGTTGTATATCCAATTCCGTCCTCATTATCGTGGATTATCCATTTGGCTATTCTCAGGGCATCGTCGTTGTGGCGTTTGCAGCCGTCGGCGGTCTCAACCTCGTCGATGGGAGGAATGCTCAGCTTGTTTTTCTTGTAAGTGCGGGTTGCCACAGTCGGAGCATCCGATGTTGGCACAAATCGATTGGCATTGTACCAGTTAATGAACCGTTCCATCTGCCCTCTGCCCTCATCGGTTTCATACCATTCGCTGAATTCATCTTCATTGCCTTCGTGCAGCAGCCACATGTTGTAGGCCAGCCAGTTGTCCGACTTGATGAGCCTCCTGTGGAAATCAATGAGTGATACGTCGTAGTAACCAGGCATGATCGAATCGAGAAACTCGATGGCATAGCGCCTGAGGTCAGCCATTTGCCGAATGCTCATCCGGTCAAATTTGCCGATTTGCGGCACATTGGCTGTCACTGCAAGTTCATAAGCCAGATCAAAAGGCACGACGATATTGCTGGTGTCTTTATCCATTGTCACGGTATGGTTTTGTGTCAGGGTCACATTGACCGATGTGTCACTGCTCCACTTGATGTTCTCGCGGTACAGTCCACTCATGAGTTCGCTCATCTCAACGGCACGGTCGGATTGGGGGATGAGGTTTCGCACTACCTCGGCATACATGATGGCCCACAGCGGTTCGGTACTGCCTGCATAAAGAAGTGCCGCCCGATAGTAGTTGGACGGAAAAGAGGGTTCGGCTTCGATGCCCCGGGTGTATTCGGTCAGCGCTTCATTATACCGCTTGTGCATATAGTGGATGTTCCCCTTTTCAAGACGCAGGATACCTGATTCAGGGAACTTTTCAAGTCCCTTGTCATACATTTTCACTGCATCATCCGTCTTGCCTATCACATCCAAGGCATTGCCCACCATCTGGTAACATTGTGGCTCTACATCGGGGTTGGACAAGAGCGCTTTGCCATCCTTCACCACACGCTTGTAATCGCCTGCCTTGTAGACGGCATAAAGCCGCTCATACTGGATGGCATAATTGTCTGAGTACTTCTTGCAGAGCCTGTCCAGGATGGTCACAGCTTGCTCCGCGCTGTCATTGTCCATCAGATAGACTGCACGTTCAATATCGGCTCTGTCGGCGTCACTGATGAATTCGAGTGGCGATTGTGCCCCTACCACACAGGGCATCAACAATGTCAGTACCGCTATGATCAATAGACTTTTTTTCATATTTTCTAGTTTTTGAAGAGTTTCCCCCGATAACGGGCTGTAAAATTGTTATCTGTTGTGGTCAGTTTTCGTCAAAGATACGGCCAAGCAAAGCGTTGATGTCGGCGATGTTGACCTCGCCGTCACCGTTGACGCCCTTGCTATATTCAGACCAACTGTTACCTGTCATGATGGAATCGTTGTCAGCAGTTTCTTTGTCGTACTCATGTTATACTTCAGGCTAGACGATTTCGATATGATATTTACAATTTGAATGTGATGGGGAGGGTGAACCATACGCTCACGGGCTCACCATTCTGACGAGCTGGGATGAAATCGGGAAGCAACTTGCAGACGCGGATGGCTTCAGTGTCCAAATAAATATCCACCGATTTGGCGACCTTGATTTCAGTCACTTTGCCCGTCTTGTCCACTACAAAAGTCATTACCACTCTGCCTTGGGTCTTTCTTTTGGCAGCCATCGGCGGGTATTTGACATTCTCTTTGAGGAACTCCATCAGGGCTCTCTCGCCTCCAGGAAACATCGGCGGCTCGAAGTCATCGGGCACATCGGAACCTTCACTCACCGTGAGCGGCTCCATCTCATCGAACAGCTTGAAGGACACTGGTATCGTGTACGGCATGTCGGCAACTTCCCCATTTTGCTTGGCCGGAATGAAGTCGGGCATCATCTTGACAACCCTGACGGCCTCGTCATCCAGATCCTTGCGCACCGAACGAAGCACTTTGACATTATCAATCTTTCCCGTCTTCTTTACCGTAAACTGTACAATGACTTTTCCTTCAACTTTATCCTGGGCCGCTTTTGGTGGATAAACGATGTTTTCATTGAGGAAGTTGATCAACGCAGCATCGCCTCCAGGAAATTGGGGCGGACACGTTTCGTCAATCACTGTATCTTGAGCGCTTACACTCATGCATGCCAGTATCGCCAGCAGCAGTGTCATCAGTTTCTTAGTCGTGTTCATAAAATATCTCGTTTCAGTTATTATTCTACGTCAGAATCAACCTTTAGGTCATAAAAGATGTTTTCACCTTTCCAACTGCCGCGACCACCAGGACCACTGACACTGCGATTCCATACGACTTCATTATTCCATTTCTCGGGTTTCAAAGCATTTTCCCCGATCTTGATGGACTGGATAAATTTCCACAGAGGAGTGATCTCATCCATTGGGGCTGCTGTTTTTCCAATACGATTGCCAATCTTAACGGACAGTTTTTGCTTTTTGTGCAAGACTACAGTCAAATCATCTTGCCACTTCTGTTGATCGTGAGAATATATTTTATCACCTCCAAATTTCACACAATCAATGCTTGCTCGATCCAAATGCATATTGACAGATACCGTATCATTCGTCATGTTTTGGACAGTAAAATAATAAGCTGAGCCAGGGTCGCATGAGCAAAGTAGAGCCAAGCAACACGCCAGCAGCAGGGTCATCAGTTTCTTTGTCATGTTCATATTTAATCTTGAGTTAAAATCATATTGATGATGGCGTTGATGTCGGCGATGTTGATCTCGCCGTCATTATTGATGTCGCCAATATCACGGTCGGCATCGTTGCCGAAGATATAATCCACGACGGCATTCACATCAGCGATGTTGACGGTGTTGTCGCCGTTCACGTCATAATCTCCATCCAGCGCCACAATGCGTTTAAACAGCTTCCATACGTTGGCATTGCGGTATTTCTTGATGCTGGCACGGTGCACCATGAGCGTGGCATGTCTAGCCGTTGTGAAAGTCATGTCTTCGAGGGTGAATGGCGTGCGCCGCATACAGATGACGGTGTCCAGTTGTTCGCACCAGGAGAAGGCGGTCCAATCTATCGATGTCAGTGTCGATGGCAAGGTGATGGAGTGCATATTGGTGCAAAACGAGAACACCCAGTCTTCAATGGTTTTGACGTTTTCAGGAATTTCAAAATGCGTCAGGCTGGTACAATTAAAGAAGGTGTTATAGCCAATGGTGCTGATGTGGCACGGCTTCTGGAACTTTACCTCGGTCAACTGGGTGCAGTTATCAAAGGCTCCCCAGCCCAACGTGGTCACTGTCGAGGGTATCTCTACACTCTTCAGGCCACAGGCGGCAAACACACTGCCGTAAATTCTAGTGATACCACGGCCGAAGTGGACTGATTCAAGTGCCTCGCAACGCATGAACGCAGAACCGCCCAGCGATGTCACGTTGTCGGGCAAGTCGATTGCCGTCAGTCCAGTGCAATGATTGAACGCATTATACTCAATGGTTGTGAGCGATGACGGGAGTGTGACCTGTTTCAGACCGCTGCAACCGTTGAAGGCATCTCGGTCCACCGTGACGGTGCCTTCGGGAATCTGATATTCGTCGCCATGGGCACTAGGAAAGAAGCATAGCTTGTCGCCGGCCTTGTTGAAGACCACGCCGGCCTTCTCGCTGAATGCCGGGTTGCTTTCTGCCACATGAAACGCCTCAAGCCCCGTGCAACCCACAAACGCCGTGGTGGTGATATTGGTAAGCGTTGAGGGGAAGGTGATCTCCTTGAGCGATGAGCAATCGTGGAACGTAAAATAACCCAGCGACGTCAAGCCCTCGTTGAGCGAGAGACTTGTCATCTTGCCACATAAATCAAATGCATGGGTGCCCACCGTCTGCACCGTTGACGGCAAATCCAGCGCCTTCAGTTCAAAGCAACCCATAAACGTCGAGTCGCCTATTGTTGTCAAGCCAGGCTCGATGTTGAGTGTTTCCAGCGCACGGCAATCCATGAAGGCAAGACCTTTAATCTGCCGGACGTGGCTCAGCAGGTTGACCTCTTTCAAACCACGGCAACTATAGAACATTCCGTGGCCCACCGTCGGGCAGTCGATGGTCGCCGTCGAGAGCGAGTCGCAACTGTTAAACACTCCCCAGCCAATGTTGGTCACGCTGGCTGGCACATTGATACTCTTCAACGATGTGCACCTGTTAAATGCATTAGCGCCAATACTGGCCACACCGTCACCCAGCGTCACCTCGGCCAAGGCACTACATCCTGACAACATCTCCTGGCCGATGACGCGGCATTGCAGGTCGGCACGCTGTATATGAGTACAATGAGAAAACGCGTATCTCTCCATCGAGGTCACGCTGGGCGGGACCGTAATCTCAACGAGTCCATCGCAATAACTGAAGGCCGAATAACCGATAGACGTGAGGCTTGACGGGAACGTGACCGTAGTGATTCCCTTACACCTATTGAACGCTCCGTCGTCAATCGTCGTCACGCCGTCGGGCACCTCATAGGTCGAGGAGGCATAAGCATTAGGAAAGATATAGAGTACAGTCTTGTCCTTGCTCAGCAGCACGCCGTCAATGTCGCAGTACCAGGCATTATCCTCGTCAACATAAAAGCCGCGCAGCTGGTCGGTACCGTAAAATGTGCCCTGCCCCATGATGTCATTCACCGTAGCGGGTATCGTCACCGATGTCAAGTTATAACAGTCCTCAAAGGCATCATAATTGATGCGCGTCACGCTATAAGTCACACCGTCATGGGTGACACTTGCCGGTATCACTAGGTCGCCATGGTAGTAGGTGTACTCCAATTGGGAGTCATAGTTTCCCATCGAGATCACCGCCAACTCCCCTGGCTTATCCCATATCGTCGTGTAGCAGATGCTGTCTTCCATAAATTTCAGGGCACTTGCCGGCAATGCCGTGCCCAGTGCCATGAGCATGACGCCCAGCAATTGCAATGTCGTGATTCGTTTCATAGTCCTATCGTTTTAAAGTCCAGTAGCAAAGGTATAGAAAATTAGTGCAAGTCGAACACAAAACCAAATTTAATTGAGATTTGTTGAGACAAAGCCTAATTAATTCAAAAGTTTTTGAAAAACGGGATTAACATCAGGAAAATGAGGATGCATCAATGCGTTTCAGGAAATACCTATGCACTTGGACTCCTTCATCATGACGCATCCTCATGTCTGATTGTAATTATTTTTTCTTGCCGTTATTGATGGCTATTCACCTGATAAGATCATATTGATGACGGCATTGATGTCGGCGATGTTGATTTCAAAGTCGTCATTCATATCATAGTTGATTTCCTGCTTGCCGTCAAGGATGGCATCGACAATGGTGTTCACGTCCGAGATGTTCACTTCCCTATCGCCATTTGCATCACCCTCCACATAGCCGTACATCTCATCCAGATGGTCGATGGCCTCATTAAATTCGGCATCGCTGATTTCCACGATATTCTTGAAATCTTTCCAACCGTTTGCCTCCTGGTAAGCCATGGTGGCTCCTGTAGGGACAAACAAGGTGCCTTCATTTGTGGTTTTTGTGCTGAACACAGTTCTTCCTAATGTTGGCGGAGCCATTTTGGGACAATAAACTGCAACCATCGTGGGGGAACTCAATGCATAATCACCTAAGATATTCACCCCTTTACCCAGTACAACTGCTTTGAGATTAGGGCAAGAGAAAGCTTGATGCCTGATTTCTTTTACGCTATTGGGAATCACGACAGCAGCGATGCCTGTTCCAAAATAGTAGTAATCAGGTATCATCTTTACATAATTCCCAATCGTAACCTTCTTGATTGAACTGAAGCGACTAAATGGGCAATCTGCCATGGTCCAATAATAAGGAATGACATCTGGCCCTGATTCCCAATATAGGTATTGGTCGCGTCCCTGATGGATTTCCTTGAGTGGACAGCCTTCAAATTCTGTCGTCTCGCTGATCGAGGCATCAGATTCCATGCATAAAGCCTTGGAAGAGTCCTCGATGACCACCTTTTTCAGGTGAGAGCATCCCTTAAACACGCGAGCACCGACTCTTTCTACACTCTTGGGGATGGTGAATTCAGTCAAGCCAGTACAATTAGTGAAAGCGTAAGCGTAAATGAACTTTAAGCTATCACCGAATTGCAAGTCACTGGATCTGAGGCTGCTGCAATTATAGAACGCCCACTCGTTAATGGTTATTATGTTCTTTCCCATCGTCAGTGATGACAATGCTGTACAACCACTGAATGCGCTACGACCGATTGTCTCAACTCCGTCCCCAATGACTATTTCTTTCAATCCCGTACAATCTTTAAATGCAGCGTTGTGGATTGTCTTCACCCTGCTCGGTATTACCAGGCTCGTCAATTTTGTCCACCCTTCAAACATACCCGACACAATAAAGGTCATTTTAGGCCCCAAGGTCACATGCTCGAGAGTGTTCCTGTAAATGGAAGGTAATGCGCAAGTTATGTCTCGACCAATGTACAAATTTGATATAGGAGAATTGCCAAAAGATTCAGAATCACATGCCAGTTGCGTATCTCCATCTTCGATGATAACATCTGTGATTTTCGGACAGTTGGCGAATGCATTATAGGTAATCTTACGGACATCTTTACCTAGTGTAACATGCTCGAGATCAGTACAGTAATAAAACGAGAGCGAACCAATGTCAGTTGCACCTTTAATATACACAGTTTTCAAGCCTTTACACCCCATAAAGCCTGCATTTATTGTAGTGATACTGCTTGGAAGAGTCAAAGTATCCAACTTCACACAACTGGCAAAAGCCCCACCGTCAATCAATTGGACTCCTTCCTCAAGGGTGAGCTCAGTGATTGGGCAGTTAATAAAGGCATTCCTGCCGATTCTCTTGACTGTCCCAGGAACAACAAGCGACGTGATGGCGTTGTTGCACAAGGCGATATCGTCAATTTCGCTCACTTGGTATCCGACACCATCGTGATACACGACCGATGGGATCTCAAGATGGCCAGTAACATGATATTGATTCGACACTCCCCGGAAGGCTAATCGAACAGTGGTGTCGCTATTAGTGACGTAGGTGAACTGGCCGTACTCAAAAGTCAACGCATTTGCTGGTTGGAAGCTGAGGAATAATACAAACAGCAGCAACATTCTCGCCCAGCGTGACGATAAATAAGATTTAGTTTTAGTCGTGTTCATAGCGTTATCTGATTTATTGTTATTATTCTTTATCGTGGCAAAAGTACCGAATGCTTTTCTTCCCATCAATACCCATTTGGGTGTTTTTCTTATCGTTTGTATATCAGCATTTAGTCCAGCCACACTTACTGACTGCCCAAAATGTGGTTGATGATGACGTTGATGTCGGCGATGTTGACCTCACTGTCGCCGTTGACATCGCCATTGATGGCCCAGCCATTACCAAAGGGGCTGGGAACACGGGAGTGACCGCCACTGCTGCCACCATTGATGATGATGTCAATCACGTTGTTGACATCGGCTACGTTAATTTCGCTGTCGCCGTTTACGTCTCCAAGGAGATAAAAGATAGCATCTCCATTGATTAATGAGAAGTCTTGCCAATAAGTGGCCGATTGATAGGCTGTTACAGACTCTGACAAGACATGCAGCGTCGCATCAGCATAATAGCCCAGGTCATAGAATAATCCGCTTTCAGTGAAAACAGGAGGCCTGCCAGCAATACAGGTCACATTGTCCAGATTTTGGCAGTAATTAAAGATTTTAGTGCCCATCCTAGTGACGCCATTACCGATTGTGGCTTTGACGAGGCTGGGGCAATCCTCAAAAGCATAGTCACCAATGCTGGTGACCGTGTTAGGAATCGTTACAGTTGTCAGATGGCTGCAACTCAGGAACGCAAAACTGCTGATTGATGTGACAGAACTGGGAATGACAAGGTCTTTGATTTCCTCACCATTCAGGAACAAGCGCCTTGCATAATACAAGGGATTTGAAGTCCAATCATGATAAGATATTGTGCACCATGCCGCTAAATCCTTGATATGCACACTTGTTAGCCCCACGCATTCATCAAACGCGGACATGCCGATCGAAGTAACAGACTTTCCTATAGATACGGTTTTTAATGACTCCAGCTCATAAACAAAAAGATCAGGTATCCTCTTGACATTGTCCCCAATGATGATGTTTTCAATGCCAGAATAAACAAACGGAGTTCCTGACCAACCGAAGTCCTCGCAATTGACAGCATTATAGACCAATTCTCTTAATGAGTAACAACAGGCAAATGCATATTCGCCAATGCTGGCAACCGATTCGGGGATGATAACGCTTACCAGTCCCATACAATCCCAGAAAGCAGAGTATCCGATTGAGGTGATGCCCTCAGGAATCGTCACATGGATTAGGCCAGTACTGCCCTTGAAGGCATAGTCACCGATGGCAGTGACAGGATAGGTCGTGCCTTCGTGGGTGACGGTTTCGGGTATAACGACATCACCGCTGTAGCAATTGGTCTGTCCGTTATGGGTGACCACGGCATGGCCATCCACCAAGTTATAGTAGATGCCGTCGGCCATAAAATCGTAGGCTCCAGCCGCTGTCGGCAACAACATCAATATGCAGGCAACCAGCAATCGGTACATCATCGTTCGTCCCATAGGCTTTTGCATAGATTCATCAACTGCAAAGTTACTGCAAATAATTGGATTATTTATGAAATTTGGCTTCATTGTGACTTCATTTTGACAGTTATAAACCATTGATTATCAGATGCCATAAAAATAAAAAGTTCATTTTGACATAATTCGGCCCGATGAGACCGAAATTGTTGCAAAAAAATGAAGTAATTTTGTGAGTAGAAAACTACGAATTTCGCTAATTGAACTAATTTGGCATCCGCGTTCAATTGGTACGAATTGGACGCCATGTTAACTGGATTATGAATACAAGAAATATCGCTTTTACCGCATTAATAGTTGTTCTTGCTCTGGCATTGGCCTGCTGCAACGGGGGCGGTGATACCGCCGCTATGCGCGAATTGGCTGGCATCGACTCGCTGCTGTCAAAAGCTCGCCAGTATGAACTGGTGCAGCAACGTTTGGATTCTCTCCATCCGGGCGGGTTCAACCAGGCTGAACGGGCCTATTACAGCCTGCTGCTCACCCAATCACATTACAAGAACTATATCAACGACACGACCGATGCCGTGATCAACGAGGCGGTGGACTACTATGAGCACCACGGCGACCGCGAGAAATACACCCGCTCACTGCTCTATAAGGGCTGTGTATATCAGATGATGGGCGATGCCGAAAAGGCGATAGCGTCCTATAAGGATGCCGAGAACGCGGCCGAAGATGGTGACCTGGAAAACAAAGCCTTCGCCAAGCTGCGGTTGGCGACCCTCTATGCCGACAATTCAAACTATGCCGACTTAAAAATCAGGAAATACAAGGAGGCACTTGACCTGTACAACCAGCTGGGCGACAAGCACTATCAGATTGTGTGTCTGACCGACATGGGCGGTTATTACCGCAGTTTGCCCGATAAACGCGACAGCGCCCTCTACTACATCAATCAAGCCATCCAGCTGTCTGAGGCCGAGCACGAGAACTGGTTCCTGTTCCAGAACCTGTATCAACGGGCCGAGATGTACTGCCTGATCACCAAAGAGTATGACAAGGCCCGGGTTGACATCCTGAAAGCCATAGCAGCCGGCAAGGATGAGATTGACCATCCACGCGCACACTATGTCGCTGCCGAGACCTATCTGAACCTGGGGCGGCCCGATTCGGCCCTCTACTATCTGAATCATGTGCCCGCTAGCGGCATGATGAGCAACCACACCAGTGACACGGTCATGTATTGTCGGCTCATGAGTGAAATCGCCAAAGCCAACAAGGACTGGGATCAATACACCACCTACTATGATCGGGCCAACGAGATGGCCGACTCGATACTGGTGGCCAACGTCAACAAGAACTACCTGGCCATCGAGAAGAAATATGACATCCAACTCGAGGAGCTCAAGAAGGTGAAGAGCGAATCCCGCACGAGGGGTGCCATCCTGCTGGCTGCGCTGCTGGCCCTCATGGCGCTGGGCGTGACCTTCCTGGCATGGCGCTACCGCAGCCGCCTGAAGCAGAAGGAGACCGAGTTTGAATTGCTGCGAACCGACCTCGATGCGTCGCTAGCAAGCCTGGAGCAAATGAGAGCAACCATCAGCACTCGGGAACAGGAATTGAAGGCGGCACAGGACGAGTTGCAAGGTAAAGAGCGCATGGGCGAGGAACTTGCGGCCCTGGAAGCCAAGCAACGCAAGGGTGACGAGATGCGTTCCATCGTCGATAACCAGATACAGGTGATTCGCCAGCTGCTGGAATTGTCCTATCAGCCCAACGAGACGAATTTTACCCGCAAGTTCAACGAAGTGATGACACTGCCCGTCGAGGGTGCTATCCCCACCGACTCCTACTGGAACAACCTGCACAGCCTGACCAATGAGCTGCACAGCGGCGTGCTTGATGAGGCACAGCGCATCGCCGGGGGCACGCTCAACGAGAGCGAGATGAACTTCTTGGCCCTGTACTGCTACGGTTTTTCCCGCACGGTCATCATGATCTGCATGAAATACAGCAGCCTTGGCACCGTCTCCAATAAGAAAATCCAGATAGCCAAGAAGCTTGGCGTCAACAACCTCGACGACTTCGTCAACAACTACCGTTGACAAAATTAAAAAGGAAGACAATAAGTACAATAAAAACAATGGCCTTGGCGCTGTTGAACTTGTTGTACTTATTGCCTTCCCTTAGTGTGTCGTGGGGTATCAGAAGCGGTAACCCACGCCTACGCAGAAGAGTACCCAGTCGGCATTCTTGAGGTACTCATACTTGATTTCACCGTTGAGCATCAGGTGATCGCCGATAAGGTAGTCGATACCGCCACCCACATTGAAGCCAATCTTCATTTCGCTGTCACCATCGACCTTGATGTGGACATCACCCACGTTGGCATTGATGTCATCGACTTTCCAGAAAGCGGCACGGATGCCGGCCAAAGGATAGAGACGGATCTTGTCACCCAACTCAAACAGGTAGTGCTGCTCGGCGTTGAGGTCAAAGCAGGACACGCCGTTCTTCTTGAAGTAGTAATTGCCCGAAACGCCACACCAGGCATGCTGCCCTCGGTGCCAAACACAAACTGTCCGCCCAGGGACCACTCGCCCACGTCGGCACTTGCCATCATCGAAGTGACGGCCATCAACATAATCAATAAAACCTTTTTCATTGTAACTGAGTTTTTTAAGATTTATAAAAAAATTATAGCACAGAAATCGTCTATTCAGAATCGCCAAGCTACCCCAATGCTGAAAAGCCCTTGGGTCTTGTCTCCATTATAGTGGCACTTTGACTTGACATCCAGCATCAGGTGTTCACCGATGAGGTATTCCGCTCCAAGGCCAGCGAAGGCGGTCATGTGCTCGTCGCTATCCGTCTCCCTG
Organism: uncultured Prevotellaceae bacterium; assembly: GCA_900317835.1. Taxonomy (GTDB): domain Bacteria; phylum Bacteroidota; class Bacteroidia; order Bacteroidales; family Muribaculaceae; genus Sodaliphilus. The sequence continues at coordinate 21,466 of ONIL01000042.1, read as the reverse complement.
CCACCTAAACCCTCAAAGGTGATATGATCGATTTGGAATCCTAATCCAGCCAACGGGAATAGCCTCACCTTATCGCCCAAATAAATGAGGTAGTTATGCTCCAGGGCAAAATCAGTGCTCCACACGTCATTCTTCTTGAAATAAAAGTCGGCAAGCAGGTTGATGCGCCAGTGATAGAAGAAATTATACTTCAGTGACACACCAGCCGCCACCGCTTTCTTATGGGTCCCATAGGTGGCCTGCGTTCCCAGGGCAAATTCGCCCATGTCGGCTCTTGCCACAAACGCGCTCAAGAGCACGAGTAATGTTATGACTGTCTTTTTCATTATCTTATCATTATTTTTGTCGGTTTATTTCTTGAATACGACTTGACGGGTGGTGAATTCGTCGGCTGCATCAATGATTTGCAGCAGATCCTGCCACTGCGATGCTGGATAGTCACCCTTGTTGTAACGCATATTGACCGCCAGCGTCAGCCGATTGCCCTCGATGCTAGCCGTGGCGTTGAATTCGCCTGCCGAGTTCTTTACCTGCTGTTGCAGTTTGGCCAGGCTCTCTTGTGAGACCTGATAGCCGCTGGGCACATTGATGGTGATATTCCAGCTGACCAGCGCCGGGCAGCGCCTGTTCACATCGAAGGAGCGGCGGCGGTTACTGCCCTCGACCTTGCTTTGGGCACCAATCAGTTTACCGGCGCTCACCACCAGATTGGAGCCAGCGCGTTTCACCCAGCCGTCCATCGTGTAATGGGTCTTATAGACGAATGCGGGCTCACTGGGGTTGATGCCGGTGTTGAGTATCTCGCTACTGATGACGCTGGCAGCGGCCTCATCATGATAGCCCTTGATTTCCTCCTTGAAATCATCCTGTTGATCTTCACGGCCCTTGGCAAACTTCTGCGCCGTGCCTTTTTTCGCACCTCCTGCAATACGCTCCATGTAGGGCTTTTTGCGCCCCAGGTACTGGTCATAGGCATCAAACTCTTGCTCATCGGTCATGATGGTGGCGATAGACTCCTTCATGGCGCCAGTGAGCGACTCGGTACGCTCAATGTCCATAGCCATCCCGTCGATGCTGGCATTTACGGTCACCTGGTTGACGTTGTCGTCGGAAGTGGACTGCGGCAGGGTTACCATGTCGCTTTGGGACTTGTCGCCCTTGAGCTTGTTCACCACTGCAGCACGGCGCCCTTGGAAACAGGCGGGTAACAGTCCTGCTGTGGTCCCCTGGTAGGTGGGCGGAGCGAAGTAGGTGCCGCCCTCGGTCTTGATGAGCCAGCTCGTGTTGCCGCTGTAGATGAGCTGATCGAGCGGTTCATTCTCATAGTCGGTGGTGACGACAAACTGGTAGGGAATGTCCCGCATGTCCAGCATCTCGCTCATCATCAGCATCAAGCGGAATGGCGAATAGGTGTCATATTTGTCAAACGCCCTGTAAGCGTACAGCAGGCCGGTGTAGATGAGCTTGGCTGCCTCCTCTTTGTCTGCCAGTTTTTTAGCGGTGGCGAGTTCGTCTTTCATCTGCTTCTTGTTCTCAGGCCAGTCGAGATACTCCTTGATGATTTTCTTGTCGGCCTTCATGAAGTTGAGGTCGTCGGCCAAAATGCTGCTGAAGTCGGGGTTGGCCTGCACATCACGGTTCTTGACGCTCTTCATCTGCTTGTTGGTCACGCTCTTGTCAAAGATATAGAGCAGGGTGACGGGTGACTGCTCGATAGGATTGTACCACAGCGTGGGTTCTACCTTGTTCACATTGTTGACTTCGGCCTCGAGCACGGTGTTGCCCTCGTCGTCAAGGCTGCTGGCAAAGTCGGGGGCACCGTTCAGGGTGCGGTACTGCACTGTGAACTTCTTGTCGATGACACATCTCACCTTTTGCTTGAGGATGGGATACTCCTCCAGGAACCAGAACCTGAAGTGCGGCACGTTGCGGTCATGGACAACGAGTTCGTCATAGGTGAAGATGTCCAGAATATCGCCCACCTCGAGGCCCGGGACTGCCAACTTATGGCTCACGTCCTTATCCTTCTTGCCCTCGCGGGTGGTCATGTAGTCGTCGGTGTTGACATCTACGATGCGTCCGTCGGGCTTGATCACGCGCACGCCCAGCACCTGCTGGCGCTTGTCTTCCATGCCCTTGTAGTAGGACTTCTTGAAGGTGGTGTAGTCAAACTCCGAGAATTTCTTCAGGGCAGCGGCATCGTTGAGCTTGATGAGCATGCGGTTGAGTTCGTGGCGTCCCAGTTTCTTGTTGTTGTCAAACATCAGCAGGCCCGTCATGCGGATGAACGACTTGCGGGTAACCTCTGCATCAGTGCAGCTGGCCAAGATGACCGCCGAGCAGACGTCAGGGTCACTGTACTGCTGCGGGCAGTTGTAGTTCTTGAACATCGGGTCGTCGTCACTCCATACTTTTTCGCGCAGTTCAGCTGCAAATTTCAGGTACTTTTTCTCGTCATCGGCATGTGCCGGGGTCAGTGTCAACAGCATCACCAGCAATGCCAGGAATTTGATCATTGATTGTCTCATATCGTTTTGCAATTGGTTGTATAATGGTCTCAACTATTCTCCACTAGTTCTTGACAAGCACAATCTGCTCGTGGGCATGCTCGCTCCACTGCTTGAGCTGTGCATTCCATGCCATGATCTTATCAAGCGGCACACGGGGATGGTGCAATGACATCACCTTGCGGTAAATGACCGTGTTGCCTTCTTGTCTGAAGGTGCATGATAGGTCCGCTACATCGGTATGGCGGTCATAGTCATCAGGCAGTTGTTCGCATCTGTAACCAATGGGCAGGGTTAATGCCACTTCTCGCACCTGGCGACATGGGAAAGGCAGTACATAGTCGTTCTTGCGGTCGGTGGTGTCGATGGGGGCGGTCATCAGCATGTTATCGGGATCCAGCTCGACAAACAACTCATTCTCGACCTGCTCGACCGAGTGCCCGTCAGTCATGGTCGCGGCAACGACTGCCCACTCGCTGCGGCAGTCCTTATCTTGCCATGCGGCACATTCAATCTTGTTGGCGTGATCCTTATCGTTAAGGGCATTGTTCATGAACTGCATGCGGTCGGCAGCCTCATTGTCGTCAAGCATGCTCAGCATCATCTCCTTCATGTCGCCCTTGAACCAGCGTGAGGCCTTTCCTGTCAGCTGGAACTGACGGTTCATTGACAGGTCGATTCGCACGCTGTCACAGTTGGCTTCAACAGGGAGAACGGGCACGGTGCGCAACGAAGGGACACCTCCCGGCTCCTCGACCATGACTTCCATGCCCTGCACATTGCTGGGAATGTGGCCCAGCGGGATATGGTTGCAGGTGGCGTCCAGGTAATAGGTTTTGCCCTGCCACTCTAGCGTGCAGATAGCGTGGTTGATGGCAGCAAGGGTGGGAATCTCGCTCATCAGGCACGAGGCCTCACGGGTGCCCACGTCGGTCAAGCGGGCATCAAAGCCTTGGGCCACGAGCAGCGTCTTCAGCAACAACGCCATGCCCTTACAGTCGCCGTAACGCTTGCGCACGACCTCGGCAGGGGTATCAGGTTGGTGCTTGCTCACACCTGCCTCAAAAGCGACATAGCGAATATTGTTCTGCACCCAGGCATAAGTGTTCCTGATTTTGTCCAGGTCACTATGGCATTCACGGTTGATGTCCGCCAGTATATCGCTCAATGACGGAATGGTGGTATCGACATCCGACAGCTGCCGTCCCCAGGCAAACATGTTGGCCGCATCCTTGAACGACCCCACGACAAATACCGTGGGATAGACGCTGGCCACGGTTGGCATGGCATCTTCCTGCTTGATGGGCGCCATGTCATTGATTGTGTAGGTCACTACCCTACTTCCGCCCTTGTCTTTGTGCTCGATGGTAACTGCCGGGGACATATTCTTGTCGATCAATCGGTAATGCTCAAATCCCTTGGGCAGGATGAATGTCACTGTCTTGTGTTTGACAAAGTATTGCTCGCCCAGCACGATGCGCGTGAAATAGTGCAGGTCGGTGAATGTGCGCTCATAGGTCATCCTGCGCTTTCGGCCCCACTTGCCCAGGGTCACGTCGAAATAACACACGCGGGAGTCGTCAAAGAACACATTCTCAGGGGTCGCCGACCGATAGTTAGCGCTGAAGCCGTCACAACGTGCCTCATCCAGCTTGATGTTGTCCCCATAGAAGACAGCGGGCTGGATCTTCACGTCATACTGCCGCAAGGACTCATACTCAATAACGGTCTTGTTCTTGACGATAGGCTGTCCGCCTTTCATCTTGAACTCATATACCTCGCTGCATTTGCTCACCATCACCTCGTCGTCCCGCGACTGGGCAGCAAGCGGAATGGATGGCAAGACCATGGCACACACCAGCGACACCATGAGCAGGTGCCTGTAAAATGTCTGTTTCATTGTTATATCGTGTTGATGATGTTCTCGGGAAGATCTGTCAAGAACTTGACACCGCGAAGTTACTCAAAAACCATCAAACAATCACAACATCCGACTTCATTTAACAAATCCTAATCCATTGATTTTCAGCACCCATAAAAATAAAAAGTTCATTCTGCAAAATTAACGGTTCATCCTCCCGCCCCCAATACCCAAATGGGTGTTTTTATACCGCGTCAGTCGCATTTTTCCCGTCTGGGGTTAGATTAAACAAAAAGCCCACCGAGGTCATCGGTGAGCCAATAACATTGTAATAAAAAATTATGGTTTAGAAACGGTAGCCGATACCGATGGAGAGGCCGTGCATCGTTCGCTTGCGCGGAAAGTCCAAATGATGTCCCATGATGGTCACGTTGCGCACTCCGCTATAGGGGTCCATGTTGCTCCACAAATAGCCGAGCCAAATTTGGCATCGGTTGATGTCAAGCGCCACAGCAGGCTTGAAGTACAGGAAGCAACTTGCCCCTCCGTGGTTGCGCTCAAATTGCATGGGGCCGCTTTCCCAGGTTCCGGCAGCCTTGGGAACTACATAATAGCTGATCTTATCATTTTTTGGAAAGGGCAATCTGATGCCCGCATCGGCCTTCAGCGACAGTTTTACATCTCCATCGCCGTTGCGCCACAAGATCGGACTCTGCAGTTGCAGTCCAGTGCCAAACCAAGTCACTCCCAGCCCATCGTCGGCAATCACCTGCATGTCTCCGACTTCAAAGGTTGTTGATTGCAGTTCGCCGATGTCTCCTCCGATGCCGATGCCTACACCGACGCCAACAAACTTGATAGGAAAATATTTAATTCCAAATTCAAAGCTGAGATCCATGGTGTTGTGGAACGACGTTTCAACAAATCCTTGCCAATGACGGACAGGCTCATCGGCTGTTTGAGAAACGGCAATCAAGGCGAACCAGGTCATTGTGGCCAGGGCGGCAAGCCTCGCCGTGAGGTGATGTGACCAACTCATTTGATGCATATCTTCTTGCTTCGTTAAAGTCTATTAGTAAATGGAATCGTCGAGATAAAGGTCAAACTGCAGTGTTTCGCCAAAGTATATGCCATGCCCATCATGTTTCTTCTTCCATGCTGATTCATGATTCCACGCCTCGGGTTCAAGGGACTTTTCGCCAACGGTTATTGATTTGATGTAGCACCAGAATGGCGTCACTCCGTCTTCTTCAAAGGATGTGCTGAGATACTGGTTGAAGAGCGAGATTGTTGCCAAGAATTCATCTCCAGGGGCAAGGAGCACGAGCGTGTCTCGGTCATACTTCGGGCGACGTGTATAGTCATCGTCTATCAGCACTTCACCGTTTTTCTCGTATCCGTATTGATAAGTGAGCGTCATCTCTATCGAGACGGTGTCCTGTGCCTGGTTATGGACTTTGAACTCATAATAAGAAAAGTAGTCACACGAGCTGAGTAGCGCCAAGCAGCATGCCAACAGCGGTATAAACAGTTTCTTAGTCGTGTTCATGATGATACGTTTTTTATTTTGTTGCAAAGTTGCTGTAGATAAGCTGTCAGGACAATACCCAAAAGGGTGATTTTCTCATCTCACTACACGACTGAAATCATTAAAAGCGGTAGCCGATGGAGAGTTGGGCGTTACCGTTCCTGGCATTGCTGCCTTCATATAGCGTTGTCAAGCTAAGGGTGTAACGGACCTGGACAAAGAATCTTTCGGTAAAGTTGTAGGTAGCGCCAAGGCCGAGGCCGAAATCAAAGTTTCGGTAACCCAAGCTGTGCTTTTCTTTCATCTCTCTGCCACGCTCTTCCCACTTGTCGGTATATCGGTCATATACTTTAAAACCGAATTGCGGCCCCAAGTCAATACTCAACGATGGCGACACATAATACTTGAACATGACAGGAATGTTGATATAATTTCTTTGATAAGTCGTGGTCACGTCAATAGCCGGGTCGTGATAGAACCCATCAACCCACTCCATCTTGGGGCGTGTATTAGTGGCAAACACCACCTCGGGGGCAATAGCGAACTTGTTGTTAAGGCAGTATTCCATGAATGCACCGACTTGATAGTTGAGCGCGCTTTCATCGTTGATGTTTTTGCCCAACTGGTGAGTGTAGTCAATACCGATCTTAGGACCGAATGTGAACGTCTTCTGTGCCATGGCAGCGCCACTGGCCAGAACCATGCACACGAGTGCCATAAATGTCTTTTTCATTGAAAACAAGTATTAAATTATTTAATTTTCAATCAGTTATATTTACTGCAATGAGGTTGATATTGCAGATGTAGTATGAGCGATCCCAAAGCAAATAATAATTATAGGGAAAGCCTTCAGGAGGGAAATGTCCGATTCCCAGTATCTGAAACTTGATCTCGGTGTTGTTTTTGGGCGGATATCCCAAGAAAACATCTCGGCTTATATATATGTCTGTGCGTTTTTTAGGCACATTGGGCATTTCAGGATCGACATCTGCGGGGGACTTGGTGATTTCGCACCACAGCCCGATTTTGTCTTCAGACGAACGGCTAAAAACCTTGCCCTCAAAAATGCCATCAGTAGGACATGGTGCCAAGTTCTGGAAGAACTCAGCCCCATCGGGCTCATCATCGTGTTGACAAGCGGTCAATGCCAGCAATGCCAGCAACAAGGTCATCAGTTTCTTTATCGTTTTCATTTTATCGCTTTTATCGTGTATTGTAAAATTTTCCCCTAATCCTTACGGCTAGAAACGACGGCAATAGCCTTGATGCCCAATGCTGACAGATTCGATTTTCCGTCGTTAGAGTTTTGGGCACCATAGGGTCCCACGCTGTAGGGAGTTTTGACATCGGGCAGTTTGATGGCGCTCAAGTTCTTATAAATGTAGGAATAAAGGGATGTATTGTCACGGACCAGGATATAAGTGTCCACGCCATGAGATGCAAGACTGACAGCCGAGAATCCCGCGAGGTCATTATTCAAGACGGTCTCAATTCCATCAATCAAGACAGCAGGTATGCCATTTATACCACCTACACCTTGAGAAGTGGTTTTCCGTCCCAGGATAAATGAGTGGCCATTGACAATGGATGATGCATAGGGCTGAAAATCAGCAGGGCATTCGTAATTGACGTTATGCCACCAGTACATGTTTTTCCTTGTCTCAAAGTCCTCGTAGGTAATCAGCCAGGAACCGGCATAGAAATCTATACCGTAAACCCAATCGAAACCATGATCCAAGTACTCATTTAGCGAATGGGTTGAGCCGTCAATCATAATTTTCGGCTCAGGACCGCGAAATGGTATAGTGACACTTCCGTCATGCACCATGAAAGTATTATACAGCCAATTTTCGACGCATTCAAGGTCACCCTCGGTCACATAAAAGAGTTGCTGGTTATACCAGGAGCCTTTGTCTTGCTGGGACTCATAACCCTTGCAGACCCAGACCTCAAAGTTTTTATACTCCTGCACGGTATAGACAAAGCCGTTCTCGATCGTGAAGCACCAGATTTGTCCTTCACCAGAGATTATCTTCGAGCCATTTTTCACGACAAAAAAGGTGTCGTTTTCTTTGATGAGTGCATACCAGTCACTGCCTTCGGCGACCAGCGACTGAATGCTGCCACCCTCCTCGCATTCGTAAATCGTGTTACCTTCAAGGTCGTAGATCTTATCGGGAAACCCGGGTAACCCATTCACGGCCATATAGAGGGAAGCATTTTCTGGAGGAAGAGGAAATGGTACTTCATTATCATCCTTGCTGCATGATGCTAATGCCACCAGACCTAAAAAAATGATTAAAATCTTCTTCATGACTCTTATGTTTTTTTATTGTTTTATTAGTTGTTGTCTTGGGTTCGTTGCAAGGTGGCATCGTTGCCGCTGCGCTTTTTGAACGGGTTGCTGATGGTGTTGAAGGTCCATCGCGCCATGAACGAGATGCCACGGATATCATAATCGGTGTGGTTCTCGTTATAAATGTTCATGTATCGGGTCTTGTACCAGGGAGACATGCTGCGCTGGAACAGGTCATTCAGGTTAACGCCCAACAGCAGGCGTCCTTGGCACAACGTGGTCCTTGCACTCAAGTTCAAGCCCACAATAGAGGCGTTTTGTGAGAAACCTGAAATCCAGGGTGTGCTGCCGAACAAGTTGCATCCGATGAGGTATCGCCGTGCCACTGTGAACTGGGCATTGACATTGATCGAGGCAAATGGAGAACTCTCGGTCCGTATAATGTCGAAATAGGGGTAGGTAGTGTGAGGCAGAGTGGCACTGGACTGCACATTCAGGTTCAGCCATGAGTTGCTGTAGTTGTAGCCCAGGTCAAGCGACCAGGCCCTGAAAAGCATAATGTTGATAGGGTATTCGAGAACGGCGCCCGACCCCAGATGCACCATAATGCGTTGGGTAGCATCGTCCATCAGGCTATAGGACAGCGAGGCCGTGAAACCCTTGAAATTGGCGTTCAACGCAAAATGGTCGGTAATGGTCGGCCTCAAAAACGGGTTGCCCGTCGAGTACTGATAGGAATTGATGTAGTTGTGGGTGGAGCGCAACTCGTTGTAAGAGGGGCGCCTAAGGGTGCGGCGGTAGTATAGCGCCAGGTCTATGTCGGGACTCAGTTGAAGGCCGACGCTTGCGTTGGGCAGCAGGTTGTGGTAAGTCTTGTTAAGGCTGGAGCCCTCAACATCTGTTCGGGTATAGTCATACTCGTATCTCAAACCCGCATTCATCCGCCACTTGTCCCAAGACCTGCTCACGGTGTAATATAGGCCCGACCAGTCGTTGTCGCGTTTACAGGTCTGCGACACTTCGTTCAACAGGACAGTGCCTATGCTGCCAGTATGCCCCCACACAATCCCCATCTTGTTGTTCCAACCTCGGGAAACGAAATTGTACATGGCTGTTGCGGTCACGATGTTATAGTCGTTGCTGTTCACCACAAGATAATGTTTGAGGATGGTATTATCGGTCAAGCTGACATCGTTTTCATTGTTGACAATCATCAAGTATTCCCTCAGGTTTTGAGCGTCTTTCTGTCTCATTGACGCATAGTCGGCGATAACCAGCAGTTGCGAGTTGTCATTGCGTTGCCACAGGTAACTGGCCGATGTGCTGTTACGGGTCACGCGATCGGTCATCTGCTTTGAGCCATACAGCCGCTGGACCATCGTCTGCCGGATTTGCTCGTTGATGTCTACCTGATAGAAACTGCCATTATACTGTGCACCGATGACGCTCTTGGGCGTGAGGGCGTAGTTCATTCCTGCAAAGACGGTGTACCTGTCTCCTGCGCTTATTGAGTTTGACATGTCGGCTTTGTTATAAAGCCATGTGCCGTCATTTTCATCGGCTATTTTGGTAACCCCGAGACTTGACACTTCGGTATTGAGGCGGCCATAAGAAAAGGAGGCGTTTCCAGATAGTTTTTTGTATTTGCCGTCCAGGGTGAGTGTCGTGGTGTTGGAGACCTTGCGCTTGATGTCCAGCACGTTGGTGAGACTTGCGCCCAGGTGGTCCTTGACGGGACTGTGTGTAAGGACCTTGATGACCGAGCCTGCATTGGAGGCATATTGGGCATCAGGCTCTCGGATGATCTCCACGCGCTTGATATTTTGCGAGGTGACGGCTTGTTGGTGATGCGGCGGTCATTGAGATAGACCTCGGTCTTGCCGTCCCGGCCGATGAGGGAGATGTCCTCGTTCATGCCCACGATAACACCGGGCGTCCAACGCAGCAGGTCGAGTGCATTGCCGGCATTGCCCATGATGGTGCCGCCCAGGTTGCGCAGGGTGTAATTGGCACCGTCGCGCTCAATCTGCATCTTGGCAGCGGTCACAACGGTTTCCTTGAGGGCGGTAATGTCGGGTTGCATCTTGATGGTGCCCACGTTGTCACGGTTGCATAGGCGATAAGCGGTCTTGTAGCCCACGTAGGAGATGCGGGCGATGACCTTGCCATGCTCGATGGGAATGACGAAGCGGCCGCTCTCGTTGGTCACGCCGCCTCCCACCATCGTCGAGTCGGCAGGGTTGAGCAGGGTGACGTTGGCATAGGGCATCGGCAGGTTGTGCTCATCGACCACCACGCCCTTGAGGCGACGCTCGGTCTTGAGGATGGCTTCGACGTAGATTTCGCTGTTTTCCTTCCTGGTCATCTTGATGGGATAGAAACCGATCATCTGGCGGATGGCGTCGGGCACGGACTTGTTCTTGACCGTGGTCGTCACCTTGTAGTCCTCCAGGTCGTCATAGATGAAGACGATCTTGTAGCGGCTGGTGTGTTGCTGCAGGTACTTGAGGGCATCGCTCATCGACACGTCACTGAAGGTGTGCGTGATACTTTGTGCAGCGGCCGTGAGCAGCAGGGCAAATGCCATGCACATGAGCAATGAGATTGTTCGCTTCATGGGTAGGGTTACTTCAGGTTTTTCGATTCCACAATCAGCTGGTTACCCTCGTGCCGGATGGAGATGGCCTCAAAGTTGTTGAGCATCTCGACCACCTTGTCCAGTGAGTATTCCGGCTCCCATTGATAGAACAGGCGCAGCGACCGCACGTCGTCCGAGCGGTACTCCACCTCCACGCCATAGTGGGCTGCAAGTTCGGCGAGCACCTGCTCCAGCGGCACTTCCTCAAACAGGCGGGACCCCGCAGCCATCGACAAGGTGTCGGGCGTGGGTGCCAGCGCTTCATCGGTGACGGTATTCTCTGGGTTATTGCCTTGCTGGACGACCTTCTCGGGCTGGTTTTCGCTGTGCTTAAGGCCGAAAAAGCCTGTATGCACCGCTGCAATGGCGATGCCCACACAAGCGATTACCACAACGGCAGCTGCGGCGATCTTGCGCCACAGGGGCACGATGACGGCCCGCTCGTGCTGCTCCCCAGCCAAGCGTTGCCACTGCGCGTCAATCATCTCGTCGCTCAGCCGCTCGGCGGCTTGCTCGCTGGCAAGGGCGCTGCGGGTTTTGGCCATCAACGAGTAGAGTTCGCGGCACTCATCGTCGGCAAGGATGTCCTGCCACTGCCGCTCGGTGTATTGCTCGGGACGCTCAAGCATCTTCAACAATTGTTCGGTCTTGTTCATCGCTCTGGTGGTGTTAATGTTAAACGAAGTTGGTCTAGTGCGCTGCGCAGATGCTTGTAAACGGTGGTCTCGCTCACGCTCAACCGTTCGGCAATCTCGCGGAAGGTGAGCCCGTAACGGTAATGCAGCACGATGACCTCGCGGCACACGGGCGGCTCCAGGTCGGCGACACCTTGATGCAGCGCGCTGATCTCGGCTTCGATGTCCTCGGCTTCACGGCTGGAAATCTCACTCTCCAGCATCAGGAGTTGTCGGGCCCGTTCATCGATCTTGCGGTCACGCATCACATTCAAGCACTGGTTGCGCACGCATGACAGCAGGAACGCTTCGGCAGTCGCCTCTTGCAGCGGACGGCGGTCGGCAAGCAGCCTGGCAAAGACATCATGCACGATGTCCATGCTCTCCTCATCGTTGTGCAAGAGGATGCTGGCCAGCCTGTACATGGCCCGGTAATGCTGCTTGAACAGCCGTTCGATTTGTCGTTTCCTGTCTGTCATACACTCTATATACACACTCAGGTCGATTTACTAAACCCTTTTCCGCAACTTTTTTTTAATCACGCGACAAAATTACCCATCAAAACCCACACCCACAACCCCCAAATGGGTGCTTTTCCGAATGTAGCAATACAATAACAAAGCTAAAGGGTAAGAATAAGACCCATCGATGCCCTCGACGACTATCTGGAGCAACATGAGGGCGATGACACCTGGTACGACTTACTCAAGTTGAGGAAGTCGAAAACTAATATATACATCGACAGCATTGCTGCCACCTTAACGTGAGGAGGTAAAGCGCCCCATCTATGAGGTCGCCAACAGTCACATGGCAAGAAGGACTTTCATTGGTAACATTTACCGAAAAGTCAAAGACCCAAACCTTGTTACTGCCATCTCTGGTCGTAAGGAAGGCAGCCAGGCATTCCAGCGGTTTCAAGACATTGATGAGGAAATGAAGAGAGACCTTGTCAAGTTATTGGATTAGTTCAACACATCCTCAATTGCAATGGAAAAGCGGTACCCCGTTTCACAACGAAGGGTCATTGTTGTAAACCATATAGAATGAATAAATAAAGATAAGACCTATAGCTCAAATATGTGCTAAGTAATTACACCCCAAGAAACTTCAGTATCGTTTCTTTATGGTTCACAACCGCATCCTTGAATCCGTTTATACACATCATCAATTTCCCATTTTTTGAAACCACTGGTACACCATATTCTCCAACAATAAGCGGAAACTCCTTCTGCCCAATTTCAATGAATAGCCTATCCTTAGCAAGCCTTGATACAAAAGTGTATTCTTTTGGATTGCATCTATGAGCCACGTGATGTAACAAAGATGGGTATGAGTTTATATAGGCAGGAAATTTGTCGATAATCACCACCCTGAAGTTATCTCCATGTGCGGCCATACCCAATCCAAGAATCTCATTCAGATACAAATCCCCAAAGGAATAGCCTATAACCATAAGACGGCTGTTCTCAATTACCTTTCTTGTCAAGTCAGATAGATATACATTATTGGGGGCAAACGTTATCTTTTCTGTTTTCCTCGAACCAGATACAATATATGGCTGCACATATTCTTCTTTTGCCTGATTAGACGGATAAGACTGCCCCCCTATTCTATTCTTACACGCAGTCTCATAATTTCTGTTCTTTACCATGTCCCGAACGCTATACTCAAACGGAAACGACCTAGCCTCGCTAAACAATATTTGGCCGTGCAAATGTGCAATAGTTGAAACCCCTCTTCGATTCTCATAATAGCGCCTCGCTGAAAAGCGACTATATTCCTCACCATCTTTGACTGGAGGGAATCCATCCTCATACTCACCCAGACTATTCTCTATCGTATTATCATAATTCAGATTGAATATATTAGATTTTCCTGATAGGGATTTCCAAAAGTCACGATACCATTTCTCTTTTGATGTACCCTCTCCAAAAGAAGCATCGTACTGATTGACAATGCTCATTACAGTCTTTTGCAGTTCATATGCGGCTCTGATGTAATCATACGTCTGAATATCTTTCAGGAAATCGTCTGGTTGAATTAAAGTTCCGAACTCTGGAAGCGCAAGCCATGATATATATTCCTTATGCCAGCAGCTACTATATGAAATGCACATCTCTATGACATGCAATAAGCTCTCAAAATTTAATTGTGGCGGAATATAGCGATTAACCTCTGGTCGTCCTACTTGGTTCAATTTCCCAACAATATAATCATAGAGCTCACGTAGGAGAAGCCTTTTACCTCCATCCACTTTCTGGATGCTCAATTTAAGCACCTCGTCCGTGATATTCTTCACAGATGGAAAGATGCCATTATGGTCAAAGTCCAAAACAGCACCGGCTCCCACTATTATCGTTACTCCATTGCCCATCGCCTTATATTTACCTACACATAGTTATTAACTCTCTTACACTTTTCACACGGCGCCAGCAACTTTTCAAAGGTTTGTTCTCTCTCTGCCTTCGATGCTCCCGCATTATACAGTTTCTTATTATGGTGAATGAAATGGAACTTAAGTTTCTCTTCTTGATAGTACTTGGATGGCTTACGGTGTTCTCGCTCCATAAACACTATCACTTCATTATTTATCTTGCTGACCAACGCTCCTCCTGTGTCATACCTCAACCACCACCAACTCCCCACGTTCTGGATCCATCCTCATTGGAACATTATCCTTTATATACTCAAACCTTCCATCAATATTTTCAGCGCCAATAGCTGGCCGCAAACTCATTTTTACATTCTCCAATCTTAGGTCTGTAGAGAAAACTGCTTCGCACTTCGTAACGTCAAATATCGTCAGATTGTACCCACCCTTATGTAGTGAACTGCTGTATCTAATTCCATCATAGCCCTGATGACGCAAATACTCAGCAATTATTTGAGAAGGAATATAATCATCAGGATTATTTGTCGGAGAGGAGAATGCCGATTGAATCAAACACAAAAGCCACTCATCCACACTTCTTTCCTTCTCAGGGTCGTAACTAATGTCTAATGCAATATTTGCTATCGATAGTCGCTCTTTCACCTCAATTCCGGCCACATTCACCGCGCAATGCAAAAGAGGACGAACCTCAAAAACAGCTGTTGTCGGACTCTCTGTTATATACAAGAAACGAATAAACTTAGCATTAGATCTGCCGTCTCTAATCAAATCCGGGTTGGGAGGCACATACGATCCCTCCCTTGACAAACCTCTAAACTTGTTAGCTTTATTTCTATACCACTTTCGTTCTTTTTCAGATTTCCCTAATCCGTAACATATACCCACCATATGCTCCGAAAGGGCATTATCATCTATGATTCTTGCTCGATAATAAATTTTGCCAGGATTTATAACCAATATATTATGCTTTGCAAACACAGCGAGTTTATCTAGTACCTGATGAGATGGATAAAACCTGTGGTTATACATTACCTCCCTCCGAAATGAATTCCATAAGCTTTGAGCCTTATCATAATTAGTAGGTTCCATATAGTTCGTCTTGTCTATTGTCTATAAAGTCCTCAGATTCTCGATTCTATTATTTCACACGTCCATCAGCCACTTCCACACTGGCACCACGGGTATTCCTTCTTCCATGCTCTCCTCATCGTAAGTAATGAGCATACACTTCCAATCTTGATGTCCTTTTGCATACTTCACCAGTGGTGACACCTCCCTGTTGTAAGTGGTCTCATCCTTGATGCTGTACGACACTTGGATGGCCAGTTTCTCTTCGGGTACAATAAAGTCAATTTCCTTATCTGCATTCATATAATAAACATTCTCTTTACCATACCGTCTACAGAGTTCCACTGCTACCATATTCTCCAGCAGCGAAGATTCGGAATTCATCAGGAAGAGGTTAAGTAAGCCGTTGTCTATAAAGTAATATTTCTTTTGCGATTCCTTCTCTGTCAGTTTGCCGACCTCATTTTGCATGGGTAATATCAGCCAACTGTCAGCAGCATATCCAGCATAATCTATAGTCGTTGGCACACTGATAGGAGCCCCTGTTGCCACAATCACATTCTTCAACCGGTTGAACGACAGCGGTTGCTTCACACTCTCCGCCATCTTCTTAATCAAGATGTTCATCACGCGGTCATTCTTAATATTGTTTCGTGCACAGATGTCACCCAGATAAATCTTTTGGTATAGGCTCGACAGCATGGCTCGCTTATTCTTAAACGACAGGATCTCTGGCAGACCGCCATAATAGAAGTACTCATTCAGATGTCGCTTCACCTCGCTCCGCTGTATCGTGTCATATTCCCAGTGTTCCTTCAGTTCCACCTGTTGCGCTGCCAGGTATTCTTTAAATGAATACGGGTACGCATCATAGATAAAGAATCTTCCGCCCAACGTAGTTGCCACCTCCTTGCTCAGCATCTTCGCATTGCTGCCCGTCACATATACCCTATATTTAGCATCAGCCAGTCTCCGCACAAACTTATCCCAATGCGGAATGTTCTGCACCTCATCCAAGAACACTATAGGTTTCTTGCCATACAGTTCCAGATGCGCCTCCAGCAGACTGTTGAAGTCCTCTGTCTGAAATTCAGCCAGACGCTCATCCTCAAAGTCCACAAACAGAATCTCGTCCCATCCCTTTCCTGCAGCCTGCAGCTGGCGCACACGCTGATATAGCAGGTACGACTTACCCGCATGTCTCACGCCAACTATCACATAGTTGCCATTCTCTTCAAAGTCTATGGGACGGTTAACAATCACCGCCTCATCCACCTCGCGTTGCTTACTAATCAGGCACTGTTTGATGACATCTTTACTGATACTCATATAAATTATATTTAATAAGAATTAGGTGAGATTATTAAGTTTGGCTTACAAAGTTAGGAATTTTTTATAAAACAAAATTGATAAAACCCGAATTATTGCAAAAACTCCACACTTTTTTATCACAAAATATGATTTTTGTCCCAAAATGACATCTCTCTGGATAATTCTTGTCAAAACATAGTTACATCGTTCTCTAATTTAATCGATTTGCATCGTTTTAATGCCCATTAAAATGAAGCAAAATATAAAAAATGTTGGATTAATTCAACACACACTCAATTGCAGCAAACAAAAGGCGGACCGAGGGATCCACAGTGACCAATTGGCCTGCTCACTACATAGGTAGTATCTATATCAACCCAATTTTCCTTTAGCTCTCAGTTCATCTTTTATTCCTTGGGTCGTCGCCTCAAGCCATTGTTTCCATTGTCGTTTCAGCTCTTCTCTCCTCTCGGGCATGATCGCAGCATGCTCAATCTCATATTCTCTGAACTTCGAAATAGCCTCTTTCAGACTATCTATTTGTTGTTCAGAGATTTTCCCATTTATAAAACCAGACGCTATTGCTGCCCGAAAAGCACCTTCAAGATAAGCTCCTAAATAATATGTTTCCATATCTCTATCTCTCTAGATTAACAAATTACATCATTTTCACTGTGTCAAAAGTACAAATTATTTTTAAAATGGTTGATCATTACAACCTTATTTACGACATTTTCCATTTTTCAAAATTAAAAACGGATGAGTGTAGAAGTATCTATGAGTTGTATGCATCGATCCTTGTTACATGAAAATCGTCCAAACATGGTGACATTGTGGAATGGCAAGGTGTATTATATGGGTCAGCCGAGGGCAAGTTATTATCCTCGGCTGACCACCATATTGAAGAAGCTATTTCTGTGCGTTAGTTTCTACAGGCTGTTACGCTCTTCTTGGCTATCTTGTCCGTCTTTTTTGAAATCAGTTTGCTATTGTCGTATAAAAAATTATCGACATCAAAGGGTGCGTCCCTATTTTCCTGTTTTGTTACATTTCCCTGCCTCTAATTCTGCTCACCATTTCGCTGGTATTCATCATGGCAATGATGCAGAACGCAATCATCAGCGAGGTTAGCAGCACACAAATCATGCGACTGTTCTGCTCGATGAACTGTAGCGGGTAGAAATTGATGCCGAAAGTGAACAGGGGGGTGTCGGACGGTATGGCAAGGATGAAGACTAGAAGTCCGCTGCCAAGGACAATACCTGCCACGAAGGCTGCAACCACAGCCATGCGGTAACGGCGTATTTGCTTCGTCTCTGCCTGTTGGATTTCATCAATCATGGCGAATTTCCTTTCCAACCGTTTGTTGAACAACTCGTTGTCCTTAAGCGTTGGAGTGAAACTGTCGAAAAGTTCCTGTATTCTTTTGTCGTCATTCATTTTTCAAAAGGGTTTTAAGTTTGTCTCTGCCTCGTGATAGCTGCTTCTTCACAGCATCTTCAGTCACATTTACAATATCGGCTATTTCCCTGATTGAATAACCTTTAAGATAGAAGAGCAATATTGCGGTTCGTTCTTTTGGCGGCAATTGCTCCAAAGCTATGTAGAGAGCTTGGTAACGAAATTCGCGGTCGGCAGCAAAAGAGGAATCCTCACGTTTTTCGAGCGCATCCAAGGGTTGCATGGTTCGGCGACAGCGGTTCGTGTCGATAAACATATTGTAGGCGATACGGTAGAGCCATGCCGTGCCTTTTCCACATTCCTCATACTTAGAACAGGATAGGTAAGCCTTTACCAGTGCGTCCTGTGCGATGTCGTCTGCCTCATCCCGATTGCCACAGCAGAGTGCGAGCAGAAAGCGCCTAAGCGCTTCCTGTTCAGTCTTGATAATCTCTATGAATTGCTCGCGGGTCACGCCTGGTTTCTGGCTTCAGCCTCAATCTCTTGCTTCAGTACCTTTCGCCCCACAAAGTAATTGATAAGGAAAGCAAGCCCAACACCTAACGACGGTACTGCTACGAAGGACAGTCCGATGAACATGTCAGCATTGACTTCATCAATGACTAAACCGAACATAGCCAGAGCCACATAGATTCCCGCACCAAAAAGGGTGAAGATACAACCGTACAATAGCTTGTCAAGCAGTCGCTCCTTGATACTGGGGCGAGGTTGGTTCATCTTCTTGAAGAATTCTTCCAAATCCACATCAGAGTTCTTCTCAATAGCGGCCAGCGCAATTTGGGCGCGTTTATTGGTGGCGTTTGTCTTCGTACGTGCTACAATTGCCACGATGATGATTGGCAGCACAACAAAAATCCCAAACATTAGAATCGTTTCACCAAATTTCATGATCTCTACGTTTATGTGTTATACAATGATTTTTATTATTCTCGTTTGAGCTCGCTCATTTATATAACGAATGAGGATGTCGAAAAGTGACGTGGAAAGAATATTTTAGAGACAGGTGCCCAAACGGAGATTTTTCTCGTTATTTTTCGATATCAGTTTGGCGAGACAAAAACACCTATCAAAAACGATGCCCGCAATACCCAAAAGGGTGAATAGTCAGCCGAGGGCGTGTTATTGTCCCTCGGCTTAACTCGGTATTGAAGCTATTTCTGTGCGTTAGTTTTTACAGGCTGTTACGCTTTTCTTGGTTATCTTGTCCGTTTTTTGTGAAATCAGTTTGCTTTAGTCGTTTCATACCGTAGGCACCAAAGTTGTAATAGCCGTTCACGAGGCAATCATCATTCATTACCAACGTGTCTACTGTAGTTTGATAGCCAGCCGAAGTGATCGTAATTGTCGCCCAATTCTCATGATACTCTATCGTGAAAGCAGAGTCGGTGAACTGATGACAGACTTCATCTCCAGTCTTGTTGGTTAGACTAACTGTATAAGGATGTACTTGACCATCACAGAAAAACACACCTCCATGAATACCATCAATTGCTTCAAGATTCAGCATGGCCAATGCCAAAAATATAAATATAAGATGTTTCATAATCGTTATGTATTGTTATAATATAGTTAAAGTCGGTTGCGCTCAGCCTGGCCGGCATGGCTGCCTTTGTAGCGGCTACGGGTAGCATTGAAGCTCCAAGATACATCTATACTAATACCTTGAATGCGACTTGTAGAGTTGTAGTCTCTTCGATAACTCAAACCATTATAATAAACATACTTTTTCCTGTATGTTCTGAATATATCCGATCCCCTCACCGCAACATTCAGGCTCTTGTCTTTCAAGAATCTTCGACCGATGCGCATATTCATTGTGCATGATGCCTTTCTTTGGGTGAAGCCAGATTCATAATAAGGAGAATAATTGACTTGAATGTTCAGCAGCCATGAATATGGAAGGGTCAAGGTGTTGTCAAACGTGAAATCCGCCTCAATGCCATGGAATGTTTGTGCTATGCCCATGGGCGCTAGATCTCTGTCAGTATATGATATCGTGGCAGAATAGTTCATTTGCCAGATTCCAATTTTGGGTGAAGCATTTAAGCGCAAATAGTAATAATATCCTGATGGCATTGTAGTGTACTTTGATAGGATTACACCTGGGTGTGTGGCTTCATTAAATGGAGTGAAGAATCTTGTATAAGTGTTATCGACATGACCGAATGTGAAATCAGCATACATCCATTTCCACATGGCTTCTAAAGATAAGTCTTGATGGACTTGGGGTTGCAAAAATGGATTTCCGGCGCTATAACTATATTTGTTATTGTATTCAACTGCCGATGATAGCATACTATAAGCTGGATTCAGCCGATAACAGCGATAGGCCATGCCAAGACTCCAATCATCTTTCAGATACTTCGCAGACAAATATGGTATCACGACATGAAAGTTAGGACTCATTTCCTCATCTCGTTTGCTGTCGAGATAATAACGGTTAATCTCATTCTGCCAGCGAACACCTGTGTTCAATGAAAACCTATTAAGGGATAAACCGTAATTTGCATAAAGAGACCAAGTCGTTGTCAGTTGATGAATATGGTTGTCTTCAGCATAACCGCTCTGAATAAAATCGCTATAACGATTGACATTAGTCACTTCTTCACCAAAGGTCAGTTCTCCTTTTGGGACAGGAGCGGTAATCGTCAGTTTCTCTGCAAAAAATTGGTTCTTCGTTTGGGTGATGCTACTTGCACTGTTTTCCCCATTAGTGGTTGTATTGATTTCTTGCTCCGATCGATTGCGATAATAATCTGCGCTGAAATCCAAGGTCCACTTACCAATTTGCCCCAGATAATATGCGTTTACAGTTCGACTAATCCGAGGCTTGGATAGAGATTTACTGTAGGTGTGGATAACATCAACGAGTTCTCCGTCTTTATAGACCTCTTTCTCTCCATCCTCTTCTGACGTGCCATTTCCCACATAACTATATGCATAGTATGTCACACCGATTGAATGATAGTCATTAATTTGCCAGTTCCACCCGAAGTCACCATTTAGATAGACACTGTTTTGTCGGTTCTTAGAATGAGAATTATAGTCCCAAATGCTTGAGGTGGACATCGTTTCAATAACGCCAGCCGAAGAAAGTTGGTTCCAGTCCATAAGTTGCCCACGGGTGAAGAAATCCATGCCGTTCTTCAACCGATAGTTAAGGGACAGATTGAACCGTTCATATGCCACATTTTTTTGGTTATACTCTGCACTGACGTTTCCGCTCAATCCATCGCCTTGTTTCTTGACGGTCTTGAGACGGATGACAGATTTCACGTCCTGACCGTATTCTGGGCCGGGGTTGGTGATAATCTCTGCTGACAGAATCTCATCGGCACGGTAGCGGTCGAGTTCGGAGGCGTCACGCACTTTTTTGTTGTTGATGTAGATTTCGGGCTTGCCGTGACCTGCAATGGTGCCATCACCCATCATCAGTGGGAGATGGGACAACATCTCGGTTACCGAGCCAAATTGTTCCAACACTGTGCCTTGGACATTTGCGAGCAAACCGCGGTCAGTTGGTCGGGTTAATCGTTTGGAACCCTTGACTGTTACACCGTCAAGAGTAAAGTTATCTAGTTGCATCTTGATGGTGCCCACGTTGTCACGGCTACACACGAGATAGGTAGGCTTGTAGCCGACGTAGGTGATGCGGGCGATGACCTTGCCGTGGTCGTTGGGGATGACGAAACGGCCGCTCTCGTTGGTCACACCGCCGCCCACCATCGTC
>ONIL01000008.1 GCA_900317835.1 uncultured Prevotellaceae bacterium | reverse complement strand
GCTGGTGTGAGCCTGGCGTTGTCAAGTTTGTCGGCTATGGCAACCAGTGCTTCGCCAAGCGAGGTCATGATGTCCTATAATGGCAGTCAGAGCCAAGTGTGTGACACGACGCAGCAAGCGGAAGTCTTCGGGGAGATCCATGAACAGATGCCCTACTTCCGTGGAGGCAATAGTGCGCTGATGGAATACCTGCAGACGCACGTCAAATACCCCCCTGAGGCAGTCAAGGATAGCATCCAAGGCCGTGTAATCGTGCAGTTGCTCATCGAAAGGAATGGCGAGGTCCGCGAGGTGAAGGTCGTCCGTTCGGTTCATGAATTGCTCGACAACGAAGCCGTCCGCGTCTGCAAGGCATTGCCCAAGTTCTATCCCGGCCGCCGTGATGGCAAGTCGGTTGCGATGTGGTTAACACTGCCTATCACCTTCAAATTGGAGGGCAAGAACGATTTGGAATCAACAGAAGAGGAATCCAAGTAAATGCCCATGGAACGAGGGAAAAAAATATGTAACACACTCAAGGCGATCCGTCTTGATATTGCGCGTGCCAACGGCATCAAGTACGCTCCCCGTGAATGTCACCACGAGGGCGATTGTGCAGGTACCTGCCCAGTTTGCGAGAGTGAGATGCGCTATCTTGAACGTGAAATTGCCCGACGCCGCACCCTCGGCAAGGCTGCCATCGTGGCAGGGTTGAGCCTGGGCCTGATGAGCCTTTCGGCCACATCGTGTGACCAGTTTAAAAGACCTGTTGGCGATGATCTCAGGGGCGAAATGGTACTTGTGGAGGATTCTTGCGCTACGACTGATTCAATTGGCGACGAGATGGTTGAAGGCAATATCGCTACGACAGACGGCCTTTGATCCACGTACATGTCGCCACTGAACTTTCTATTGCCTGCTGATAACAGTGATGATGAGTGAAGAGGAACATAGGGTGCCGATTATCGGGGTGGCCCGTCATCGGCTGGCGGTGGATGGGCAGGGGGTAACCACACTGGTCGCCTTCCATGGCTGCACGCTGCGCTGCCAGTATTGTCTTAATGCCCAATGCCTGCGTCCTGATGGTTTCTCGAGGACCGTCACCCCTGCCGAACTGCTCGACGAGGTGATGATCGATAATCTCTATTTCCTCGCCACGGGTGGGGGTATCACCTTTGGCGGTGGAGAACCGGCCATTCGCAGCGAGTTCATCGAGGTCTTCTGCCGCATGGTGCCGCCTGAGTGGCGCTTCACAATGGAAACAGCCCTGAATGTGGACCGCCAGCACCTGAAGCGACTATTGCCCCTTATTCACGAATACTACATTGACATCAAGGACGTTAACCCCGAAATCTACAGGCGTTACACCGGCCAGGACAACCAGCGCGTGCTCGACAACCTGCAATGGCTTTTGAGCCACGACGGCATGGCCGATCGCATCGTCGTGCGCGTACCCCACATCCCCGATTACAACACCGACGAGGATGTGCAGCGCAGCCGTGACCGCCTCACGGCCACGGGCATCACCCGCATCGACGAATTCAACTACCAGCGCCGTGCCGATAAATGACGGCGCGGCATTTTTTTAAACTTTTTTTGTTATATCAGGTCAAAGTACTATCTTTGCCACATTAAAGAAACAAAGTTTAATTTTAAAAATACTACGATCATGAAGAAATTATTTTTGATGGCAGCGTTGTTCTGCTTTGCAGCAGCACCTGCCGCAATGGCACAGACTTATGAAACCCCTCAGCAGGTAGCACAGCAGCAAGAACAGTATGCCAAGGATGCTGAGGTTGCTAAGAAGCAGGCCGAGGCCGCCAAGAAGCAGAAAGACGCTTACAAGGAGCAAGAAAAGAAGGCCAAGGAGGCCAAGAAGGCTGCTGAAAAGCAGGAAAAGGAAGCCAAGAAGGCCGAGAAAGAGGCTAAGAAGCAGCAACAGCTGATCCAGAAACGCCAGAAGGCTAACGAGAAGTATGCCAAGGCACAGGATAAGCTGAAAGAGGCCGAGAAAAAGAAAGCCGAGGCTCAGCAGAAATACAGCAACCTTCCTGAGAATCAGATGCGTGAGAAAGCCAAACTCGAGGAAAAGCATGATAAGGCCGAGGCAAAGGGTCTCACCGACGAGAAGCGCCTGCAACAGGATGGCGAGAAACTGAAACTCGACGAGAAGCACGCCAAGCAAAACGTGAAAGTCCAGAAGGAGCTTGAAAAGGCTATCAAGAACTATGACAAGGCTGTGCAGAATCTGGAGAAGGCTCGCAAAGAGGCAGAAAAATACAAATAATTCCTCCTTCCTGACAACTTTATCACGAATTTCGCTAATTGCCGCGAATGACACGAAGCATGCTTTGTGAATTTCGTTAAAATTAGCGAAATTCGCTTTTTTTATCTTGTATCATGATGGTTTAGTAGAAAAACTATTAACTATTTTAGTACCTTTGCACGACTTTTTACAAGAGACACTGAATGGACTATCAACTCATAGCCACACCTAGTGGCACCAATGCCCGCGCTGGACTCATCACGACCGACCATGGCCAGATTGAGACCCCCATCTTCATGCCCGTCGGCACGGTGGGCGCCGTTAAGGCGGTCCACATGACCGAACTGCGCGAGGACATCAAGGCGCAGATTATCCTGGGTAACACTTATCACCTGTACCTGCGTCCCGGCATGGACATCATTGAGCGTGCTGGAGGCCTGCACAAGTTCAACGGCTGGGACCGTCCCATCTTGACCGACAGCGGCGGGTTCCAGGTTTTCTCGCTGGCCGAGAACCGCAAGTTGACCGACGAGGGTGTGACCTTCCGCAGCCACATCGACGGCAGCAAGCACCTGTTCACCCCCGAGAAGGTGGTGGACATCGAGCGCAGCATCGGTAGCGACATCATGATGGCACTCGACGAGTGCCCCCCGGGCACAAGCGACTACAACTATGCCCGCAAGTCCTTGACGTTGACCCATCATTGGCTGGAGCGAGGTTGGAAACACTTCAAGAACACACAGCCCCGATACGGTCACAGCCAGGCCTATTTCCCGATCGTGCAGGGCTGCGTCTATAAAGATCTGCGACAGGAATCCTCCAAGTTTGTCGCCGACCTCGGAGCCGACGGAAACGCCATTGGCGGACTTGCTGTGGGTGAGCCTACCGAGGTGATGTACGAGATGATTGAGATTGTCAACGACATCCTGCCTCAGGACCGTCCCCGCTACCTGATGGGTGTGGGCACACCTGCCAACATGCTTGAGGCCATCGACCGTGGTGTGGACATGATGGACTGTGTGATGCCCACGCGCAACGGCCGCAACGGTATGCTGTTCACCCGCCACGGAATCATGAACATGCGCAACAAGAAGTGGGCCGATGATTTCAGCCCCCTGCAGGAAGACGGCCCCTCGATAGTTGACCACATCTACAGTAAGGCCTATGTGCGCCACCTGTTTATCGCCCAGGAAATTCTGGCCATGCAAATCGCCAGCATCCACAATCTGGCTTTCTACCTGTGGCTCGTGGGTGAAGCCCGCAAGCACATCATCGAGGGCGACTTCCCCGCATGGAAGCGCCAGATGCTTCATGACGTACAGCAACGCCTGTAATCAATCACTATGGAAGAAGAACTCAATGATATAGCACTCCAGCCTGTCCAAGAGACCCAGGACGTCGCACCCGTCCAGGAAATTCAGGCACCTCAGCCCGTCAAGCGCTACCCGTGGTACTACGTGAAGCGCTTCGACCGCTATATCATCAAGCACTTCTTGGGTACGTTCTTCTTTGCTATCCTGTTGCTGTTCGCCATCGTTGTGATGTTCGACATCAACGAGAAACTGGATGCTGTGCTCACCGCGCCCTGGAAGGCCACCGTGTTCCAGTACTTCATGAATTTCCTGCCCTTCGTGCTCAGCCAGTTCAGCCCGCTGTTCACGTTCATCTCGGTGATCTTCTTCACATCACGTCTAGCCGACCGCAGCGAGATCATCGCCATGCTCTCTAACGGCATCAGTTTCCAGCGCTTGACTCTGCCTTATCTTTTCTCGGCGGCCGTCATTGCTTTGGGCAGTTATTTGCTGGCGGCCTATATTATCCCTCCTGCCAATGTGGAGCGCATCGCCTATACCAACAAGTGGGTCAAGAACAAGGAAGTCATCTATGGCGATAACATTCAGTTGCAGGTCAAACCGGGTGTGATGGCCTACATGGCTCGCTATGACAACACGACGCGCAGCGGATTCCGCTTCTCGCTCGAGGAGTTTGACGGCAATACCCTCAAGTCACGTCTCACTGCCGAAACCATTAAGTATGACTCTGTTGGCCTGTGGACCATACGCAACTACACCATCCGCAGTTTCAATGGGTTGAAGGAAAACAGGATCAATGGCACCGTGATGGACACCCTGCTCAACATCGACCCTCGCGACTTCCTCATCTCCAAGAACGATGAGCAGACGATGACCTCGCCCGAACTCAAGGAGTACATCAATAAGCAGAAGGCTCGTGGCGTTGCCAACATCAAGAACTTTGAAATCGAGTATGAGCGGCGCATCGCCATGACGGCAGCCGCGTTCATCCTAACCATTATCGGACTGTCGCTGTCGTCTCGCAAGGTGAGGGGAGGCATCGGCCTGAACATCGGTCTGGGCCTGTTGCTCAGTTTCTCTTATATCCTGTTCATGACCGTGACCTCGACATTTGCCGTGTCAGGCTACACCAGCCCAAGGGTGGCGATGTGGATTCCCAACTTTGTCTATTCAATTATTGCCGCGGTCCTTTATTACCGCGCCTCACGATAAAGGGCACCGTTGTATCTAATGGTTCCTTCATGGTCAATATTTTTGTCGTTTTTTTGTTCGGGTAATAATTTTGATTTATTTTTGTTGTGTCAAAGAATAATTGACATGAATTCAATCTGTATAATTGTGAATTAGAATCATTCAACTATATTGTTTATTTAATATTTTATAGCTTATGAAGAAATTTTTTACTTTTCTGGCAATGGCCGCACTGGCTATTGGAACAATGACCGCACAGTGGGTGCCTAGTGATACCGAGAGCACGCGCCTCGATGCCGAGGGTGCACAAGGACAGACCCAGATGCAGACCCTTCGCACCGACGACGGCAAGATTATCCTCACATGGTTGCGTGGTGAGAGGGTGAATGATTATTTCTCCTATCAATTGCACCTGCAGTTATTTGACGCTAACGGTAACGCCATGTTTGGCGACGAAGGAATTGTCGTTTGCGATAAGCCCACACGCTCGTGGACCACTGCTTATGCTTTGGCGCTTGCTCCCAACGGCGACATCTTGATTGCCTACAACGACATCAGGAACGACTTGACTGGTGACAATAGCGAGGCTTTCCTGTATCGCTATACCCAGCAGGGTGAGCCCGTGTGGGGTGCCGATGGTATCCTGTTTAACCCCGCAAAGTTTCACGAGAACGCTTTCGCTATTGAGGATGCCAGCCTCAAATTGTGCGTGAGTGGTGACAACATTTATTTTGCCGCTACCCACATCGAGTACTACATGGAGGAGGCTAACGAGGACAACTGGTCACCCTCACCCTGGTTCCCCAACCAGGAGATGCCCGACTCTGTTCAGCTCGATGACAGTGCCTGGATGATTGTTAAGGTGAGTGATGATGGCTCCTTCAGCGAGCCCATGCGCCTCAACAGCACTATCTGCACGATGGACGCTGCCCCCGAGGGTAACATCTATCTGGTGTATGACAACAAGGAGAACTATGGTCTTGACGCTCAATTGCTGAACAACGAACTCACCAATGTGTGGGAAGCTCCCGTTACCGTTGAGCAGAGGGCCATTTCAAGTGGCTCATTTGTTCCCACCCCGATCACTGCCGTCAACGAGGATAATAACCTGATGCTCACCTACAGGGTGTTGGCAAGCTTCTACGGCTATCAGGTTGTTAATCAGTTGACCCCCGAGGGCGTTACTGCCAGCGAGGCCGTCAGCTGCAACAACAGCATCGATGGTGATGCCGGTTCAGCCAGCATGGGTGTCAAGGAGAACAGGGCCATGGTTGCCTGGGAATGGGCTTACTCGGCCAGTGAGAATCACATGAACGTGAACGTCATTGACGACGACAACAACTTCTTCTGGAACGGTGACTTGACCTATGGCCTGTCGTTAGAGACTAACGACATGTGGGGCTTCACTCCCGTCAAGGTAATTCCCGTAAGTGTGGGTTGGGTTGTTCTCTATGGAAACTGCACGAGCTGGAACGGAGCCAACTTCATGGTAGTCAAGATTGATGAGTTCGGTAACATCCTCTCGACCAAGCAGATCTGTGAGGATAACTTCAAGTCCAACGGCTTTGCTGTAACCTATGATGAGAATAATGCCTACATTTTCTACACCCAGGATCCTCAGTATGATGATAACTGGAATGAGATTCCTGGCAGTGGTGGCATGTTTGTGATGTGTGTTGACATCAATGGCAAGCCTTCTTCAATCGAGGACGTACAGACCAGCGATGAAATCGTCAAGACCGAGATCTTCACTCTTGACGGACGTCCCGCAACCGAGATGAGCCATGGCGTATATATCGTGCGCAAGACCGATGCCAATGGTAACGTTACATCGACCAAGGTGATGAAGTAACATTTCCATATCATAATAGGATTTGATATCAAGCCTTGCGTTTTGATGCTGAAACGCAAGGCTTGACTCATTTATTAACCGAAAAACATGCATGCTGATGTGATTTTCTTCCGTTTTTTTTTGGTCTTGCTATAAAAAATAACTATCTTTGCATCATTAATGAACCTGTAAATTTTATGTATATGAAAAAGTGTTTATTTGCCGTATTGGTTTGTATGATGGCCGGTTTTGGAATTGCTCAAGCTCAACTTCCTGCTGTAACGCTCAAAACCATTGATGGAGCAACAGTACAGACCGAGGCGTTGAATAATGATGGCAAGCCGTTTATTATTGACTTCTTCGCCACATGGTGCAAACCGTGCAACCGTGAGTTGTCGGCAATTGCCGAAGTCTATGACGAGTGGCAGGAGGAAACTGGAGTGAAAATCTTTGCCGTGAGCATTGATCAGGCACAGAATATCAACAAGGTTAAACCACTGGTTGACGAGAATGAATGGGAATATGAGGTCTTACTTGATCCGAATAGCGAGTTTCTCAAAGCATTGGGCGGCCAGATGATCCCCTATGTTGTAGTCGTTGACGGTAAGGGAAACATCGTCTCGAAGCACAGCGGATATACCGACGGTGCCGAGGATGAACTAATTCAAGAAGTTCGTAAACTCCTGGCCCAATAATCGAAACCAGGCATGAACAAATTCAATGGTTTTATCCTGTTGCTGATGGCTACGTTGCTGCTTGCGGCATCGTCGGCACAGGCACAGGTGACCCTGAGCGGTAGCATCCAGAGCGATATTCTCATTCCCCAGGATGATGAAAAGATAGGCACCGAGCATTATAGCGATTGGGCCTTGACCAATACCTATGTCGACTTGAAACTGGGCAGCAAGTATGTGGATGCGGGAACACGGTTTGAGTTCTTGGAACACCCCTTACCTGGCTATGAAAAGGATTTCAAGGGCTGGGGATTTCCTCACTTTTATGTGAAAGGCCATGTCAAGAACGTGGAGCTCACGCTGGGTGACTACTATGAGCAGTTTGGCTCGGGCTTCGTTCTGCGAACCTATGAAGAGCGCTCGTTGGGAATTGACAATGCCCTGCGTGGCGCTCGGCTTGTATATAAACCCGTTGAAGGCACGAGCATCAAGGCTCTCACCGGCAAGCAACGACGCTATTGGCATCACAACGACGCGTTGGTCAGCGGTGTGGATGTCGAGGTCGGCTTGGAGCAGTTCATCAAGCCCCTGGAGGCTTCCGGAACCCATATCAGCATTGGCGGCTCATGGGTTAACAAGCACGAGAGTGCCGATGACGACGCTCTATTTGTGGATGTTACCCACAAGCTGAAGTTGCCCGAGAACGTGAATGCTTGGGATGCTCGCGTTAATGTGAACCACAAGGGCTTTAACGTGCTTGCTGAGTATGCCCAGAAAACCCAGGACCCGTCATTTGATAATGGTTATCACTACGGTAGTGGGAATGTGGCGATGCTGAGCACCTCTTATTCTCAAAAAGGCATGAGTGTGCTCTTGCAGGCCAAGCGCAGCGAGGGTATGTCGTTCCGTAGCCGCCGCAGCATGAACGGCACTTCAAGTTTCATCAATCACTTGCCTGCATTCACCCATGAGCATACTTATGCTCTAGCGGCCAATTACCCTTATGCTACTCAGCTGAATGGCGAGTGGGCATTCCAGGCCGAGTTGGGTTACACATTCAAGAAAAACACCACAATGGGTGGAAAATATGGCACTAAGGTGAAGTTGAATGTCTCTCATGTGCGCGGACTTGACAATGGCGATATCAAGAATCCTGTTGCCGAGGGGCGCATCATCGGCAGTGACGGTTACAAGACCAGTTTCTTTAAGATGGGTGAGACCTATTATCAGGATATTAACGTGATGATGGATAAGCGATTTACGCGCGATTTCTCACTCATTTTCATGTACATGAACCAGCGTTACAACATGACCGTCGTCGAGGGCCATGGAGGAATGATTAATTCTAACATCCTTGTCGCTGACGGCAAATACAAGTTCTCGCCCAAATTGACCTTGCGTTGCGAGTTGCAGTACCAGTTCTGTGATGGCGACGAGGGTGATTGGGCTTTTGGCCTCGCTGAGCTGTCGTTTGCTCCCCACTGGATGTTCACCGTGAGCGACCAGTGGAATTGTGGCGAGACCGACCTGCATTACTATCAGGCATTAGTGACCTATAACCTCAAGGCTCATCGTTTCCAGCTGGGATATGGCCGCACCGACGACGGTTTCAACTGCTCGGGTGGTGTGTGCCGTTGGGTACCCGCCAGCAAGGGTTTCACTTTCTCCTATAATTACAGTTTCTAATCGTGATGAAAAGATTATTTTATACCATATTGATGCTCACCGCGTTGTTGATGTCTTCGTGTGACAAGCTGGACCCCGAGGATCGCCTCATCTTTGTGGAGCCGCCACAAGTGAGCCGCGCGGTGCTTATCGAGGATTTCACGGGACAGTATTGCGTGAACTGCCCCCGTGCAACCGAGGAAATTGAACGTCTGGTTGAGGAATATGGCGACACCGCGGTGATTGCGGTAGCTATCCATTCTGGCCCGTTCAGTAAGAATAAGACTGTCTACACGCCGTTATACACGGCTCAGGGCGACGAGTATTTTTCCCATTGGGGACTCTCGGCCCAACCTGTGGGTTTGGTAGACCGCTTGTTCTCTTCAATGCCATTTGACTTTACCGATTGGGCTGGCGCTGTGAATTACGAGTTGGAGCAGGAAGCCCCTGTTTCTATCATGGTGGAAGCAGAAATGGAGGGAGATGAAAATCTTTGTCATGCTAATGTGGAGGTGATTGGCCTCGATTCGGCCCTTGTCGAGGGTAAATTGCAAGTGTGGCTTGTCGAGGATAGCATCGATAGTTTCCAGTTGATGCCCAACGGCAGCCGCGAGGAGCATTACAACCACATGCATGTGTTCCGCACCAGCATCAATGATCTCTGGGGTGACGACTTGAGAGTTAATCACGGCGACGTGGCAGTGAAGAATTACACGATCACGATGGATCCTGCATGGAAGCCCGAACATTGCGCAGTGGTGGCTTTCTTGTACGACAACAGCGGAGTGCTGCAAGTGAACAAGAAGAAATTGGTGAAATAAATAACATTAAATTGTACACAATATGAAAAGAATCTTTACTTGTTTATTGATGGGCTTGTGCATGACGGTATGTGCGGTCAAGGCACAAGCTGGCACTAGCCTTTTTGTCTTTGTTGACGAGAATGGCACTGTGCTCGAGGATGGCGCTACCGTTGTACGCGATGTGGTTGAGCTGGATGCTGAAGGACAGCAAATCATTAAATCAGGTATTTCGGTCAAGAGCAATGGAGCGAGTGCCAGTGATTACTTGAGAGTGCATTACGAGGTTCAGCAACTGGACAACGGCAGTTACCAGATCTGTTTTCCTGCAACATGTAATTACCAGTCCGAAGTGGGTAGCTATCAGACGGGTATCGGTCAGTTGATGGGCAACAGTCAGGATATCATGAGCGAATGGTTCCTTGAGGATGATGGTACCTGCCTGGTCAAGCTTACCATCGAGACGCTGGTCAAGCAGGCTGGCTTCCCCCCGCAATATGAAACAACGGGTTTTGGCCCGACTCTTACTATCAAATTTGTCAAGGGCGCTTCTGAATCCATCCCTGGCGACGTGAATGACGACCATGAGGTGAACATCACCGATGTGAATGTCGTCATCGATATGATTCTCAATCCTGGAGGGGGCAATATGAAGTGCGACGTGAACGGCGATAACGAGGTGAACATCACCGATGTGAACGCTCTCATTGACATCATCTTGAATACTAACTAACATTATTAACTTTATAAAAATCTTTGTAGAATGAAAAAATCCTTACTACTTCTATTTGCAATGGCCGTTCTCCCGATGATGATGGGAGCACAGCTCTTAAATGCCCCTCAGGCTAATGGTTTGCTGCATCGTTCTATGTCACCCATGACCTACAACAAGGGTCGTGTGATGGCTCCGGCCAAGGCTAATCTTGGTCCGAACGAGAAAATCATGGGTCACTATGACACCGATGACCTGTCTGCTGACGGTTTGGGTATTACTGGTCTTCCTGGCACTATCACTATTGCCACTGTCCTCGAGCCCGATGAGTTGGCTATGTTTATGGGTGGCAAGATCGTGAAATTCCGTGTGGGTTTGGCACAAGCTACCACCATCAGCCGCGTGTTTGTCGCTCCCGTTGATGCTGGTGGCAACATCGGTGCTATGACCGAGTGGGAAGATCGTGTGGGCAGTCTTGGATGGAACGAGATCACCCTCGATCCCGTCTATAATCTCGACCTTGATGAGAACTCCGGTCTGCTGATTGGTTTTGACTATGCTCAAACCAGCAGCAACTATCCCATCTCGGCTGTTGAAATCGGTCAAATCTATCCCTCCTACATCTTCTACCAGAATTCATGGCAGAATGTTGGTTTGGATGCTTATGGCAACTTGAGCTTGCAGTGTATTGTCGAGAAAGATGATTATCCCGACTTCATGCTGCGTCTGGCCAATCTGTCTGCTAGCAACTTCGTTCAGATAGGTCAGGATATTGAGTTCAATTTCAAGGCTAAGAATGGCGGTACCCAGACGATTGAAGCTGGTGCCGTGACCTTCGGAGTGATGATTGATGGCGAGACTGTAATGTCCCTTGAAAACAATGTGGCTCTTACAGGTGACTTTGTTACACTGTCAGGTACGGTTTCGACTGCTGGTCTGCTGCCTGGATCTCATGAGCTGACCGTTTATCCTACTATGATGAATGGTGAAGTTGTAGAGGATCCTCAGACTCTTACCACTACCTTTAGGATCTTCACCAATGTCTTCCCCCGTCAGAAGCACATTGTCGAGCAGTTCACCTCGACCTATTGCACCTGGTGCCCGCTTGGCTCGGCAATGCTTGCCAAGCTCACCGAGATGCGCGACGACGTGGTTAAGGTGGGTATCCATGGCAACATGAATGGTACCGACCCGTTCAAGATTGCCCAGTGCGACACAATTATGTCCTATATGGGTGCCGACAGCTATCCTTCGGCTGCGTTCGACCGCATGACCGGTTGGGAGGATGACGCTACGCTTGTTAACGGTATTGGCTATTATGAGGAGTATTCACAAATGGTTGCTGAGGAACTGAGTTCATTCTTTGACTTTGTTTCTGAGATCGCTCCCTCGTTTGCAACGATCAAAATCAAATCTGACATCAATGAGGAGACCCGTGAGGCTGAAATCACCGTTTCGGGTAACTTGACTCCTGACTTTGATGAGATGATGGGTCGTGATGCCAAGCTCACTGTTTATCTCACCGAGGATAGTGTGATTGCTCGCCAGTTGAACCAGGGCACCTGGGTTGCCAATTATGTTCATGAGGGTGTGTTCCGTCAGGCACTTGGCTCAGTATTCGGTGTGGAACTCAACAAGGATGGCGAGACCTACAAGAATGTGTTCAATTACACCATCCCCGCTGGTTGGAACATGGACAAGATGAACATTGTTGCCTTCATCAGCCGTCCCTTGACGAATGGTGCTAGCGACTATACCGACATGTACATCAACAATGCCGAATCTGTGAAGTTGATTAATGACATGGGTGGCGTTGAGGAAATGTTGGTCGAGGATGACGCTGTTCCTGTTGCTTACTTTGACGTGATGGGCCGTCAGCATGACAGCTTGCAGCATGGCATCAACATCGTTATGATGAGCAATGGCACCGCCAAGAAGATTCTCGTGAAGTGATTTAGAACTGAATTCTAGCTGTTAATCCATAGGCCCGGTCACCATAGGTGGTCGGGCTTATTGTTACCTCCACGTTCTTGACAAACGGGCGTGTGAAGATATAGGCACTGCCGGCACCGATAGCGGCACCGCCCAGCGCGTCCCACCAGTCATGGCGGTCGGTGTGAACGCGACCCCATGCCACAAAACTGGAAACTACATAGGCGGGAACACCCCATTTCCAGCCGTAGCGCTTCATCAGGAATGTGGAGCCGTTGAAGGCTACTGCCGTGTGGGTGCTGGGAAAGGCATGATGTCCCGTTCCGTCAGGGCGGTCCTTGCGGATGCACAGTTCAAGCCCATAGTTAACGGCCAGGCAGGTAGCGGTGCTCAGTCCCAGTTGCTTGAGGCCTTCGGTGTCATGCTTGGCAATGGCGACGCCCAGTGCCGTCGCGTCGGGTACGAGACACAACACGTCGGTTGTGTGCCTCAAGGCGTCATCGTCGGCACGGGTGTTAAGGCTCGTGGCGAGCAGCAGTGCGGCAAGTATGATTCTTACGGTTCTCATCATCTAGGAATAAAGTTTGCGCAACAGGTCATTGCGGTGGATGCGTTTCAGGGCAGCGGTAATGGCGGCGCGGTTCTTGCGGTCATACCAGAAGAAAAACAGGCGTTGGGCTTGCTTCTCTATCGGCGTCTTGGCGCAATAGACGGGTTTCAGCGTGTAGGGGTGTAACCCGCTGTAGTAAGCCTCAGTCGAGACGGTCATCGGTGTTGGTGTGAAATCCTGCACCTGTTCCAGGCGGAAGTCCAGTTCCTTGGTGATGGCGGCGAGTTCAGCCATGTCGGCTTCGTGGCAACCAGGATGCGACGAGATGAAGTAGGGGATGAGTTGTTGCCGCAGGTTATACTTGACGTTCACGCGGTCAAACAAGGCCTTAAAGCGGCGGAATAGCTCAAATGACGGCTTGCGCATGAGCATCAGCACATCATCGCTGGTGTGCTCGGGTGCGACCTTCAGGCGGCCCGAGACATGGAAACGGATGAGTTCCTCATTATATTGAGCATTGACCTTGTCCACACGCGGGTCACCCGTGCGGTGCATCGACAGGTCATAGCGAACACCGCTGCCGATGAATGATTTCTTCACCTGTGGCAAGGCGTCCACGGCATGATAGATGTCGAGAAGTTGGCTGTGGTCGGTGTTGAGGTTGCTGCAGGGCTGGGGATGCAGGCATGAGGGACGTTGGCAACGCTGGCAACGTTCCAGGTTTTTGCCATGCATGCCGTACATGTTGGCGCTCGGTCCGCCCAGGTCGCTGATGTAGCCCTTGAAGTCTTCCATCTGAACCACTTGTTTCACTTCCCGCAGGATAGACACTTTGCTGCGTGAAGCAATGAATTTGCCCTGATGCGCACTGATGGTACAAAAGGCACACCCGCCGAAACAGCCGCGATGCATGCACACCGAGTGGCGTATCATCTCATAAGCGGGAATGCGCTTGCCCTGGTAGCGCGGGTGGGGCAAGCGGGTATAGGGCAGGTCAAACGAGGCGTCAATCTGCTCGGTGGTCATCGGCGGATTGGTGCGGTTGACCTTCACGGCAATGTCGCCAGTGGCTTGCCACACGTTGTGCCCGTGCCACAGGTTGCTCTCCACCTCGATGGTTTTGAAATTCTCAGCCTGTGCCCGTTTTGATCGTTGACATTCCTCGTAGGGGTGCAGTACTACGTCGGTTTCAGTATTCTCGGTGGGTAGTTCGCTTAACGGGCGGCGCACTACGGTTTGGGGAATATCGGTCAACTCCTCGATGCTGTGGCCGGCAGCCAAGGCGTCGGCGATGGCAATATTGGGCAATTCGCCCATGCCGTATACCAGCATGTCGGCGGGGCTGTCAATAAGGATTGACGGCCTCAAGTGGTCCTGCCAGTAGTCATAGTGAGCCAAGCGGCGCAGAGACACCTCAATGCCGCCAGCCACCACGGGAACGTCAGGAAACAGGCGCTTCAATATCTCGCTATAGACGATCGTGGGGTAGTCGGGACGGGCTCCGGCTCGGCCTTCGGGTGTATAAGCATCATCACTGCGCTTGCGACGGGCTGCGGTATAGTGGTTCACCATCGAGTCCATGGCTCCTGCCGACACGCCAAAGAACAGCCGTGGACGACCCAGTTTCTTGAAGTCGCGCAGGTCGTCACGCCAATTGGGCTGAGGCACGATGGCTACCTTGTAGCCGTGTGCTTCCAGTACGCGCCCGATGACGGCAGTGCCCATCGACGGATGGTCGATGTACGCATCGCCCGTGAAGAGAATCACATCGGCCTGTTCCCAGCCCAGGTGATCCATCTCCTTGCGTGTCGTCGGCAGCCACTGGCCCTTGATGCGGTGATTCTTATGTCCCTTCTCCTCCTTCAAAATATCAATAGATATATCTCTTAACTGTTAACTCTCTCCTTGAGCATTTCTTCGAGTTTCAGAATCTCATCGCGGTATTGTGCGGCCTCGAGGAAATCCATACGCTTTGCGGCTTCGATCATCTGAGTCTTGAGACGGTCGATGGCGGCTTGCATGTCCTTGCCGCTCATGTAGGCGACAACCGGGTCGGCAGCAACTCCGGCGCTGCTGTTGAATTCCTCGGTGTAACGCATAGCTGGAGCCGTGGCGGGCATTGGCGTCTGGTTGTGACGGCTGGGAGTCGTCGGGTGGCGCATGTCGGTATCTTGGCCGATAATGGCTGTACGGGCCTTGATGATAGCGGTGGGTGTGATGCCGTTTTCCTCGTTGTACTTGAGTTGCAGTGTGCGGCGTCGCTCGGTTTCGTCGATGGTCTGACGCATCGAGTCGGTGATGTTGTCGGCATACATGATGACGGTGCCGTTCAGGTTGCGGGCAGCGCGGCCGGCGGTTTGTGTCAAGGAACGGCGGCTGCGCAGGAAGCCTTCTTTGTCGGCATCCAGGATGGCTACAAGCGACACCTCGGGCAGGTCAAGGCCTTCGCGCAGCAAGTTCACGCCGACGAGCACATCGATGGCACCGGCTCGCAGGTTATCGATAATTTCGATGCGTTCCAATGTTTCCACATCACTGTGCATATAGGCTGTGCGGATGTCCAGTCGCTTGAGGTAATCGCTCAGTTCCTCGGCCATGCGCTTGGTCAGTGTGGTCACCAGGGTGCGCTCACGGCGCTCGATGCGCAATTGTATCTCTTCAACTAGGTCATCGACCTGTCCCTGTGAGGGACGTACGATGATTTGTGGGTCAAGCAGGCCCGTCGGGCGGATTAATTGCTCGGTGATGATGCCTTCGCTCTTGTTCAGCTCGTAGTCGGCGGGCG
The DNA here is from genome assembly GCA_900317835.1 of uncultured Prevotellaceae bacterium. Taxonomy (GTDB): domain Bacteria; phylum Bacteroidota; class Bacteroidia; order Bacteroidales; family Muribaculaceae; genus Sodaliphilus. Next base: position 115,243 of record ONIL01000008.1, on the reverse strand, counting down.
TGGCGCTCACATAGATGGTCTGATGGGTCAGTTCCTCAAATTCCTCAAACCTCAAGGGGCGGTTGTCAAGTGCGGCCTCCAGCCTGAAGCCGTAATGCACCAGATTGGTCTTGCGGGACTGGTCACCGCCGTACATGGCGCGTATCTGGGGCACCGTCACATGGCTCTCGTCGATAATGGTGAGGAAATCGTCGGGGAAGTAATCCAGCAGGCAGAAGGGCCTCATGCCTGGACGCCTGCCGTCAAAATAACGGCTGTAGTTCTCGATGCCTGAGCAGTAGCCCACCTCGCGCATCATCTCCATGTCATAGGTCACGCGCTCGTTCAGGCGTTTGGCCTCGGCAAAGCGGTTCTCGCGGGCAAAGGCGGCAACCTGGTTCTCGCGATCCAGATCAATCTGGCCCATGGCCCGCTGCATGCGCTCCTTGGTGGTGACAAAGATGTTGGCAGGGAATATCTTGAAGCCTTCGACGTCCTCGGTGGGCATCTGGGTCTCGCTGTCGAGCACCTGGATGCGTTCTATCTCGTTGCCCCAGAAGATGACCCTCAACATGATGTCCTCATCACTCAGGAACACGTCAACCGTGTCTCCCTTGACGCGGAAGGTGCCCATCTTCAGTTCGGCATCGTTGCGCGAATACAAAGCATCCACCAGCCTGTGCAAAAGGTCATCGCGACCAATCAGGTCGCCCACTTTCAGCTCGATGGCATTAGCGGTGATATCCTCGGGGTTGCCCATACCGTAGAGGCACGACACGCTCGACACCACCACGATGTCACGGCGGCCCGACAGCAATGCGGTAACCGTCGAGAGCCTCAACCGCTCAATCTCGTCGTTAATGGCGAGGTCTTTCTCGATATATTTGTCGGTCGAGGGAATGTACGCCTCGGGCTGGTAGTAGTCATAGTAAGAGACAAAGTAATGCACCGCATTCTCGGGGAAGAAGCTTTTGAACTCGGCATACAACTGTGCGGCCAGCGTCTTGTTGTGCGACAGCACCAGGGTAGGGCGCCCCGTGCGCGCGATGACGTTAGCCATCGTGAATGTCTTGCCTGATCCAGTCACGCCCAGCAGCGTTTGGTAGGGTACGCCGTCATTGACGCCTCCCGCAAGCTCTTCAATCGCCTGCGGCTGGTCTCCAGTCGGCGCATATTCCGAATGCAGTCTATATTCCATTGTCATTAATTTTAACCTACAAAGTTACTAATTACTTTTCATTTTCTCCTTTTCCTTTTTCGGTAAATTGCAATTAACCACCGAAATATCTAAGAAAGTGTTTAAACAAGAATTATTTAGCCCGCTTTTGTCATTTTGAAACGATTTAAGCGGTGCATAAATTTGCTTAATTATATATAAATGTTTATCTTCGCAGGTGATATATTAACTAAAACTAATAATTATGAAAAATCTATTATTACCAATTTGCTTTATTGCATGCGCTGTGATGATGCCTTTCAAGGCAACAGCCGATGATTGTTATGTGCGTGGAGATGCCAATGGTGACGGAGTAGTCAATATCAAGGATGTGACCGATATTATTGACTATCTGATGTGTGGCTATTGGCCTTCACAAGAGATTACTGTCAACGATGTGACATTTACAATGGTCACTGTTGAGGGTGGCACGTTCATGATGGGAAGTCCAAATCCAGAAAATGCCCATGAAGTGACATTGTCGTCATTTAGTATTAGTCAAACCGAGGTGACGCGAGGATTGTGGAATGCCGTAATGGGCATTACGCAAGTAGCAGACTCTCTACAGCAGTATCCGATAGGTAACATCAGTTATAATTCATGTTTGTCCTTCATTGATAAATTAAATGAGTTGACAGGCTTGACTTTCCGCCTACCCACCGAGGCCGAGTGGGAATATGCGGCAAGAGGCGGAAAATATTGTCGTGGATACCTTTATGCTGGAAGTGACGATGTCGATGAGGTCGCATGGAATCCAACCAATTGTAGTAGTGCATAGCCTGTAGGACTGAAGAAACCAAATGAATTGGGATTGTACGATATGAGTGGTAACGTGTGGGAAATGACGAAGGATTGGTATGGCGATTATAGTACTGAGCCTCAAGTGAATCCCACTGGTCCCGAAACTCCTTCCACTCCCAATGCCCGCCGTTGCAGGGGCGGAGGATATTGGTCAGCAAATAATACTGCATCGTCATGCACGGTATTCACCCGCGGTATGTGGTATGACTATAACGTTTTCTTTGATTTAGGCTTCCGCCTTGTGCTGGTGCTTGAATAATTGCTGCATTAACAACGCAAGGCGCCACCCGCTTTCCGGTGGGTGGCGCCTTTGTTATTCAAGCCAATAGCTTGTAATGAGATTTAGAACTGTCGTGCAGCGGTCAAGGTCACCTCGCTAAGGGTGGGGTGGCCGTGGATACTTGTTGCCAGCAGGTCAACGGTGGCGCCGGCGTTCATTGTTGTAACGACTTCCTGGATGAGGTCGGCAGCGTGCGCACCGCAGATGTGGCAACCCACAATCTGTCGCGTCGTGTTATCGACAATCATCTTCAGCAGGCCGTCGGTCTCGTTCATGGCGACCGCCTTGCCGTTGCTGCGGAAGAATGCTTTCTTCACCGTTACGTCAAGGCCTCGTTCGGCACACTGTTCCTCAGTAAGGCCCACCATGGCCAACTCGGGCACGGTAAACACGGCGCTGGGCACGATGTCGAGCTTGATGTCGTCAGCCTTGCCCAGGATGGCATGCAGGGCACGTTGTCCTTGAGCGCTGGCGGCATGGGCGAGCATCATGCGACCGTTCACGTCACCGATGGCATACACGCCAGGCACGTTGGTCATCATATTGTCATCGACCTCGATGCCGCGGCGACCAACGGTAACGCCAACTGCGTCAAGACCTTGTGGCAGCACAGGCTGGCGACCGACCGACATGAGCACCTTCTCGGCCGTAACGCTTTGGGGCTTGCCCTTGAGTTCGTAGGTCACTGTCATGCCGTCCTCGCCCTGGCTGATGCCATTAACTGCGGCGCTGGTGATGATCTTGATGCCGCTCTTGCTCAGGACGGTTTTCAGCCTCTTGGCCACATCCTTGTCAAACGGCGGCAGGATTTCCTTGCAGTACTCGATCACGGTCACCTCAACACCAAATGTGCTGAAAACAGCGGCAAACTCCATACCGATGACACCACCGCCCACGATACACAGGCTCTTGGGCAGGGTTTCCATGGCCAGGATATCGTCGCTGGTCATGGCTAGGTCAGCACCTGGGATGGGAAGACCACGAGGGGCCGAACCCGTAGCGATGATGATGTTTTTGGCTTGGTATTCTTCACCATTGACAATGACAGTGTTAGCGTCCTTAAGGCTGGCCTCGCCCTTGATGGCGGTGATGCCGGGCGCACCCATAAGCATCTCGACACCCTCGCGCAACTGCTTGACAACAGCCTCTTTGCGCTCAAATACAGGAGCGTAGTCAAAGGCCATTTCGCCAGTCTTCATGCCCCATACCTCGCTCTCGCGCATCAGGTTGACGACCTCGGCATTGCGGCATAAAGCTTTGGTGGGGATGCAGCCTCGGTTCAGACACGTACCGCCCATCTGGTCACGTTCGACGATGGCGACGGTCAGGCCGTGTGCGGCCGCATCGGCAGCGGTTTCGTAGCCGCCAGGTCCAGCTCCAATGATAATAATGTCAAACATAGTGGTTTTTCTAAATGATTTCTAATGTGTCTAACAAAACCCCACGCAAAGTCGCAAAGTCGCTAAGAATAAGAATAGAAAACTTAGCGTCTTGGCGACTTAGCGTGAGTAATCTCCAAGTGGCAGGAGTTTACTGGTTGTCAGCAACAAGTTCGCGCCAGGTCACGATGGGGTGCAAGGCAGCCTGGGTGTCGTCGAGACGACGCACGGGCGTGTTGTGCGGGGCGGTCTTCACCATCTCGGGATCGTCCTTGGCCTCCTGAGCGATCACACGCATGATGCGGATGAACTCGTCGAGGGTCTGCTTGCTCTCGTTCTCGGTGGGCTCTACCATGAGGGCCTCGTGGAACAGCAGCGGGAAGTAGATGGTGGGAGCATGGAAGCCATAGTCCAGCAGGCGCTTGGCCACATCAAGGGTGGTCACACCGGTGGACTTGTCCTTCAGACCGTCATAGATGAACTCATGCTTGCAGACACCGCCGATGGGCAGTTCATACACGTCCTTGAGCGACTCCTTGATGTAGTTTGCATTGAGAGTGGCCAGCGGGCCAACCCACTTCAACTGGTCGCGGCCCAGGGTCAGGATATAGGCCAGGGCGCGCATCATTACACCAAAGTTACCCAGATGGCTGCTGATGCTGCCGATGGACTTGTCGTCGCACTCAACCTTGAAATAGTCGAAGTCTTCCTCGCTCACTTTCACGACACGGGGATTGGGCAACAGGTGCTCCAAACCGGCGCGAACGCCAACGGGACCGCTACCGGGACCACCGCCACCATGAGGCGTTGAGAACGTCTTGTGCAGGTTGATGTGCATGATGTCAAAGCCGATGTCACCAGGACGCACCTTGCCCAGCATGGGGTTGAGGTTGGCGCCGTCATAGTACATCAAGCCGCCGCAGTCGTGAACAGCCTTGGCAATTTCACCGATGTTGTGTTCAAAGATACCCAGCGTGTTGGGGTTGGTCATCATCATACCGGCAACGGTATCGTCGAGCAGGGGACGCAGGTCGTCCACGTCAACGGTGCCGTCGGGACGGCTCTTTACCGTCACCACATCAAGGCCACAAACGGCCGAGCTGGCGGGATTCGTGCCGTGGGCGCTGTCGGGAATGATTACGCGGGTGCGCTTCACGTCGCCACGCTCCAGGTGGTAACCGCGCATGATCATCAGGCCCGTCAACTCACCGTGTGCACCGGCATAAGGGTTCAACGTGAACTCGCTCAAGCCCGAAATCTCAGCCAGGCTGGTCTGCAGGAAGTAGTATACAGCCAGGGCACCCTGAGTGGTCTCGGGGTTCTGATAGGGATGCAGACCCGTGAACTCGCGGTGGGCTGCGATTTCCTCGTTGATTTTGGGATTGTACTTCATTGTGCAGGAACCCAGGGGATAGAAACCTGTGTCCACACCGAAGTTGTTGTTGCTCATGTTGGTGTAGTGACGCACTACGCTCAGCTCATCCACCTCGGGCAGCAGGGGCGTGTTCTCACGCATCAAGTCCTTGGGCAGGTCGCTCATCTGGTACTCGTCACACCTGTTCTTGGGCAGGGAATAACCCTGACGGCCGTTTATTGACAACTCAAATATGAGTTTTCCGTAGAATGTGTTATTCATATCTTGTCCTCCTTCTGTTCGTTAAAGGTTACACATGCGTCAACAAGGTCGTCACAATCCTCACGGCTGTAGGTCTCGGTAACTGCCAGCAGCAGGGTGTCGTCGGCAATCTTGAGGCCACACTGCAGGTATTCCTCACTGCAGTATTCCTGCAACTCATCGATATTGAGTTTGGTCTTCACGGCAAACTCGTTGAGGAACGGCTTGCCGGGATAAGCCATCTCAAACAGGCCCGTCTTAACCAGGCTGTCGGCCAGGTAGTGGGCATTGCTGTAGCTGATGGAGTTGACTTCTTTCAGACCCTTGGCTCCCATCAAGCCCATGTAGATGGTCACATACAGGGCCATCAGGCTCTGGTTGGAGCAGATGTTGCTCGTGGCCTTCTCGCGGCGGATGTGCTGCTCGCGGGCTTGCAGGGTGAGCACGAATGCGCGCTTGCCGTCAGCATCCTTGGTGGCACCAACGATGCGGCCCGGCATCTTGCGGATAAGCTTCTTGGTCGTGCACAGGAATCCCACATAGGGGCCGCCATAGTTCAAGGGGATACCCAGGCTCTGGCCGTCGCCACAGGCGATGTCGGCACCCCACTCGGCGGGAGTCTTGACCACGCTCAATGCGGTAGCTACGCAGTTCATGATCAGCAGGGCCTTGTGCTCGTGGCACAGGTCGGCAACGCCGGTGTAGTCCTCGAGGATGCCGTAGAAGTTGGGTGTGGCAACGATAACGCCAGCCACATCGTCCTTCTCAAGCTCCACCTTGAGGGCTGCATGGTCCATCACGCCGTTAGCGGCAGGAACGATGTCGATTTGGATGCCCTGGTACTTGGCATAGGTCTTGAGCACGCGCAGCACGTAGGGGCTCACGGTCTCGCTTACCAGCACGCGGTTGCGCTTCTTGGCATTTGAGACAGCCATCATCATGGCCTCGGCAGTGGCCGTAGTGCCGTCATACATCGATGCGTTGCTGACTTCCATTCCGGTCAACTCGGCCATCATGCTCTGGTACTCGAAGATGTACATCAACGTACCCTGTGAAATCTCAGCCTGATAAGGCGTGTAGGCGGTAAGGAACTCGCTGCGCTTGATGATGTCTTGAACGACAGCAGGGCTGTAGTGGTCATAGTAACCAGCGCCCAAGAAGGTGCGCATGGTGATGTTGCCCATGCCCAGGTCGTCAAAGAAACGGCGCACTTCAATCTCGCTCATTGACTCGGGAAGCTCATACTCCTTCTTGAGTTGAAGCTCCTGAGGCACGTCCTGATAGAGGTCGTCCAGCGACTTGACGCCAGCCGTTTTGAGCATGGCCTGCATCTCGTCGTCGGTGTGCGGATAAAACTTATAACTCATTGATTCTTTTTAGTTTACAGTCGTTTGTTGTCTAGTAGCGGATGCTAACTGTTATCTTTTAACTCTTAACTAAAAAATTACTCGCCGATCATGGCCTTGTAGGCAGCGGCATCCATCAGGTTGTCCAGCTCGCTCTTGTCGCTCAGCTCGACCTTGATGATCCAGTTCTCAAAAGCGTCCTTATTGATCAGGCCAGGCTCGTCCTCGAGGGCTTCGTTCACCTCGACAACAGTGCCGCTCACGGGTGACATCAGGTCGCTGGCAGCCTTAACGCTCTCAACAGCGCCAAAGTCCTCACCTGCGGTTACCTCGTCGTCAACCTCGGGCATGTCAACGTAAACCACGTTGCCCAGCTCGTGCTGTGCATAGTCGGTGATGCCGATGAAACCAAAGTCGCCTTCTACCTTTACATACTCATGTGACTCGCTGTAATAGAGTCCTTCGATAATCTTACTCATTGTGTTATTAGGATTTAATTAGTTAATATTTTTAGTGTTGATTATTTTTTATAATTGGGTGTATAGAAGCGTTTCTTGACCACAATGGCAGGGAACACTTTCTTGCGGATGCGCACATTCAACGTGTTGCCCAGGGCGCCAACAGCGCGGTCAACCAGCGCAAAGGCCACGCTCTTGTCCAGCGTGATGCTGTGATAACCGGTGGTGATGTAACCCACTACGTTCTCACCGTCGAGCACTTCATAGCCATGGCGGGGAATTGCCTTGCCCTCGAGCTCAAGACCCACGAGTTTCTTGGGGGTGCCTTCAGCCTTCTGCTGAGCGCAAGCGTCGCGGCCAATGAAGCCGCCTTCCTTATCAAGCTTCACAAACATGCCGAATGTGGCAGCAATGGGGGAGATCTCGGCAGTCAACTCGTCGCCATACAGCGGCAGACCTGCTTCGAAACGCAGGGTGTCACGGCAACCAAGGCCACAGGGCTGTACGCCGGCTTCCATGAGCATATCCCACATCTTGCAGATGATGGCGGGATCGGCATATACCTCAAAGCCGTCCTCACCGGTGTAACCGGTGCGGCTCACGATGATGGTCTTGCCGTCATACTGCAACTTCTTGAAGGTGTAGAACGTCAGGTCGGTCGTGTCAATGCCCAGCACGGTACCCATGGTCTTCTCGGCATCGGGACCCTGGACGGCGATCTGGCCGTACTGCTCGCTCTGGTGGTCAACCTTCACGTCAAAGTTCTTGGCCTGTTCCATGATCCAAGCCACGTCCTTGTCGATATTGGCTGCGTTAATCACCAGGAAATAGTCGTTGTCGTCGACACGGTAAACCAGCAGGTCGTCAACAGTGCCGCCGTCGGGGTACAGCATCATGCCGTACAGGATCTGGCCAGCCTTGATGGCGTTGATGTCATTGGTGAAGATGTAGTTGGTGAATTTGGCGGCATCGGGGCCGGTGATTTCCACCTCGCCCATGTGCGAAACGTCAAAAACGCCCACCTTCTGGCGCACTGCATTGTGCTCGGTGGTGATATCTACATACTGGATGGGCATGTCGTAACCCGCAAACGGGGACATGAGAGCGCCTTGCGCCACGTGCCTGTCATGCAGACAGGTTACTTTGATTTCTTCTGTCACGGTTCTAATGGTTTTTTAATTGGTTAAAAGAGATATAAATTGTTTGTTGTTCAAGTTCATAATCCATTGCCCAACGTCGCAGCCGTCTAGTGCAACTTGAAGCGAGGCTTCGGTGAGACTCGAGCCTTGCAGTTTGTCGAGCAACTTCTCGCGAGCGTCACACAAGGGCAGGAAATCACCCGAGAGGTACAAGTCGCGGATGACGTCACCCTTGAGTGTGAGACTCATGTAGATGCTGCCCACGCCATCGATACGGCCTCCCTTGACAATCTTGCACTTCGGGTTGCTGCCCAGGAGGAACGACGGCTCAAGGTAGGGTAGGGTTAAGCGCTCAATCTCGGCAACATCGGCATCGGTGAGCTGGATTTCGCCGTCACACAGCGTCTTGCGTACATATTGCTTAAACTCTTCGATGTCCATCGTCAGGTGCTCACTCAACACGGTGATGTGGCTGCGAACTGACTGAACGCCCTTGCTGGTCAACTTCTCGCGCGAGGGGGTGATGGCGCCCAGCATGTGCTCCATATTGGTGTCAAAGAGCATGGTGCCATGCACGATGCTGCGGCCCGGAATGTGGTAGAAAGCGTTGCCACTCACCTTGCGCCCGTCGATGAGCACATCGTTGCGGTCGCTAGCGGTGGCGTTGAGTCCCAGTCCGCGAAGCATCGTAGCGACAGCGGTCGTGTAAGTCGAGAAAGTCGTCTGCACCTCATCGCTGCGGGTGATGTAGCTGAACATGATGTTGTCCTTGTCGGCATACACACAGCCTCCGCCGCTGCGACGGCGATAGAAGGCGATGCCGTGCTCACGGCAGTAATCGACGTTCACCTCATTGTCCATCAGCTGGTTGCGGCCGAAGATGACCGTGGGTTCCACCTGCCACATGAAGAAGATATCCTCTTCTCCAAGGATACGTGCAGCATACTCCTCCATCGCCAGGTAGAAAGGGAGGATACGCGTCGCGTTGTCAGGCAGACTAAGGTATTTCATCATGTCTTTCTAAACTTCCCACAAAAGTAAGCCATTTTCCCCACATTATAAAATAAAATGCGATAATAATTATTAAATCCCTTGTTTATCCCATTTCAGCAACAATAAAAAGGGCCGCCACACACTTGCGGCAGCCCTCTATGGTACGATTCTCACCCGTGACAGCATGTTTGTACCGTGGGAGCAGCTTTGCCGCTGTTTTCAGCCCATTAATAGCACTTGATGCGGTACATGAAGCCCAGTTCCACACGGTTGGTGTGATAGTCTTGCAGACCGCAAGCCTTGTTGAAATCGTACTTGTGGCCCAGGTAGGCCAGGAACACGCGGAAGTCATGTTTTGGCACGGGCCAGTACTCGATGCTGCCCAAATAACCGATAGACTTGCGATAGTTGTGCAGGTCATCGATTTTGGCGATGCTGGTGGTCTCATAGGTGCCCTTGAGCATCAGGTTCCATTTGGGGGCAAATTGCCAGTTCATCTTGGCGATAAACGTGTGACTGTGCACCTTGCCCAGGTGGGTGGAACCGGGTGCAATCCAGTCCTGCAGGTCGGTCGTGGCAAAGTGGAGTCGGTCCACGTCGTCCCATTCGCCGAAGTAATCGAAATACAGCTGGTAATTAGGCAGGTTGAGCTGCTGACCCAGGGTAATCATGCGCGAGTATTTGTGTTTGGCCTGCGTCTGGATGCCCCATGCCCAGCGGGTCTGCAACTGATTCTGCAAGAGGTTGCCGTTCCAGTTCAGAATATAGGTGAATGGGGCTCTGCTTCGGCTCAGTTTCTCGGGGCGCTGAAGGTCACTGGTGACAATCTGCGGGCCTTCTCCCAATTCCTCGGTAAACGAGCCGTTATAGCTGTTGGTTATCTGGAAGGCTATTTCATGGGTGGGCACGGGGCGGTAGCTCACCATTGCGCCGGTCATGAAGATGTCCATCATTTCAACCATGTCGCTGTAACGGTAGATTTCCATGGGGTTCTGGTCATACTCAAAGCCACCCCAAATCTGGCAGAGCTTGCCGGCAGCAATATCCAACTTGCTGCTTGGGCGATAACCCACCATCATGATGTCGGTTGCTTTGGCCAGATAGTCCAAGCCTTTTGCTTCCTGGCTTTTATTTAGGCAGTGTCGAATGCGGTAGTACACCTTGGGCGTGATGTCGCCCTTGATGTCCAGGCGCAGGTCGCGGCAGATGAACTTCGAGTCCCACTCGCCATGATTGGCGTCCTCGGCCATCAGGCTTGATGCGAAATTGATATGGAAATTGAAAGCGTCGGTCTTTTTCTCCAGATTGAAGATGCGCTCGGCAAGCGACTCGGTGTCATCATTGTCATCACCACCCATGCGGGTATTGTTGCCTTGTGCCATGGCATTGATTCCCAACAGAGTAGCGCACAAGATGATCAGCAGTGGTTTTCTCGTCATTATAGTTTTTCGTGATATGGTTTTAAAAACGGGTGCAAAGATACTGCAACCCGCTCACAATACCAAATATATTTGCTGCTTCATCTCCTATTATCGCTCGTAAGGGAGTTTACGCTTTTCAACGTGCTGGGGCCGCCGGTGCCCAGCAATCGTCCCTGTGCTTTCTCCTGTGTCAATCATGCCGTGTTTTCAAAAAAATGAGTAATTTTGTGGTTTGAAACAAAAATATCACTTTTTAATCATGCCTAACAACAGCAGAGAGAAGAAACTGGAGGCCTTCGGACGGTTGCTCGACATCCTGGACGAGCTGCGTGTGAAGTGCCCGTGGGACCGCAAGCAAACCAACGAGAGCTTGCGGCCCAACACCATCGAGGAGACAATGGAACTCGCCGACGCCATCATGGGCGAGGACGACGATAAAATCCGTAAGGAACTGGGCGACGTGCTGTTGCACATCGTCTTTTATGCCAAGATTGGTGACGAAAAGGGCAAATTTGACATCGCCGACGTGTGCGACGCCCTGTGCGAGAAACTCATCTACCGCCATCCGCACGTCTTTGGCGACGAAAAGGCGGACACAGCTGCACAGGTGCTCAAGAACTGGGAACTGATCAAAATGAGCGAGAAGGATGGTAACAAGATGGTGCTCAGTGGCGTGCCCCGCAGTTTGCCTTCCCTCATCAAGGCCGAACGTGTCCAGGAGAAAGCCGCCAATGTCGGTTTCGACTGGCAACAGCGAGAGGACGTCTGGGACAAGGTCAAGGAGGAACTTAATGAGGTCGAGGCCGAACTGCGACGAAACGACATGGCCGACCGCGAGAAGGAGTTCGGTGATCTGTTTTTCTCGTTGGTCAATGCCGCTCGGCTCTATGACGTGCGACCTGACAACGCCCTGGAGCGCACCAACCGCAAATTCATTGCCCGCTTCAACTACATTGAGCAGAAGGCCAATGAACAAGGCCGACACATCAATGAACTCACCCTTGCCGAGATGGATGAACTGTGGAATGAAGCCAAGTCACAAAAACTCGGCGAATAGTTAAACAATCACTTTAAGTTTTGAGAGTTAATGAATTAAATACCAGAGAGTAAAAGATATCTATATCTGATATTTATTCTCTATTATCTAATCTAAAATGAAGGTCTGCGTTACTGAGAAACCGAGTGTGGCACGAGACATTGCCCGATTGCTGGGTGCCAATGACAGGCACGAAGGCTACTTCGAGGGCAATGGCTATCAGGTGACATGGACCTTCGGGCATCTGTGCGAGCTCAAGGCTCCAAACGATTATACCGACCAGTGGAAGTGGTGGAGCTTAGGACAACTTCCAATGATTCCGCAACGCTTTGGTATTAAGCTAAAAGAAGATGATGGTATAAAGCGACAGTTTAATGTTATCAAGGGCTTGATTGCAGCTGCTGACGAGGTGATTAACTGCGGTGATGCCGGCCAGGAGGGCGAGCTCATTCAGCGCTGGGTGTATCAGAAGGCCGAGTGCACTAAACCCGTCAAGCGCCTGTGGATTTCGTCGTTGACCGATGAGAGCATCCGCAAGGGGTTTGATGAACTGAAAGATGCCCAAGAGTTTGATAACCTGTATTTTGCGGGCCTGTCGCGTGCCATTGGAGACTGGGTGTTGGGCATGAATGCCACGCGCTTGTACACCTTAAAGTATTCGCGCTCGCGCGATGTGCTGTCGGTGGGGCGCGTGCAGACACCAACGCTGGCCATGATCGTTGCCCGGCAGAATGAGATTGACAACTTCGTCCCTGAGAATTACTGGGAACTGAAGACCAAATACCGTGGCGTTACTTTTAACAGCACACGAGGGCGGTTCAAAACCGAAGGTGAGGCCGCTGATATTGTGGAGAAAATCAGGCAGTTGCCGCTTGAGGTGACCTCGGTCGAGACCAAGAAGGGCCGAGAGGCGCCGCCGCGCTTGTTCGACCTGACCAGCCTTCAGGTGGAATGCAACAAGAAGTTTGGCATGTCGGCCGACGATGCTCTGAAGACCATCCAGTCGCTCTATGAAAAGAAGGCGACGACCTATCCGCGCGTAGATACCACCTACTTGAGCGACGACATCTACACACAAATACCGGGCCTCATGCAGGCGATGGTGCCTTATGCCAACTTGACCTCTCCCGTTCTGGCATTGAGCAAGTTACCCAAGAGCAAAAAGGTGTTTGACAACAGCAAGGTGACCGACCACCATGCTATCATCCCCACCAACGTCAATCCTGCCACGGTGGCAATGACGCCCGACGAGAAACGTGTCTATCACCTGATTGCCATTCGCTTTATTGCGGCGTTTTACCCTGACTGTGAGTTTAATACGACGACCGTTATGGCCGCAGTGGGCGAGTACGCTTTCAAGGCTACTGGCAAGGAAATCCTCAGACCAGGCTGGCGCGACCTGTACAATAAACCGGGTGACAAATCCAATGACGAGGACAGCAAGGAAAAGGCTGAAGATGAGGACAATGGAGTGATGCCGCACTTCGAGAAAGGTGAGAGTGGCCCGCACGAGCCCTCGGTGCTCAAACGGACCACGCAGCCACCCAAACCATATACCGAGGGCACCCTGTTGCGTGCGATGGAGACGGCTGGCAAAACGGTTGATGATGAGGAGTTGCGCGACGCGATGAAGGAAAACGGCATCGGCCGCCCCTCGACTCGTGCTGCAATTATCGAGACGCTGTTCAAGCGCCGCTATATCCGCAAGGAGCGCAAGAGTTTGGCCCCCACGATGGCGGGTATCCAACTGATCGAGACAATACATGAACCATTACTCAAGAGTGCATCGCTTACTGGGTTGTGGGAGAAGAAATTGCGTGAAATTGAGCGTGGAGAGTACAGTGCTGCACAGTTTATCGATGAGTTGAAGCAAATGATCAGCGAAATCGTCCTTAATGTGTTGCGTGACAACAGCAGCGGCAGCATCACCGTCGAGCAAGGCAAGCCTTCCAAGCCAAAATCGCCAGCGGCATCGGGTGGGGAAGACAAACCCAAGAAACCTCGTGCCCCTCGCTTGAAGAGCGTCGAGGAGATCCCGTGCCCTGTGTGTGGCAAGGGCCACTTGATAAAAGGAAAGACCGCCTATGGCTGCAGCGAATACAAGAACGGTTGCCATACTGTGCTGCCGTTTGCCGAATATCCCGCTGACCTCACGCCTGCTAAGTTGTCAAAGCTTGTGAAGAAGAATTTCAAATCACAAAAATGAGTGATATATAATAATGAGTACAACCATTCAGTATATCCTGGTCGCAGTCATTGTCGCTGTTGCAGCTATTGCTGTAGTGCGCTCGATCATCAGGACATTGCGTGACCAAAAGACCGTGCTAACCGCCTGTTCAGGCTGCAAGTTACAGGATGTGTGCCAGAAACCTGAGAAAAATTCTGCAAAAAAATGTGCCGATAAAGTTGCACAGGTCAAAAAGTCGCAGTAAATTTGCACCGCAAATCGAAAAAGGTCGCTTGGATGAGTGGTTTAGTCACCGGTCTGCAAAACCGGGTACAGCGGTTCGAATCCGCTAGTGACCTCAAGAAAAATCGCCGCTTGGTTAACCCCAGGTGGCGATTTCTTTTGGGCATAGTAAAAAGTTAAAGTATTACTTGAAGTTTCTGCCGGCGGGGTGACGGCTACCGTTCTGAGCCGTTTTACCGAAAAATGGCTGTTAATTTTCCGTAATAACATTTAAATTGATTGAATTTCCTCATTTTTTTCTTTGAAAAATGTTTGTATTGTCGTAATTTTGTGCACTGCAAATGGGGATAATAGGCTACTGATGGCATCCCAACGGGGCGGCTTCTTAAAAATCGGTGCCATAATTGATTGAATCCCAAACAGATAAATATACATCTCCACTAGTTCATTGCTCTGCGGTAATGAGCCCCTGTCATTGCATATTAAAAAAACAAACATAAATGATAAGTAAATGGAATTACTTACCTCTAACATCCGACGAACGCATTGCCCAGGAGCAGTTGGCGGCCCAGTTCCCCAATTGCCCCTCCATCGCTCGGCTGTTGGTGCTCAGGGGCTTGAAGACTGCGGACGACGTCCACGACTTCCTCTACCCGTCACTCCAGCAGCTGCACGATCCGTTCTTGATGAAGAACATGGACAAGGCTGTGGCAAGGTTGAATCAGGCGTTAGGGGCCAAAGAGAAGATTATGGTGTACGGAGACTACGACGTGGATGGAGCCACGGCTGTAGCGCTCGTCTATAAGTATCTTCAAAACATTTACTCCGATTTGGTGTACTATATTCCGACACGCGATGACGACGGATATGGTATTTCACTGCAAAGCATCGACTATGCAGCGTCAATCGGGGTTAGTCTGGTTATTGTGCTCGACTGCGGCATCAAGGCCGTCGAGGAAATTGCCTATGCCAAGGAAAAGGGCATAGAATTCATCGTGTGTGACCACCATGTCCCCGATGATGTCTTGCCCGATGCAGCGGCGATTCTAAATCCCAAACTGGTTGATGACACTTACCCCTACAAGGGATTGTCGGGTTGTGGCGTGGGCTTTAAGTTCATGCAGGCGTTCTCCAAGAGTAATGGCTTGGGCTCGATGTACAACCTTGACGCCATGCTCGACCTGGTGGCCGTGAGCATCGCAGCCGATATCGTGCCGCTCACTGGTGAGAACAGGGTAATGATGTTCTATGGCCTGCGCAGGTTGAACAACAACCCGAATGTGGGATTGAAGAGCATCATCCGCACCTGCGGTCTCAACCGTCGTGAACTGACCATCAATGACATTATTTTCAAGATAGGTCCCCGCATCAATGCGTCGGGACGCATGGAGTCTGGTCAGGAGTCGGTAGAGTTGCTGGTAACCCGCAACATGCAGGCCGCCATGGAAATATCCAAGCGCATTGACCAGTATAACAGCGACCGCAAGGAACTTGATAGTCAGGTAACAGTCGAGGCCAATGAGATCATCGAGAGCCATGCCCAGGTACTCGACGGCAAGAAACCCATCGTCATCTATGACCGCAACTGGCACAAGGGTGTTATCGGTATTGTGGCGGCACGTTTGGCCGAGTTGTACTTCCGTCCCTCGGTGGTGTTGACCTATTATGCCGACGGAATCGCTACAGGATCGTCACGCTCGGTGCGCGGCTTTGACGTTTACACGGCCATCAAATCGTGCCGCGACCTGCTGGAAACCTTTGGCGGACACACCAACGCCGTCGGTCTCTCGATTAAGGAAGAGAATATTCCCGAGTTCCGCAGGCGCCTCACTGCCTACGTCGAGGAACACATCGAGGACGAGCAGGTGACCCCTGCTATGGACATTGACTGCGAACTCAAGTTCAGCGACATCAACGGCTCGTTCCTGCGCTACCTGCGCATGCTCAATCCATTTGGTCCAGGCAACAACAAGCCGGTATTTATCACCCGCAAGGTCTATGACGTGGGCACGAGCAAGGTGGTGGGAAAGAAATTAGAACACATTAAGCTCGACCTGCGTGATGAGGAAGGCAACGTCATGAACAACGCCATTGCCTTTGGCATGGCCCGGTTTAATGACGACCTCAAGGCCGGCAAACCCATTGACATCTGCTATACCATCGAGGAGACCCGTCATCGCACGAGCACGACGGTGCAGCTCATGGTGAAGGCAATTAAACTGCATGATGATGGGGAGCCAATCCAGACCGATTGTTGATATCCTCAAGAAGTATTGGGGTTACGATTCCTTCAGGCCTCTGCAGCAAGACATTATAGAGTCGGTGCTGCAGGGGCGTGACACATTGGGATTGATGCCCACCGGTGGCGGCAAGTCCATCACTTTTCAGGTTCCCACAATGGCTATCGATGGCATGGCTCTCGTTGTCACGCCCATTATCTCGCTGATGAAGGACCAGGTGGACCGCCTGCGCTCCCTGCACATCAAGGCGACTTATCTCTACGCGGGCTTGACGCGGGCCGAGGTGAACCGTACCTATGAGAAATGCCTCTATGGCAACTGCAAGTTCCTCTATGTCTCCCCCGAACGCCTGCAATCCCTGTCATTCCTGGAGCGCCTGCGTCAGATGCCTGTCAAGCTCATCGTCGTTGACGAGGCGCATTGCATCTCGCAGTGGGGCTATGACTTCAGGCCATCATTCCTGCTCATCGTCCAGGTGCGCAAGCTCTTCCCCAAGGTGCCTGTCCTGGCATTGACTGCCACTGCCACGCCGATTGTCGTTGAGGACATACAGCGCTGTCTCAATTTCAAGGCTCCTAATGTCTTGTCGATGAGTTTTGCCCGCAGCAACCTGTCTTATGTCGTGCGTCACACCGAGGAGAAGGTGACTGAGCTCATCCACATCCTGCGTTCGGTGCCTGGAACAGCTATTGTCTATGTGCGTTCTCGTAAGCGCACCAAGCAGATCAGCGACGAACTCAATCGGGCAGGCATTCATGCCGATTACTATCATGCAGGCCTTTATGTTGAAGACAAGGAGGACAAGCAGAACAAATGGACCACCGATGAGTGCCGCGTGATGGTGGCGACCAACGCCTTCGGCATGGGGATTGACAAGCCCGACGTGCGTCTTGTGGTCCATGTCGATGTACCCAATTCGCTCGAGGAGTATTATCAGGAGGCGGGTCGGGCTGGCCGTGACGGCAGGCACTCCTATGCCGTGATGCTGGTCAAGTCCACCGATCAACGCATCCTGCACCGCCACATCACCGAAGCCTTCCCCGAGAAGGACTTCATCCGCAAGGTCTATGAGCGTGTCGGCAACTTCTTGGGTGTGAGCCTGGGAGAAGGCTATCAGCAGATGTATGATTTCAACTTCAATCTGTTTTGCCGCACGTTTGACTTGCCTATTTTGCCCACTCACAATGCTTTGAAGATACTCACTCAAGCTGGTTATATCGAGTTTGTCGAGGAGATTGAGACCCAGTCCCGCGTGATGATTCTGGCCCGAAAAGAGGAATTGTATGACCTCGATACCAAAACGCCTGGTGCCGACCAGGTGTTGCAAGCCATCCTGCGGCTCTACACAGGCCTGTTTGCCGACTATGTGTTTATCAACGAGGATGTTATCGCCTTTCGAACGGGGCTTGACCAGGAAACAATCTACAATTCCCTGCTGGAACTCACGCGCATGCACATTCTGCACTATGTGCCCCGCAAGCGCACTCCTTATATTATCTATACCACCTCTCGTGAGGAACCCAAACACGTGCTCATCCCGCGGGCCGTTTATGAGGACCTGCGTGACCGCATGGCCCATCGCGTCGAAGCAACCATCAACTATGCCTACAGCGATACCGGTTGCCGCGAGCGCATGTTGCTGGGCTACTTTGGTGAAACCTCGAGTGACGACTGCAGCCACTGTGACCTGTGCATCGACCGCCGCAAGCGTGGCGACCACACCCCCGAGGATGTACAGCAAGGCATCCTCTATATGGCTGGCCTGCGTCCCCGCCGTCTTGAAGAATTCCTCAAGACCCTTTCTTTCCCTCGTGACGAGGTCATCTCGATGCTTTCATTCCTTGTCGATGAAGGCTTCATCGAGCACCTCGACGATGACACCTACCGCACAACTAAGTAGCTCAACGATACATAATAAACGCTTCGATACGTTGGATTGACCGCAATTCCAATGATAATTGAGTGTTTTTGGGAGATTTCGCAAAAATATTCATTGGCAGTGTGTCGTATTCACAAAATAAGTTGTACTTTTGCCGCCGTTTTAGGAAGCTATTTAACTGTGAACTGTTTATAAATTTCAATATTCAGAAATGGCAGAAAAAGCAAAAGTCCAGTTCCGTCAGAGCATCGTCGTTCGCTTCTCGGGCGACAGTGGCGATGGTATGCAGTTGGCTGGCAACATTTTCTCTAACGTGAGTGCAGGCCTTGGTGACCGCATTTCAACGTTCCCCGATTATCCCGCCGAGGTGCGCGCCCCGCAGGGCTCACTGGGCGGTGTGTCTGGTTTCCAGGTGCACATTGGTCATGGCGTGCACACGCCTGGCGACGAGTGTGACGTGCTGGTAGCGATGAATCCAGCCGCACTCAAGATGAATGCGCAGTTCCTGCGCAAGGGTGGTGCAGCGATCGTCGATATCGACACATTCACCCAGTCGGGCCTTGACAAGGCTCTTTACACAACCGATGACCCCTATGAGGAGTTGAACCTTAAGGCTCAGGTGATTGAGGCTCCCATTACCACGATGGTAAAGGAGGCACTCAAGGACACCGGTATGGATCTGAAAGCCCAGCTCAAGTGCCGCAACATGTTTGCCTTGGGTCTCGTGTGCTGGCTGTTCAACCGTCCCATGGAGGCCCCGTTGAAGTTCTTGAAGGCCAAGTTTGCCGAGAAGCCCGAGGTCTATGCCGCCAACGAGCTGGTTATCAAGGGTGGTTACAACTATGGCCACAACATTCACGCTACGGTATCGACCTACCGCATTCAGAGCGATGATGTGCGTCCTGGCACCTATACCGACGTCAGTGGCAACAAGGCTACCGCTTGGGGTCTGATCATGGCCTCCGAGATGAGCGGACGTCCCTTGTTCCTTGGTTCTTATCCCATAACTCCCGCTACCGATATCCTGCATGAGCTGGCCAAGCGCCGCGATTTGGGCGTAAAGGCAATCCAGATGGAAGATGAGATCGGTGGCATCTGTTCAGCTATCGGAGCCGCCTTTGCCGGACATCTTGCAGTGACAACGACTTCGGGTCCTGGCTTGGCGCTCAAGAGTGAGGCTTTGGGTCTGGCTGTGATGGCCGAGTTGCCTCTCGTCCTCGTAGACGTGCAGCGTGGTGGCCCCTCGACTGGACTGCCCACTAAAACCGAGCAGACCGACCTCAATCAGGCACTCTATGGCCGTAGCGGTGAGAGCCCCCTCGTGGTAATGGCTGCCGCTTCGCCCACCGACTGCTTCAAGATGGCATTCCAAGCTGCCCGCATCGCTATAGAGCACATGACTCCGGTCATTTTGTTGACCGACGCGTTTATTGCCAATGGTTCATCGGCTTGGCGCGTACCCGAGGAGGGTGAGTATCCCGTTATTAAGCCCAACTATGTTCCAGAGGCATTGAAGCCCACTTGGACACCGTTCATGCGCAACGCCCTGGGCATCCGCTACTGGGCAATCCCCGGCACTCCCGGTCTGGAGCACGTTGTTGGTGGACTGGAGAAGGACTATAACCTGGGCGTCCTCAGTAACGATCCCATCAACCACGCCCACATGGTTGAGACTCGTCGCATGAAGATTGCTAATGTGGCCAACGACATTCCTGAGCTCAAACTGAAGGGTGACTCAGGTGCCGATACGATTATCTTGGGATGGGGTAGTACCTATGGCCATATCCTCGATGCCGTTAACCGCTTGAACGATGAGGGCTTCAGGATTGCGATGACCTACATCCGCTACATCAACCCCTTGCCCAAGAACACGGCTGAGTTGCTCAGTCGCTTCAAGACCGTGATTGTTGCCGAACTCAATACCGGTCAACTGGCAAGCTACCTGCAGAGCAAGATACCTAACCTGAACATCTGCCATATCAACAAGGTGCAGGGACAACCTTTCCTGGTACAGGAAATTGTTGACGGAGTTAAAAACATCATGATGGAGGAGGAATTGTAATGGAAGAGAATAAGAACCAAGAAATGGCTTATAAGCCTTTGGATTACAAGAATAACCAGCCCGTGCGCTGGTGTCCCGGTTGTGGTGACCACGCCGTGCTCAATGTACTGCTCAAGTCAATGGCTCATCTGGGCATTCCGCCCGAGAAGACCGCTGTGATTTCAGGTATCGGTTGCAGTTCGCGTCTGCCTTACTATACCAAGACCTACGCGTTCCATACCATACACGGCCGCGGTGGTGCGGTGGCTACCGGTTTCAAGACCGCTAACCCCGATATGACTGTTTGGCAGGTGTCGGGTGATGGCGACTGCTTGGCCATCGGTGGCAACCACTTTATCCACGAGGTTCGTCGCAACATCGACGTGAACCTGCTTATGTTGAATAACCGCATCTACGGCTTGACCAAGGGACAGTTCTCACCCACGAGTGCACGTGGCTTCAAGTCCAAGTCATCGCCTTATGGCACGGTTGAGGATCCCTTTGTGCCTGCCGAATTGACCTTTGGCGCACGTGGCACTTTCTTTGCCCGTAGCCTTGATGTGGCACTTGATATCAGCCAGGAAGTGATGATGGCTGCCGCCGAGCACAAGGGTTGCTCGGTCGTTGAGATACTGCAGAACTGTATGATTTTTAACAATGGTATCCACAACTATATCACTGACCGTGAGAATCGTGCCGACCGGACCATCCACCTCGTGCATGGCGAGAAGATGATCTTCGGTAAGGATAATAACCGCGGACTTGTACAGGATGGCTTTGGCCTCAAGGCGGTGACCATCGGTGAGGACGGCTACACTATCGATGACGTGCTCGTACACGATGCTCATTGCGAGAGCAACTTCCTGCATCAGATGCTGGCCAAGATGGACGGAACCGACCTTCCTGTGGCACTGGGTGTCATCCGTGCTGTGGAGGCTCCAACCTATGAGATCGCTGTAGCTGAACAGGTCGAGGAAGCCAAGGCAAAGCATGGCTTCACCTGCCTGCATGACGTGATCATGTCAGGTGACACATGGGAAGTGGAGTAAAATCTAAATGACTTTTAAATCAGGGCATTAATGGTGCCCATGATGCAACCCAACAGGGCTCCGAGCCACACAATGGCGCGGAGCTCTTTTTTCATCACGTCCAGGATGATAGCTTCGGCCTCCTCCATGTCCATCTCGTTGATGCGTTGCTCGATGATGGTGCTGATGTCGATGTCCTGCAGGATGCGGGGCAGGTGCTCGATGATGATGACACGATAAGCGTTCAAGATGCCGTTGCGTGCTTGTGCCACCTGGTCATCGTGGTTTCCAATGAGTTCGCTCATGGTCATGCTGGTGAGGTGATCTGACTCCTCCTTGACAAGGTCCTCTACCATCTGGCGTGAATTGTTTTGAAGGATTTCGTTGATGTGCTTGGCGAGAAATCCTTCAACAAGTTGTGCCACAGGCTGTAACAACATGTCGGCACCAAAGCGACCCGCCAAACTGTTGCGCGTCTTATTCATGACATGTTCGGTCGCCATGCGGGCAATGCTCTCACCCAGATGGCTGTCCTCGAGTTTGCTGGTAAGCATCTTGACAACACCTCCAGTCACATCCTCGCGCATGGCGTCGATGTCCTCTTGGGGCAGGTAATGTCGTGCAAACTGCTCGATGGTCTCATCGTTTTGGCTCTGGGTGGAGACAAACTCGTCGATGGCATTGCTTATTTTAGCGAGCATGTCATCACTCAAGAGGCTCTTTTCCAGCACCTCGCGATTCATCAGGTTCTCGCTCACGGCCTTGCCGATTGAGGCAGCAATACGGCTTTTCTCTTTAGGAATGATGCCAGGCGTGAATGGGATGTGTATGCCCATGAAGTATTTGGCTTGGTGGGGCCTGAACAACATGCGTATAGCGATGTCATTGGTAATGTAGCCAATGGCAGCACCTACTGCGGGACCAATAAAGTATTGAATCATTTCTTTATAGCGATTAGTTAATAGTTAATTTGTTCTTGATCAAGGATCTAACTATTATCTATTAACTCTAAACACTTATCTCAAATCCACGACCTGCGTGCCGGTGGGAACCTGTGACTTGTCGAATGTAAATGTCGGTGCCGATAACGACTTGTGTTTGTAATTGGTGATTCTTATCGTATAGACCGACTTGTCGTTCATCTCGAATCGAGCCGTGCGCAACAGCGACGTTTTCTCGTCGAAGTAGAGCCACAGTGTCTTGATGTTGTCTTTTTTCTTGGGTGTGAATTTGATAACATAAGTATTGGCCGTTTTGGCCTTGGCCCGCTTCATGTTGAAGTTGGCCTTGAAGTGGTTGGCTGCGGCGATGGGATTGGTCATCTGCAATTCGTCGGGCGTTGGCGACGTGATGTTGACCTCGTCGGTTACAGGCGACCATGACCACTGCGTCTTGCCGTCATACCAGCATTTGGCCTCGGGTGAGATGATGCGGAACTGGTTGCCCTGCATGGCAATCGTACCATTGCTCGTGCCTTGGTCCGATGTGATGCTGTAATTTGCCGTGACACCACCACCGGCATTGGTGGCAGCAATGCATTTGTCGAGCATAGCACTAGGGCTCTGGGCCAATGCCACAATAGCCACCAGCGCCGTGATGATAATGATAAAAATCCTCTTCATCGTTAACTAAGATATGAGTACATCTAATCCTTGCAGCAAAAATGATGCCAACTATCAATTGAACAATTGATCGATATCCATCGGGCTGACGAGGACTTGGCGGGGCTTGCTGCCCTGCGCGGGACCAACGATGCCCGCGTGCTCCATCTGGTCCATCAGGCGGCCGGCGCGGTTATACCCGATCTCGTAGCGACGTTGCAGCGACGATGTGCTGGCGGTATTGCCCATGACAATGAACCTCACAGCCTCCTCAAACAGCGGGTCACGTTCCTTGACGTTGCCCACATTGGCATCGCTGCTTCCGCCCTCGTCCTTGCCGACGTACTCGGGCAACATGTAGGGCTCCTCGTGACTGATGTCGCGGTCCTTGTCCTCCTGCTCCTTGATGAAGTCGCAGATGCGTACAATGTCAGGTGTATCGACAAACGGGCACTGCAGGCGGGTCAACTCGCCATCAATCTGGAACAGCATGTCGCCACGGCCGATGAGTTGTTGAGCTCCTGTGCGGTCAATGATGATTTGGCTATCGATACGCTGAGCCACGGCAAAGGCGATTCGGCCAGGGAAGTTACCCTTGATCAGGCCGGTGATGACCTTGGATGACGGGCGCTGTGTGGCGATAATCATGTGGATGCCGACGGCACGCGCTTTCTGTGCGATACGCACCAGCGGTGTCTCCACTTCCTTACCGGCGGTCATGATCATGTCGCTGAACTCGTCGATAATACCCACGATATAGGGCATATAATGGTATTTCTTCTCACCATGCTCGTCACGCACTTCGCGCAACTCGCGGCGCCACATCTCGTTATAGTCACTCACGTTGCGCACCCTCACTTCCTCAAACACCCTGTAACGGTTTTCCATCTCCTGAACGAGGCAGTTGAGCGTCTTGATGACACGGTCGGTGTCGGTGATGATGGCCTTGTCCTCACCTGGCGCTTTGGCAAAGTAGTATTTCTCAAGGTCGGCATATACGCTGAACTCGACGCGCTTGGGATCGACAAGAACGAATTTCAGCTCCGATGGGCCTTTCTTGTAGAGCAGTGACGTGATGATGGCGTTCAGGCCCACCGATTTACCTTTACCGGTTGCACCTGCTACCAGCAAGTGGGGCATCTTGGTCAGGTCGGCGATAAACACTTCATTGCTTACTGTGCACCCCAAGCACATGGGCAGCTTGGCGCGGCTCTCCTGGAAGGCCTTCGAGCCCAGCACCTCGCGCATGGGAACGACCTGCGGGTCGCGGTTGGGCACCTCGATACCGATGGTTCCCTTGCCGGGCATGGGCGCGATGATGCGGATGCCCAGTGCCGCGAGGCTCAAGGCGATATCATCCTCAAGGCCGCGGATCTTGTTGACGCGCACACCGTCCTGTGGCACAATTTCAAACAGGGTCACCGTGGGACCCACGTGTACCATGATTTCCTTGATTTCGATGCCATATTTGCTCAAGGTGTCGCGGATGCGCTCCTTGTTTTCGTCCTGCTCCTGCTTGTCCACGCTGTTGGGATTCATGCGGATGTCCTGCAACAGATCCAGGGTGGGGAAGCGGTAGTGACGGTATTCGCCGGTTGGGTCGTGAGGGTTGCTCACGTCGGTGCTGGCAGTGATGGGCTTCAGGTGGGCGGTCTGTCCGTTGTCAAGACTGTTGTTCGGGGACTTGGTCTTGGTTTTACGCATTCGTCCTGCCAAAGGCGATTTCGCTGGCTCGTCGGCAGCGTCAGGAGCCGATGAGCGGGTCACACGCTGCTCGCCGCCCAGGAAGGTTGATTCTCCGGGCTGACTCACGACCGATTCGGCCTGTTCCTTGTTGCGGTTGCGCTTCTTCTCGAGTTCAATCTGCAACTGCTTGTAGATGGCTGCAAAAGTCTGGTAGGTGAGGAATAACCACAACATGAAAATGACAAGGTTCACCGCTATCATGCCGTACATGCCGACAAGGCCCAATAACCACTTGTTGGCGTAGAAGCCAAAGTAGCCTCCCAACGGGAAGAAGGTGATGGGCTTCATGAAATAGGTAGCGGCACCCACCATCATCGAGAAGGTGAAGATGCTGAACAGGCACACAAATGTGTAAGAGAAGAAGTGCACCTTCTTGCCCTTGCGCACGAGCCTCATGCCAAGTGTCAAGAACCACACAACGATAATAAAAGCAGCAACGCCCACACCACTGGCGATGAAAAAGTCGCTCAACGATGCGCCGACTGCAGCTCCAGCATTGCGTATCTGGTCAGGCACCTGGGCATTTTCGATCATCGAGTAGTTGGTGATGCGGTTCTGGTCACTCATGCCTGCCGACAGGAAGTAGGACAGGAACGAGATCAGCAGGTAGATACCGGTCAACAGCATGATGCATCCAGCGCCCAGACGGATTTGGCCATTCTGGAAAAAGGCCTTGACGCGTTGCCATTTGGTCACTTTCTCGTTGTCTATGGCCTCCTCGACTTCCCGCTTCTTGCGGTAGTCTTCTGAACGTTGTACACCGCTGATGTCGGGCCCGTAATAGCCCTGATTTTCACTTATTTTCTTATTGTGGTTGCTTTGACTTTTGCTCATGTTGCTATCCTTATAAATTTGGGGCTGTAAAGTTACAAAATAAAATTGATTTACAAACGCAAACCAAACACTTTTTTTTCAACCTCACAAAAATTAGTGAAATTAATGAAACACGTGGTTTAAAAAACGATAAAAGGCTAGTCTTTTTTCCAGAAGGAGCGGGTGAATATGACCAGGACGGTGAAAAGCTCCAGACGGCCTACCATCATTTCAAAAGCCAGTACCCACTTGACTCCGGGATGCAGGGCTACCCATGAACCGTTGGACCCCGTCACCCCATGTCCAATGCCCACGTTGCTGATGGCCGACATGGAGGTGTACATCGCATCAAACACCGGTAGCCCGAAGAATGTGAGGTACAGCGCCACCACCATGATGATGAGAATGTAAACGGTGAAGAAGGTATAGACCTTGTTTACGACATGGTTGGGCACCGGTTTGCCGTCGATGTGCACCGAACGCACCGAGTTGGTGTGCAGTACGCGGTAGAATTCATTGGCTGTCGCCTTGAGCAGGACGATAAGTCGGTCAAGCTTGGCACCACCCGAGGTGGAGCCAGCCATGCCACCAAAGAACATCATCACCATCAGCACAACGGTGACAAACTCGCCACTGTTCTCGTAGTCAAACGTCGAGAAGCCCGTAGAAGTGATGGCCGATAATGTGTCAAAGGCACTGTAAATAAACCGGTCTCCATGTTCTTCCAGGAACCCCATATAAATCATATAGAAGAAGATGCCTAGTGTGGTAATCAGTGTTGTCATGCAGTACCAGCGCAGGGTGTTGTTGTGCTTGATGCGCTTGAAATTGCCGTGAATGGTGGCAGCGATAATCGAGAAACTGATACCGCCGATAAACATGAAGATGATGACCACAATGAACACATAACTGGATTGCCAGTAGTCTAGACCGATGTTCTTGGTCGAATAGCCGCCGGTCGAGGTCGTTGTCATCGCATGGCACACCGCGTCAAACCAGTTCATGGGCCCGACATAGAGTAGCACGGTCAACACCGCAGTCAAGGCTATGTAGATGAGCCACAGGTCCTTGGCGGTTTGGCTAATGCGCGGGCGCAGGCGCTCGTGGGTGATGCCAGTCACTTCAGAATTAAACAGGGCAATTCCCCCCTTTTGGTTCAGCATGGGGATGACTGCAAGGGTGAACAGGATGATTCCCATGCCGCCGATCCATTGGGTCATAGCACGCCAGAACAGCACACCATGAGGTATTTCCTCCACATAGCGGATAACGCTAGAGCCCGTGGTGGTGAAACCCGCCATGGTCTCAAAGAAAGCGTCGGTCACGTTGTTGAACGTTTCCGAGAACAAGTAGGGCAGCATGCCGAACAGCGAGAAGAATACCCAGACGATGGCCGTGAGCATCAATCCCTCGCGCTTGTTCATCGCCTTGCTGCGCGGCTTGATGCCAAAGGCCATGCAAACCCCAGCAGTTGCTGTGATCAACGTGCTGTAGATAAAGGCCCACAACGACGTCACCTCATCAAAATACCAGGACACTGCCAGCGGCAACATCATGAAGGCGGCTTCAATGAGCAAGAGCCAGCCTTGCATGCGCAGCACAATGGCAAAATTGATATGTTGATTGGCGAGTCTAGGCATTATGAGAAATATTTATCAAGTTTGTGGATAGCACCTTGCAAGCAGAATACCACAACATGGTCGCCAGCCTGGATTTGCGTATTGCCGTCAACGAGTTGACCCTTGCCATTGCGCACGAGACCGGCGATAGTGAAGTCCCGGCTCAACTTCAGGTCCTTGACGGGAGCGCGGGTCACGCGGTCACCCTTCTCAACGATCACTTCAGCCACCTCGGCATCGGCAAGGGCGAGGCAACGGGCATTGTCCTCGTCGGCATCAATCATGATTTGGTATATGCGGCTCGACGCCAGCAGTTTCTTGTTGACGATAGTGCCGATGTTAAGGGCTTCGGCCTCGTTGATGAACTGGATGTCTTCGACTTGTGCGATGGTCTTGGGCACACCATTGGTCTTGGCAATCATACACTCCATCATGTTCACGGCGCTGTTTTCACCCAGCCCGATAAACGAGTCATAGTAGCTCACGCTCTCTTCCTCACTCAATTCCGAGTCGCGGAAGTCGCCCTGCACAATCTTGCAGTTGGGGTAGCGTTGAGACAGTTCGTCGCAGCGCTGCATGTCCTCCTCGATGATCTTGATGTCCACGCTCTTGCCCAGTTTCTTGATCAATTGCTCAGCGATGTCGTTGCCGCCCACGATGAGCACGTTGTCAACGGGAGTCTGAACCTTGCCGCACACCTCTCGCACCTCGTCAATGTGGTCACGGGTGGTGGCGATGTAAACGATGTCGTTCTCCAGCACGCGGTCGTCACCGCGCGGGATGATAATCTCGCGGTTGCGCTTGATAGCCGACACATGAAGGAAGTGGCTGATGTTGGCAACGTCCTTGAGCATCTGGTTAACGATGGATGCGTTGGAACGGATTTTCACGCCAACGACAATCAGCTCGCCATCGAATAGCTCAAACCAGTTCCTGGCCCATGTGCGCTTGAGGGCGCTGGCGATTTCCTTGGCTGCCAGCATCTCGGGGTAGATGAGGTGGTCAATGCCTAACGAGGAGATGTGCGAACGCCAGTTCTCGTTAAAGAACTCGTCATTGTCGATGCGGGCTACCGTCTTTTTTGCACCCAGCCGCTTGGCCATGGAGCATGCCAGGATGTTGCGTGCCTCACTCTTGGTGACGGCGATAAACAGGTCACAAGATCCCGTCTTGATGGCGTTCAGGTCGCTGAACGAGATAGCGCTGCCCTGATGTGTGAGCAGGTTATAGTTCTCGAGCGGCATGAGCTTGTTGTTATCAACGTCCATGACGATGATGTCCTGCTCCTCGTTGCTGAGCATCTTGGCCAGATGGGTCCCGACTTCTCCTGCGCCGGCAATAACGATTCTCATATCGGTTTACTCTTTACTGTTAATTCTTAACTAGTTCAAGGATGGCTTTTTCAAGCGAGTGGGCATCCATTCCGCATCGCTCATAGAGTTCGGCGACTGTGCCTTGGTGCACAAACTCATCCTGCACACCCAGCATGCGAAGGTGCGTCTTGCAGTCGTGCTGCGTCAGCCACTCGGCTACTGCCGAGCCCAGCCCGCCGACGACGGTGCCGTCCTCGATGGTTATGATGCTGTGGTAACGGCTGGTGACCTCCTCAAGGATTTTCGCATCGATGGGCTTGAGGAAAATCATGTCATAGTGTCCCACCTTGACGCCTTGCTGGGCCAAACGCTCAACGACCTCGATGACCTCGTTACCGATGTGGCCGATGCTAAGCACTGCCACACCCTCGCCCTCGCTCATGCAGCGGCCTTGACCCACGGTCAATGCCTGCATCTCGTTGTGCCAGTCGGCAATGACGCCCTTGCCGCGCGGATAGCGGATGGCAAAGGGGCCCATGCCTTCTTGCTGTGCGGTGAACATGAGGTTGCGCAGGTCATGCTCGTTGATGGGCGATGCCACGGTCATGCCCGGGATGCAACGCAGGTAAGCCAGGTCAAACAGGCCATGGTGCGTCACACCGTCCTCGCCGACGATGCCGCCGCGGTCGATGCAGAAGGTTACAGGCAGGCCCTGGATGGCCACATCATGGATGATG
Organism: uncultured Prevotellaceae bacterium; assembly: GCA_900317835.1. GTDB lineage: Bacteria > Bacteroidota > Bacteroidia > Bacteroidales > Muribaculaceae > Sodaliphilus. Next base: position 86,153 of record ONIL01000008.1, on the reverse strand, counting down.
GAGTCATAGCCGCGTTGCAGGAATGTGCTGTAGATGGCGCAGAAGGGGTGCATGCCATCCTTGGCGAGTCCGCCTGCAAACGTCACGGCGTGCCCCTCGCTGATGCCCACGTCAAATGCCCGAGTGGGCATCGCCTCGAGCATCATCGACATTGAAGTGCCGCTGGGCATTGCAGCGGTGATGCCTACAATCTTATCGTTTTTCTGGGCAAGCTCTACAAGCGTCTTGCCGAAGACGTCCTGATACTTGATGGGGCCGCTTTTGCCTCCCTTGACGCGCTCGCCCGTCTCCTCGTCAAACTTGCCGGGAGCGTGCCATGTGGCGGGATCGGCCTCGGCAGGGGCAAAACCCTTGCCCTTGACTGTGCGCAGGTGGATGAGCTTGGGACCTGTCATGTCCTTGATTTCACTGAAGATTTTCACCAAGCGCTTCACATCATGCCCGTCATACAGGCCGAAGTAACGGATATTCAGACCCTCAAAGATGTTCTGTTGGCCTGAGAACAGCGACTTCAATGCGTTGCTGAAGCGCATGATCAGCCCCTTGCGGTTATCATTGATGAAGTTGTGGCGGCGCAGGAACTGATAAATCTTGTAACGAACCTTGTTATAGCGGCGCGACGTGTGCAGGTCACTCATGTAGGAACTCAAGGCTCCCACGTTGGCGTCGATCGCCATGTCGTTGTCGTTGAGGACGATAATCAGGTTATTGGGGTTGGTGGCTGCATTATTGATTCCCTCAAAGGCCAGACCGCCGCTTATGCTGGCATCGCCGATGATGGCGACCACCTTGCGGTCGTTGTTATGCTGCAACTCAGCGGCAATGGCCATACCCAGTGCTGCCGAGATGGAGTTGGAAGCGTGTCCGGCGGTGAATGTGTCATACTCGCTCTCATCGGGATTGGGGAAACCGCTCAGGCCGTCCAGCTTGCGGTTGTCGTCAAACTGGTCGCGGCGCCCGGTCAGGATCTTGTGGGCATAGGCCTGATGGCCCACATCCCACACCAAGCGGTCGTCGGGTGTGTTAAACACGTAGTGCAATGCCACCACAATCTCAACGGCTCCCATGCTCGATGCAAAATGACCGGGATTGCTCGAGAGTTCGTGGATCATGTATTGTCGCAGCTCGTCACACACTTGGGGCAACTTGTCGATGGCAAGTTTCCTCAGGTCGGCTGGGCTGTCGATGGTGGCTAGCAGCGGGCAGTGTTGTTGTATATATGGTATTGTTGTCATGGTTCAGTCTTTTTTTCTCACATATTTCTTGTAGAGAGGGACAAAAACGATGATTCCTGACGCCACGATGGTAAATATCACCATGAAGTCGATGCGTGCTGCCCTGGAGAGCAAAATCCAGCACAGCGCCACCCACAGGAGCAGGATGCAGATGAATCGAATGAGGTTGCTTGTTGTCATAATCTCATTGTGTCTTGTCTAACCTGCAAAGATACAATTAATTTGTGAAAATGCTGCCAATTTACTTTTTTTTAGTTTGTTTTGTCTGTCTTGCTATTACAATGGGATATAAAAACAGCAGGAACCAGCGATGTGGCTCCTGCCTGTAATTGCTGTGGTTATCAACGGATTACCAAACTCCGCTTAACACATAGTCGATAAGAGCGGTAGCATCGCCGATATTGATGCTCTGATCCAGGTTGCAGTCGGCTTCAATGGGCAGTTCACCTTCATTGAGAATTGCGTCGATCAGGGCGGTCACGTCGCGCAAGTCAACAGAATTATCATGGTTGACATCACCACGCTCATAGGAGGGCTCGTCACCGGGAATTACATAGCCGTCATAGGGGTAGCAACCGATAACCATCTGATTTCCGCTGTTACTGCTCTGGCTGAAATCCCAAATCTCATCGTCACCATAAGGATGGAAAGTCAAGGCGTCGATTTCATACCAGCCGTCAAACTTGCCGTTGAAACCCCAGTTCATGTGGAATTTACCCTCGGCATCAACACCATCAAGCACCCAAGCATGACCTTCCCAGACGTCATGGTAGGGGATGGGATGTCCAGCTTCAAGCTCGGTGCATATCAGTTCACACCATTGATCAATGGTATAATCGTTAGAATTATCGGTGTAGTAGAATGAATCTTTGCCAATCAATTGCAAGTTCTCATTGTAACCAAAGGTTTTGAAAGCGTCTCGCTGATCATAAGAATAACTGCCTGTGCTTGTGCCGCTATTTCCATAGCGAGATTTGCAGGCTTGTCCGCAGTAGCGGCTCAACTTGGCAACTTCATTGGCCTGATCTTCGGTATAGTCTACAATAATAGGGTTACCAGTCACGGGATCGTAGTAGCGGTATTGGTCAAGAATTAGGTCATAGTTAAATGTGGTGGCGGGCAGACTGGTGTAGTTACCTGGGTAGCCCGGGAGATCCGATACTTCACTCGGGTATTTCCAGTAGTTCATGACTTGTGCCATGGCAAGGGGGGCACAACCCACCGAAGTGCGTTCTCCAGAGGCGTTCGTCGGACACAGGCGGTTCCATGGTTCACCTTGTCCCCAGTTGCTCTTCAGCATTGGCTCGATAGGGGTTGAGCGCTTTGTTGTTTTCACTGGAACGGTTTTGCCCTTGTAGGCCTGAGCGGTTTCAATCTGACCCTTGAGCATGTTCAGATAAGCCTTCATATTGCCGGGCATGTTGTCCATGTCGATGTTACCCATGTTGCCATAGGCAAGTACCTGCTTGGCACAATCATCACCAGCGACGATGACCCAACCGCCACCATCAATGTTAAACACATAGTAGGCATTGCCCTCGACCTTGGAGGCCTCGGCATGAGCCAGCTTCACATCAGCCACAGCGGGAGCCTTAAAGGTGGCTTGAGTACGGGCTTTCTGCTTGAGGAAGTTACTAGCAGCCATGCGGGCGTCGTTCACATCGACGGTAGCTGCATGGACATTCATAGACATGACGGCAAAGGCAGCCAATGCCATCGAACTCATGATACGTTCAATTTTCATCATTGTTGTAATTGGGTTTATAATGTTAGTAGTATCCTTGAATAGTATCTTAATGAAAGTGCGCTCAAAGGTAAGCATTTTTTTTTAATCAATTGATGTTCGGCAAGAAATTCTGCAATTTCATGCGAAGATTTCCATGATGGCTACTAGAATTAATCATTCAGAACGGTTTTACTGGAATATGTTAAAAACTTGAGGTGTGGCACCTATCAACTAGGGCCACACCTCAAGGATATTAAAAATGGTGCTGATTAGTTGTTATTCAGCAGATAATCGATCAATGCAGTAGCATCAGCTATATCTACACTGCCGTTCTCATCCATGTCGGCTGCTTCAAGATCAATGCCAGTAGCGTCTTGTGTCAGCACGTAGTCGATGAGGGCTGTGATATCGTCAATTGCCACATTGCCGTCTTTGTTCACATCTCCAATGAGAAGATTTACCCAACCCTCGGGAGGCTCAACACCGGTAAGCATCTCGTGGCCTGAACTGAAGCTAAGGTAATCGCCGTCGCGATGCGTCATGTTCAACGCGGTGGAAACATACCAGCCATCGCAGGTGCCATACCAGCCGAAGTTGTAGTGGAACTTGCCCTCGTCGTTATAGCCGTCGCAGATAAAGGCATGGCCACCAGCCGAGGGGTCGTCAGCGGAATAGAGGATGGGACGACCGGCGTTCAACTCGGTCTTCATCAAGGCTTCCCATTGGGCTGTTGTGTAATTGCTTCCCCACCAGCCGCTCTTCTGAACAAGCTTAGCGGTCGAGCGATAACCGAATTTCTTCATTGCAGATAACTGGTCAGAGGAATAGGCACCGCTGCCCTCCGGGCTGTATTGCATTTCAACGGCTTGACCGCAATAGCGCGATAACTTGGCAACTTCCTGGGCTTGGGCTTGGGTATAAGTATCTTGAATCAACTCGCTGTTGTCCCAATCCCAGTGGCAGTAGGATTTGAGCATCAGGCTGTAGTTAAATGTGGTGGCGGGTAGGGCCGATACATTACCGTAACCGTAGCTATAGAAGCCTGATATGGCAGCGCTGCTCTCGGGATATCTCCAGTATTTCATGACCTGGGCCATAGCGGTGGCAACACATCCCACGACACAGTATTCGCCCTGATAAAGCGGGCATTGCAGGTAATAAGGCATTTCCTGACCCCAGTTGGTCTTGATGAGCGGGTCAACACCGACTGTGACTTTTTGTGAAGAAAGGGCAATGGGGATCAGATCGTCGCCCTCATAGCTCTGCAGATACTCTATCTCGCGCTGATAGCTGTCGAGCAGAGCCTTGAGGTTGCAGGGGAGGTTGTTGGCGTTAAGCAGGCCCTTGTCACTGTAGCCCAGTACTTGGGTTGCCCTGTCCTCACCTGCGATGATGATGAAACCACCACCGTTGATGTTAAAGGCATAATAGGCATTGGCGCCTTCTACAGCCGTCGACGCTTTAGCAAATGCAAGATTGAGCTCGGCATTGGCGGCACTGGCCCTGAATGAGCCTGAGGCTCGGGTCGCGTGTTGTTTGATGAATTGACTTGCTGCGGCGCGTGCGGCCGTGGCATCGATGTTACTTGCCCACAAATTCATGCTGAACATGCTGAACACGGCAAGCAGACATGCACTAAAAAGATTCTTAATGTTCATAATAACGTTAAAAAAGGATTTTGATATCTAAATGTTAATTAGTTGCCAAAATTATGCACAATTTGATAATTGACCAAGAAATATGCTAAAAAAATGCTTTTTTGATGTGATGGTTTTCGATTTACCGACTTTTGGCAATGTTGATAAAGGCTGCTCATCAACTCCATATGGGTATTTGTGAAAAATATTGGCTAAACTTTGATTTCACGCTGTGTTTTTATTGTCTCGAGATGATAGCAGGGCGATTAGGTAAAAAGTTCAGTAAAAAAGGTAATCATAATTTGTAAAAAAATGACTATTTTTGTGCCTGGATAAAAACCAATTTAAAGACAATGAAAACAACAATCAATTTCTTAATGGCCATAGCCTTCACAATGATGGCTGCCACGGCTAGTGCGCAAAGCACAGTGTATTATACCAGCGAAATCTCACCTGAGTCACTCGTCAAGATTTACAAGGCCCTGGGTGTCGAGCCCACAGGACGTGTGGCTGTCAAGATCAGCACCGGTGAGGCCGGCAACAACCATTACCTGAAACCCACGTTCATCCGCAACCTGGTTGAGGAGGTGAACGGCACAATCGTGGAGTGCTGCACTGCCTATGGTGGCAGCCGTCAGGACGTCAGCAAGCACTGGCAGACCATCCATGAGCACGGCTTTGACTCCATCTTTGCCGTGGACATCATGGACGAGTTTGGCCAGATGCGCATTCCTGTCAAGGACCGCAGTCACATCAAGTATGACATCGTGGGTGACCACTTGGCCAATTATGACTGGATGATCAATCTGGCACACTTCAAGGGCCATGCCATGGGTGGCTACGGCGGTGTGTTGAAGAACGCTTCGATTGGCGTTGCCAGCACTGCAGGCAAAGCCTATATCCATTCGGCCGGCTATACCGATGACGCTCATGACGCATGGAGCCACATCGAGAATCAGGACGGTTTCCTCGAGTCGATGGCTGCCGCAGCCCAGGCTGTGCACAACTATATGGGTGGTCGTGTGATATATATTAATGTAATGAACAACATGTTGGTCGATTGTGACTGTGATGGCTCTCCCGATGCTCCTGCTCTCAAGGACATGGGAATCATGGCCAGTCTCGACCCTGTGGCCCTCGATTGGGCTTGCGTGCAGATGGTGTTCAACCACAAGGGCAAGCCCGGTGACGACAACTCCCCCCTGATTGAGCGCATCAACAGCCGTCACGGCACCCACACCATCGACTGGGCCGAAAAAATAGGACTCGGCACTAAGAACTACGTTATCGTTAACCTCTGAAGCTCAAGAGGGCAATCTCTCCGAGCAATGATCTGTAGCGTGTTGAGTGTGCTGTAGGAAAAACTGAAATATTGGTAATTTCTTCGGTGAAAAAGGTATTAGAACTTCTTGTGAACGGTCATAATTTTGCATCGTGAACTAATATTCAATTTTTAATTGCTGTCATGAGAAGATTTTTATTGATTTTAATTGCTGTGATGATTCAGTTTGCAACAGTCGCCAGCGCAATGAGTGCTAGCGAACTGCGCACACTTGTGGTTTATTATTCTTACAGTGGCATTACCCAGTCGCTTGCCCAAGGCATTGCAGGCAGTTGCAACGGTGAGCTTCTTGAAGTGGTGGATCACGGTAATTACCCGCGTCCCGAAAGCCAGACGACTTACAGCTACGCCAACAACGAGCGCAGCCAGATTAATGCCGGTGTTTGGCCTGAAATCAATACCGCTGTCGAGAGTTTTGATGCCTGGGATGCCGTCATCATCTGCACCCCGTTGTGGAACGGCAAGATGGCCAACCCGATGCTCACATTCCTGCACAATCATGCTGGGAAACTGGCAGGCAAGCAGGTCGCACTGGCTGTGACCAGTTATAGCAGCGGCATCACTAATGTCGTGGTAGATGCTCAAAACAGCTTGCCCGAGGTTAACTTTGTGGGCAATCCACTGCACATCAATTACAATGGCAGGGCCACGATGGGTGAAACAGCGGCCAATTGGCTGGAGACGTTGGATTTTGAATTGACCGAGGAACCCTCGGTCAACAAGATGCGTGTAGTTGTTGGAGATAAGGTTTTCTTGGCCTCGCTAGCCGATAATGCCACTACAGATTATTTAAAGGATCTCTTGCCCCTCACGATGACTATGAGCGAGCTTAACGGTAATGAGAAATATTACTACTTGGGCGATAACTTGCCAACAGATGAATTCAAACCCGATACGATTCATGCGGGCGACATCATGCTCTATGGCAGATCATGTGTGGTGTTGTTCTACAAGACTTTCGCCACCAGCTACAAGTACACCCGCATTGGCGCTATTGACAATCCCACAGGACTTGCCGAAGCCCTCGGTTCGGGCAGTGTGGAAGTCAGGTTCGAAATGGTTGAGACTCTTGAAGGCGATATCAATGGCGACGGCGAAGTCAACATCAGTGATGTGACCGCCCTCATCGGCTACATTCTGGATGATCAAGGCTCTGCTTTTCCAGCCCATGTTGATATCAATGGTGATCACGAGGTCAACATCAGCGATGTGACCGCTTTAATCAATATAGTTTTGACCCTCTAATCAATGAAGAAAAGATTATTAATAACCGTCATCGCTGCCATGGCACTGGCTGTCATGGCTGGCAATGCACAAACATCGAATCAGTCTATGAGTAATAAATCCAAGAAACTGGTCGCATATTTCAGTGCGACGGGTACTACGATGGAGGCGGCATCTAAGCTGGCCAAGGTGGCCGATGCCGACCTGTTTGAAATTGTTCCCGAGGTTCCTTACAGCCCCGCCGACCTCAACTGGCGTGACAAGTCCAGCCGCTCGACACTCGAGATGCAGGACAAGTCTAGTCGACCGGCTGTCGCCAGCAGAGTAGAAAACATGGAACAGTACGACACTGTGTTTGTGGGATATCCCATCTGGTGGTATATTGCCCCCACAATCATCAACACGTTCCTTGAGCAGTATGACTTCACAGGCAAGACCGTGATTCCGTTTTTCACTTCAGGCGGTAGCGGTGCTGGCGAGACGATGAAGTATCTGCGTCCATCGGCCCCTGGCACCAACTGGGTTGACCCCAAGAACCTCAACTATATGAGCGAGAACGAAATGAAAACCTGGATTAATTCACTTTAAATAACCATAATTCAATGAACAACTTTATTTATGACATACCTGTAAAGGTGTACTTTGGAGAGAATCAGTTGCAACACCTCCACGAGGAGCTTGCAAAGTATGGAAAGCGTGTATTGCTCACCTATGGTGGCGGATCTATTAAGCGCTCAGGCCTCTATGACGCTGTCGTTGCCGAGATCAAAAAGGCTGGAATGGAATTGTTCGAGCTCTCAGGAATCGAGCCCAACCCCCGCATCGACAGCGTGCGCCGAGGTGCCCAGATGTGCAAGGAACACAACATCGATGTGCTGTTGGCTGTGGGTGGTGGTTCCACCATCGACGCCACCAAGTTCATGGCAGCTGGAGCCAAGGTGGACAATGACCCCTGGGACTTCTTCAATGAGAAATGGGCTCCTATCACCGAGGCATTGCCTATTCTGAGCGTACTTACCCTGTCGGCGACTGGTAGCGAGATGGATGCCGGTGGTGTGATCAGCAACCCCGAGACCAACGACAAGATTGGCCGCGTCGAGAGACCAACCCTGTTGCCCAAGGTTTCCTTCCTGGATCCCACGGTAACCTATACCGTTAACGCTTATCAGACGGCCTGCGGCGCTGCCGACATGCTGTCGCACATCTTTGAGGTCTATTTCAACATGAACCAGGACCTGTATATGCTCGACTGCTTCATGGAGGGCATGATGAAGACCATCATCAAGTATGCCCCCGTCGCCATCAAGGAACCCGAGAATTATGAGGCCCGCGCCAACCTGATGTGGACTTCGTCGTGGGCCATCAACGGCTTTATCGACGGCGGCAAGCGTCAGGCTTGGAGCTGTCACCCGATGGAGCACGAACTCTCGGCTTACTATGACATCACCCACGGACTGGGACTCGCTATCCTGACGCCGCGCTGGATGGACTACTGCCTGAGCGAGAAAACCGTGAGCAAGTATGTGCAGTATGGCGTGAACGTTTTCGGCATTGATCCCAATCTTCCAGCTATGGAGATTGCCCGACAGGCAATAGACAAGACGAGTGACTTCTTATTCAATACGTTGGGGCTCAAGAGCACGTTGACCGATCTGGGCATTAACGATGAGCACATTCCCACAATGGCACGCAAGGCCTGTTATGGAGACGTCTTGCCCGGATTCGTTCCCCTGAACGCCCAGGACATCGAGACCATCTATCGCAACTGCCTGTGAATTCGTTCTGGTCAAGTAGAATAATGGAATCGCTGTTGAGCTTTGTTTGGAGTCGTTAGACTCTTGTGGCAGCTGGTTCCATTACTCACATGACCAGGGTTAAAAAGGCTCTTCAACCAGCTGGTTAGAGCCCTCAAAAATGATTATAATGAAAAATATCTTAATTTAGTTGATTTTTTCTTGATAATAATTTGTTATTCCAAAATTATTGTGTAACTTTGTAGATTGAAAAAGAAATACTCTTAAGTCTCATTTTATGGGATTTGCAAGTATAAATGGCTATTAGTTTAAATTAGGATTAAGGATTTCCAACTTTACATCATTCTATTCAAGTTAAAAGTTAATAAATTTGGAGAAATGTTATTTGCTACAAGGTCGCCACGCGTGAGCGCAGCGGCCTTGTTTGTTTATTGGAAATGCTGTTACTTGGCAGTGGAGAATGAGTAGGGAGCGTCTTTTTTCGATGTGCCACGCTTGTGGTTAGGTTGTTCATTCATTTTGAAGTGAATGTCGCAGCCGTTTATCAAGGTCTCGTGGTCCAGATAGTTGCGGGAATAACGCTTGCCGTTAACTGTCATTGAGTCGATGTAGCATCCCTTGTCCTCGCGAGTGAGCGTCACAGTCTTGCCGTTCTCGAGATGCATCGTCACCTTGTCGAAATAAGGAGAGCCGATGACATACTGGTTGCTACCGGGGCACACGGGGTAAAACCCAAGGGCCGAGAAAACATACCATGCCGAGGTCTGCCCATTGTCCTCGTCACCGCAATAACCGTCGGGCGTCGCGCTGTAGAGGCGGTCCATCACTTGGTGTATCCAGTACTGGGACTTCCATGGCTGGCCGCCGTAGTTATACAGGTAAATCATGTGCTGGATGGGTTGGTTGCCGTGGGCATAGTTGCCCATGTTCATGATCTGCATCTCGCGTATCTCGTGGATGGTGAAGCCATAGTAACTGTCATCAAACACGGGCGGCACACTGAATACCGAGTCCAGTTTCAGGCAGAAAGCCTCGTTCCCTCCCATGAGGTCAATCAATCCCTGTGGGTCGTGGAAAACGCTCCAGGTGTAATGCCAGCTGTTGCCCTCGGTGAAGGCATCGCCCCACTTCAACGGACTGAAGGGTGACTGGAATGTGCCGTCGCTGTTGCGGCCGCGCATGAGTTTGCTCTCGGGGTCAAACACGTTTCGGTAGTTCATTGCACGCTCCCGGTACGCCTTGATTTCATTCTCGGGCTTGCCCAACGCTTTACCCAGTCGGTAAATGCACCAGTCGTCGTAGGCATACTCGAGCGTCCTGGCCACATTCTCGTTGATGTTCACATCGTAGGGGATATAGCCCAACTCATTATAATACTCATATCCCAATCTGCCAGTGGATTTCACTTTGGGATGCACTGCCGTGGTGCCATGCACGACGGCCTCCCACAACTTGTCGATGTCATAGCCGCGCAGGCCCTTCAAGTAAGCATCCGCAACGATCGACGCACTGTTGTTGCCCACCATGCAGTCACGGTGGCCTGGACTAGCCCATTCGGGCAGGAAACCGCTCTCGAGCCAGGTGTTCACCAGCCCTTCCTGCATCCATGCGCCCATCGTGGGGTACACCAGGTCAACCAGCGGAAACAGACTGCGGAAGGTGTCCCAGAATCCCGTATCGGTAAACAAGCGGCCCGGCAACACCTGGCCGTTGTAGGGGCTGTAATGGACAGGTCTGCCATTGGCATCAATCTCATAGAAACTGCGGGGAAACAGCACCGAGCGGTAGAGGCACGAGTAGAACGTGCGCAAGTGGTCGATGTTATTGTCCTCGACTTGGATACGGCCCAGCACCTCGTTCCAGCGCTTGCGCCCGGTTTCCTTAACGGTTTCAAAATCATTGTTGCCCAATTCACGAAGATTGATGATTGCTTGGTCAACACTGATGAATGATGATGCGACACGAGCATTGACTTGTTCACCACGGCGAGTCTTGAATGTCACGATGGCCCCTGCATGGTTGCAGGAACTATGGCTTACTCCCAAGAGCAATGTGCTGTCTTCCACAGCATAAAATCTGTCGAACGGTTTGTCAAATTCGATGACAAAATAATTCTTGAAGCCTTGTGGCACACCGCCGCTATTGCGTGTAGTGTAGCCGATGATGCGGCGCTGTTCGGGTTGAACGGTGATTTCTGACCCCTTGTCAAAGGCGTCAACCACAATACTGGCCTCATCGGTCTCGGGGAAGGTGAAACGCAGAATGGCGGCCCGCTCGGTGGGTACCACTTCGGCAGTCACGTCGTGGTCGGCAAGATAGACCTTATAATAATAAGGGGTGGCCGTCTCGGCCTTGTGCGAGAACCAGCTGGCGCGTTCATCTTCATTGAAAACCGGCTCCCCAACGGTCGGCATCAGTGAGAACTGGCCGTAGTCGTTGATCCACGGGCTGGGCTGATGCGTCTGCTTGAATCCTCTTATCTTTGTCGCATTATAGGTATATTGCCAGCCGTCGCCATTCTTGCCCGTCTGCGGCACCCAGAAGTTCATACCCCATGGCATGGCGATGGCGGGATAGGTATTCCCTGTTGATAACTGGAAACTAGATTGGCTGCCAACCAGTGTGTTGACATAGTCCACAGGCTCGCCGATGGCGGCATTCACTACCAGCCACCATGCCATCATTGACACTAATACAGATATCTTCTTCATTCTCTTATTCTTTTATAGCTCAATATACCCTAAATTAATGAGACAAGCGGCGGCAATCCTTAACGATGGCCGCCGCTGTTGTGTGAATCATTGTGACGAGGATTAGGCCTCGGCAATGAGTTCAATCTCGACGAGAGCACCCTTGGGCAGGTCCTTAACGGCGAAAGCGCAGCGTGCGGGGTAGGGTGCCGTGAAAAACTCGGCATAGACCTCGTTCATAGGACCGAAGTTTGAAATTTCGCTCAGGAACACGGTGGTCTTAACGACGTTGCACAGGTCCAGGCCCTCGCTCTGGAGGATGGCGCGGGCGTTGAGCAGGCTCTGATTGGTCTGTTCCTTGATGCCTCCCTCAGGGAAGGCGCCAGTAGCGGGGTCGATGGGCAGCTGGCCCGATACAAAAACGAGGTTACCGGTGCGGATGGCCTGGCTGTATGGTCCAATGGCAGCAGGTGCCTTATCGGTGTTTAATGCTTTCATTTTTTCAGTTCTTGATGTTTAAGTCTATAGTTTTTATTAAAACTACGAATTACACGAACCTCACTAATTGATTCTGTTAGACCATTAGTTGAATTCGTGTAATTCGTAATTTAGAATTTTACTTCTTAATACCCATTTTCTTGGCAATCTTGGCGGGGATGGCATCCTTGTGAACGAGGATGTTCAAAGTCTTTGCGCGGAAGAAAGCCTCACTGCAATAGAAGTAGCCCTCATACAGTTGGTTGGTGTCCCAGCTGTTCTGAACCTTGAAGTACTTGTTGCCATCCTGGTCAACGGCCTTACCCATGATAACCATGCCGTGGTCGTCGGTGGTCTCCTTGTTGTCAAACATCTCCTGACGCTCCTCAGGGGTTACCCATTGCTCCTTAACCGGGCCCTTGATGTCCCAGAGCTCGGCCTCACGGTCCTTATCGCTGAGCTGAGCCCAACGAGCCATGTCGGTACCTGCTGCATCGGGAACGTCCTTCTTCACGGGAAGGATGGCGTAACCATTGCGCCACTTGAATCCCTTCTCGCTCACGTCGGCACCCCAAGCGATGCTGTAGCCGTTGTCGATAGCATAGTTGGCAATCTCCAGCAGTTCGTCGATGGGCACGTTCTGATAGCTTGACCACAGCCAGTTGTCGGCCACCTCAAGGATGAAGGGCTGATAGAAGGGGTGGTGAGTGAACGAGCAGATGGGCACATAATCATCCATGTTCAGGCCCAGGCTGGCAGCCCAAGTTTGGGGCGTCCAGGTCTTGCCCTCATAGACGAAGGTCTCGGGCATCTTGCCCATGTAGCCGTCGAGGATACCCTTCAGACCGTCCTTCCATGCGGGAGTGAGCTTGCGACGCATGTTCTTGTTGATGGTGCCTACATAGCCACTCAACAGTGAGGTCAGCTCACCGGTGTCAAACTTCTTGTCTTCATAGGTCATGCCGGTATAAACCTCATTGGGCACCATACCGTATTTGCGCCAAACGTAGGGAACGTCCTCGGCAGCGCCACCCTCGGCAAAGTTGGTTTGGCCATCCATGCGGATGTACTTGATGGCCTTGTCATAGTAGCAGTGGTTAACCACGAATCCCTCACTCAGGTGAACTTCCTTGCCGGTGAGGCGCAGGATCTCGTTCTCAAAGAATGAGTTGGTCGAGTAACACCAGCACGTTCCGGACTTGTTCTGGTCCTTGACGGGGGTGTGGCGGATAACCTTGGTGTCAGTAAACTTGAATCCGGTGCTGTCAGGAATGACAACCTTGTCGTCGGCCATGACGTTGATAGCGATGACCGAAGCGAGCAATGCTAAAAACAATTTCTTCATAAATTTGAGTTAGTTATAAATGTATATAGGTTAATTATATGATATCGGTTATAACACGCAAATGTAGTCATTTTTTTTAAAAAGAAAGCGATTTGATCAAATAAAATAGTCAATAGTGATAAAAAGTGCCTCTTGATGGTCTGCTGAACCATCAAGAGGATACCGTTTTTCCAAGAATCAGACAGATAAGATTTGATTGATGAATATTTAAATAAGGGATTAAATCGATTAACTGTGCCGCAAATATACTACATTTTCTCAAAATGAAGAAAATTGTGTAATTTTATATAAAAGTATGCGTGTTTCATTATAAAAAAAGAAAAAATTGTTTTTTCATTTTGTACTGCTCTCAACTTGCACTAATTTTGTGCTATGATTTATCCCTCATCTTTTGAGAACAAGATAGGCTTTGATGCCGTTAGGCGTGAATTGGAGCGCCATTGCGTCAGTGCCCTGGGCGCTGCTAATGTGCCTCGATTGCGCTTCTCGACACGTCGTGACGAGGTGCTGCGTTGGCTCGAGGAGACCAACGAGTTCCTGTCGGTCATCCAGACGGGTCGCGAATTCCCGCTCAGTTACTATTTTGACCTGCGAGTAGTCCTCAAGGAGGTGTCAACGCCTGGCACGTTCCTGTCGGCCGAGCGCTTGTTTGACCTGCAGCGTCTGCTGGGCACGGTAAGCCAAGTGGTTCGCTTCTTTGCCGTTGACAGCGAGGGTAGTGTGCCTTACCCCAGGTTGCGTGAATTGACCAGTGGAATGCAGGCTTTTCCCGAGTTGAGTGCCGCTATAGGGCATGTGCTCGACAAGGCAGGCAACATCAAGGACACCGCATCACCACATTTGCAGGAGTTGCGCACGGCCATTGCCCGAGTGACAAGCAGCATCAACGGCACCCTGCGGCGAATCATCTCACAAGGTAAGCAGGACGGTATCCTCGACAACGATGTGCAACCGTCGTTGCGTGACGGCCGACTGGTATTGCCCGTGAGTGCCATGAACAAGCGCAAATTGCACGGTATCGTGCATGACGAGAGTGCAACCGGTAAGACCGTATTTATCGAGCCCGACGCTATCGTCGAGGCTAATAACCGCATTCGTGAGACCGAGGCCGAGATTGCCCGAGAGATTATCCGCATCTTGACCGAGGTCACTGACCAGATACGTCCTCACCTCGATGAGCTTGCTGGCGTGCTTGACACGTTAGGCCAATTGGACTTTATCCGCTCCAAGGCTCTGTTTGCGCAGGATGTGGGAGCACAGATGTGCCATGTCGACCGCAAACCGGTGGTTGAGTGGTACACTGCTATCCATCCCGCCCTGATGCTGTCGTTGCGGACTCAGGGCAAGGAGGTTGTGCCGCTGAACATCAGCCTGAACAAGCAGGACCGCATCTTGGTCATTTCGGGGCCCAATGCGGGTGGCAAGTCGGTTTGCCTCAAGACGGTCGGCGTGGTTCAGTACATGATGCAGTGCGGTCTGTTGCCCACATTGCGTGACAATTCTCACATGGGCATCTTCCGTGATATCTTTATCGATATCGGCGACCAGCAGAGCATCGAGAACGATTTGAGCACCTATAGCAGCCACTTGCAGAACATGAAACTGTTTTTGTCCAAGGGGGGCAAGGAGACGCTCATCCTCATCGATGAGATGGGCAGCGGCACCGAGCCCCAAATCGGCGGCGCCATTGCCCAGTCAATCCTGGAGCAGTTGAATGAGCACCAGGTGATGGGTGTTGTCACGACCCACTACCAGAACCTGAAGCATTTTGCTGACGAGACCGATGGTGTGGTCAACGGCGCGATGCTCTATGACCGTCAGCGCATGCAGCCGTTGTTCCAGCTGTCGATGGGCTATCCAGGCAGTTCGTTTGCCATCGAGATCGCCCGCAAGACGGGTCTGCCTCAGCAAGTCATCGACAAAGCCAGCGAGATTGTTGGCAGTGACTACATCAACATGGACAAATATCTCCTCGACATCGTGCGTGACCGCCGGTATTGGGAAAACAAGCGCCAGGACATCCGCGTCAAGGAGAAACGTCTTGACCAGATGATTGCTGACTATGACGAGCGATTGGAGAACATTCGCGTCGAGCATCGCCAGATTATCCATGAAGCCCGTAACGAGGCTCAAGAGATCCTGCAAGGCAGTAATGCCCAGATTGAGCGCACCATCAAGGAAATACGCGCTCAACAGGCCGAGAAAGAACGCACCAAGGAACTGCGACGCCAGCTAGACGAATTCAAGCAGCGCCTCAATGCCGAGGAGCCCGTTGAACCCAAGCGTCTCAAGGACCTGACACCCAAAGATAAAGCACATCGCAAGCCACCGAAGAAGAAAACCACCCCCAAGCAAGACGCCAAGGACAGGCCTCTGAAGTCGGGTGACAACGTGGTGCTCAAGGGAACAACGACCGTGGGCACGCTCATCAGCATCGACGAGAAATATGCGTTGGTAGCCTTCGGCAACATCAAGACGCGCATCGAGGCCGACAAGGTGGAGCGTACCATGCGCAAGGAGAAGATGCCCAAAGCCGAATCGCTGAGCCGAAAGACCACCGATGAGATACGCACCCGCCAGTTGAACTTCAAGCCCGACATCGACGTGCGCGGCATGAGGGCCGATGAGGCACTGCAGGCGATAACCTATTTTATTGACGATGCCATCCAGTTCAGTGCCCAGCGCGTTCGCATCCTGCACGGAACCGGCACGGGAGCCTTGAAAGTGGCCATCCGTGAATATTTGGGCAGCGTTAACGGTGTGAAGAGCTATCGTGACGAGCATGTGCAGTTCGGTGGCGCTGGCATTACTGTCGTCGAGTTGGAATAAGGATTAAATTTAATAAATAGGAAATGATCGAAAACAACATATTTTTCAGGCCGTTCAGGACGACGGGTGGTGCGATACCGTTTGACCGCATTACCACTGCCGATTACGAGCCTGCCATCCGCCAGGGTATCAAGGAACATGACAACGAGGTCAAGGCTATCGTCGAGAACGAGGCTGAGCCCACCTTTGAGAATACCATTGTAGCTCTGGAGCGTGCCGGCGCCATGTTGGGCCGTGTGCTTGGCGTTTTTTATCCCATGTTGTCGGCCAACGCCGACGATGCGTTGATGGACGTGAGCAACCGCATGGCTCCCTTGCTGAGCGAGCATTTCAATAGCATCACGCTCAACGAGCGGTTGTGGCAACGTGTGAAGCATGTCCATGACCACTTTGATGCTGACAGGCATGACGCCGAGGACCAGATGTTGATGCGTGAGACTTACGATGGCTTTGTGCGCAGCGGTGCTAACCTGCAAGGCGCTGATCGTGAGCGCTATCGTGAACTATCCAAACGCTTGACCGAACTGACCTTGAAGTTTGACCAGAATGCACTCAAGGAGACGCCTCGATATGAATTGTGGCTCACCCAGGACGACTTGGCTGGATTGCCCGAGAGTGCCCTGGATGCCGCTAAACAGGCCGCCCGTGACAAGGGACGCGATGATGCCTGGCTGGTGACGTTGGATGCTCCCAGCTATATCCCCTTCATGAAGTACAGCGATCGCCGTGACCTGCGCGAGCGGTTATACAAGATGTACAACAGCCAGTGCACCAGCGGTGACTACTGCAATCTGGATATCTTGCGCGAGATTGCCAACACCCGTTTGGAACTTGCGCGTTTAATGGGCTTTAACACCTTTGCCGACTATAAGTTGCAGCACACGATGGCCCAGACGCCTGCTGCTGTCTATGACATGCTTCACCAGTTGCGTGACGCCTATCTGCCGGTAGAACGCAACGAGATGCAGCGATTGGCTGATTTTGCTGCTCAAGTTGAGGGTAAGACTGTGGAAATCATGCCGTGGGACTATAGTTACTTTAGCAATAAAGAGAAGGACTCGATGTTCGAAATCAATGACGAGCTGCTGAGGCCCTATTTTGAGTTGGACAGCGTGACGCGCGGTGTGTTCGGTTTTGCCACGAGGATGTATGGCCTACGTTTTGTGCCTAATCATGACGCCCAAGTGTTCCATCCCGAAGTCAAGGTCTATGACGTGACCGATGAGGATGGCAAGGCTGTCGGGATGCTTTATCTGGATTTCTTCCCGCGTGCTACCAAGCAGAGTGGAGCATGGATGACAAGTTTCCGCGAGCAGTATGTTGATGAGTACGGCAATGACGTGCGGCCGCTGGTGACGTTGACGATGAACTTCACCCGTCCCACCGAGAGCAAACCGTCACTCTTGACCGTGCGTGAGGTCGAGACGTTCATGCACGAGTTCGGGCATGGCTTGCATCAGTTGTTGACACGCTGCAAGTATGAGTCGTTGTCGGGTACTAACGTCTATCGCGACTTTGTCGAGGTGCCTTCCCAGTTCAACGAGAATTACGTTTATGAGCGCGAATTCCTTGACAGTTTCGCGCGTCATTATCAGACGGGAGACCCCGTTCCCCAAGAGTTGATCGACAAGCTGATAGCCTCGTCACAGTATGGTGCGGCCTATGCGTGCGTGAGGCAGTTGGGATTCGGTTTCATCGACATGGCCTGGCACAGCATCAGCGAGCCCTATGACGGTGATGATTTCAGGTTTGAATACGATGCTGTGAAGGATGTGCAGGCCTTTGAGCCTGTCGAGGGTTGTATCATGTCGCCTCATTTCACCCACATCTTTTCAGGGGGCTATGCGGCAGGATATTACGGCTACAAGTGGGCCGAAATGATCGAGTGTGATGCCTTTGCCAAGTTCAAGGAGGAAGGCATCTTCAACCGTGATACTGCGCGTTCCTGGCTCGACAATGTCCTCTCACGCGGTGGCACCGAGGCACCCATGACGCTTTACAAGCGTTTCCGTGGTGCCGAGCCCTCGATCGGCGCCATGATGCAACGCGACGGCATCAAGAAATAACGACGTTGTTTTTCCCGTAAATTAGCGCGGTCACTAAACCAAGTCATAACCCTCTTATTGGTTATGCCCAGGTGAAATTTTCCTTACCTGCTGCGACCTCAAAATGGTATTTCACGATGCCTAGGTCGTAGTGGGAGTAGCCGATGAAGTCAAACTTGGCTTTGGCATCGACGCGGCCATCGGGCAGCAACGAGAACAGGAACTTTTGCTGATTGACAGCAGTGGGAGCCAGCAATGCCGCCTCCATGCCACGCATGAACCAGTCGGGTAGAGGGCCGCTGGTGCCCCGCTTGTCGTTATAATAATGGGTGATAGGCTTCTTTTGGGGATGCTGCACGCCATTGTCCTCGCCATAACCACAGGCGATGACAAACTTCAACTCCTCGCCTGGATTGAGGCTATAAGCGTCCTTGATGTTTTTGAAAGTGAGTCCTACCCAGCAGGAGTTGAGACCTAGCGTCTGCATGAACAGAACTATTTTCTCGCCTTGGTAGCCGATAGATTCGCGGTAATCGCCATCCTTTGGGGCGACTAGGGCAATATAGTTCTTCACGCCCGAGAACTGTCCGTAACTGAAGATTCCTGTCGAGAACGCTAGCGGTTCCTCGGTCACCAGTTGCAAGTGTAGGCCGCTCTCGCGGTTGCACTCGTCAATGAACTGCTTGATTGCAGCGACTTTTTCGGCCTCGATGGGACGGTCGAGATACTTGCGCACCGAGTGGCGCTCCTTGATGGCTTGCACTAATTCCATTGTTGTCAGTAGTTATTTATGTGATTATTGTCGCAAAAATAAGAAGAATTTCCAATAATTGTCTAAATTTGCCCAAAAGAATCAGACAGATGAAACTAAAACGGTTTTTTAGACAGGCAACCATGGGCGATGTGCCTGTGATCATGCGGCTCATCGACGAGGCGCGCGGTATCATGCGCTCGTGCGGCAACGTCAATCAGTGGATTGACGGTTATCCCAGCGAGGAGACCATCGTTGAGGATATCAACAACGGACATTGTTACCTGTGTGTGGAGCCCGATGGGGAGATTATCGCCTCGTTTGCCTTTATTCCAGGACCCGAGCCGACCTACAAGGAAATCTATGAGGGACAGTGGCTGGACGACAAACCCTACTATGTTGTGCACCGCCTGGCCAGCAGCGCCGCCAGCCATGGCGTCTTCAACGACGTGATGGACTACTGCATGGAGGTGGCAGGCTGCCTGCGCATCGACACTCACCGCGACAACGTGATCATGCGGCACGTCATCGATCGCTACGGTTTCACCTACTGCGGCATCATCTACCTTGCCAACGGTGACGAGCGCCTCGCTTACCAAAAGTAGCGGCATTCATAATCCCACCGCTTATCAACACAAATGAGGGCTGACCCATGGGCCAGCCCTCATTTGTTATGTGAATCAAAATAGATTACTTCTTCAGCTCGTCAGCTACAGCCTGAGCAGCCTCAGCGCCTTTCTCCTTGGCAGCGTCAACAGCGGTGCCAGCAGCGTCCTTAGCGGCGTCAACAGCCTCACCAACCTTGTCGGAAGCAGCGTCAACGGCAGCGTCAACAGCCTCACCAACCTTCTCAGCAGCCTGCTTAGCTACGAAGTCAGCAAAACCAGCCTTCAGGGCCTCGGGAACCTCGATGTAACCAGTCATCTTCTCAGCCAGGGTCGGGATCTTAGCCAGGATGGCTTCCTTGTTGTTCTCCCAAACGGTCTTCAGGATGTTGATGATATTGAAGTAACCAGCCTCGTCACCACCATTCAGCAGTTCCTCAGCCTTAGCCTTGATACCATCGAGCAGGCTAACAGCAGCAGCCTCGTCAGCGCAGTTCAACAGGTCGGCAGCAACGCCGTCCACGGTGTACTCAGCAACGGGAGCCTCTTCTACAACCTCCTCAGCGGGCTTGGTCTCGGTCTTGCAACCAACAAATGCGATAGCAGCAACAGCTGCAAACATCAATAAAAACTTCTTCATAATAAAACAACTTTTTAATTTAAAATTAATAATAAAACGAAAAATTCAACGCCGCAAAAGTAACGGCTAAATTTTCATTTTTTAGCACTTTTATTGCCCTTTTGGGCAATTTTGCGGTCAAAAAACTATAACTTTGCGGTGCGGAATTTTGCCCGATGCATTTGTCAGCAAATTCCATGCCAATATGTGTGATTAAGCGTATAATAACCTAAAACAATATCTTAGTATGTTTGCTTATATCTTAATGGGAGGTATTTTCATCCTGAGCATGATCGTTCAGAACTCCCTCAAGTCCAAGTTTGCCAAGTATAGTAAGGTGCCCCTGGGCGTGCCCATGGCAGGACGTGACATCGCAATGGCCATGTTGCAGCAGAACGGCTGCGGCGATGTGCAGGTGACCAGCGTCAGCGGCCAGTTGACCGACCACTTCAATCCTGCTAACCGGACGGTGAACCTCAGTGAACCGGTTTATGGCACTAACAGCATTGCCGCTGCTGCGGTTGCAGCCCACGAGTGCGGTCACGCTGTTCAGCACAAGGTGGGCTACAGCATGTTGCAGTTGCGCACCAAGCTCGTTCCCGTGGTTTCATTCGCATCCAAGTATATGTCATGGGTTCTCGTTGCTGGCATCGCTTTATACGAACTCAGCGTGATCCCTCTGTATATCGCTCTCGCCATGTTTGCTTCGACAGTGCTGTTCAGCTTTGTGACCTTACCCGTCGAGATCGATGCCAGCCGCCGTGCAATCAATTGGCTCCAGGGTTCTGGAATCGTCGGCGGTCAGCAGTTGGATTATGCCAAGGACGCTTTGAAAGCTGCCGCCTACACCTATGTCGTGGCTGCCGTTGGTTCATTGGCTACATTATTATATTATATCGCCATGTTTTTTGGCGGAAATCGCAGATAATAAAGAACAGTAAATAAGAAATGTCTCAAAAACCATCCATCCCCAAGGGGACACGCGACTTCTCGCCCATCGAGATGGCGCGCCGCAACTATATTTTTAATACCATCAAGGACGTCTTTCTGCTCTACGGATTCCAGCAGATTGAAACCCCCGCTATCGAGAACCTGTCAACATTGATGGGCAAGTATGGCGAGGAAGGTGACAAACTGCTTTTCAAGATACTGAACAGTGGCGACTATCTGAAGGACGCCCCCGATGATCTTCTCACAGCACACGACTCGTTGCACTTGACGACCAAGATCAGCGAGAAGGGCTTGCGCTACGACCTGACGGTGCCTTTCGCCCGCTATGTCGTGCAGCACCGCAACGACGTGCAGATGCCGTTCAAGCGATACCAGGTTCAGCCCGTGTGGCGTGCCGACCGCCCGCAGAAGGGGCGCTATCGCGAGTTCTATCAGTGTGATGCCGACATCGTGGGCAGCGATTCCTTGTTCAACGAGGTGGAACTGGTGACGATGATCGATGAGGTGTTTAACCGCTTCAACATCAATGTCGCCATCAAGCTCAACAACCGCAAGATCCTGAGCGGCATCGCCGAGATTATCGGCGCCGCTGATAAGATCATCGACATTACTGTCGCTATCGACAAGCTTGACAAAATCGGCCTGGATGGTGTTAACGCCGAGTTGCGTGAAAAAGGCCTCACCGATGAGGCTATCGCCACCCTGCAGCCCCTGCTGGCGCTGGATGGTACTAACGACGAGCGCTTGAACTCCCTGACGGGAATGCTCACTGGCAGTGAGGTGGGCATGAAAGGTATCGAGGAAATGAGATATGTCCTTGACCACGTGGCCCAGTTGGGAACTCGAGCCCGTGTTGAGTTGGATGTGTCGCTGGCACGCGGCTTGAACTACTACACAGGCACCATTCTCGAGGTCAAGGCCCTGGATGTGGCCATCGGCAGCATTACCGGTGGAGGACGATATGACAACCTGACAGGCGTGTTCGGGATGCCTGGCTTGTCTGGCGTGGGCATCAGCTTTGGTGCTGACCGCATCTATGATGTGTTAAACGCCTTGGATCTTTATCCTGCCGATACAATGGCCACGGCACGCGTGATGTTTGTCAACTTTGGCGAACAGGAGGCGTCGATGTCGCTGCGTCACATCATGACCCTGCGCCGTGCCGGTATCAGTGCCGAGTTGTATCCCGACTCGGCCAAGATGAAGAAACAGATGAACTATGCCAACGAGCGCCAGATTCCTTATGTCGCTATTGTTGGCGCCGACGAGGTCCAGAACGGCACTATCGCGCTCAAGAACATGGCCAGTGGCGAGCAGCAGTCGCTCACAGTCGAGCAAGTGATACAGTTGCTGAATCAGTAGGGATTTTTACTGGAGTGGTCATGAACAGTATGTACCAACAACTGATGCAGTTGCCTCTGTTCCAAGGGGTGAGTACCGAGAAAATTACTGCTCTGGTCGAGAAACTGCCATTTCACTTTCTCAAGTACCGCAACTGCGAACAGATTTGTGCGGCTGGTGAAGCATGCACCCACATCAAGTTCATTGTGTCGGGCAAGGTAAGGCTCGAGATGCCTTTCCCTACATTGAAAGTGTCTATCTCTCAGACCCTTTCCACTCCTCATGTGCTGGCGCCAGAATATCTGTTCGGACGCCATACGGTCTATCCGTTCACTGCCGTCAGCGATGGCCCCTGCGGCATCCTGCAACTGCGCAAGAGTGACTACATACAGATGGTCAGCATGGACAAGGTCTTCTTGTTCAACATCTTGAACTACCTTTCTTCGGGTAGTCAACGGTGTGCGTCCATCACATTGGGTACCAAGGACGGTTCGGTGGCCGAACGCCTGTCAATGCTGATCGAGTCGCTGGTGATTCATGGCGCGACCAGTGTGCGCTTGCGTTTCAAGCAAAAGGACCTGTGTGCCCTGCTGGGTACTCAGCGCACGACGCTCATTGCCACGCTCGACCGTTTGGCCGAAAATGGCATCTTGACCTACGACAGCAATGAATTATCCATTTTGGACAATCAAGTCCTCTCAGATATGGACATAGATTAACAATATCAATCATGCGTTATACTTATTATCCTCAGGGAACTTGTTCTTCCCAAATCGACATTGAGATGACCGACGACGGCATTATCAACGACGTACAATTCACAGGCGGCTGCCACGGCAACCTGCAAGGCATTTCCACCCTCGTGCGCGGCATGAAGGCTGATGAGGTCATTGGCAAGTTGCAAGGCATCCGTTGCGGTTATAAGGGTACGTCTTGTCCCGACCAGTTGGCTATCGCATTGCATCAAGCTATTCATCAAAACAGATAATCATTAATTATTTAGATACAATCATGAAGAAAATTTTATTGATGATGACTGCTATCGTGGCAGTATCGCTCCTGAGCTGTAATCAGAACTCACAGTACAAGGAGAAAGGAGAGGCATTGGCTGTACAACTCGACGAGCTGTGTCAACAGCGGGATTCGGCTGCTGTGCTTGAACTGATCAAGTCCATCGACGCCCAGGAAGAGGAAATTGTCGCTACTGGTGACACGGCCGCTGTTGCTGCCTTCCGCGAGGCGTTGAAGGAGGCCCGCAAGCGCAATTCTCCTTACATTACCACGATCAAGGTGGAAAATGGTAGAGATAAAAATGATGCCCTCAAGGAAGTCATGAAAGACGCGCTCGAAGGTAAAGTGAGCATTGAAGCCGTGACTTCTTCGATTGACACCTTGCTGACCAAGGAAAAACCTGAGAGAAAGAAGAAGTGAGTGACAGATGTGCCTGTCGACACTAAATAACAGGGGGTATTTCCGCCTTTGCTATATGGTCATGACCGCGCTTGTTGTCGTGGCCATGACTTCATGTGGTACAGGCATTGAGGTAACCGAGCATGTGACTGACAAGGATGTGCGCAAGGTGATAGACGTCAACGAGTCCAAGCAACCTACCGTGACGCTCACAGCCTATCAGGACTCGTTGCCCGCATGGAAGAAAGGCAAGCGTTTTTGGGTAGCCGATGACAAGGTGCGCGAGATGCTCCTCATGACAAGCGGCTGTGATCCTGACAGCTTGTTTCTTGCAGGGCACATCTTCACCTATGTCGGCTGCGTTAACAGCGGCCTCTTCCTGAATGATAATCGCAAGGTGGACATCATGTTTCATGACGAGACCGCTGATTTGGATCTTGTTTACCGCTATGGCAAGGCTGTTGAGGCATATCGCCCTGGGTTTACCCTGCCCATGCTCATCGATTTGGATATGGTTGACCATGTGGCGCGTCAAGTGGTTGGCAAGGACTTCTACATCCGCACGCCCATTTGGTATGACCGTCAAAGTGAGCAGATGATCGACGGGCGCCATTTCATCAAGATTCACATCGACAGCGTGTTGCCAGGTAACAGCGTATTGCCGCTGCGTGTCCTGTTCACGACATCCGACACCCGTGAGCGCGCCATGGTGTGGATGAGTGACAATGCCTCGACAATGCATGGACGCGACTTTGACGCCCTGTTTGTCGCTAGCGACCCTCGTCTTTCACATCCCACCATCAGCAATGAGAATTGGGAACGCATCACTCGTGGGCAGGTGGTCGAGGGCATGACC
This sequence comes from uncultured Prevotellaceae bacterium, assembly GCA_900317835.1. Lineage (GTDB taxonomy): Bacteria > Bacteroidota > Bacteroidia > Bacteroidales > Muribaculaceae > Sodaliphilus. Next base: position 61,316 of record ONIL01000008.1, on the reverse strand, counting down.
AAGGAAGAATGCCGTCTGGCGCTAGGCAGCCCCAAGCGCATTAACGAGAACCCCGACCAGTCAGGCTTGCGTGAGTACTGGTATTATGATGGTGGTTCTTACCTGTTTTTTGTTGACGGGTTACTCAATCAATTCAGGAGATAATGGAACCAACTACATTGGAAATAGAATTCCTGGGCACTGGTACCTCTACAGGTGTCCCCATGTTGCGTTGCCATTGCCCCGTGTGCATGAGCTCTGATCCGCGCGACAAGCGATTGCGCAGTTCGGCTGTCGTGCGCTATCAGGGTGCTCGGTTGCTCATCGACTGCGGCCCTGACTTCCGCACCCAGATGCTGCGTGCCAGCGACGATAACATTGACGCGGTGCTGTTGACACACATCCATTTTGATCATGTGGCAGGATTGGATGACCTGAGGGCCTATTGTTACAAGAAACCCTTGCCGATTTATGCCCGTGCCGATGTGTTGAAGGACCTGCACCAACGCATTCCCTACTGCTTCTCGGATCATCCTTACCCTGGGGTGGCCCAATTCGAGGAGCATGTCATCGTTGACGACAAGCCTTTTCTGGTCGAGGGAGTGCGTGTCGAGCCGTTACCCGTCATGCATTACCGCCTGCCCATCGTTGGCTACCGCATTGGCCCTCTTGCCTATATCACTGATGCCAATGCTATCGACGATAAGGTGATTAATCGTCTGAAAGGCATACCTCTGTTGGTGATCAACGCCTTGCGCATTGAACCCCACTTGTCTCATTTCTGTTTGAGGGAGACGCTCGATGTCATTAAGCGTGTTGAGCCTGCCAGGGCATACCTGATCCACATGAGTGACCGTATCGGCTTCCATGCCGATTCTCCCAAGATATTGCCGTCTAATGTGGCCCTAGCCCATGATGGCCTCATCGTTAAAGTGTGAAGCATGCAAGAAGAACTCAAGATATCACAAGTTAACACGGCCGACAGCGAGAAATCCTCGGGTCTGCAATTTTTTGAGACGCGGGTTCAGGCGGGCTTCCCCAGTCCAGTTCAGGGCGAATATGCCGACAGCATTGACTTGAACCGCGCCTTGATCACTAATCCGGCTGCGACATTCTGTGCTCGTGTTATTGGCGACTCAATGGTCGAAGCCGGCATCAACGAGGGCGACCTGCTCATTATCGACCGTTCCATCACTCCTCATGACGGCAATATTGCAGTCTGCTTTATTGACGGCGATTTCACGGTCAAGCGTTTGAGTGTGCGCCCCGATGGCGTTTTCCTCACACCTGCCAATGCCTCTTTCCCCGAGTTGCGCGTTACCGAGGACAATAATTTCCAAGTGTGGGGTGTCGTGTCTCACATTGTTAAGAGAGTATAACCGATGCAAGATCGTTTGCGGCATATCGAGCGCTATGGCACATTATTCTTTGTGTTGTGTGTGATTGTGGCCGCTTGGCAATGTGTCGTGATGGTGGTCGACCTGCGGGTGATGGGTCGCACTATGGACGAGGGCCTGATGGCTCCATTATCAATCAACAGTGTCGTGCTGTTGTTCTCGCCGCTGAATGCGCTTTTCCTTTCGTTGAGCCACAAACTGCCTGAAGGTCTGTTCTTCTTCGATGTCATTTTCATCTCGCTGGCCAATGCCCTGTTGTTGCTGTCTCCCTACTGGCTGCTGCGTCGCCGATGGCGTTGGTTGGTATGGATACCTGTAACCTTGTTGACTGTGTGGTGCCTGATGCAGTTGTGTTATTGTCGGGCCTATGATGACCTGATGCCCTGGCAGAGCCTCACGATGACTGATAACGTCAACAAAACACTGTTTCAGAGTACTGTGGCATTGATGCGCTGGCACGATTTGCTCATTGTGGTGCCTTACCTGTTGCTGATTGTTGTCTGCTTGATTGGACGCAAGTCCAAGGATAGCGACGGTCATCGTCTCAAGCCATTCTTAACTACCATGGCCGCTTTCCTGTTAACGGCCTTGATGGGCTATTCCGACAGTTTTTTGCATTTTGATAACAAGTTCGTTCACAACTTCAGCAACCGTGGTTATTTCTCCTCTAATGGCTTGTTCCCCTATGGCATCTTCACACTCAATCAGATATTGTTTAACAATTCCACTGTAGGTGACGAGGAGCGGGAGATGATACGTCAATTCTTGGCCGATGAATGCCCTCAATACAGTGATAACCCGTTCTCGTCGGGTGAACGCCGCAATTTGGTACTTATCATCGTTGAGTCGTTGCACACTTGGCCGATTGGCATGGTGGTTGACGGCCGCGAGGTCACCCCTGTCATGAACCGCCTCGTTTCGGGCGAACACGTCATCTATGCGCCGCATGTGCTGTTCCAGACGAGCCATGGCCATTCCAGTGATGCCCATTTTATCTACAATACTGGTCTGCTGCCGCTGCGCGATGCTGTCGTGGCCGTGAATCATGGCGATGGCCCTTATCCTTCGCTGGCTGCCGCCCTTAAGGGGTATGACTGTCGCGAATTGATCTGCACTCCAGGCATGAACTGGAACCAGTCTGTCACCTCAAGGAGCTATGGCTTTGACTCCCTGTACACCCGTGAACATATGTTGGCCGATGGCGCCTTCAAGCGTCACAATAATGTGGACGATGCCGCGCTCACCGACTTTGCCGCACGTCTATTGCCGCAACTGCACCAACCCTTCTTCCTTGAGATGGTGACGATGACGATGCACACGCCTTATCCGCCCGACAAACTGCGGCCCTCGTGGATTACGGCCAGTGACACGCTGAATGCCGAGGCCAGGAGCTATCTGAACTGTGTCAACCTCACTGACAGCTGCATTGGCGCATTCATTGATGACCTGCACAAGCAGGAGTTGGCCGACAATACGGTAGTCGCCATCGTTTCGGACCATACGCAACTTTACCTGAATCGCATCGAGGGGCGTTCTGCTAGTGATTTCACTCCTCATGACTGGGGTATTCCCATGATTGTGTGGGGTACTGACACGACGTTGCGCTATGAGCCGGTTATCGGACAAGTTGACGTCTTCCCCACGTTGCTCGACATCATGGGTGCTAATGAATATCCATGGAAAGGATTGGGCCACAGCATTCTGCGTTATCCTGTGCAAAGTGCTATCCAGCACCTTAATATGACAGTGATTGGCGACAGCACCTACCTCACGCCTCAACAATTCAAAGCCTGGGAAATTGGTCGGTTTCTCATCTTTGATAGGGCCAACCAGTTTAATACTCTTTTGCCAGACAAAAAAGATAACAACAAATGAAAGATATGAAATCAAGACTGTTTTCGAGTGAAAGTCGCCTGAGCGACTTGATTACCGCCCATCCGTCACTGCTCTCGCTATTGACCAGGCTGGGTATCTCCTTGGGTTTCGGGGACCGCTCGATAGCCGACGTTTGTGAGGCGAGCAATGTGGATACCGATTTCTTTCTGCTCATCTGCAACGTCTATACCTTCAACAATTATGTGCCCTCGACGGCGACGATTCTCGGGACGGACATGACCGCACTTGTGCCTTATCTTGAGAAATCCCACAAATATTACGTTGACAAGCGCTTGCCACACATTGAAATTCACCTCGATGCCATTGCCCAAAAGTTGAATGGGCGCATCGGGCAGGTCTTCATCAGCTTCTTCAAGGAATACAAGCAGGAGGTCGAGGACCACTTCATGCACGAGGAGCGCGACGTGTTCCCCCACATCAATGCTCTGATGTCGGGCAAACTGGACACGACTTACAGCATTGGGGAGTTCTTGCAGACACACAGCGATATCGAGGGCAAGTTGGATGACCTGCTGAATATCGTGTTCAAGTACCTGCCGCCGCAGGTCGATGACGACAACGTGCTCGATGTGGTCTATGACATCCTCAGACTCAGTGAGGATCTCAAGAAACACACCTTTATCGAGGAAAAAATCATGGTACCGCTTGTCAAACACCTTGAAAACGCCATTTTGAAATGATGAAGCATCGATTGTTGATAGTGGAGCCCTCAGAGTTAATCATTGAGGGGTTGAAGGCCATATTGGATGGTCAGATGCATTTCAAAGTGCTCGAGCCCGAGATGAGTGCCGATCATCTCGAGGAGCGTGTGGTTTCCTCACACCCCGACATCGTTCTCATCAATCCTACGCTTGTGTCGGCCAGGATTAATAACTTGCGCTCTGAATATCAGGTGGCGATGGTGGCATTGGTTTATCAGTATGTCGAGCGGGATTTGCTCAAGCAGTTCGATGCTATTGTGGATATCCGCGACAGCCGTGCAGTGATTATCAACACTCTGGCTCAAGCATTCTCTCCTGAGAATGAGTCAGGAAAAAGTAATTATGAACTCACCAAGCGCGAGACGGCCGTTCTTGTCGAACTGGCACAAGGCAAGACCAATAAGGAGATTGCCAACACCCTTAATGTGAGTGTGCACACCGTCATCAGCCACCGCAAGAACATAACGCACAAGACAGGCATCAAGAGCGTTGCCGGCCTCACGGTTTATGCGATGCTCAACAATCTCATCGACGAGAGCGCCTTACTCTAGTCTAAAATCACATTTTCAGGTAAAAATCCCCCGTGAGTTCGATGTATTCGCGGGTAAAAGTGCCGTCGCTGTGGGCGATGGTCAATGTCTCCTCAAGATAGGGCGCGTCGCGCCGTGACAGTTGCCACAGGATGCGCTTGGGTGCGGCTCCCTCGACAGGGATGACAGTGACGAGTCGCTTGACAGGCAGCGAAGCAAAGGCGGCGGCCTCGATGATTTCGCTTTTGACCTCGATGGGTGAAATGAATGCCAGCCAGCCGTTCTCGCTCAGGTGGCGTGATGAGCCGTCGATGAGTTGGCGGTAGGTCAAGGTGTGGGTGTGGCGAGCCAGGGTGCGAGCGTCGCCTGTCGGCAACACCCCGTTGGTGAAGTAGGGTGGGTTGGAGACGATAAGGTCCCACTTGTCGCCGCCTTGCATCGTGTTGAAGTCTTGGACGTCGGCCTTGAGACGGTCGCTCCACGGCGAGTTGCCGAAATTGACGTTGGCTTCTTCAATGGCATCATGGTCGATGTCGATGGCATCGATCATGGCGTGATTGTTGCGCTGGGCCACCATCAAGGCAATGACACCGCACCCGGTGCCCACGTCAAGAACACGATTCACACCTTCCACGTTGCACCATGCGCCCAGCAGCACGCCGTCGGTGCCCACTTTCATTGCTGTGCGATCGTTTAACACAGCAAAACGCTTAAACCTAAATACCTTTTCACGTCCCATATTCGACTGCAAAGTTAGCCTTTTTTACCCTCATTTGCAGGCAGTGGCACGATTTTTGCTATCGAAAGTCAGCGTTATTTTGTTAAAAATTTACGGCATTAGCATTTTTTCACTGAAAAATGTGAACCCCGAATTATTTAACTTTATAACTTGCAGCGCTTTTTTTAGAAATAGTCTTAAACTTTTATAACATTTTTCGGTCTAAAAGACAAAACAAATATTAACGAATTTTTTAAACGTAATAGATTATGAAGTACCGTGTTTTTGCATTATTAGGCTTGTTGGCGTTAACCGCTGGTTCGCTAGCTCAAGCTCAGGACTATGATGACATTTATTATAATGCATCATCGTCCAAAACGACCGAGGCCAAGACCACCAAGGTCACTACGCCGGCCAAGACGGTTGCCGTCTATGGCAATGTTCCTGAAAAATACAAGGTGGCTGTACAAGACAATTATCGCATCGAGCGTGATGAGGATGAGTACAACCGCCGGGGTGACTACGAGCCAGACTATGCCGTGAGCCTGGATGGCGACACGATCTATGAGGAGGCTTTTGCTAACACCCGTCGCATTGAGCGTTTCTACAATCCTGACATCGTGATCCTGAGCGACGACGATGATCTGGTGGAATTGTATTATGACGAATCTCCCACCATCAACCTCATCATCGGTAGCGATTATAGCTATGCCGGTTATGGTTGGGGGGGCTTCTATTCTCCATGGACCAGCGGTTATTACTACTGGAATATGTATGATCCCTGGTACTGGTATGAGCCTTGGGGATGGCACTTTGGATTCAATAGTTATTACGGCTGGCATCGTCCCTACTACTTTGGATACTGGGCTGGTCCCTCTCTTTGGGGATGGAACTACTGGGGACCTCATTATTGGGGACACACGTGGGGTCATGGATGGAATGACTGGGGTTGGCGTCCTACTGGAGGCCATGTCAACCACTGGAACCACAATAACGGAAACGGATGGCATGATCGTGGCGGACGTGTGGGCCTTGCTAACAACCGCAATGGACGCGGACGTGTAGACGGACCGACAGGAGGACGTACAGGCATCTCGCGTCCGGCAACTGGTGGCAATCGTCCCACTGGTGTGGGCAGTACAGGATCTCGCCCCCGTCCCGGCACAGCAACTACCCGTAGTGGCAACATGACGTCCCGCAGCTCAAGCGGCGTGACCCGCAGCAGCTCAGGCAGCAATGTGTCCCGCTCATCGTCAGTACCTCGTTCCAGTGGTAGCAGCTCCTATGGCGGCAGCCGTTCATCCAGCAGCAGTTCACGCAGTTCGGGCTCTTATAGCAGCGGCTCGCACAGCAGCGGTGGCTCCTACAGCAGTGGCAGCCGTTCCAGTGGCGGCGGCGGTGGCGGCGGTAGCCGCGGTGGATCATCGGGTGGCGGCGGACATCGTCGCTGATAAGATGGATTCAGCCACACAACCATTCATCATCATACATAGTTTAACACGACTAGACACCTAATTAAATTTAAGAAGAAATGAAGAAGAAAGTTTTTGCCTTATTGTTGTGCGGACTTCCTCTTATGATAAACGCACAGGACGCCTTTGATGTCCTGCAGATGTCTCAAACCGAACTCCGAGGAACCTCGCGCTTCCAATCGATGGCGGGGGCCTTCGGAGCCCTCGGAGGAGATCTCTCGACACTCACCCAAAACCCCGCCGGCATCGGTGTGTATCGCAGTTCCGATCTGGGAATCACCATGGGGGTGGACTTCAACAGTGTCAAAGCAGGCATCGAGACGACCAACGAGACCAAGTTCAATGTCAATAACGTGGGCTATATCGGCGCCATCCGTCTTGACAGCGAGGCTGTTCCCAACCTGAACTTCGGCTTCACCTATAATCGCTTGAAATCGTTCAATCGCCACTATACGGGAGGCGTGGCTAACATCCCGTCGTCGATGAGTAACTACATTGCTGACGAATTTGTCAACGTTCCTGGTTTTACCGACGCTGATCTCTACTGGACCGACGACTTCGATCCTTACTTCGACGGCTATGCTCCTTGGGCAGCAGTAACCACATTTGACATGGAGACCAACAATGGTGGTTATGTGGGTATTATCAACATCTATGATGATGGTTACATGCGAGGCCTATATGATGTAGGGACAACAGGTAGCGCCATCTATGATGTGGATGAGCGTGGACATGCCGACGAGTATAATATCGCCTTTGGTGGCAATGTGGCCAATAAGCTGTACTTCGGTCTCGATTTCGGCATCCTTGACCTGGACTTCAAGAGTGTTCAGGCCTATGAGGAGAATTTGACTAACGCCTACGTCATGGCTGATGATGAGGACCTGTTTGAAAGTCCCATTATCTATACCGGCACGCGTGCCCGCTGGGGCCTGTACAATTACCTCCACAGTGAGGGAACCGGTATCAACTTCAAGTTAGGCCTTATCTGGAAACCCACCCAGGAGCTGCGCATTGGTGCCGCGTTCCACACGCCCACCTACTATGACATGCGTGACACCTACTATGTGAGCTCAAAACTCCATGCCTATTATAACGAGGATCTCCTCTACCGTGCCGAAAAGGGCAGCAATGATGGCTATGACTACTCCAGCAGCTATACCATCTCTACTCCCTGGCGTTTCATCGGCAGTGTGGCCGGTGTGATTGGCACGAAGGGAATCCTGAGCATGGACTATGAGTATGTGGCTAACCAGTCGATGCGTGTCGGTGACGACCGCGGTGACAACTACTATGATGTGACTGATAATGTGAAGAACTACTTCAAGCCTTCACACATCATCCGCATCGGTGGTGAGTACCGTGTCAATCCCAATTGGAGCCTGCGTGCCGGTTACAGCATCAAGACCACTCAGGTCAAGAAGGGTGTTGATGATTATGACTACATGATTTCCACTGTAGGCACCAACCCCACCTATCAGTATGACAACAATGTTCATCACATCACTTGCGGTGTGGGCTACCATTACAAGTCATTCTATAGTGACCTGGCCTATGTTCACCAGATTCGTGAGTGCGTTTATAACGCCTTCTCGCCCATCAACGACGAGGTCGGTTATGTGCCCAACGTCAGTGCCGATGTCAAGGACAACAACAACCGCATCTCCCTCACATTGGGCATGAGGTTCTGATAAAAAATGAAGATTTTCACCCAGAAATTACGTTTATAAAATTCATTAAACAAAGAAGGTGTCTGGCAATGCGCGGTGATCGCGTGTTGCCAGACTTTATTATATATATCAATAATATCAAGGATTACCGTGCGCAAGCACGGTTTTTTGTTTCAAGGGTGTTCTTGTGATGGCCTCGATAAGCGAGGCTGTGGATCATCTCGCAGCAGGGATGTCGGGGAAAATCTCGTCAAGCGCGCACTGGAAGGCGATGAGTTGTTGCTTGATGCCTTTGAGCTGCTCGATGGCGTCAAAACGCTTGTCAACACCGTCGCGGTTGTGGCGAATCTGTGCTTGGGCTGCGTCAAGCTTGAGCCCTTTCTCCTTAACCAGATAATACACCTTGCTGATGGTCTCGATGTCGTTGGGAGTGTAGTAGCGGATATTCTTTTTGTTGCGCTTGGGCTTGATGATGGTGAACTGCGTCTCCCAGTAGCGCAGTGTGGATTCGGGGATACCAAGTATCTCAGAAACGTCACCGATTTTGTAGAATTTTTTATCCAGTTCCTGCATGGTCTTGCACAAATTGACAGAAATAATTAACTTTGCAAGTTGATTACAACACTGCAAAGGTAAACAAAGAGTTTAGACTTTGCAACAAAACAGGAACATTTATAATATATTAAGACAAAATATTATGCTTACTGCAAAAGAAATTCGCGAGACGTTCAAGCGTTACTTCGAGGAGCACGGGCACCACATCGTCCCCTCGGCTCCCATGGTCATCAAGGATGATCCCACTCTCATGTTTACCAATGCCGGTATGAATCAGTTCAAGGACATTATCCTGGGCAACAAGGAAGCGCAGTGGCGCCGTGTGGCTGATTCCCAGAAGTGCCTGCGCGTGAGCGGCAAGCACAACGACCTGGAAGAGGTGGGGCACGATACCTATCATCACACCATGTTCGAGATGCTGGGTAACTGGTCGTTTGGCGATTATTTCAAGCACGAGGCCATCGACTGGGCATGGGACTTGTTGGTCAATGTCTATGGACTTGACCCCAAGAATCTGTATGCAACCGTGTTCGAGGGTGATGACAGCATCGGCGTGAGCCGTGACGATGAGGCTGCTGCCTTTTGGGAGGCACATCTGCCCAAGGATCACATCCTCAATGGTGATAGCCACGACAACTTCTGGGAAATGGGTGACACCGGTCCGTGTGGTCCGTGCAGTGAGATTCACATCGACCTGCGCAGCGATGAGGAGAAGGCCGCCGTTCCCGGCGCTTCGCTCGTCAACAAGGACAACCCTCTCGTGATCGAGATTTGGAACCTCGTGTTCATGCAGTATAACCGCAAGGTGGACGGCACGCTCGAGCCGTTGCCCAACAAGGTCATTGACACGGGTATGGGTCTGGAGCGCTTGTGCATGGCCCTTCAGGACAAGAAATCCAACTACGATACCGACGTCTTCCAGCCCCTCATCAGCAAGTTGGGCGAGATGTGCGGCAAGAAATACGGTGACAACAAGGACGTGGACATCGCCATGCGCGTCGTGGCCGACCATGTGCGCACCATCGCTTTCTCGGTGGCCGACGGCCAGTTGCCCAGTAATGCCAAGGCAGGCTACGTCATTCGCCGCATCTTGCGCCGTGCCGTGCGTTATGGTTACACGTTCCTTGGCTTCAAGGAGGCTTTCATGTACCGTCTTATCGATACGCTCATCGACAGCATGGGCGAGGCCTATCCCGAGATCAAGGCTCAGGCCGACCTCATCAAGCATGTGACCAAAGAGGAGGAAGACGCCTTCCTGCGCACCCTTGAGACGGGTATGAAACTCATCGAGAAGGTGATTGCCGACACCAAGGCTGCAGGAAAGACCGTCGTTGACGGCAAGGAGGCTTTCACGCTCTATGACACCTTTGGTTTCCCGCTTGACTTGACAGAACTCATCCTGCGCGAGAACGGCATGACTGTCAACGAGGAAGAATTCAATGTCGAGATGCAGAAGCAGAAACAGCGTGCCCGCAATGCTGCCGCAGTCGAAGCGACCGACTGGGTGGAGCTGCGTGACGGCGTGACCGAGTTTGTGGGCTATGACCTCACTGAGTGTGACGTGAACATCCTGCGTTACCGCAAGGTGACTCAGAAGAATAAATCCTACTATCAGATTGTGCTTGATCGCACTCCGTTCTATGCCGAGATGGGAGGTCAGGTGGGTGACTGCGGAACCCTTACACTTGGTGACGAGGTCATTGACGTGACCGATACCAAGCGTGAGAACAACCTGCCCGTGCACATTACAGCCAAGTTGCCGAGTGATGTTAACGCTACCTTCCGCGCCGCCATCAATCTGGAGGCACGCCGCGCCACCGAGTGCAACCACACGGCAACCCATTTGCTCCATGCTGCCCTTCGTCAGGTGCTCGGTACCCATGTCGAGCAGAAAGGATCCTATGTTGACCCGCACTCACTGCGCTTCGACTTCTCCCACTTCCGCAAAGTTACGCCCGAGGAAATCCGTCAGGTTGAGCATCTGGCCAACAAGATGATTCGCGATGCCATCGTCCGTGAGGAGCATCGCGAAATGCCCATCGACGAGGCCCGTCAAATGGGCGCCATGGCTCTCTTTGGCGAGAAATATGGCGACCATGTTCGTGTCATCAAGTATGGTGACTCGGTAGAGCTGTGTGGTGGCACCCATGTGCCCAATACGGGCAATATCGGCATGGTGCGCATCGTGAGTGAGAGTAGCATCGCTGCAGGCATCCGCCGCATCGAGGCTGTGACTGGCGAGCGAGTGGAATCAATTATTGATGAATTCCAGGACTCGATGGCCCACATCAAGGAATTGCTCAACAATGCTCCTGATGCTATCGCTGCCCTCAAGAAGTCACTCAGTGAGAATGCCGAACTCCAGAAGAAGGTCGATGACTTCATGAAGCAGCGCATCTCGATTGTTGCCAAGCAACTCATCACCGAGGCGAAGGAGATGAATGGCATCAACGTCATCACGATGACGGGCCCGCACTTGCCCGATGTCGTGAAGGGCGTAGCTCTCACCATCAAGGCCGAATGCACAACGGCAACAGCGTTCCTTGCTGCTACCAGGCATGACGACAAGCCCATGTTGACGGTGATGCTCAGCGAGGACCTCGTCAAGGCAGGAAAGAATGCCGGCAACATTGTGCGTGGCGCCGCCAAGTTTATCCAGGGTGGTGGCGGTGGTCAACCTCATTTCGCTCAGGCAGGTGGCCGCAATCTCCAGGGTCTCGATGAGGCTATCGTGGCCATGCGCGATGCATTGAAATGATAATTGACATGAATCTACCGCACCTCGATAGGTAGGGGTGCGGTAGTGTTATATAATACTAATTGTAAGAGTGTAATGGATTATCTATTGCTTGTAGTTGGCCTGGGGCTGTTATTGCTTGCAGCCAACTATCTTGTGGACTCATCGGTGGCGATAGCCCAGCGTGCCAAGATATCTAATTTCATCATCGGACTCACCATCGTTGGTATCGGCACCAGCGCCCCCGAGTTGTTTGTGTCCATTTCCAGTGCCTTGAGCAACAGCGGTGATATCGCCATGGGTAATGTCATCGGTTCCAATATCGCCAACGTGTTCCTGATTTTAGGTGTCACGGCGATGATTTTGCCGTTCTCTATTGAGCGCTTGCAACGATATCGCGACATCCCGTTTGTCATCATTGCAACGATCTTTGTCACAATCATCGCTAACGATTCCTTTCTCCCTGGACTCACCAATTCACTTAACCGTCTTGATGGTGTCGTGTTGCTGGCATGCTTCATCGGCTACATGTGCTGGGTGATTGTCCAGAAGGGCAAAGACCCCAAGAAGGCCATCGAGGATGCCGACGAGGAAGCAAAATCTTCGCTCACAGGCAAGAGTCCATGGCTCCTGTGGCCCATTGCCGTCGTTTCGTTGGTCGCACTCATCTTCGGCGGCAACCTGTTTCTTGACAGTGCCAAGAATCTGGCCCGGGCCTGGGGAATGAGCGAGGCTGTCATCGCCATTACGATTGTTGCCGTGGGCACCTCGTTGCCCGAACTGGTAACAGCCATTATCGCTGCGAGCAAGAAGAATCCCCAGTTGGCACTTGGCAATGTCATCGGCAGCAACCTGTTCAACCTGATGTTCATCTTGGGTACGGCGGCAACGGTCCAACCGTTAGTGCTGGTGGATATCAACATTTGGGACTATGCCGTGATGCTGTTAGCCGCAATAATGCTTTTTATCGTGGTGTTCACTTTCAAGAAGAACAAGTTTGACCGCATCGAGGGTGTAATCTTCTTTATTGCCTATATTGCCTATACCATCTATCTGTTATTGCGGTAATTAAACCTCTAGGATAGAATCGTGTCTAATTAGAAATCATTTTGCTTCGCGCTATGAATAATTGGAATAGAACTTTATCGCTTCTGTGTACCTGCCTGATGACTGTCGCAGTAGTGGCACAGAACAAGGTGGACACGCGTACCATCATCTTTGACAACAACGTGCGTTCCCTCAAGGTGTGCCTTGCCAGCAACATGTATATTCCACCCATCCTGATGATGAACAGCGATGATCGCCTGCTCATCAACTTTGATTATCTGGACTATGATGTGCATTACCTGCGTTACAGTGTTACTCACTGCAATGCCGACTGGCAACCATCGCAGTTGGTTGAGAGCGAGTATGTGAGCGGTTTCAATTATGCCGATATCGACGATTATGCCCAGAGCGAGGCAACCTACGTCCACTACTACAACTACCAGTTCGTGCTTCCTAACCCTGACATGGAGTTGTTGGTCAGTGGAAACTATCTGCTCACAGTCTATGAGCAGGACAACAATGACAAAATTCTGTTCCAGACACGCTTCTCGGTATGTGAAGGCAAGGTGGGTGTCTATCCTCAAGTCACCTCGCGCACCGATATTGAGTACAATAACCGTTTCCAGCAAGTGACATTCGATGTGCGTTACAAGCCCAACCAGATTAGAGATCCCTATAGTGAGTTCACTTGCATTGTGTCTCAGAATTCGCGTGACGACAATGCTGTCACGGTTTCACGCCCGATGATGGTGGGGGTGGATCATGTGACCTATGAACACAACCGTGACCTGATCTTCCCTGCAGGCAACGAGTTCAGGCGTTTCGAGACCGTCAATGCCCACACGATCAACATGGGCGTTCAGTCTATCCGCTACTATGAACCGATGTACCACGCAATATTGATGGTTGACGAGCCTCGTAACGAGGTTCAGTACCTCTACGACCAGACGCAGTTTGGGCGATTTACCGTCCGCAATGCCGAAGCCTACGGTGAGAACGCCCTGCAAGCCGACTACATGATCACCCATTTCACCCTCGACACGGGGGGCAAACTCAATGGTGGCAACGTGTGGCTCTACGGCGAATTCCTCAATGGCTACCCCGCTTCACAGGCGATGATGAAGTATGACGCCAGCAGCGGATGCTACACTGCCGACCTGTTGCTCAAGCAAGGTGCCTATAACTACATGTACCTGTGGGTGCCTGACGGCACTACCATCGGTCAGACTGGCCGCATCGAGGGTGACCACTACGAGACTGTCAACGAGTACCTCGTCAAGGTCTATGACCGTCCCATGGGTGAGCGCTACGACCACCTCGTCGGCTACGGCGTCTCCTACTCGGGCAAATAATCCTCTCGAATAACTCGGTTTATCATTGATTGAATACACTGTGCAGGAATGTCAACTTGGCATTCCTGCACAATGCGTATTGCGGTAACAGTTGTTTACTGTTTGCGGTAATTATTTTAAATCATTATAAGGGAAATTTGATTTTTATGACAGAATTGTTTATTTTTGAGGTCTAAAAGTATCAATTTCTCAATGTTTAATCTTAAAAAATGATGGTTTATGAAAAAGTCACTGATTTTTGTCACTCTAATGCTGTGCGTGATGCGGGTGGCCGCAGCCGATGTCAATTTGGCTACCGCCCAGTCAACTGCAGTGAAATTTTTGCAGAGTAATGCCCGCACTCATCATCTTGCTGGTGTGCCTGCCAAAAGTATCAGACTGCTGCATGCCGAGGCCAACTCCTCCCTTGCCCCAAAGGCCGTGTACTACATCTTCCTAACAGATAAGAACTTTGTCATTGTTTCAGGTGACGACCGTGCACCTCAGGTTCTAGGATGGGGCGACCGTCCAGAGGATGTGAATTCCATACCCGACAACATGAGGACTCTTCTGGAAATCTACAAGAAACAAATCGAGTACCTCCAAGCTCATCCTGGCCTGGTTGTTGAAAACCCCATGCTTAAAAACCGACCGAACATCTCTTCTGTTGCTCCGTTAATCACGGCTAAATGGGATCAAAAAGTACCGTACTACAACCAATGCCCTGTCTTTAACGGGGAGTATAGTGTGACAGGGTGCCCCGCCACTTCCCTGGCGATGGTGTTCCACTACTGGAAATACCCTACAGGTCCAACTCCCCCTGTTGAAGGCTATATCAATTCCAGCGAGGATTACCCGTATGAGATACCCGCCTTGCCCTCCATCACCTTTGATTGGGACAACATGCTTGACGTTTATAACGACGTTGAATATTCTACCGTTCAGGCCGATGCTGTCGCATGGCTGATGCGCTACATCGGTCAGGTTGAGCAATTGCAGTACACCCCCAGCGGCACTGGCGGTTATAGTGAAGACATCATCCGTGCCGTCAACTTCTTCGGCTATGATGAGGATTTGGTTGAACTGATATATAAAGGCAAATTGGCCGTCAATTACGACGACTCGTTGCTGATCGAGGATGACGAGTGGCATGCGATGCTTCAAAATGAACTTCGCGAGGGCCGTCCTGTGGTATATAGCAGTTATTTCCGTGAATGGTGGACATTGTCAGGTCACGCCTACACTGTTGATGGATACGATGCCAACAACGGTGCCTATCATGTCAATTGGGGCTGGAGTGGCAGGTATGATGGCTACTTTGTCCTGCATGGATTCTACGGGTCCTTAGATATGAATTTCAATGTTGCGCAACAAATGGTTATGGGTATCCAGCCAGCACCCTCACGCCCAACAATAAAAGCGATAAGATCGATGGTGTATCTCGACGGTGTTGTCGGACATTCAACAACGGGCTCTTTTACTGTCAAGGGCTATGAACTGGCTGGTAATGTGACCTTGACACTCAATGACGAGAGTGGCGCATTCTCGATAGATGCCTCCACTGTTGCCGCTAACGAACTTGGCAACGGCAAGGTCATTACTGTGACCTATGATCCTCAAACATCTGGCTACCACTCAGCCACGATAACTTTGTCTTGCCCGGGAGCAGAGGATAAGACAGTTTTGATCACGGGTAAGGCCGTGCTCGACACAACGCTACCTTTCTTGCTGCCTGCTGATAGTTCTTATATCAACTCGACTCAATTCCGTGCCGACTGGAGCGATGAGACACCTGACGAGAATGTGGTGAACTACACCCTTAATGTCTACACGCGTCCCGAAGTGGAGTTAATTGATTATCTCTCGGGTGATCCCTATCCCGATGAATGCCATGCTATCGTTCTCTCCGAGCCATGGAGTGGTGCATCGGTTTCTGCGGGTCGCTATTCATTTTATTTTGCTGAATATATACTTGATGGCCATATCTCCTATACCGTTCCCTATGGTTTCACCAATCAAATCTTTAGCGTGGAAATAACAACCGCAACTTGGAGTAATGGCCTTTGTAGTGGCAATATGACCGTAGAGTCAGAGCAAACTGAGCCTGTTGACTATTATCTTGATCCAGGAGATACCCATACTTGGCTTGTGACAGCCAGCAGCGGTGAAAAGATTACACTTAATTCGCCAGACATTGGCCATTGTCCTTACATGAGTATGCTCAAAATTTATGCGGGTGACATCACACAGTCCAGTGGCATTCAGCCTGCTGATGCTGTTAACCGCATGATTCCAGGCATCACCGACAAATTCTACACGGTGACAGATTTGCCAGCTGAGGGCACTTATGTCTATAAGGTTAAGGCTCTATACGCTGATGGTACCGAGAGCCCGTGGAGCAACAGACAGACGGTGACCTTGTTTGATAATGGTCATAGTTTTGCTATTGGTGATGTTAACCATGATGGAGTTATCTCCCTCAAAGATGTGACCGACTTGATTGACTACGTGTTGGGTGGCAATATTGCTATTTGCACTACCTGTGCTGACGTCAAGCCCGATGGATCCATCACGTTAGCCGACCTTACAGCCCTCATCGACAAGTTACTGAGTGGCAATTGATGGCTAATGATGCGCTGTAAATGATGAAAAAGCCTGGAACGAGATAAGAGTTCCAGGCTTTTTCATCATGTCATGGCGTGTGATGTGCAGGTCAGCTCATTCGGGTCTTGTAGTCGATATAATCAAACTCCCGCAGCACCTCGATGCTTCCATCCAAGCGCTTGAACAGGATTGCTGGGTGCTGGATGCCGTTGAACATATTGGTCTTGACAGTGGTATAGTGATTCATGTCCTCAAAGGTGATGCGGTCACCACGCTTTAATGGTGCCTCAAAACTCCAGTCGCCCACATAGTCCCCGCTCAGACACGAATTGCCGCCCATGCGGTAAGTGGGCTTCGACGGGTCAACCTCGTCGAGGGCTTGGGTGATTTTGGGCTTATAGGGCATTTCCAGGCAATCGGGCATGTGGCAGGCGAAGGAAACATCAGTAATTGCTGTCGTGATGCCGCTATTGGTCACTACATCAACGACACTTGCCTCGAGGTCGCCAGTCTGCCAGCACCAGGCGCTCCCAGGTTCCAGAATGAGTTGCAGGTTGGGGTAGGCGCCCTGGAATGCGCCCAGCACCTGTTCCAGATGCCCGATGTTGTAGCCCTCACGCGTCATCAGGTGCCCGCCTCCCATGTTGAGCCACTTCAGTCGCGGCAGGTACTTGCCGAATTGCTGCTTTAACGCCAGCAGCACCTTCTCCAAGTCAAAACTCGTGCTCTCGCACAGGGCATGGAAATGGAATCCCTCAATCCCCTCAGGCAATTCTTTCAGGTCGCTGGCCAGCACACCGAAACGTGACCCGGGACAGCAGGGATTGTAGATGTCTGTTTCGATAACCGAGCACATGGGGTTCACACGCAGGCCACATGACACCTGTTCACCAGGCCAGTCGGCATTGTGCCGGTTCACGCGGTCAGCGAAACGCTCATATTGCTCAATGGAGTTAAAAGTGATGTGTGAACTGCCTGCAATGTAGGCATCAATGGTCTCGTCGGTATAGGCGGGGCAATAGGTGTGGGTGCGGCACTTGAGTTCGTCGAGCGCAAGCAGCATCTCGTTAATTGAACTGGCCGTTGACTCGATGCCGTACTCCCTGAACACGCCGAATGTGCGCCACAACGCATTTGCCTTGAACGCCATGATGATGTTTACTCCAGTGCGCTGGGCCACACCCGTAATTAATTCGATGTTGCGGCGCAGTTTCTCCTCATAAACGATATAATAAGGTGTCTTGTATTCCATATCATTTATAGTATTTCAAATTTTGCGAATTTCAATAACAGTTTACGCGAGTTGCCGTCGGCAAACAACACGTCTATCTTGGCGTCACTACCACTAGTGTCGATGTCTACGACAGTTCCGCGCCCGAATCGCTGGTGCAGGATTTCGCTGCCCACACTCAGTTCGTCAACCGTGTGAATGGCAAACTTCACATTGGTGGGCACTGATGGTCCTTGTTTTGGAGTGCTCAAAGGATTGGACTGAGCAGTTGGCGTGCGACGCGGGGAGGGACTCTTGGGCTCAATTGTTGTGCGCTTGGGCTTGGGCCACTCCGTCGGCTCATCCAGGTCGTCATCCCACCTGCTGACACGTTTCCTGGATGGAACTGGGGCCGAGTTAGTGCTTCCCATCAACAGGTATTCGGGATCGATGTCACGCAAGAAACGGCTCATCACGCACGATTTGGTCTGCCCGTTGTGGTACCGCGACTTGGCAAAGGTGATGACGCAGTTCACCTCGGCCCGAGTAATAGCCACATACAGCAACCGCCGTTCCTCTTCAATCTTGGCCATTGAATCCATGCTCATTGCGCTAGGGAACAGATCCTCCTCCACGCCGACGATGATGACGTTCTTGAATTCCAGACCCTTGGCCGCATGAACGGTCATGAGGGTTACTTTCTCGCCATCCGGGTCGTTCATGTCTTGATCGGTGAGCAACGACGTCTCGGCCAGGAAATCACCAATCTGATAATGGTTATCCCCGCTCTCCTCTTTTCCTTGCTGAAAGTCATTTACGGCGTTGACCAACTCGTCGAGGTTCTCGATGCGGCTGATGTTTTCGGGCGTGTTGTCGCCCATGAGCACGCTTTTGAGGTGTGATCGGCGGATGGTCTCCTGAGCCACTGTCAACGCGTCGCCACCAGCCTGATTGAGTTCCATGAGACCATTGATGAGGGTGGTGAAGCCTTCCAGTTTGGTCAAGGTGCCTCGGTTCACATTTAACCCGAATTTCTCAGACTCGTTGATCACTTGCCACATGCTCACGCCACTCTGGGTTGCACAATGGCTGATTTTGCCTACTGTAGTGTCGCCAATGCCTCGTGAGGGATTGTTGATCACGCGGCGCAGCGCTTCGTCATCATCAGGGTTAATGACGAGTCTGAAGTAGCATATCGCGTCCTTCACTTCCTTGCGCTGGTAGAACGACAAACCGCCGTAGATGCGGTATGGGATAGCGCTGCGCATGTTGCCGTGCTTGTCCCGTCGCCCGCCATTGCTCAGGGCTTCCTCAAGGACACGTGACTGGGCGTTAGTGCGGTACAATACCGCATAGTCCTCGTAGCTGTCGCCTTGACGGGCCTTGAACGCAGCAATCTGGTTGGCGACGACATACGCTTCCTCGTAGTCGCTGAAACACTGTATCACTGGAATGCGGTCTCCCACCTGATTCTTGCTGAACAGGTGCTTGGCAATCTGCCCCTTATTCTTCTCGATAAGGCTGTTGGCCGCATCGGTGATGGTTTGGGTTGAACGGTAATTCCGTTCGAGTTTGAAGGTCTTGATGTCAGGGTAAAACCGCTGCAGGCGCAAGATGTTGTCGATGTTGGCACCGCGGAAGCTATAAATGCTTTGGGCATCATCACCCACAACGCACAGGCGGTTATACCGCTTACTCAACTGGTGCACAATCAAGTGCTGAGAGAAATTGGTGTCTTGATACTCGTCAACAAGAATGTAACGGAAGAATTCCTGGTATCGTTCCAGCACGTCAGCGTGATCACGCAACAGGATGTTGGTGTACAGCAGCAAGTCGTCAAAATCCATCGCTCCTGCGATGTGACAACGATTCCAGTAGTGCTTATAGATTGTTACGGTCTCGGGTCGTTGGGCATCACGGTCAGCGTCAATCAAGGCTTGGTTGCGGGCATAGTCTTCAGGGGTGATCAGGGCATTCTTGGCGTTGCTGATCAGTGTCTGTATCGTCGCGGGTTTATAAACCTTGTCATCGAGCCCCATGTCTTTGACGATGAGTTTGATAAGGGAACGGGAGTCGCTCTGGTCATAGATGGTGAAATCGGGCTTGAACCCAATGAGTTCGGCATTGCGGCGCAGCAAGCGGGAGAAGATGGAGTGAAACGTGCCCATCCACAACTGTGCCGCTACCTCGGGGCCGGCCAGAGGCTCAATACGTTCACGCATCTCGCGGGCGGCCTTGTTGGTGAATGTGAGCGCCATGATTCGCCAGGGCTCATATCCCTGTTTCAGCAAGTGCACGATTTTATAGGTCAGCACGCGTGTCTTGCCTGATCCGGCACCGGCAATCACCAGTTGCGGCCCGTCGCAGTATTGGACTGCGGCGCGCTGTTGCTCGTTCAATTTCTCCAGGTATTCCTCGTTCACAATGATTTTAATGAGTTGTCTTTTAAAAACTATGCGTTTTAGCGTGTGGTCACAGGTCGTTGTAGCTGGGTATTTCTTCCAGGAACAGGTAGGTGCCGTCTTTATAGTCGATCTTGCAGCAATAGTGTTCTAGGCCATTGCTCACTATCAGGTAGCTGGCGTGAAGCACCATGTTATAGCGCACAATCTGGTCAAATGTCTTCTGCGTGATGTTGATATTCGGAGCTTTGTACTCCACGATGACAAGTGGCGATCCGTTGCGGTCACCCACGATGGTGTCGCAGCGGCGGGCGATGCCGTTCTGTGTGAGAGCCACCTCATTGCCCATCAACGCAGCAGGAAAGTGCTTTTCGTTGATGAGCCATTCGACAAAGTGCTGACGTACCCATTCCTCGGGCGTCAAAGCCACCCAACGCCGCCTCAGCCGGTCCCAGATAGCCCACGAGCCATCTTCGCGCCTCCGCACCTTGTACTCATATTCCGGCAAATTCAATTCCACCATGATTCACAGCATTTCTTCCTACAAAGATACACTTTTCCTTTGGATTTTTGTGTACCTTTGCAACAATTAAACAATAAATTGTCAATGATGAAGAAATTATTAATTGTTATATGTCTAGCGTTTGTGGCTTCTTCGGTGATGGCACAGCAGTTTGACGAGTGGTTTGTTGACCGCACGCTGCGGTTGGATTATATTTTTGCTGGCAATAACCATGATCAGCAAATCTTCTTGGAGCAGATGTGTTCCACTCCGCGTTGGGCGGGGCGCAAGAGCCGTCTGGCCGAGGTTCCCCTCAAGGGTAATGGCCAATTGGCTGTCAAGGATCATGCGACGGGTATAACCTTGTTTGTCCACACGTTCTCGACACTCTTTCAGGAGTGGCAGGCTACCGAGGAGGCAACCAAGGTCAATAGAGCCTTTGCTACAAGTTATAATGTGCCCATGCCCAAAAATCCGGTCGATGTTACCGTAACCCTGACCGACTTTCATGGCAAGGTCACGGGATCGATGACCCATACCGTCGATCCCACCGACATCCTTATCCGCAATTTGGGCGATAATGGCATCCCTTTCCATTACGTTTGGAAAGGAAAGACGTTACCCAAGCAGGAAAAAACGGCCGATCAACCAGGTAAACGAGACTATATGCCTACCGAAGGGGCTCTTGACGGAGAGCCTGATATCACCGAGTGCATTGACTTGGCGATTGTTGCCGAGGGCTACACGCGTGCTCAAATGGGCAAATTCTACAGCGACTGTCAGCGCGCGGTCGATGCTTTGTTTGCACATGAGCCGTTCACATCCCTTAAAAACCGCTTCAACGTCGTCGCTGTTGCTGCCGAGTCCTTGACCAGCGGCCCTAGCGTGCCTCACTTGGGACGCTGGAGTGACACACCTGTGGGGACCCACTACGACACTTTCTACAGCGACCGCTACCTCATGACCCGGGATTTCCATCGCCTTTACGACGTGTTATCGGGTGTCCCCTTCGAGCACATCATTGTGCTGGTTAACAGTGACACCTATGGTGGCGGTGGTATCTACAACCAGGTTACCGTAACCACCAGTGATCATCCCACTTTCCACCAGGTGCTGGTTCACGAGTTCGGTCACGCCTATGCTGGTTTGGGCGATGAGTACTTTTATGACGATGCCTACGAGTCGATGTATCCCGCTGATACCGAACCGTGGGAGCCTAACCTCACCACACTGGTCGATTTCCAGAGCAAGTGGGCCGACATGCTGCCCAAGGGCACTGCCATTCCTACCCCTCCTGACCCCAAAGTCCCCAATTACCGCAAAATTACCAACGACAAGGAACAACGTCTGCTTGATGCCGCCACCCAGCGAGTCGGCGTCTTTGAGGGTGGGGGATACCAGTCCAAGGGTGTTTACCGCCCTGCTCAGGAGTGCCGCATGAAGATTAATGAGGTCGCCCATTTCTGCCCCGTCTGTTCTCGGGCCATCCAGCGCATCACCGACTTCTACACCAGTCATTAATCGCTAGGGCTCATTCACGGTTTTCAATGGCAAGACAGGGATGATTATTGAAAGAATTATCTAATTGACAGTCATCAATGACCGTCAATTAGACAAAAAATAGTAACTTTGCCCTCTTGAGATAAAAACAGGTTTTAAAATCAACTAACGAGTAAAACTAAGGATTAAAAAAGATAAATCATGGCAAAAAAAGCATTATTAATGATTCTGGACGGTTGGGGTGAGGGCCCCAAAGGTCACAGCAACGCGATTTATAGTACACCCACCCCCTATCTGGATTTCCTGCGCGCGGCTTATCCTCACAGCACCCTCAAGGCCTGTGGCGAGGATGTTGGCCTTCCCGACGGGCAGATGGGTAACAGCGAGGTGGGTCACCTTAACATTGGCGGTGGCCGTGTCGTCTATCAGGATCTGGTGAAAATCAACAAGAGCATCAAGGATGGTTCGATCATGAGCAATCCCGAGATTGTGAAAGCCTATTCCTATGCCCGTGACAACAATAAAGCCCTTCACATCATGGGCTTGACCAGCACTGGAGGCGTCCACAGTTCTCAGGAACACTTGATGGCATTGTGCGATATCGCCCGTGAATATGGTCTGGAGAAAGTGTTTGTTCACTGTTTCATGGATGGCCGTGACACCGACCCCGAGAGCGGTAAAGGCTTCGTTGGGCAAGTTGTTGACCATTGCAAGCAGAGTGCCGGTACGGTCGCTACTGTCATCGGCCGTTACTATGCGATGGACCGCAACAACAACTGGGACCGCATCAAGGTGGCTTATGATATGCTCACCGCAGGCGTTGGCAAGCAGAGCGATGATATGGTGCGCGCTATTCAGGAGTCCTATGACGAGGGCGTTACCGATGAGTTTATCAAACCTATTGTCAATTCTACTGTTGACGGGCGCATCGGTGAGGGTGATGTGGTGATTTTCTTCAACTTCCGCAACGACCGTGCTAAGCAGATTACCATTGCATTGACCCAAGAAGATAAGCCCGATGATGGCATGATGGTGATTCCTGACCTGCAATATTATTGCATGACACCCTATGACCCGACCTTCAAGAACATGCACATCCTTTTCCCCAAGGAGAATGTTGATAACACGCTGTCCGAGTATCTCTCCAGTCAGGGCAAACGCCAGCTTCACATTGCCGAGACCGAGAAATATGCCCACGTGACGTTTTTCTTCAGCGGGGGACGCGAACAGCCGTTCGAAAACGAGGACCGCATCCTGGTGCCCTCTCCCGACGTGGCCACCTATGACCTGAAGCCTGAGATGAGCGCCTATGAAGTGCGTGACAAGTTGGTTGCGGCAATCCGTGAGGACAAGTATGACTTTATCGTCGTGAACTATGCCAATGGCGACATGGTGGGCCATACTGGTGTGTATAGTGCAATTACCCAGGCTGTCAAGGCCGTAGACCGCTGTGTGCATGATACCGTTGAGGCTGCCCGTGCCACGGGCTATGAGGTCATCCTCATCGCCGACCACGGCAATGCCGACCATGCCATTAATAGTGACGGGACACCCAACACGGCTCACTCCCTGAATCCTGTGCCCATCATCTACGTCACCGAGGATCCTGAACTCATCATTAACACGGGTCGCCTTGCCGATGTCGCTCCTAGCATCCTGCAAATCATGGACTTGCCTCAACCCAAGGAGATGACAGGCCATGGCCTTATCGACGTGACAAAATAAAAGGGAGCGTTTCCGCCCCCTTGTATTTGCTCACGCTTAATCAAAATGTAACGGCATCATAACGGTGCCGTTACATTTTGACTTAGGAGAAAATCTACCAGCTCAGTTACATCATAGATGGTAACGACGCCATCACCATCAAAGTCTGCATTCTTGTTTGATTTACTATTGAGGATAAAGTCGATCAATTCTGTCAGGTCACTGACATTGACGAAGCCGTCATAGTTGACATCGCCCCTGAGGTAATGCATACGATCCAGGACGAGGTTCATTCCAGCCAAGGCATCAATTTTCCCATTGGGGCCAAAGTGCTGACTGTTGGCTCCGTTGGTAAAAGAGTCTTTTATGGCCGAGTCGGCAATAATGCTCTTCACTTCAGCAACACTCAGGTCTGGATTCGCTTGTAGCCACAAGGCGATGATGCCAGCTACGGTGGGTGCTGCCATCGATGTGCCTGTCATCACGCCCCAATAACATCCGTCATCAGTCTTCATCACGGTATTGTTGTGGTTGTGGGCAAAGTAGGAATAGCGGCTTCCTGCAGCAACTACATTGACAGCAGGTGCACTAATAGTGGGCAATGCCTGTCCGGTAGGGCCGCATCCCTCAGCCTGATAACTGGTGGCGTTGTAAATGTCACCAATCGTGAGAGTCCTGTCAAAAATGACAAGATTCCTGAAGTAGGAATAGTAGCTGTTGCGGGCGATAAAGCCTCCAGCTGAAATGACCGAGTCACCGACGGCATAACTGCCAATTGAGCAGGAATCATCTCCCTTGGAATAAAAATTGTTCTTGACTTGGCCGTCAAGGGTTATCACGGGTCCGCTTATGGTGCTGAACCCTGACTTGCTCACATGGGCCCATACGTCAAAGTCGCAAGGCGTCTCTTTCCTGGGATAAACACTCATGCCAAGTGCGTAGCGGCTCTTTTTCACGCCATTGACAGTCTCATAGCTTTGGCTTAGAAGATTGACCACTGATACTTGCAAACAGTATTTTGAGCCATCAGATGAAACCTTCAATACCGTCTTGATATAGCCAGTACTGGCAACCGACGGATCATAAGTGAAATAGCCGTCCAGAACCGAGGAATCGATGGTCATTGAAGATGATAGCTGTTCTGATTCCCAAACGATTCGTCCGGTCTTCTTGTCCAGCACGTGGAACTTAAAGTACAAGTTTGACCTGAGGTCTCTAACCCAGATACTGGATACATGTCCTTGATGGTAGTATGCCGAATCGGCTGCCGCGTTACTAAAGGAACGGAACAACAGGTTCATCGGATCGGCTTGAGAGGCTTTCTTATGGGCATAAAGCGGCTTGTTGCCGTTGTTGCCGGCAGCGATCACAAAGATTCTTCCTTTCCCTACTATCTGTGAAATGGCCTTGGTCAGATAGTCCTTGCCATCATGTTGGCCATCAGGAGTACTGATGCTCAAACTCATCACACATGGTTTGCCGACGCTGTCGGCATATGCATCTATGTACCGGACGCAGTTGGCAATTTCAACGAGAGACAGGTTACCGTCAAGGTTGGCAGCCGAGCACAGGACAATATCGGCACCTGGAGCCATGCCGCCGTAGCCGTTGACATGTGAGCCTGCAGCAATGCTGGCAGTGTGGGTGCCGTGAGTACCGGTACCATCATTTTTGAGAGCGTAAATCTCATTTCCCATGAAGACGGATCCAGGCAATTTGATAGCATGGTTAAACAGGGCCAAGTGCCCACTATTGTCCTGTGTGTCATACACGCGGACCAGTCGAGTCTTGGTTGGGTCATCATTTCTCATGAAGGCCCGATGCTGAAAGTCAAATCCGTTGTCGATGATGCCCACAATCACTCCTGTGCCGTCATAGGATTGGGGCAGATTGTTCTGTAGGCCGTTGTGGACCAGATTGGTGTGCGTGACCGATAATGTGCTGTCGGTGCACAACTGCACCTTCTTGCTGATCTCGACATCAGTAACGCCACTCAACATGGGAATCACCGTGAGCTTCTCGAGAGGAATCATCGCGGTCACAAAGCCGTCAAATAGGCAGTTAACTTCAACACCTTGCTGCTGCAGCAACGCAATGACACTGTTGTCGCGAATGCCGATAAATGCTTCAACCATGTCCTGCCCGTCAATCACTTTGGCCGGCACATATCTTGACTCGAAATGCACTGGGGATGACTGTCGGGATTGCATGTCCCGAATAAATGCTTGCTCGTCGAGGAAATCTTGGACAGAGTAGGACAACAAGCTCTGTGCACTGGCCGTAGCCATCGACGACAAAATGAATAACACGATATAGAATGTTCCTTTGTTCATTTGGTACAGATTGGAATTTATATCTGATTTGTGTAAATGTTTAATTATACTATGACAGCACTAAGTCGATGAGATGGGTGATATCCTTAATGTTGACGTCGCCATCTTGATTAGCATCAGCGTTCATAATATTGACTCCGGTTTCATTGCCTGACAACACATAGTCAATCAGGGCAGTCACATCCTTGATATTGCGTAATCCATCACCATTGACGTCACCCGGGAACACTTCCTCTATGGGCAAATTCAACAGGTACTTTGCGCCCGCTAGTGCGTTGATCTTGCCATTTGGCCCAAAATGGGGCGAAGAGGTGAAGTTATCCTTGATTGCGGTATGGGCAATCACATCCTTTACCTGGCCAGGTGACAAGTTGGGATTGATTTGCAGCCATTGGGCGATAATTCCTGCAACGGTCGGTGCCGCCATGGAGGTACCGGTCATGACACCCCACAGATTCCTGCCAGGGCCCTTCATAACCAGGGTGGGATTCCATTCATTGAAAATAGCGAAATAGGAATAACTGCTACCTGCGGCGAGGACAAACACACCGGGAGCACACACAGTGGGGAGCGGTGTGCCAGTTACTCCTGAGCCTTCCTGCTGGTAAGCCGATGATCTGTAAATATCACCGATGATGACGGATTCATCCGATATGATAGAATCCAGCATTAAAGAGTAATAACAGTTGTGCGCTGCATAGTTTCCCGCCGAGATCACCGAGTCATTGACGGCAATGGAGTTGATGGTGCACTTGTCTTCAGGCACTGAATAGAATCCTTCAACTGGACTCAGTGTGCCCTCAGCCACATCCTCAATAATCACTGCCATGGTGTCCAAACCAAAGTAGCTGTAATTGGCGGCATTAACCCACGAATCAATGTAACAACTATCCACAAGATTAGTGTTGGATGGATTTTCATACCGTGGTGGATAAACGGAAATGCCAATCTGGTAGCGGCTGTCAAAGACTCCATCTTCACTGACCGATAAGCCTTTGGATTTCAGATTATAAAGTCCACATCTTGCTCCATATCTTCCGTTACTGTACATGACGGTATAGCTCATGTAACCGACAGTGTCAATCCATGCAGGCTCGTAGAAATCACTGAATTCTGAAGAATCGATAGTCTTGAAAGCCGTGCTCATCAATTGTGATTTCCATACAATCTGTCTTGTCTGCTGGTCAACAATATGGAATTGGAAAACTGGAACGATGCCTCGTGTGCGGCACCATGATTCAGTCCATAAAGTACTGTAGAAAAAGGAGTAATCAGTTTCCTCAAAATCCTCATGAGCCTGAATAAGTTTGAAATTCAGCGGCTTCCCCATTGTCGTGGTACCGTTAATATATCTGGAATTCCCCTCAAATGTGCCTGCGCTGTTGCCTGCTGCTATAACAAACACACGTCCGGGACCGACGCATTGAGCGACGGCTCGAGCAAGGACATCTGAACCATCATGAAGACCGTTATAAGTACTCACACTGACACTGATGACACATGGCTTGCCCACGCTGTCGGCATAAGCATAGATGTATTTCATGCAGTTGGCTACTTCAGTTTGAGTGATTCCATCTCTCATTGAAGGGGATGCGCACAAGACGATTTCAGCCCCGGGAGCCATTCCGCCGTATTCCAGGTAATGCGTTCCCACAGCAATGCTGGCTGTATGGGTGCCGTGTGTCCCGTCGCAGTCGGTGGTCAGCGTGTCAATTTGCTCTCCCATGAAGATTGAGCCTGCAAGACGTGAGGTGCCTACCCACGCTGGATGACCCGTTTCGTCGGCGGGATTATATACCCTAGAGATGCGACTCTGGCCTGTCGAGGAATTGCGAAAGGCATAGTGCTGAAAATCAAATCCGGCATCGATGATACCAACAATCACTCCACTGCCGTCGTAGGGCTGTGGCAGACCATTGGACAAGCCGTCGAGCACTTGGCCGGCACGGGTGAAACTGAGTGTCATGTCGGTACAGAATTCCATGACTCTGCTGATTTCCACGTTGTTCACTCCAGCTATTCCAGAAATGCGGTTCAGCAGATTAATCGGAATCTTTGCAGTCACAAACCCGTCAAACTCGCAATTCACGATAACGCCATGTGCCACTAAGTCGGCTATTACACTGCGGTTGTCGATTTCGATGAAAGCGTCAATCATTTCTTGATTATTAACTATGCATGGGGTCGCAAATGTTGACTTGACCGCGTCTCTACCCAAGCGCTGCTTGAGAGACTGCTCACACAGGAACTCCTGCACACTGCCAGGTAGCGCCTGCGCCGAAAGAAGATGACCATCGCCTAATGCCAATAGGGTCAGTATCACAATGACAATTCTTTTCATCTCAATTCAAATTCAAATGATGATATTTGATCTAATACTTTTTCTATATAATGACATTGTGACAATTATAACCCGAGAATCATGTCAATCAGTTTTGTCACATCGGCTATATTGACGAGGGTGTCTTGGTTCACGTCGGCATTAGCCATGTTGATGCTTGCTTGACCACCCAGTATATAGTCAATCAGGATGGTTACATCCTTTATGTTCACGAGCGTGTCATCATCAACGTCGCCGAGAATAACAACGGGTTGCGGCTCGATGACGACAAGACTGAACGTGAGGTTATCAAGACTAAATGTGAACAGATAATCGCTACCGTCTCCAGTGAAGTAGTAGGAATAATTGTTGTCACGTTTAGCTGTGGAATACTGGACGCCTGTAGAGATGGTGGTCGTCGATGTGGGACCGTAGCGGTAATTCCCGTTGAATGAGGTCCAGTCGTTGTTCCAGATTTCGGGACCGCCGTCGGCAAACACGAAGTAGATGGGGGCACTGATGGTCAATGTGTCCACATAGGTGCCGTTCCCCAGGTTAGTCATTTTACTCATGGGTTCTGTAAGGCTCCAATTGCCTTCTCCACCCACGATATAGATGCTGGCACTGTCGGTTGGCACTTCTGGATCGTCACCACCTCCCTCAAGGAAAGTAGCCATCTCAAACAGGGCATCCATCACTCGACCGTTCTGATTATCCCACCATCCGCAATTGTACCAATCGGTAGTGACGCAGTTGGTATAATTGATGCCATACTCATTGGCCTCGGGAAACCACCAGTATAAACCATTGACGCTATTGTGGCCGTTGAGCATTGTGATGAGATCAATGGTAAATGCCTTTTGTCCTGCTTCGGTTGCAGGCCAGGTGGATTGTAAGTCATAACTTGCTCCGGTAGGATAATAAGCGTGGGGGTAGCCTGTCTCCACGATTTGGATTTTCTTGTTGGGGTAGGACGATTCCAGGTCGTTAAGCAGGCCTTCAAGCACGCTCAAGTTGCCATGCCAGTATGGATAGTAACTCAAGCCGATGATGTCAAAGTCGGTGGTGTAACCCTTGAGCACATTGTATAACGAGGTGACATTGCTTGCACGGCCCATCTCGGTATGGACTACAATCTTGGCGTTTGGGCACACCTCGCGGCAAGCCCTGATGCCTTGCTTGAGATAGTTGGCAAATGTCTCAAATGATCCACTACCGTAATTGGCTCCACTGGGATAGCAGTGGCCGGTCGGCCACAACATGCCGTATGTCACTTCGTTACCCACTTGAATGAAGTCAGGCGTGGCATTAGCGGCAATCATCGCGTTGAGCACACGGCGGGTATAGCTGTACACGCTGTCGCCCAATGCGCTGGTCATGGTCCATGACGATGGTGTCGAGTGCTGTGCTGGGTCGGTCCACGTGTCACTGTAGTGGATGTCAAGCAACAGGTCAAAACCAGCAGCCTTGATGCGCTGGCTCAGCGCAAGGACGTATGGCAAGTCTTGGCAAACGCCTTGACCCTGATGCTCGGCACTGGCTTTGGAAGGGTCAACGAATAGACGCACACGCATGGCATTCAAGCCACTCGATTTCAAGTAGCTGAGCATGTCGGTGATGCGGGCACCGTTATCATTGTAATAAATAGCCCCGTGTTCTTCATACTTGGTGAGCAACGAAATGTCGCCACCTACATATCTACTCGCTGAGAAACCGAACAAACTGGTAATCGTCAGACAAGCAAACATAGATAGTAATTTTCTCATCATTGATGTTCTGCTTTGGTAAATAACGTGCAAAATTAACTAAATCTCACCATAAGAAACTTATCCAACAGCGCTTTTAACAAAAAAATACTAAAAAAGAGCCAAGTATTTGGCTATCGCATGTCAAGCGTGCAGGATTTTATAGACGAGTTCCTTGAGCAGGGCATACTGGTCTTGACGGGAGCCGATGCCCTTGCTGCGGGTGTCACATTCCCTCAGGTAACCGATGATGTTAATCAGCGACCGGGTGTTATACATGCGGGTCGCTTCAATGAATTTGCGGGCGCGCCATTGGCTGCGAGTCCCCACGATGTTCATGATACTTTCGGCAGATTTATCACGCGCGGTTGCGGCAAGTAGCACATTGGAAAAGAATGAGAATAGCATCGCAACGCTCGCCATCGACGGGTTGTTCTTGGGGTTGCGCTCAAAGTAATCG
The DNA here is from genome assembly GCA_900317835.1 of uncultured Prevotellaceae bacterium. GTDB lineage: Bacteria > Bacteroidota > Bacteroidia > Bacteroidales > Muribaculaceae > Sodaliphilus. The sequence continues at coordinate 30,503 of ONIL01000008.1, read as the reverse complement.
ACGATACGGAAGGCCTTGGCGGCATCACGTCTGCCCAATGCATCTTCAAGCTCAAAGTTGTTAAAATCCTTGCTGATGCCTATGTTCTGTTCAATGAGCAATGGCGAGATATTCTTGTCGTCGGCAAGAATCGATAGTTTATCCAGCTCGCTGAACAGCCGGGCGATGTCGGTGCCGATATGGTCGGCAAGCATACTGGTCGCCTTGGTGTCAATGTTGCAACCCAGCGAATTGGCATAGTTCACGATCAGTCCTTCGAGATCACGCCCTTCGCGCACCTTTTTAGAATCAAAGACAACCCCTGTCTTGGCGCTCTTTAACGCTTCGGTGAAGGGTTTGCTTTTCAGTGTCTCACCCTTGTGGCAGATGACGAGTATGGTCGATTGCAAGGGCTTTTCGGCGTATGCGGCAAAGATGTCCAAGTCGTTCTTGTGCCCTGGTTGTTTGGGTATGAGTTGCGCTTCGCGCACAACAACGACTTTGTATTGTGAGAACGCGGGATACTGTTGGCAAGCACTGATGACCTCACGCACGTTGGCCGTGTTGCCATAGTAAAGCGACAAGTTGAAGTCACGTTGGTCCTCGGTTAACGCGGTGTCTATGATGAGCTGTTGCAAACGGTCGATATAGTACGGCTCCTCTCCTTGCAGGATATAGATGTTCTTGAACTCGCCGCTCTTGATCTCCTTGCTCAGCGAGGTGAATGTTACCGTATCTCGTTTTACTGCCATAATGCCGATTGTTTTTCCAACTGCAAAATTAATGAATAATTTTTATCGACATGGTGATTTTTAGGGCCTATTTTTCGGTTTGGTTGCCCAATTTGATGGCTTGGGTCCCATCGTGAGTTCAAGGGTGCCGCCGGCGATGATGTCGCGATAATCGATGTAACCCTTGTCGTAGCGCTTGCCGTTCAAGCGGGCGCTCTGCACGTAGATGTTCTTGTCGCTGTTGTTCATGGCTTTGACGGTGAACGTCTTGCCGTCACCCATGTTGACGGTAGCCTCGTTGAACAGGGGGCTGCCGATGATATACTTGCCGCCAGCAGGCTCTTCTTGATACAACCCGATAGACGACAGCACATACCATGCTGACATTTGGCCCACATCCTCGTTGCCGCTCAAGCCGTCAAGGTCGTTGCGGTACTGTTCTCGCAACACGCGGCGGACAAGTTGAGCCGTTTTCCAAGGCTGGCCCACGTAGCTGTACAAATAGATGATGTGGTGGCTGGGCTCATTGCCGTGGGCATATTGGCCGATGAGACCACTCACGTCGGGCGAAGCCTCCTCGCCCATGTCACCCTCGACGATAAACAGTGAGTCTAGTTTCTGGGTAAAGGCTTTCTCGCTGCCAAACAGGTCCACCAGCCCATGCACGTCGTGGGGAACGAGCCAGGTATATTGCCAGGCATTGCCCTCGCAGTAGTCGTCGTTGCGGTGCTTAGTCGACAGCGGGTCAAACTCAGCCGAGGGGCGGAAGTTGCCTTTCGAGTCTTTACCGCGCATGAATCGGGTCTGCTTGTCAAAATAATGGCGGTAGGATTTGCTGCGGTTCAGGAAATAGTCATAATTTTCTTGGTCACCGACGACTTTGGCTACCTGTGCGATGCACCAGTCGGCAAGGGCATATTCCAATCCACGCGCCACGGTTTCTTTGTCGGGTTCCAGGTCGTAGGGGATATAGCCATATTGCTTCAACAGCCCCATCGAGCGTTCGTCGAGCATCGCGCTGGTAACCATGGCCTTGAGCGCTTTGTCCTTGTCTACATCAAAGCCCTTCAGCACCAGGTCGGCCAGCACGGGCACGCCGGGATTGCCCACCATGCAGTCGGTCTCGTTGCCCATCAAGTGCCACACGGGCAGTTTGCCCTGCTGCTCAAAGATGTGCAGGAAGGTCTGTGCGATATCAGCTTGTTTCTCGCGGTGGATAAGCGTCTGCAACGGGTGGGCGGCACGGTAGGTGTCCCACAACGATAGGGTAGTGTAGTTGGTGAAATCGCCCTCATGAACCTCACCGTCGGCACCACGGTATTCGCCGCACGCGTCACTGAACACCGATGGCGCGACCATGGTGTGATAGAGCGCTGTGTAGAACACCGTGCGGTCATCGCTGTTATCGGTGTCAATGGTTATTTTCCCTAGCTCGTTATTCCATGCCTTGTCAGCTTTCTCCTTGATGCCGTCAAAGTCCCAGCCTGGATTTTCGGTCATCAGGTTACCGATTGCATTCTCGATGCTCACAGCCGACATACCCGCCTTGACCAGCAGCGGCTTGCCGGAGTTGGCAGTCGTGATGAGTCCTAGTGTGTCATTGGATAGTTTCTCGAGTGTTACATCCTGTGAGAACTCCATGGCAAAATAATCCTTTTGGCTTCTGGCCCAGCCCATCGAGTGACGGTATCCGGCAATCATGCGTGGTGACAATTGCTTCATCTTCACTTGTTTGGGAGAATCCCAGCCGATGCCTTGACCCAAGTCGAGCAACAGCATGGCTTCATGGCCGAGGGCAAAGGTATAGCGGTGCATTCCAGTGCGCAGGGTGGCAGTCAGTTCCACTTTCACATAAGGGGAGCCCGCGTCGCGCAATGTAATTGAGTAATACCCTGGCTTGGCCATCTCGTCGTTGTGGCTGAAAACGACCTCGCGTTGATTGCGTCCCACTACAGGCAGCAGTGCCACATCGCCCAGGTCGCCGATGCCGGTGCCGCTCAAGTGCTGGTGGCCAAACCCGATAAGTACCGAATCACTCGTGTGATAACCCGAGCACCAGTCCCAGCCGTGCGTATGCTCGGTCGGTCCCAATTGCACGTAACCAAACGGCACGTTGGCTCCAAGGAATACATGCCCGTGTCCGCCGGTGCCGATGCGTGGATTGACATATTGGGTGTAATTTTCAGCGACCATTGGTATAACCGATATTGCCACAATGGCCAATAGTGTTAAAAGCATTCTTTTCATAGTCATTTCAATTATTGATGATTGCATTGATGGCGAAACCGACCAGCAGTGCGATGGTGAAACTTGCCAGTGTGCCCAACAGGACATATTCGGTAATTTTGACTTCACGCGCCTTGTTTAGGTCGCCGAATCTGAATATTGATTTCGCTGCGAGCAGGAATCCTACCGCCTCGATGTTTCCGGTGATGATAAAAGTCAGGATAAGCACGCGTTCGATATAACCAATCCAGCGGCCCGCGGTTGGCATCCCGAATGACTGCATGTTTGACGGTGTCCAGTTTCTAATGAACATGCCGATGAGCAACGATGAAGGTTTGAGCATAAGCATGTATCCCATGAGCACCGCCCAAAACTTGATACTGTGTAAATGGGTTGATAGACTTGCCTGAACAAAGCCAGGGTCGGCATAGGTGCTCCACCATAGGCCAATGATTACAGCGACGTGGGCCAGCTGGTCAACCAGGAATCCCACGGTGTTGTTGCCATGCCACTTGATTTTGATGGTGTCGATGATGAAGTGGGTGACAAAAATCACCACGGGGATGAGCCATTGAGTCCAGTCGGCGAGTAGCAGATAGGCACACACGGCATGGATGAGCGCATGGATCACCTGAGCGATGATGCCATTGGCTCCCTTTTCATGTTTGCCTTGACATAGCCTGTCGAACTGAAGGAAAAAGTCGGCGATGATGTGGGCCGACAACAACTTGAGTAGAATCAGTATCGTGCCCATCGTTTATTGAAGGTTTTGATGAATAATCTCGCTATAGCGATTAATATATGCCCTCACCAATGTTTCTTTAGCTGTGGAGAGAACGTTGCGCACGTTCTGGACTGAGGTGCCGATAAATTCTGCCACCTCTTTTTTAGGTGTGTCGGCTTTGAGTATGAGGTAAATCATGCCTGCTTGCTTACTCGACCACCCTGTGATGATGTCGTCAACAAAGGCTGTCAATACATCCAACTCCTTATTCGTTTCCTCCCAGGGGGTCTTGACGGCAAGGCGGCGCTTGCCCATGCTGTCGAGCTGTCGGCCCGAGTACTGGAACGCTTCGCCATCGGATGTCACGATGCTGTCTGACAGAAATTCAACCGTTCCGATACCCAGCGAGATCTTGGCATCCCACATTCCATTGTCCTTGTTGGGGGTCTTGTTAATGAGACCCGCCCTCAGCAAGATGGCAATTTTTGCCGCCTGGACAGGATCCTCAACAAGCAACTGGAAACTGTCTCCACGAAACAGTTCCATTCTGAACGGCGATACATTCTGCAGCTCGTTCTTCATCGTGTTTAAGCACTCTAATAAGGCTTTCCTGTATTCTGGCTTAATCTGTGAAGAGGCTACGATATCACCTGTGATGACTGCTCTTATTTCCATATTATAATACTTTTTGTTGGCAAATTTAAGCAATAAATCCAATATAAACAACTATTTTTGATTGTTTTTTACTAAAACAACCATTTTTGGTTGTCTGATTCGCGATTATGGTGCTGATGCAACCGATTTTGGTTGCTTTTGACATAAACAACTGCTTAAGGTTGCCTCGCGTCGGATATCGATGAATAATCTGTTATTAACAGTCTCCTTGATAATGCTTTGATAAGTTTTTTCTGGATTATTGCTATTTGTTGTCAAGAATTGATTAAATTTGCAGGTTGAAACATAGAGAAAACCAATTTAACAGACATAATACATCATTAACAGAAAAACTATGAAATTATTTAAGTTAACAGCAATGTCGGTTGCGGCGTTGGCCCTGCTGAGTTCCTCGACCTGCTCCAAGCAGGAGACGGCAGCTCCTGGACAGGCTCCTGCCACCGAGAAAACTTCCGGTAAGATGGAAAAGAAAGAGTTCACTCCTGAATTCCTCAATCAGTTGGGACGCGTGGGCGGTCCTCAAGTGTCACCCGACGGCAAGAAGGTGCTCTACGGCGTGACCTATTATGACATCGCCACCAACAAAGGTAACTGTGACTTGTGGGTCATGGATGTTGACGGCCAGAATGCACGTCAAATCACCAATACCCCCAACAGCGAGAGCAATTATGTGTGGATCGATGGCGGCAAGAAGATTGCTTTTATCTATAAGGATGAAGGCGATGACAAGGTGCCCCAGTTGTGGACCATGAATGCCGATGGCGGCGGCCGCAATTGCGTGAGCGACATCGAGGATGGCATCGAGGGCTTTGTTTTCTCTCCTGATGAGAAGCGCGTTGTCATGATTTCCCAGGTGAAGTATGGCAAGACCCCACAGGACGTCTATCCCGACTTGGATAAGACCACCGCACGCCTGTATGACGACATGATGTACAAGCACTGGGACGAATGGGTAACCACCATTCCTCATCCCTTTGTAGCCGACTATGACGGCAGCAAGGCCGGTAATGTCAAGGACGTGCTTGAAGGCGAACCTTACGAGTCACCCATGAAACCCTGGGGTGGCATCGAGTCGCTGGCTTGGACCCCCGACAGCAAGTCGCTGGTTTACGTCTGCCGCAAGAAGACTGGCAAGGACTATGCTTTCTCGACCAACAGTGACCTGTACAAGTATAATCTCGAGACCGGCAAGACCGAGAACCTGACGCTGGGCATGATGGGCTATGACACCTATCCCATCATCAATAGCAAGGGTGAGATGGCTTGGCTGTCGATGGAGCATGACGGATTTGAGGCCGACAAGAACCGCATCTTCTTCATGGATGCCGCTGGCAACAAGAAGGACTTGACCGAGAATTGGGACTACAGTGTTGATGCTATCACATGGTCACCCGACGAGAAGGCCATCTATTTCATCTGCCCGTTCCAAGGTACGCAACCCATCTTCCGCATGGATGTAGCTACCCAAAAGGTAGACACCATCGCCATGGGTGTGTGTGACTTCAATAGCATGTCATTTGTTGACAACGAGACCCTTATGGCTTGCCGCCAGAGCTACCAGACTCCTAATGAGATCTGCAGCATTCAGATGGGCAAGGAGCCTGTTCAGCTCACTCATGTCAACGACGAGATGCTCGCTCAGGTGGATCCCATCGGCATCGAGAAGCGCATGGTACCCACCACCGACGGTAAGCTGATGACCACTTGGGTTTGCTATCCGCCCAACTTCGATCCCACCAAGAAGTATCCCGCTATCCTCTTCTGCGAGGGTGGACCGCAGTCGCCCGTGAGCCAGTTCTGGAGCTATCGCTGGAACATGCGCATCATGGCCAGCAACGGCTATATCGTTATCCTGCCCAACCGTCGTGGCCTTCCCGGCTTCGGTACCGAGTGGAACGCGCAGATCAGCGGCGACTACGGTGGCCAGAACATGCGTGACTACCTCAGCGCTGTGGACTACATGAAGAAGGAGCCTTACATCGATGGTGACCACATCGGCGCCGTAGGTGCTAGCTATGGTGGCTACTCGGTTTACTTCCTTGCAGGTAACCACAACAAGCGTTTCGCTTGCTTCCTGGCACATGCAGGTATCTTCAACCTCGAGGCACAGTATCTCGAGACCGAGGAGATGTGGTTCGTGCAGTGGGATCTGGGCGGCGCATTCTGGGAAAAGAATAATGCTACCGCACAGCGTTCCTACACTCAGGCCAACCCCAAGAACTATGTTCAGAACTGGGATACCCCCATTATGTGCACCGCTGGTGAACTCGACTACCGCATCGTCTTCACCCAGGCTTGCCAGGCATTCAATGCAGCTAAGATCAAGGGGCTGCCTGCTCGCTTGTTGCTCTTCCCCGACGAGAACCACTGGATTCTCAAACCGCAGAACAGCATCATGTGGCAGCGCGAGTTCTTCCGCTGGCTTGACACGTGGTTGAAGCCAGGCAGTGAGGCTGCTAAGCAGTACAAGGCTGAACAGGACTCCATCAACGCTGCGAAGGCAACTCCTGCCCCCGCTGTTGAAGAGAAAAAGAACTGATTGATCATCCGATCATAGCATGAAAAAGGGAGACCTTCGGGCCTCCCTTTTTCATGTCATAATATCCAGTTAGTCCAGTCAATCCAGCATGTCTAGCCCCAAATAACTGTACACCTCGCTGCGCCAGTCGCCTCCGTTCTCGGGGTTGAGGGTATTGATGCCCAGTGCGGCAGCGGCCTGGCAGTTGCGGGCGCTGTCGTCGATAAAGAGAATGTTGTCGGGGGTAGTCTGCTCTCTCTCAATCATGGCAAGGAAAATCTCGGGTGATGGTTTCATCATGCGCATCTCATAACTCAGGTACAGGCGGTCAAAGTAGTAGTCTAGCCCGTGTCCGTTGCCGTCGAAGGCGCTGCTGCGTGCCCATCGCATCATGAAGGGGTTGGTGTTGGATAACAGTGCAACCGGGAACCCTTCACGGCGCAGGCGCAACAGGGCATCAAAGTTACGCTGATAAAGCTCAGCGGCATAGCCCGTCCATGCATATTCCAACTGCTCCATCGTCAGCTGCTTGCCAACGATGCGGCTCAACTCGTCACGGTACTGCTCGGCCGTGAGTGCCCCTGCCTCCAGATCGCCGAAGATGCCTTTCTGGGCATAATCGTCCAGAAACTGCTCCACGTTAGCCACGCCGATTTCCTGAAACCGCTTGATGGCGACCATCTTATCGAGGCGGAATACCACACCGCCCAGGTCAAAGACCACATGCGTAATCTTGCTGCTATTGATGCTCATAATGAATATATTGCTGTAATTTGTTTGCAAAGGTAAATAAAAATGTTTACCTTTGCAAACATGAACTATACATTGACAAAAAAAGAGGCCACCGTTGACGCTGATGAGTTCATTAGCCGTTACCGTGATGTTGAACGCATTGCCGGGTATTGCAGGCAGTGTCCTGGCTATGGCAAGACGTGGAGTTGCCCGCCGTTTGATTTTGACCCTGCCACTGTGACCGACGGATTCAGGAGCGTTACGGTCACAGGAACCACAATTGAATTTGATGAGGAAACACGTGCGGCGTGCACGTCGGCCCAGCAGTCGTCAGCAACAGCTCATGAGGCCATCATCGAGATTTCTAGGAAACTGTTGCCACAACTCTATGAACAGGAGCTTCAACATCCCGGCAGCAGGTGTTTCACCTTCCGATGTGTGTTGTGTCCCGAGGGCTGTACACGTCCCGAGGGCAAGCCTTGCCGTCATCCCGAACTGATGCGCCACTCGCTCGAGTCGGTCGGTTTTGATCTCGTGACCATGATGCATGATCTCCTGGGCATCGACCTCGAGTGGAGCCAAGATGGCTCTCTCCCCAAGCATCTCACCATCGTCACGGCCCTCTTTAAAGTTTAGAGTGGCCCTCAAGTCCGGTTACCACTTGTGAAAAACAAAGATAACAGCCATCACCAGGCAGATAAACGCAGCCAGGTGATTCCAGCGCAGTGTCTCGCCATTAAAGAATACCGTGACAAACACCGTGAACACCGACAGTGACACGACTTCCTGAATGACCTTTAACTGCATGAGCGAGAATGGCCCTCCGTTGCCGTCAAAACCTATGCGGTTGGCTGGAACCTGACATGAGTATTCGGGTAGTGCCAGCAGCCACGACAGCAGGATGATGACATAGAGCGGCGTGTTGTCGCTGAAGATCTTCAATTGTTGCAGTTTCAAGTGCCCGTACCAGGCAAATGTCATAAAGATGTTGGACACGATGAGAAGTCCAATCGTATAGAATTGTTGCAAGTGTTGCATGACTTATTTTTTAAAAAACGGCTGCAAAAGTAGTAATTAATTTCAACATGGCTCAATTATTCTGAATATTTGTTTTTAGAACAATGGTTGTTGGAATAATGCCGATTTTTGGTCAATACATCACTCTGATTTTAAAATATCAATGAAATATGCCTGTTTTTTGTCCTTTTTAGCTTATATTTGTGGGTCTGGTTTTATTATGTAAAGCGATGAAACAAGAATTCAATGTATTAGACATGACGTTAATGCCCGATAACGGCACAGCCATAGCCCTCGAGGACAAGTTGCTCATCATGGACAGCTTGGATTCTCCTGTCGTGGATGATTTACATGGTTTTATAGACCTTTTCCCGATGAAGCTAGCCAAATCGTGCCTGCTTGTTGTGGTGAGTGGCTGTGTGCAGCTCAGTGTCAACTTCAGTGACATTGTGGCAACTGACAACACCTGTTTGTTATTTCCTGAGGGGACTATTGTCGAGAAAGCTGTCTTCGATGCTCATGCGCGTGTTATCCTTTTGTCATTCGGTCACCTCAACACGTCGTCAATGGCCCAATACGATCTTCATCGCTTGTCTGCCATTCAGGCAAGAACGCTTCATTTGCAGGAAGAGCACGTGAACATGCTTCAAGAGGTATATCGGCTCCTGCGCACCATCATGACCGATGACGCGTTTGCCTATAATAGAATGGATACTGCAGCCCATTGTGTGAATCTCATGGCAAGTATCTTAGGGCAAGGTCTCGACGAGCAGTCACAACTCGATGCCAAGCCATCACGCCAAGACGAGATTGTCTCCCGTTTCCTCGAGTGTGTTCACGAGAACTACCGTGAGCACCGTGAGTTGGGCTTTTATGCCGAAAAACTGCGCCTTTCGCTCAAATATATGTCTCATGTCATCCATGGGCAGACTGGGCGACATCCCTCGCAGTGGATTAAGGATTACGTCATTCTCGATGCCAAAACGATGCTGCGCAGTGGACGGTATTCTGTGCAACAAGTAGCCGATGAATTGCATTTCCCCAACCAATCCTTCTTCGGCAAGTACTTCAAGGAAGCCGTTGGCGTCTCTCCCAAGAAGTGGAAATAAAGATTTATTGATGCGTTGGAGTGACGGTGATGACGGCATACTCTGAGTCGGTGCCGATGCGGAATTTACCGCCCCAGATGCCGATGCCGGAACTCACATAGTAGTCGGTCTTGCCACGACGATACTGGCCGTAATCGCATTCATACATCGCCCGTGTCACCCAGTTCAGTGGCCACACCTGTCCTCGATGCGTGTGGCCGCTCAGTTGCAGGTCAACGCCGTTCTGTTCCGACTCCTCGAGATTGTACGGCTGGTGGTCAAGCAGGACGACGTAGTTGTCGCGGTTGACGCCCTGCATGAGTTGGGCAATGCTCTTGCGACCGCGGTTACTGCGGTCATCACGTCCCACGATAGTGACGCCGGGTACACTGGCCGTGTCGTCGCGCAGGATATTTATTCCCGTCTTGTTAATCAGGTCAATCGCCTCGTCAATACCAGTGATGTACTCATGGTTGCCCAGGCACATTATTGTGGGGGCATTCAGGCGTTTCAATTCGTTGGCTGTGCCTTGTGCAAGCAGGGGCCTGACGTTGCCGTCAATCATGTCGCCCGCGATGAGGATGAGATCGGCGTTCTCGGCATTAATCTTGTTAACCCAGCGGCCAACCTCGGCACGACGGTTATGGAAACCCGCATGCATGTCGCTGAGCATGACAATCTTGAGTGGGCGTTCGAGCGCTTTGTCGGTCGTCAGGTTGATTTCCTGGCGTTGCTTGTTGCGGTAATGCATGTTGCCGCCAATAAATGTAATCAGCATCAAGCCTGTCAGCACCAGTGTCATGATGCCATTGTCGCGAAGCCACGTCGAGGGTATGAGATGCATCATTCGCCCGATGTCGAGCACGAGAAAGGCCATCAGCAAGTAGAACATGATGACAAGCCATGAGGTTCCTATCTCATACATCGCGGTCGCCAAACCGAGTGGCATGCCATCGCTCATGAACTGCAACACCAAGCAGGCCAGTGCTATGAACTTGAGAATGAGAACGATCACCTTGACTGGTGTGGTGAAAGGCAGCAAGCGCCACACGTGCCACGACACATATCCCATCATGACCAGCATCAGGGTCAGCGCAACAATAAAGAACTTTGCCATATCTGTGAATTTTTTTGAAGGACAAAAGTAGTAAAAATCACGTTTCCTTGATAGATAATCAATTGATAATAGTTAATTTTGTAGCAAAATCATTCAAAACAACCAACATGAAGGAGACAGATTTATTGCAGACGGTTAAGGAGCGTATGGGCATTGAAGCGCTCAACGACATGCAACGGCAAGCGCTGGATGCCTGGAAGACGGGTGGGGGAGACCTCATCCTGTACTCGCCGACGGGGACGGGAAAGACTTTGGCTTTTTCGCTATGTGTGCTGCAGGCCGTCAAACCTCCCATGCAACGACTGCAGGCTGTCGTGCTCTCGCCCTCACGCGAATTGGTGATGCAGACTGCCGAAATATTACGCTCACTAGCCGCGGGATATAAGGTGACTCCGTGTTACGGTGGCCACGCTGTCACCGACGAGAAAGCATCGCTCGCAGTGGTGCCCGACATCATCGTGGCCACTCCAGGCCGTCTGCTGGATCACCAGCGGCGCGGACACATCGACCTGTCAGGTACCCGCCTGCTTGTGCTTGACGAGATGGACAAGTCACTTGAACTGGGCTTTGAGGACGAGATGCGCCAACTGTTGAAGCACATGCCTCGCCTCAACCGTCGCATCCTTGCATCGGCCACTGTGCTTGATGACGTGCCCGACTATGTGAGACTTCACAATCCGTTCACGCTTAATGTGCTGGACGAGACCATTCAGCCCAGCGAACGCATCACCGTCTGGCAAGTGCCCTCCGACAGCAAAGACAAGCTCGACACGCTGCGCCAGTTGTTGCTAAGCCTTGATGGAGGAAAGACCATTGTTTTCGCCAATTTTCGCGAGAGCGCTGAGCGCATCCACCAGTGGCTTGTCAAGAACCGCATCGATGCTGGCCTCTATCACGGGGCACTCGAACAACAGGACCGTGAACGTGTCATTGCAATGCTCAACAATGGCAGCATCAACGTGCTTGTATCGACCGACTTGGCTTCACGTGGGCTGGATATCGACACAGTGGACCACATCATCCATTATCACCTGCCCGTGAGTTCCCAGGCCTATGTACACCGCAATGGCCGCACTGCCCGTGTTGAGGCCCGAGGCAATGCTTATGTCATTACGGCTCCTGGAGAGACCTTTCCCGATTGGCTGACTCTTGACGCCCAATTTGATTTACATCCTGCTGCCAGGATGCCAAGGGCTTCCATGTCAACGCTCTACTTCCAGGCAGGCAAGAAGGAGAAACTGTCACGCGGCGACATCCTTGGTTTCATCGTGGCCAATGCCGACGTTGCTGCCAGCGACATCGGCCGCATCGACGTGCGTGACCACTATTCACTGGCAGCCGTGCCTCGTCAACGCGTGCAAGATGTGCTCCAGCATATCAAGGATGCTAAAATCAAGGGCAAGAAAGTGAGAATATCACTGCTCAAATAATATTCTTTAACTTTTCACGTTACATTCATATAATAATACCTTAAACTTTAGCTAAAGACTGACTATGAAACCAGAAGAAAGAAAACGAGACCTCTATTTCCTGAAGCTGCTATCACGCAGTTTCCCTAATGTTGCAACCGCCAGCACCGAGATCATCAATCTCGAGGCAATCCTGAACCTCCCCAAGGGCACCGAACACTTCCTCGCCGACCTCCATGGCGAGTATCTGGCTTTCCAGCATGTGCTGCGCAACGCCAGTGGTAGGATTAAACGGAAAGTGAATACGATTTTTAATGACTCTCTTAGCGCCCGTGAGCAGAAGGACCTGTGTACTCTCATTTACTATCCTGCCGAGAAATTGGAATTGGTTAAAGATGAGATTACCGATAAGGAAGATTTGGACGACTGGTACTTTATCACCATCAACCGGTTGGTGAGAGTCTGCCGCCACGTTTCGTCCAAATATAGCCGTTCCAAGGTTCACAAGGCCCTGCCCGAGGACTTCTCCTATATCATCCAAGAGCTTTTGCACGAGCACAGCAGCGACCCGAACAAGCAGGCTTATGTCGATGTGATTATCAAGACCATCATCTCGACTAATCGTGTCGATGAGTTCATCATTGCCATGTGCAACTTGATTCAGCAGTTGACCATCGATATGCTGCACCTCTTGGGCGATGTCTATGACCGTGGTCCTAGTCCTGATAAAATCATGGACATCCTGTGCAACTACCACAACTTCGACATCCAGTGGGGTAACCATGACATCCTGTGGATGGGTGCCGCAGCCGGTAACGATTGCAGCATTGCCAACGTGCTGCGCATCGCCTTGCGCTACGGCAACCATGGCGTGCTCGAGGATGGATACGGCATCAACCTGTTGCCACTGGCAACCTTTGCCATGGACACCTATGCCAACGACCCCTGCGAGCGCTTCCTGCCTAAGGACGGTAGCGCCAAGGATCCTGAGCGAGCCCGCACAGCACAGCTCGTTGCCCAGATGCACAAGGCCATCAGCATCATCCAGTTCAAACTTGAGGCAGCTGCCATCAAGCGTCGTCCAGACTTTGACATGAAGGACCGTCTCTTGCTGGACAAGATGGACTTGGCGAAGGGTATTATCAAGATCAAGGGCAAAGAGTATGAACTGCTCGACACCAACTTCCCGACTGTGGATCCCAAGCATCCTTTCAAACTGACTCCCGAAGAAGAGTCTATCGTAACGAAGCTCCACCAGTCATTTACCGAAAGCGAGAAACTGCGCAAGCACATGAAGTGCATGTTCCGCAACGGCTGTCTGTACACAATTTCCAACGGCAACCTGCTCTATCATGCCTCCATCCCTCTGAACGAGGACGGCACGCTGAAGGAAGTGGCTATCCGTGGCGAGAAGTTCCATGGTAAAGCGTTGCTGAAGCGCGCTGGCACTCTCATCCGTTCGGCTTACTTCGGATGTGAGGATCCCGAGGAACGTGCCTTTGCACTTGACTACTTGTGGTATCTGTGGTGCGGTCCCGATTCACCCGCATTTGACAAGAGCAAGATGGCTACCTTTGAGCGTTACTTCATCGCTGACAAGGATACCCACAAGGAAATCAAGGGCGCCTATTATACCATGCGTGACAACCCCGAGGTGGTTGACAGGATTCTTGATGAATTTGGCGTCACTGGTGAGCATCGCCACATTATTAATGGTCATGTGCCCGTAAAGACCATCAAGGGTGAGAATCCAATCAAGGCCGGTGGCAAACTCATGGTGATTGACGGTGGCTTCTCTAAGGCTTATCAACCTGAGACTGGTATTGCCGGCTATACGCTGGTTTATCACTCTCAAGGATTTGAACTTGTACAGCATGAGCCGTTTTCATCGATTGACGAGGCCGTTAGACTCGGTCAGGACATCAAGTCCACGCGCAGCATTGTCGAGCACACCCATCAACGTATCCTTGTGAACGATACTGACATAGGCACCGAGCTCCAATCACAGATTGATGACCTCAAGGAACTCCTCGACGCATACCGTTCAGGTGACCTCAAGGAGCGCAACCTGCGTCCCATCACTAACAAGCGTTAGTTTTTATTGTCAGCAGAATAAGGTGAGGCTGTGTCATAATTACTACTCAGTAAAATAACCGTGCGAAAGCACGGTTATTTTTTCAGGCAAACAATTATGACACACCCTCATCTTACTTACATCTTATCATGAAGCATGGGATTTCCCTCACAAATGTCACGAAACGTGGTATTTCTTTTGGATATTAACAGATTTTGTCTATATTTGCAGTCACATTGCAACCTTGCTCACACAATTCTAAATACAATAACATTTTTAAGATTAACCGTTATGAGATTTAAATTATCTTTGCTTGCCATGGGCTTGGCGTGTTTGATGGCCCGTGCTGTCCCAGCCGACCCAACTCCTTTTCAAGTAACACAACCCGATGGTTCCACACTCACTGTTGTCCTGCACGGTGATGAGTTCTTCAACTACATGACAACCAATGATGGATACACATTGGTCAAGAATCAGGCCGGTTTTTACACCTACGCCCGCCTCGAGAACAACCGCTTGGTGGCCGGATATTGTTTGGCTCATGATGCCGATCAGCGCTCAGCAGCCGATTACTCAGCCCTTGCGGGCATTTCCAAGGGATTGACCAGTAGTGCTATGCGTCAGTCCGGAAAGCAGATGCTCAAGCGCCGCAACGATGCTGTGTTGGGTATCGGTGCCAATGGCCATATGGATTATAGCAAGTTTCGGGGTCTCATCATCCTAATCAACTACACTGACAAGACTATAGAGGATTATATCCCCTATACCTACACCGTCAGTGAGTTCTACAACGACATGATCAACTTGCCTGGGTACACGGGCTACACCATGCCGTCGGGAACCAAAAGGGAGATGACCGGTAGCGTTCGTGACTTCTACTATGACAACTCAAACCAGATGTTCGACCCGCATTTCGACATCTTGGGTCCGGTAAATGTGGATTTTGTTGCCACCGACGCCAACCAGATGAGCAATTGTGCGCCCATCTTCTTTGCTGCCATCGACTCCCTCGATAATGAGGTGGACTTCAGTCAGTATGATACCGATGATGACGGCACGGTAGACATGGTGTTCTTCTTGGTTGCTGGCTGGGGATCGGACTACAGTAGCAATAACAGGCAATACCTGTGGCCCCACATGTACACTTTTGAGGAATCCCCCACGGTCGATGGCGTAAACTTTGGGCTCTATGCTTGCTCCACGGCAATGACGGGAGCCGAGCCGCAATGGGGTAATGGAACAATTGGTGGTATTGGTACCTTCTGCCATGAGTTCAGCCATGTACTTGGCTTGCCCGACATGTATGACACCGACTATGCCGGCAGCGGCGGCCAGAGCCGTCATCCCAGCAACTGGTCAATCATGGCCAGCGGCTTCAAGATCAACAACGGCTACAATCCTGTGGGCTATAGCCTTTATGAGCGCTATGCATTGGGCTTTGCTGCGCCTGAACTCATCACCGCTCCGGGCACCTACTCGATGCAGGCAGTTGACGAGAGCAACACGGGTTACCGCTTGAACACTCCTAATGAAGGTGAGTATTTCTTGTTTGAGAACCGTCAGGCAGGCAAGTGGGATAAGAGTCTGCCTGCACAGGGCATGCTCGTCTTCCGTGTGGATTCGACCAACGTTGACGTGTGGGAGAGTAACAAGATCAATTGTGACCCCAACCACATGTATTATGAAATGCTGCGTGCCAACTATAACGGTTGGAGCGACTCTGGTCGCGACGTTTTCCCGGGAACCTATGAGGTAACGTCTATCAACAACGTGACTTCTCCCAGCTTGCGCACTTGGGATGGCCAGTTAAACCGTTACGGCATTTCGGACATCGCTATGGCCGATAAGGTCATCACTTTCAATGTCGAGAGGGATTTCACAACTAGCGTCATCGAGGATTTTGAGACGATACCTGTGGGAGAGGATCAAAACCAGCAGGGTGTTGTTGGCGTGTATGCTGCATGGAACTTCAGTGGTTGCGCTGTTGTTGATACTGCACAGCTCGAAGTTGACTGCGGTCATGTTGTTGCTATGCTTAACGGAAGTGTCCTCACGACGGCCGACACACTTGATTTCTTGCCTAATGTTGTGCGTTACACGGTCTATAACCCCACATCCTCAAGCGCACTCTACACCGTCAATTATTCGTTGAATGGAACCAAATGGACCGAGCCTGATAATGCAACGATTTCGGTTCCTGCCGGGGCATCTGCCGTTGGTACGGTCAGCTTGCCCACTGATGCTCCGTTGATGCTGCGCATCAAGCAGACGTCAGGCAGCACCACCGAGCCCTGCTATCTTGATGACATCGTGTTATACTATGAGGGACCTGAGATACCCGATTTCATCCCTGGTGACGTGAATAATGATGGTTTGGTTAACATCAAGGACATTACCGACCTTATCGACTATGTGCTTGCTGCCGACGTTACCATCAACACTGATGCAGCCGATGTCAATGGTGATGAAGCCATTAATATTGCCGATGTGACCGCACTCATCGACAAGGTGCTGGGTGAATGACGAAATAGGTCACTTCATCGCAACGATGATACTCATCAGGATTGGGAATTAATCAGAGTTCCCAATCCTGATGGTTTTTTAACGGAAAAAGACTACCTTTGTCACCTGAATATAAACCGAACACAACTCATTTCCTTTCATGAATTGATATGATAAAGAAGTGCCTTATTATTCTTGCCCTTGTGGTCATGTTGCCTGCCATCCTGTATGCTCAAGCCGTACCGGTTGAGAAAGGCGTGTCGCGCTCGCTTGCCCAGTATCGTTATGCTCACTTGAGTGATATCAGCTATTCCCTGTCGTTTTCAATTCCCGCCGAGATGGATGAGCCTGTCTCGTTTTTCGAGACGCTGAACTTCAAGTGGAGCGGTGAAGGCGACTTGCAACTCGACTTTCAGGGCGATTTCGATCAACTTGACGGAATCATGAAGGTGAATGGTAAGACCATGGGAATCAACTTGCAGGACGAGCACATCCTGATTCCTGCTTCCAGCCTGAAATTGGGCGATAATAAGGTCATGATCGGGGGGTACAGCGGCGATAAGGCGTTGAACCGCCATGAGGATTACATGTACACCTTGTTTGTGCCCGATCATGCCCGCAGCGTATTCCCTTGCTTTGACCAGCCTGACCTGAAAGCACGTTTTGAGTTGGAACTGGAGTTGCCCGAAGGGTGGGTGAGCATCACCAATGATACCCAGAAGCCTATCCCCACCTATCTTTTCTCATTCACGGCAGGAAAATTCCAGCAACAGACCTCAATGTGCGATGGACGCTCGATCACGGGTTTATATCGTGAGACTGACCCGGCTAAGGTGGCGCAGATGTCCACCGTGTTTGACCAGGTGGCACTGTCGCTGCGATGGATGGAAGACTATACTGGTATCGAATATCCTTTTGAGAAATATGGCTTTGTCGTTCTGCCGGGCTATCAGTTCGGCGGAATGGAACACCCGGGGTGCATCCAGTTCACCGATCATGAGATTTTCCTTGGCCCCAATCCGTCGGTCGATGAGCAAATGACGCGCTTGAACCTCATTGCCCATGAGACCGCCCACATGTGGTTTGGCGATCTGGTGACCATGCGTTGGTTTGACGATGTATGGACCAAGGAAGTGTTTGCCAATTTCATGGCCGACAAGATTTCACGCGAGCAGTTCCCCGACGTCAACCATGACCTGGCATTCATCAAGGCTCATTATCCACTGGCGATGAACACCGACCGCACCCTGGGCTCTCATCCTATCCAGCAACCGTTGGACAACTTGAACCAGGCAGGATTGCTCTATGGCAATATCATCTACCACAAGGCACCCATCATGATGAAAAAGTTGGAACAGGAAAAAGGAATCTTTAATCTGCAAAGCGGACTTCGCAGTTATCTTGCAACGTATTCTTACAATAACGCCACATGGGATGATTTGATCCGTGAACTCGACAAGTATGCTCCTGAACACAGCGCGCGCTCATTCAGCGACGTGTGGGTGAAGCAAAAAGGCCTCCCCATGGTAACATGTGGGCAGCGCGAAGATGGCAAGCTGACGTTAAATCAATCCGATCCTTACGGTCGTGGCTTGGTGTGGAAGCAAGGTTTTGATATCGGTCTTGCCGACGATGAGAATCATATTGAACGCCAGCGCTTGTATATGGATCAAAGCGTACTTGAGATAGACCTTCCAAATGGCAAAACCCTCATTCCTAACTATAATGGTGAGGGATATGGCCGATTTGTCATGGATGAACAGCAGATGGCCCTGTTGACCCGTGCCTGGTCATCAATGCCGAATGAAAGCAACCGATATGCCGCAGTACTCAATCTATTTGAGAATTATCATCTGGGCAATATTCAGGCGTCCCGGCTACTCGATGTGTTTTTGGATTTCTTGACACAGGAGCGCAACGAATTGTTGGCCTCAACCCTGTGTAGTGACATTGCTATCCTGTGTGGGAGACTTGATAATGATCATCGCGAACTCATTGAACAGCAGTTGTTCATGATTGCCGATACCCATGAATTAAAATCAGTGCGACAGGCCTTGTTGCGCCTGCTCTCAACGACAGCGACATCCCCGTCGATTGTCGGCCAGCTATATGACATTTGGCACGAGGGCCGCTCTGCTTTGCTCAATGACAGGGACTATACCCGCATGGCTTATCATCTTGCCATCATGCTCCCGACGCAATGGCAGGAAATAATAGAAACGCACCGCAATCGTCTCAAGACTGATGACGAGCGTGCCGAGTTTGATTTTGTCTCACGTGCATGCAATCCCGATGATGAAGCGCAGCAGCAATTGTTCAAGGAGTTACTGCTGGTCGAGAATCGTCGTGTCGAGCCCTGGGCACGTTCACTGCTTGCATTGCTCAACGATCCCGTTCGCGAACCCATGAGCAACCGTTATATCGAGCCGGCTCTTGACGCCCTCGAGGAAATACAGCGCACTGGTGACATCTTCTTCCCGGGTTACTGGCTTAGCAGCCTGCTGAGCGGTCACAGGAGTGCAGATGCCAGTTCAATCGTGCAATCATGGATTGATAACCATGCCTCGTTGAATCCTGCCTTGATGAACAAGCTCTTGGAGAACGCCTATTGGCTCTTGCGAGACTTCTAACCTACACTTCTTATTGCATGCACGCACACTCCGCTGAGTTAATCATGATAAAAATCTGACTAATTGCTAAAAACAGGCGGCAAATGGTGATATAGTTGATTTTTTTTGTACTTTTGCTCTTCAAACCATAAGATAAGGCACAATGACCTAATGAACTGGCTGAGAAAGATTATACAATCGCCTAAGATCAGGAATAGCTTGGGTGTCATTATTATTGCTGCTATGTTGCTGGAATTGATTTCGGCAGTGCAATACTTTTACTCTCATAGGGTTGTTGAACGAGAGTTGGAGCATCGTGCCGAAACCGAATTGACGATGAAGGCCATCTTGATTAAAGGAATGCTCAATAGGTCCGAGCAACTGCTTTATGATTATTCATGGGATATCGTTCACAGCCTTGAACATCCTGACTCTGTTGGCAGCGAGTTGACGTTTCTGGTTAATGCCAACCGCGACATCCTGAGTGCTGGTGTAGCGTTTGTGCCCAATTATTACCCTTCTAAGGGCTACTGGTTTGAGCTGTTTGCTGAGGTCGAGCAGGAAGAAACCCTTTTGCGGCAAATAGCGAATGAATCCCACGACTACACTCAGATGGAGTTTTACAACAGTGCTATTCAAACAGGAAAACCCAATTGGACCGACCCCTATATTGACAGTCTCAATTATAGCAACGGCAACATGCTCATCACCACACATTCGATGCCAATTCATGATGTTAAAGGCAACATGGCGTGTGTGTTTGCTATCGATGTCTCACTCGATTGGCTTGGTGATACCTTGAATGCCCGGCATGCTTATCCCTCTTCTTTTGACCTGCTCTTGACAGAGTCAGGTGGGCTGATTTGCAAGCCTAACGAGCATCATGTCAATGCTGGAGATGTGGACTTTGTGCACCAGCTTATCAATGACAGTTCAGTGGTTATAAGAAAGAGTAAGAGTGGCCGCTCAAAAATAATAGATTTCATTTCCCCTAATGATGGAGACAAGGGTTACATCTTCTATGTCAACATGAAGGGAGAGCCACAGTGGCAACTGGCAGTGGTGTGCTATGACAATGAGGTTTATGGCACGCTCAACCACATGCGGCGCATGCTATTGCTGTCGATGTTTGCGGCATTGGGACTATTGGGGCTCATTGTGTACAGGTTTGCCCGCAATGAGCGCAAACTTCAATCTGCCCGCAACGAACGGGAACGTATTAGCAGTGAGTTGCGCATCGCCAGGGGGCTGCAGATGTCGATGATCCCTGACGACAATCTTGATCTTCTTAACCGCACCAATGTAGAAATTTTCGGACTGCTGGAGCCCGCTGTTGAGGTGGGTGGAGACTTGTATGACTTCTTGATTCGTGACGAGAAGTTGTTCTTCTGTATTGGTGACGTGAGCGGCAAGGGGATACCATCGGCACTGGTTATGGCTGTGGTACATTCGCTGTTCCAGGGTTTGGCTCCCCGCGAGAGTGATCCGGCGCACATCATGCAGACCCTCAACTATAGTGCATGCCGCCATAATAAGCAGAATATGTTTGTCACACTCTTTATCGGTGTGCTTGACCTGCCCACTGGCCGCCTTCGTTACTGTAATGCTGGTCATGATGTGCCTGTACTGATCGACGATGAGACAAGGATGTTGCCCGTCGATACCAATCTCCCGATAGGTGTGCTTGATGACTTTAAATACACTCTTCAGGAAACGATCCTCAAGGATGGTCAAGATATCTTCCTCTATACTGACGGCTTGACCGAAGCCATGAATAAGAATCATTGTCAATTTGGCGAGCAGCGCATGCTTGATGTGCTGACGCGCTGCAAGAAAGTAAAGGAATCGTCCCCAAATCAATTGTTGCATAAAGTCCGCGACGAGGTGAATGCTTTTGTCGGTGGTGCTCAGCAAAGTGACGACTTGACGATGCTCGTGATCCGTTACACTCCTAATCGTGATGAGGATATGACCATCAAGAGCCTGACATTAAAAAATGATCTCAAACAGGTACCTGAATTAAACCAATTTGTCGCTTTGATATCCAATGAGATGAATATTGACGCGACACTTGCTACCCAGATCAAGTTGGCTGTTGAGGAAGCGGTTGTCAATGTGATGGATTATGCTTATCCCGTGGGAACTCATGGAGACATCACGATTGACGCTCATTACAACAGGAGGATGGTAAAATTCATCATCACCGATTCAGGCAAATCCTTCGACCCGACCAAGGGCGGTAGCGTGGATACCACACTGTCGGCCGAGGACCGTCCGATTGGTGGACTGGGCATTTTCCTGGTGCGCAAACTCATGGACTCCATCAACTATGAGCGTGTTGATGGCAAGAATATTCTGACTTTAACTAAATTATTAGATATTAAATTGAATCACAATGAAGACAAAAATTGAAGAACAAGACGGTAAGATTATTGCCACGCTTGAAGGTGAATTGGATACCTCGGCAGCATTAGAGGTTGAACAGACTCTGCAGCCACTGTACAATGGCAACAACGGATGCGATATCATCATCGAGTGCGAGAAATTGAATTATATCGCATCGAGTGGATTGCGCATCATGCTGGGTATCCTCAAGGGTGCCAAGTCAACTGGCGGCAAGGTTATCCTTCGACATGTGAATGATGATATCAAAAACGTCTTCCAGTTGACAGGCTTGATCAATCTGTTTGAATTTGAGTAATCCTCGCCAGCGTCATCATGCATTGTTTTATTCATTTTAGGCAATGGGTCGTTGGAACTCTATTATTGCCTGCTATGATGGTCTCGGCACAACCTGCCAACGACAGCGTAGCAGTCAAGCCCAATGAATTCAGCATTGACCTCCAGATCATGTCTCGCGGCGAGGCACGATATGGAGGCATGCCTGCAGTACCCATTGAAGTGGCTGAGAATTTGCCTGAAATTAAGAGTGATGAGATTCCTAAGTCCAATTTCGTGCTAAGCCGCACGCGTCTGCCCATCAACTTTAAGCGAGACTGGCTCGAAGTCTGTGTGACACCACAGCATTCAGGTGTGTGGGGTGAAGCGGGTAGAGGCTCCTTCAACTTGCATGAGACTTGGGTGAAGATGACAACGCGTTCTGGCATGTTTGCACAAGTGGGACGTGTGGCCCTCAATTATGACGATGAGCGCATCATCGGCTCTGATGACTGGGCAATGGTGGCATCGTCCCATGACATCTTGCGTTTGGGATATGAAGGTCATGGACACAAGGCTCATCTCATTCTGGCCTATAACCAGAATGCCAATGTGATGAGCAGGGGTGGCTCTTTATATGAGAACGGGGCGCAGCCCTACAAAACCATGCACACGCTGTGGTATCACTATGACTTGCCAAAATTCCCGTTAGGGGCATCGCTGCTATTCATGAACGTCGGTATGCAGAGCACTTTGGACATCAATCCTAATAAGACTTGGTTCCAACACCTGGCTGGTGGATATATGTCTTTCTGGCCTGACCACTGGAAGGCTGAGGCATCCTACTATAACCAGTTTGGCCGAAACGAGAACGGCGTCAAAATCCAGGCATGGATGACAAGTGCAAAGGTCACCTATTTGCCGACATCCAAATTCAATGTCACGGTTGGCTATGACTACATGAGCGGTGACAAGTATTTTGCTGTTCCCACTGGGCACAACATTGGTATGGTACATCATGATGTCATTAAAGGCTTCAGCACGGTTTATGGCTCTCATCACCAGTTCTACGGAGCAATGGACTTTTTCTATGTGAGCGCCTATCACGACGGGTTTACCCCTGGCCTCCAGAATGCCTATATCGGGAGCGCCTATAGTCCAGTAAAGAATTTGAAACTCAATGCCAGTTATCACTACCTGGCCACAGCGACAGAGCTTGAGGACATGGAGAAAACCCTCGGCCACGAGATAGAGTTCGATGCATCCTATGCCATTCATCGCGACGTGACAGTGGCAGCTGGAGCCTCATTCATGTGGGGCAGTGACACGATGGAGCGTTTGAAACGATCCAATACACAAACCAACCTGCGATGGGGATGGATTTCGCTGATTGTCAATCCGCGCATCTTTGCAATCAAGTGGTAAAGCAGTAACTAAAACCATATTGTTGCTGCATATTAGTTCTCGTTCAAGCAGGCATGATCTACATCAACGACAAAATCCATGCTCTTGACCTGACGGCGGCGCTAGCCGCCGTCGGTCGTGAGCGCCGTGAGTATGCATTGCGCTATCATGCTGAGTTGGATAGACGTCTGAGTGTTGCGGCGTTTTTGCTGCTGCAACGGGCATTGCGGCTTGAGTTCGGGATTGAGCACACTCCACGGTTCGGCTTTGGCCCTAATGGGAAGCCTTTTCTACCTGATTACCCCGAAATACATTTCAATTTGAGTCACTGCCGCGAGGCCGCAGCATGTGTTGTTGACACACATCCAGTAGGAATCGATGTGGAATGCATTGACCACTTCGATAAAGATTTACTGTCACACACCATGAATGATGATGAACAGCAACTTATTCTCAATTCCATGCGTCCTGATATCGAGTTTATCCGCCTGTGGACGATGAAAGAAAGTCTCCTAAAACTGACAGGCCAAGGAATATCAAATGAACTCAATTCCATCCTCTCCAACCAAGAGGCTTACCGTTTCCACACCTCAGTTCATCCAAACTACATCTGCACCGTCTGCACCCACGCATGACGCAGCACCCACGCATCGTGTGTCCCAAAGGAGGATATACTAAAGATTCTTGTCAAATCGATAAAAACTCTGTTATCCTGTAAAAGGGTGGAGTCAATGTACCCCCAAATTATTAGACCTTGCGCTCCTGCGCAATCTCGCGTTTCTTTTTACTCGAAGTTATACGAATTTGATGCGCACATCATCGATATGAATCTGTCGGTTGGCGTAGTATTTTAGTGGAGCTAACACCTGTCGGAGAGATCGTGTTATCAAGACGGCATAATCAAACCGACAGCGAGTCTGGAAAAGAAGTAACGAGGCAGACACCGAAGAGGTGCCGGTCTCGCCTTCTTTTTTGCTCCTATTGCTATATAAATCGATAATATTATGAAGAAAGTCCTACAATCTCTCATTCTGCTGTTAGGGGCACTGATGCTACCCGCTAGTGCCACAGCCGCTGCCTACGACTTCATGGTGGACGGCATCTACTACAACTATCTCGATGCCCAGGGTACTGTCGAAGTCACACGAGCACCCGACCGATACTCCGGTGATGTGATTATTCCAGCTGTTGTCACCCACGACGGTAGCACATACTCGGTCACTGCTATCGGCTACTACGCGTTCTCTAGCTGTGCTGACTTGACGAATGTAACCATCCCTAACTCCGTCATCTCTATCGGCAGCGATGCGTTCAGCTATTGTCATGGTCTGACGAATATAGTCATCCCGGGTTCCGTCACCACCATTGGTGAGTCTGCCTTTGCTGGCTGCGAAGGACTGACGAGCATGACCATCCCCAGTTCGGTCACCTCCATTGGCGAGGATTTGTTCTATCGCTGTGAGAACCTGGTTAGACTCGTCGTGGCAAGCGGAAACCCGACCTTCGATTCCCGCGACAATTGTAATGCCATCATCGAGACGGCAAGCAACACATTGGCGGTGGGTTGTAAAGGAACAATCATCCCCAATACCGTCACTGCCATCGGCCGAAATGCTTTCTATGGTTGTGAAAGCCTGACGAGCATCACCATTCCTAACTCCATTATCACCATCGGCGATGGGGCGTTCGGTTACTGCGACGGCTTGACGAGTGTAACCATCCCTAACTCCGTCACCACCCTTGGCGAGCGAGCCTTCGCCAGCTGCCGTGGCCTGACCAGTGTAAACATCGGCAGTTCGGTCACCACAATCGGCAATGAAGCGTTCACCTACTGCTATAACCTAACGAACGTGACCATCCCCAACTCCGTCATCACCATCGGCGAGGAGGCGTTCTATAATTGCCGCAGTTTGACGAGCGTGAACATCGGCAACTCGGTTTCCACCATCGACAAGCGAGCTTTCCTCTCGTGCGAAGGCCTGACGAACGTGATCCTCCCTAACTCGGTCATCACCCTTGAGGAGGAAGCATTCCGGAGCTGTACTAGCTTGAGGAACTTTACCCTCGGCAACTCGGTTACCACCATCGGCCAGAATGTGTTCGAGAATTGCCCCAGCCTGACGAGCATGGTCATTCCCAGCTCGGTGCAATCTATTGGGACGGGAATATTTACCTCCTGTTATAACCTGTCGAGTCTCGTCGTGGAAAACGGCAACACGGCCTACGATTCCCGTGGTAATTGTAATGCCATCATCGAGACGTCAAGCAATACCCTGATTGCAGGTTGTAAAAACACGTTCATCCCAGCCACTGTCACCACAATCGGTGGTTATGCATTCGCGGGGTGTCACGGCTTGACGAGCATCATCATCCCGAGTTCGGTCACCACCATCGGCGGGCGGGCGTTCTTGGGCTGCTCTAACTTGGCAAACGTAACCATCCCGAGCTCCGTCACCTCTATCGGCTACTGGGCGTTCGAGTCTACCGCTTGGCTTAGTAGCCAGCCTAACGGGGTTGTGTATGCCGGATTGGTCGCTTATACATACAAAGGCTCGTCGCCCCAAGAGATCACGTTAAGAGACGGTACGACGGGCATAGCTGATGAAGCATTCGCTTGGGAAAACAGTCTGAGGAGCGTGACAATCCCTAATTCAGTAAAAGTCATTGGCAGCGGTGCGTTTTCTGACTGCAGTAGCCTGGCGGATATGACTATCCCCAGTTCAGTAAAAACTATCGGCGAGTTGGCATTCTGTAAATGCAAGAGCCTGACGAGCGTGACTATTCCCAGTTCAGTGACGACCATCGGCAAGGGGCCATTCTCGGGTTGCGACAAGCTGACGAGCCTCGTCGTGGCAAGCGGCAACACGACCTATGATTCACGCGACAATTGCAACGCCATCATCGAGACGGCAACCAATACCTTGATCGGGGGCTCTGCAGGCACGATTATTCCTAACACCGTCACAGCGATTGGTCCCCAGGCGTTTTATTACTTCGACAGCATAGCGAGCATCGTCATCCCTAGCTCCGTCACTTCCATCGGCGAGGAGGCGTTCCTGTACTGCGGAGGCCTGAAGAGTGTGACTATCCCGCGCTCAGTCACCACTATCGACGTCTTTGCATTTACCAGCTGCTGGAGACTGGCCGATGTGTACTGTTACATCACCGACCCCTCGAGCTTGTCGGTCGAGTATTATTTCTTCGATGTTCTTAGTTATAACGGCTTTGACTATTCCGGTCGCACGCTTCATGTGCCTCACGGCACGGCCGATGCCTATCGGGCCAACGACTACTGGTACCCCTTTTTCGGGCAGATTGTGGACGACTTGATGCCTGGTTTGCCGGGTGACGTGAATGCCGACCTTGAGGTGAACATCGCTGACGTGAACGCTGTTGTCGACATCATTTTGGGCGGAGATGGTAATCTCCCTGCTGCCGACGTGAACGGCGACGGTGAGGTCGACATCGCCGACATCAACACCATCATCAACATAATCCTAAAATAGAATTAAATATTGAACACGACAAAAAAACTGATAACCCTGCTACTGGCGATGCTGGAATACATGAGCGCTAACGTGGCTAAATAAATCTCTATTAATCAAAAATAGCAACTAAAGCCGCTTTTCATTTCAGTCCTGTTAGGCCGTTCTTAGTCTTCAACTTCCTCAAACTCGTGGAAGCTGTACCAGGTGTCATCGTCCTTGTGCTCGGCCAGGTAGTCGTCAAGGGCCTGGTCAATGGCTTCGACGTTGGGCTCGATTGGATGGCCGACGATATCTGATACACATTTGGCCGTGTCCTCGATGGTTTCAAAGTACAGCGGTTCGTCACAATAGGGTGCAGAATATCCCAAAAATTTGCTTGAATGGGTTGAAAGCCGCAATTTTGCATCGTGTCCCAGTTTAGGAGAAATTTCGTATGCCTGGGGCATTTGGTATAGTAAATGAAAAAGAAGATAAACCCAAAAGAAACCAGTCGGGCTGATGCTTTTGAAATGTGGATGACGTCGCCCATGCCGATGGTGACGCTCACCAAGACATTAGACGTGAAAAGGCTATACAGGGTCAGCCGGCGAAGGGGCATGAAGTTCAACATGCTCCTGTGCTGGTGCATTGGCAAGGCAGCAAGCTTGGTGGATGAGTTCTACCTGCTGCCCGAGCAGGGGAGACTGTACAAGTATGATTGCCTGGCCATCAATGTGATTTTGAATAATAGAGATGGGGGCATCAACTCATGTGATGTTCCCTATAGTGATGACTTGGAAAAGTTCAATGTGGACTATATAGCCATTACACGGTCGGCAAGCATTACGTGTCAGAGCACCTTTGCCGATGATGCCATGGTGGTTGGTACCTCGGCCATGACATCCACAGAACTCGACTGCATCGTCAACCAGTACACCGACCAGTTCTGCAACCCGATGGTGATGTGGGGCTGTTATCGCAAAGGGTGGTTCAGGGTGACTCTTCCTGTCTCCTTCCAGTTTCACCATGTGCAGATGGACGGTGGCCACGCCGCCAGATTTCTGGAAGAACTACAAAAGGTTATAAAAACCATATAGCTATTACCTCAGTTGTTTGGAGGATTTAGCAAGTGTCAGTAACTTTGCTGCAGAAAAAAATATTAGAGAGTATGGAACAGAAATTTTGTCAAAGTTGCGGAATGCCGCTCACCGAGGATATTCTCGGCACCAATGCCGACGGCAGTAAGAATGAGGACTATTGCATCTATTGCTTCAAGGACGGCAAATTCCTGCAAGACTGCACGATGGACGAGATGATTGAGCACTGCGCACAGTTTATTGACGAGGTCAATAAGCAGATGCCTATGCCTATGACTAGGGAAGAATACGTCCAGATGATGCGAGGCTTCTTTCCCATGCTGAAACGTTGGAGATAATGAAACGTTGTTTGTTCATAGGCATTTTGTTATGTGTGGCATGCTTGCCGGCTTGGGCACAGGAGCAGGACACAATCCCGGCTGCTGACATGATGGTCGAGTTGAGGGAACTGGTCGTCAAAGGCGGTCTTCCCAATACCCGGCTGAAGGGCAATGCGATGATTACACGCGTTGAGGGGACTCCACTTGCGTCGTCAGGCACGCTGGGCGAATTGCTTGTCAAAGTGCCTGGAATGACGGGTTCTGAAGACAGCCCCGAGGTGCTGGGCAAGGGCATTCCGCTCATCTATCTTAACGGACGCCTGGTGCGCGATGAAAGTGAATTGAAACGTCTGCGCAGCGAGGATATCCGCGATGTGGAGGTCATCAACAACCCAGGAGCGCAATATGATGCCACTGTAAGGGCTGTGGTGCGCATCCGCACCAAACGTCAGCAGGGCGAGGGCCTCAGTCTCGACTTGACGGTAACTGATGAGCAGGACCTGCGATACGGTTTCAACAAACCCAATGCGAAGTTAGGCTTGAACTACCGTATGAAGGATGTGGATATCTTTGGCAGTGTGTGGTATTATCATCAGGACTATCGCCAATACAGCTGGCTGGAAGAGACGACCAACACGACAAAGCTGTTCCATCAGGTAGGACCTTACACGATGACGTGGAGAAACAATCAACTGACCTATACTGCGGGTGTCAACTGGCAAATCAGCGACAACCACTCGGTGGGTGTACGCGCCGATCTGACACATTACCTGGGTGGCACGAATAAGGTCATCTATGACGAGGATGTGTTTGAGAATGATGTGAGGATTGACCATCTCTACTCCGAGCAGACGAGCAAGGAGACAAAGCCTCTTGGTATTCTCACTAACGCCTATTACAATGGCTCGGCCGGAAAACTGGGCATCGACTTCAACTTTGATTTCCTGTCCACCGAAATCAATACCGACCGCGAAAATGTGGAGAACAGCCTTGTAAATGATGATTTCGTCCTCAGCGGTTCGGGTACAGAAAGCCGCCTGTATGCCACCAAACTGGTGCTTTCATATCCAGTGTGGAAAGGAGTGTTGGAGGCTGGCACCGAGATGACCTTTGCACGGCGCCACAATACCTATTGGATTGACAAACCCTCGATTGCCGATACCGATGCCGACATTACTGAGGACAATATTGCCACTTTTGTTGAGTATGGTGCCAATTTCGAACGATGGGGTAAGGCAAGTGTGGGCCTGCGTTATGAACACACGCTGTATGACTATGCCGATGACAAAAACAGTGACTATCTGCATCGCAGCATGGACGAGTTTTTCCCCACGGCTTCCTATTCGGTACGTCTGGGCAACGTGCAGACGGCACTGTCCTATAGCCTCAAGACCAACCGCCCCAGTTTCTTTGCGATGAACGATGCCGTTACCTACATCAGCCGTTATTCGATGCAGGCAGGCAATTCGCAGTTGCTCAACGAGCGTCTGCATGACCTCACGCTCAATGTGTCATGGCGATGGCTCATGCTGTCGGCCTCTTACGGCCGCTGTAAACATGTTATCACCCAGTGGTCGTTTGTCAGTGACGATGATGCCGCGCTCATCAAGCACATCAATCTCGACTGTCCTGTAAACACCGTTGGAGCCTATATCTCAGTAACTCCTCGTGCGGGAATCTGGTCGCTGAACGCCACAGCAGGTGTGGAGAAGCAGGATCTCTATCTCGACCTGGAAGATCCTCATGCGACAGGAGGTGTGCGCAGGGCATACTTCGACAAACCGGTCTATACGTTGAATGCCTTCAACACGTTCAGCCTGAAGCACGATTGGCGTTTTGACATCAACTTTATGTTCCGTTCGCATGGTCATCAATTGAACTTCTACGATGACTACGACAATATGCGTCTGAATCTTGTGGTGCAGAAGACTTTCTTGAAGGACAAGGCACTCACTCTGCGTGCAGATGTGCTTGACGTCTTGCAGCGCAACCACATGAACGAGTATGGCGACATGGACTACTACAAGATTCAGCAGAACAACCGTTACTCGACCCACAAGTTGCAGTTCACCGTCATCTACCGCCTGAATGCCACCCGCAGCAAGTATAAAGGCACAGGAGCAGGCAAGGAAGCGCAGCAGCGAATGAAGAATTAG
>ONIL01000040.1 GCA_900317835.1 uncultured Prevotellaceae bacterium | reverse complement strand
AGCCACCGTCTCGCCGATGATGACCCAAGGATTGTTGTGGCAGAAGATGCCCGCATTCTCCTTGTAGCCTTCGGGATAGGAACTGATTTCACCCATCTCGACATGATAGGTGGTGAAGGCAGGATTGTTGAGAACGATGCCGTGTTCGCATTCCAAGCGTTCTTTTACCGAGTCGAGCGAACGCTCCACGAGCCCTTCTTCCAGACCGATGCCCGCCATGGTGCACCAGCCCTGTGACTCGATGAAGATTTTGCCTTCCTCGCACTCGTCGCTGCCGATTTTGTTGCCATAGAAGTCATAGGCACGCAGATACCATTCACCATCCCAGCCATGGGCCTTGACGGCATTGACCATCTCGTCGACATGCAGCTGGGCACGGTCGGCCTCGGCGGCGAAATCGATACCTTTGAGGTTTTGCATTGTCTTGATGTGGTCAGGCAGAATCTTGCAGAGTTCGACGTAGTCTTTGCCTATCACGACAAACAGACCTGCAATCATCACTGACTCGGCCTGTGAGCCCTCGGTCTTGTTTTCTGTGGTCTGGAAACTCTCGTTGGGGTCCCAGGAGAAGCAGTTCAGATTCAGGCAGTCGTTCCAGTCGGCGCGGCCGATAAGGGGCAGGCTGTGCGGCCCCAAGTTATTGACCACGTGGTTGAAAGACACTTGCAGGTGCTCAAACAGCGTGACCTCGGTGCCCGGCTGGTTGTCAAACGGAACCATTTCGTCGAGAATCGAGAAGTCTCCCGTTTCTTTGATATAGGCCACGGTGCCGAAGATGAGCCAGCAGGGGTCATCATTGAAGCCGCCGCCGATGTCGTTGTTGCCGCGCTTGGTCAATGGCTGATACTGATGATAGCAGCCGCCGTCGGGGAACTGCGTGGAGGCAATGTCGATGATGCGCTCACGGGCACGCTCGGGGATGAGGTGTACAAAGCCCACGAGGTCCTGGTTGCTGTCGCGGAATCCCATGCCGCGTCCGATGCCGCTCTCGAAGAAAGAGGCCGAGCGTGACATGCAGAAGGTGACCATGCACTGATATTGGTTCCAGATATTGACCATGCGGTCGAGTTTATCGTTCCCGGTGTTTGCCGTGTAGATGTTGAGCAGGTTGTCCCAATAGTTGCACAGTTCGGCAAAAGCAGCATCCACCTTTTCGCTGGTGTTGAATCGTGCCATCATAGCTTTGGCCTGCGTCTTGTTGATGACCTGCGGAGCGATGAATTTTTCCTCTTGCTTGTTCTCGACATAGCCCAACAGGAAGATATAGTCACGGCTTTCATTGGGCTGCAGTTCCACCTCGATGTAGTGCGAAGCGATGGGGCTCCAACCGTGGGCATGGCTGTTGCGGGGACGGCCTTCGATTACGGCATCAGGATTGGCAAACTCATTATAGAGGCCGACGAACGTCTCACGGTCGGTGTCAAAGCCTTGGATAGGAACGTTCACACCGTAGAATGCGTAGTGATTGCGGCGCTCGCGGTATTCGGTCTTGTGGTAGATCACCGAGCCCTCGATTTCGACCTCACCGGTCGAGAAGTTGCGCTGGAAGTTCTCCATGTCGGTCGCTGCATTCCACAGGCACCACTCGGCAAAGGAGAACAACTTGAGGCGCTTCACCTCATTGCTGTTGTTGGTGAGCGTGAGTTTCTGAACCTCGGCCCATGTGTGCAGGGGTACAAAGAACAGTACCGATGCCTCGACACCGTTCTTGCTGCCCGTGATGCGGGTGTAGTTCATGCCATGACGACACTCATAGCTGTCGAGCGGCGTCTTGCAGGGTTTCCATCCCGGATTCCACACGGTGCCGCCATCGTTGATGTAGAAGTAGCGGCCGCCGTTGTCCATAGGCACGCCGTTGTAGCGGTAGCGCGTCAAGCGGCGGAACTTGGCATCCTTGTAGAAGGAATAGCCGCCGGCCGTGTTGGAAATCAGTGAGAAGAAATCCTCGTTGCCCAGGTAGTTGATCCAGGGCCACGGCGTCTGCGGGTCGGTGATGACATATTCGCGGTGTTGGTCGTCAAAGTGACCGTATCTTTTGTTATCCATATCTTATAATTATTGTTCGAAATTGCGTTCCATGATTTCAAGACACATGCGCGAGTTGTGATAAGGGCATTTCCAGAAGCCCGCCTTGTCGTCACGGCGGTTAATGTTGCCCTGGGCATCGCGACTCCAGAACCACTCACCGCCCTCGCGGTCGATGAGATTGTCCTTGATATATTGCCAACAGTGCAGCGCCTTTTGCAGCGCGCTCTCGTCGCCGAAGTGCTGATATAGGTTAATAAATCCTACCACAGTCTCGGCCTGTACCCACCAGTGGCGGTCGTCATCGACATAGCCTGTGTCAAGATTGGCCTCGTGTACCATCGACCCGTCGGCATTCAAGCCTTTTTCGCTGGCTTTTGCCACGAGTTTCACGATGGGTTCCACTTTGTCAAGCACGGCCTGGTCACCCAGCACCAGTGCCGCCTCGTGCATGAGCCATGAGCACTCGATGTCATGTCCGTAACTCTCGAGAGCCCCAGCCTCGCGGGTCCAGTCCATGGCAAAGAACAGGTCCAGATGATGCGTCTCGGGATTAAGAATCTTGTCGGTGAAAATATCGATGAGGTTGCGCAGAGCTTTCTCCACACGGTCCACAACGTCGCTAGACACTGGGCTGGCCTCGCATTCCATGATGCAGCGATACAGGTTGGTGTAAGGCTCGATAATGTGTAGATGGGTATTCTGCGACTTGGGGAAGTTGGCGTCGAGTTCCGACAGGCGCATGTCGGCAATCTCGTTCCATTCGCGCGTTTGAGCCTCGATATAGCCATTGTTCACCTTGTCTAACGAATGTTGCTCGATGCAGTCAAACAACTTGATGGCATAGTCCAGTGCCTGCTGGTCGCCGGTAGCGCGGGCATATTCGCTCAGGCCATAGATCATGAACCCGATGGCGTAGAACTGCTTCTTGGTATCCTTGGGTTTGCCCAGATAGTCCACCGACCAGTAGGTGCCGCCGAACTGGTTGTCGTAGAAATACTCAATAATGTAGTCCTTGATGAGCGTTGCCGCCATCAGGTACTCAGGATAGCCCAGCACGCGGTAGGCAGCCGAGAAGGCCCACAGGATGCGGGCAGAGAGGATGCCGCCTTTGTCGGCGTCCTTGACGAGTTGGCCCTCACCGGTCATCTGGCCGTAGAAACCGCCGTGCTCGTCGTCTATCATATTGGATAGCCAAAAGTCCAGGATGTTGTTTTCCAACACATCCTGAACTTCGGCTTTCAGCGTCTTGATATCGTCGTTCATCTTACTTCTTAATGGGATACAGATGGAGCAGATAAAGCATGATGACAATAATGGCAGCAGGGAAGAGCGAGAACAGTGCCCACACCATGTTGCGAACTGATTCCTCGTCGGTGATTTGTACCACCGTCTGGCCCGTGGCAGGGTCAGTACCCGAGATGAAGCCCGCGATGCCCAACAGCAGGGCAACCAGTGAGCCCGAGATGGCCGTGCCAAACTTCTGTGCCATCGTACCCGACGAGAAGATGAGGCCCGTCGACGAGGTACCGTTCTTCTCGGTGGCATAGTCGGCCACGTCGGCATACATCGACCACAGCAGAGGGGAATAGAGGCCCACGCCAACCGAAGTGAGGATAACGATGCCCACCAATACCCAAATGTACTTGGGATCCATCGGCACAAAGAAGAAGGCGATGGAGGTCACCATGCAGATGATGGCTGCAACGGTAAAGGCTTTGCGCTTTGAACCCATCCACTGGGTAAACTTGGGCGACAGGCCACCAAAGATCATGCAGGTCACCTCGCCAAAGGTCATGAATACCGTGTAGTTGATGATCAGGCCGCTCACTGTCACGTCACCGTGCAGGCAGTATTCCATCAGGTAACCGGCCACGGCATAGCGGAAGCCGTTGAAGAAGTTGGTGCAGATGCCGATGAGCGTCAGGTAAATCCAGGGCTTGTTCTTGAACAGGTCGGCAAAAGGCTTGAAGGAGAACTTCTCGGCACGAATAGGTTTCAGACGCTCCTTGGTCAGCAGACCGCAGGCCAGCGTCATGATTGTGGCCAAGAAGCCAAGGCCAGCGCCCAGCACGGCATATTGATGTGCCTCGGTGCCGCCTACCATCTTCTGCAGATAGGGGAACGAGAGCAGGGTGATAAAGCCCATGGCATAGGCGCCTACCATGCGGAACGATGAGAACTGGTTCTTCTCGTTGTCATCATCGGTCATCACGCCCAGCAGCGAGCCGTAAGGCACGTTAACGGCAGTGTAAACGGCCATCATGAGCAGATAGAGCGTGTAGGCATAGATGCGCTTGCCCACGGGACCGAAGTCGGGAGTGTAAAGCAACAATGCGAATATTAGGCCCAAGGGGATGGCACCGAAGATGAGCCAGGGACGATAGGTACCCCAGCGCGACTGTGTGCGGTCGGCCAGACTGCCCATCAAGGGGTCGGTGACCACGTCAAACATGCGGGCGATGAGCATCAGCGTTGCTGTGTCGGCAACCGTGAGGCCAAAGACGTTGGTGAAAAACAACGGGAAAGCGATTGACATGACTTTCCAAGTGATGCCTCCGGCAGCCGCATCACCAAGGGCGTAGCCGATTTTTTCTTTTAAACTTGCCATTTCAATTAATTAGGAATTAGGAGTGAGGAACCGGGAAATGTTTTCAGTCCGTCACCTCGTTTATGATTCGTTATTATTTATTCTTATTGGTTAATCGGTTCTTCTCGATGAGTCGCTTGATGGTCTCCACACTGGCCGTGGTGGTCAGGCCGTCTTGCGGGGTGTTCAAGCAGTAGTCCACCAGGCGGTCGATGGTCGAGGTGGCTACATGCAGGCGGGTGTCGCTCGAGGCGTAGTAGATGAAGACGCATCCGTCCTCGTCGGCAATCCAGCCGTTAGAGAAGGCCACATTCATCACGTCACCAATATACTCGCTACCCTCGGGAACGAGGAAATATCCGCCTGGTTGTGCGATAACGCGTGTGGGATCGTCGAGTGATGTCATGTACATATATAATACATAACGCAGTCCCGAAGCGCAGCCGCGCACGCCGTGTGCAAGA
This sequence comes from uncultured Prevotellaceae bacterium, assembly GCA_900317835.1. GTDB lineage: Bacteria > Bacteroidota > Bacteroidia > Bacteroidales > Muribaculaceae > Sodaliphilus. The sequence goes on along the minus strand of ONIL01000040.1, from coordinate 14,908 downwards.
TGCAGCCAACCCTGCGGCGTCTTGATGGGGTGGGGACCCTCACCGTTTTTCACTTCCATGATGGTGTGATAGTGGCGTGCGTTGATGATTTTCTCATCAACGATTTCGGCATGGGTGATATCATCCACCAATGCCCAGCCGATGCCGCCGCCGCTGCCTGCGTCGATGAAACCGTCTTGGGGGCGGGTATAGAAGGCATACTTGCCGTTTACAAACTCGGGATGAAGCACCACGTTGCGCTGCTGGCTCTTGCTCTTGAGGTCGGGCAGGCGTTCCCAGGTTTTGAGGTCACGGGTGCGGGCAATGCCTGCAGTAGCCGTGGCAGCGCTCAGGTCGCCTGGGCAAGTGTCATCGTGACGTTCTGCGCAAAAGACGCCGTAGATCCAGCCGTCTTCATGAGCCGTGAGGCGCATGTCATAGATGTTGGTGGCGGGAACCACATCATCGGGCATCGTGATGGGCTCGGGCCAGAATCGGAAGTTGTCCACGCCGTTTGGACTTTCGGCCACAGCGAAGAACGACTTGCGGTCGGCGCCTTCAACCCTCACAACAACTACATATTTGCCCTGCCATTTGATGGCGCCTGCATTGAGCGTCGCGTTCATCATGATGCGCTGCATCAAGTAGGGGTTGTCTTGCTCGTTGAAGTCATAGCGCCACTCCAGTGGCGTATGCTCGGCGGTGATGATGGGATTCTTGTATTTCTCGTAGATGCCGTTGCCCCAAGCGAGGGGTTCATTCTTGCGGTTCAGTAACTCCTCGTGATGCTTGCGCAAAGCGGTAATTTTATTCTTGAATTCACCCATTATATTGTAGTAGTTATATTGTTGTCTTTTAGTGAGCTGGATATTCTAGGTTTCCTGGAGGCTATCGTGCTTAAATTACTGTATCATTTGCTTTTACTTGCTCTTTAATTGGTCCATGAGCCACTCGAGCCATTCGTCCCATTGTTCCTGGTACCAGAAGTGGGCCGTCTGCTGATAGACACTCAACTTCTTAGGGGCAGTTACCACGTTGTAGGTCGCATAGGCGGTCGTGGGAGGCACCACGTCATCGTTGTAGCCAAACGAGAACCACCCCGGGCAGGTGATGCGGCGGGCGAAGTTCACGCCATCATAATAACGTGAGGTCTCAACCTTGTCCTGACTGGCTTTGCGCTGCTCGGGCGACATCCAGTAAAAATAATGGGGCCAACCGCAAGCCACGCCTTGGAGCGAAGCCGTGTGGTCGCACAGGGCCGAGTGCACTGCACCGTAGCAGCTCACGCGCTTGTCGAGTCCGGCCGTTGCCAGCGACAGGAAACCGCCTTGGCTGCTGCCCGTCACGCCCAGGTTCTTACCGTCCCAGTCAGTGTATTGCTCAATGTAGTCGATGGCACGCACGCAACCCACGATGACACGCTTGTAATAACTCTTGTCACGGTCGTCCATACCAAATTCCCAATAGCAGTTGAGAGCGCCATTAGCCAGATTGTCATAGACGCTCTGCGGCATAGTCACGTCGATGCCGTGGATGCCGATTTCGAGTGTGATGAAACCTTGTGAAGCTGTATAGACGTCGCCTTGATAGGGACGCACACCGGCACCGGGCACACGCAGCAGGGCAGGGTATTTGCCGGGCTTGACAGGCTCGCACAGGATGCCATAGGTGCGGCTTCCCCAACGCACGTTGTGGAATGAGACTTGATAGACATTCACGTCTTGTGTGCAGCGCTCGGGAAGCAACGTCTTGGTGGGCTCTAGTTTAGTCCAGCGGGCTTCCTCAATGGCTTTTGCCCAGAACTGGTCAAAATCTTTCGGGTCAACTGTCGTGGGCTTCAGTTTCTCGGGCGAATAGGCTGCGGTGCACCATGCCGAGTAATCCTTTCCACCCACGTGGGCGGTGACTTTCAGGCGATAAAAGCCCGGAGTCTTCATCTGGCCCGAATAGCTCATGGTCCCCTTTTTCAAGGTGGTTGATTTCTTCACGTCCGGATACATCTCGGGACCGGCTTCATAGTCGACGTCCACGTTGTCGAGCAATGTGCCCGAGCGGCGCACCTCGACATTGAACTTGCATTTTTCGCCCACTTTATAGTTCCAGTCCTGATGGTCTGGTTCCACGGTGACCACGATGTTGTTACCTCTGATTTGCGCTTCAAGCGGCAGCACCACTAAGAGCAGCAATAAGCACAATAATTGACGTTTCATTTAGAAAATGTTATTAGGTTATTTAATGTGGCAAAATTAAGTATATTTCCCTAATTGGAGTGGTATTATTTTCACTAACTCTTATACTTTTTTGATATTTTGGGGCCATTAAATTATTCATAAGCGGGTAAATTATCATGAAAAACATGATTTTGTTATAATTTTGATTGATAATTAATCTATGAGTTGTCGATATATGCAGACGTGACATCTCGCGTCTAGTTACATCGTCTATTTGTTTTAAGAATCATACTGAAAATAGCGTTCAGCAGTGCAGATAATCATAGTAATTCATTAGTATTTTCTTCATTTTGAGCATTCTCATACTCTCATGTCACTTCAGTTAAATTGACTTTATTGTGGGATTCTGACCAAGCAGTAACAGATAGGGTATTCTGTTTTTTGGTTTTAATGACCTGACGTTTATTTGGCAACGGTTTTCAGTTAAAATGTTAAGAAAGTGTCAATATCGAGCAAAAAATAGTTTATTTTGTTGGATAATTCACATTAACTTTGCAACGATTTTATTATTAAAATTGTGTTATAAAGAATACGGTCCTGAGATTGCAAGAAATATAACTCAAATCCATATAAAATTTTATTAATTTTCAAACCAAAACCTATGATTTTTAATTACTGTAAAAAATCTATGATTGCGGCCTTCTGCTCGCTAGCTGTGCTGAGCGTGGCGCCGCAAGCGTTTGCAGCCAGCAGCGGGGGAGTCAACGCTCCTCAGCAGTCGGCACAGCAGGCCAAGAGGATTACGGGTGTGGTGAGCGATGCCATGGGTCCCATTATCGGAGCCTCGGTTGCCGTTAAGGGTACGACCAACGGCACCAGTACCGATATTGACGGTCAGTTCTCGCTCAACGTCAGCTCAGGCCAGACACTGGTAGTGACTTATGTGGGCTATCTCACTAAGGAGGTGAAGGTTGGCCAGCAGAACAACTACGACATTTTCATTGAAGAAGACCATCAGCTTCTCGACGAAGTTGTCGTAGTGGGTTATGGTACGATGAAGAAGAGCGACATCAGCGGTTCCAGTGTATCACTGGGCGAAAAGGCTGTGAAGGGCTCTATCATCACCTCGCTTGACCAATCACTGCAAGGTCGTGCAGCTGGTGTTACCGCTGTTCAGACCAGTGGTGCTCCTGGCTCAAGTTCTTCAATCCGCGTGCGTGGAACCGCAACTATCAACGCCAACGCTGAACCTCTCTACGTCATTGACGGTGTGATTGTTCAAGGCGGTGGCTCGTCGGGTGCCGACTTCGGCCTGGGCGACGCTCTGGGTAACGGTTCGGTTTCGACCATCTCCCCGCTGTCGACCATCGATCCCGCCGACATCGTTTCGATGGAAATCTTGAAGGACGCCTCGGCAACCGCCATCTATGGTGCGCAGGGTGCTAACGGTGTTGTCCTGATTACCACCAAGCACGGTAAGGCCGGTGAGGCTAAGTTCTCTTACAACGGTATGGTGGCCATGAACCGCCAGACTAAGCGTCTTGACATGATGAACCTGCGTGAATTTGGTACGTTCTACAACAACCTGGTACAACAGGGTGAGACTCAAGCCAACGCCAACTACAGCGATCCTACGATACTGGGTAAGGGTACCAACTGGCAAGATGCTGTCTTCCGGACCGCTATCCAGCATAGCCACCAGATCAGTGCTCAGGGCGGTACCGATAAGATTCAGTACTACGTTTCGGGTTCTTACATGAGCCAGGAAGGTACTATCATCGGTTCTAAGTTCGACCGTTTCTCGGTTCGTACCAACCTTGACGCTCAGCTCAACAGCTGGTTGAAGTTAGGTTTGAACGCCACGTTCTCTAATACCAACGATAACCTGAAGCTCGCCGACAGTGACGAGGGTATCATCAACTACTCGTTGACCACCATTCCCTCGATTCCTATCTATAATGTTGATGGCAGCTACAGCAGTATCTCGCAGGAAGGTTACACCAACCCCAACCCTGTTGCTCTGGCATTGCTGGACGAGATCCTGCTGAACCGTAAGAAATTGACCGGTAACATCTTCTTTGAGGTTAACCCCAATTTCTTGAAAGACATCGTTTGGCACGCCGAGGTTGGTTACGATATCTCGTCGTCGAAGGGTGAACAGTGGGAACCCACCGTTAACCTGGGTACTTGGCACCGTACCACCAACAGAAGCTCGATTCAGAAGAACTCAAGCACCTTCTGGCAATTAAAGAACTACTTGACCTACACCAAGACCATAGCCGACCGTCACAACCTGACCGCCATGCTTGGTCAAGAGTGCTGGGAGTCGAAATATGACTACTCGAGTATAGCCAACACCAACCTGCCTTCTGACGAGGTTCACAATCCCAAGTTGGGTCAGGGCTCGCCCCAAATCAACTACGGCTTTGGCAGCTCGTCGATGGCTTCGTTCTTCACCCGTTGGACCTACAGCTACGATAATCGTTACAATGCGACCTACACCTACCGCTATGACGGTAGCTCCAACTTCGGTCCCTCTAACCGCTGGGCAGGTTTCCACTCGCTCGCTGGTTCGTGGCGCTTTACCAACGAGAAGTTCATGGAGAACGTGAATTGGCTCACCAATGGTAAGCTGCGTCTGGGTTGGGGTCAGACTGGTAACTCCAACATCGGTGGTTACCTTTGGGGCACCACCATCGCTATGATCAAGTCTTCGCTGGGCACGGGCTACAAGCCCCAGAACCTTCCCAACGAGAGTGTGAAGTGGGAGAAACAGGAGCAGTTCAACGTAGGTCTCGACCTGGGTTTCCTGTACGACCGCATCGGCCTGGTTGTTGACTGGTATCGCAAGGAGTCGAAGGACATGCTGATGAACCTGCAGTTGCCGTCTTACATGGGCACCTCGGGTAATGCATCTTCAGCCTTGACTGCTCCCATGGGCAACTATGGCCACATCCGCAACACTGGTGTCGAGATCACCTTGACCACTCACCCCATCGTTGGCGCGTTTGAGTGGGATTCTGAGGCTCAGATTTCGTTCAACAAGAATAAACTTATCGCTCTTGACGGTACCGACAATGCCCAGATTGTGGGCTACGGTCAGTGGACCGACGTGGTCAGCGTGACCAACGTGGGCGAGAGCCTGTTCAACTTCTACGGCTATGAGACCGATGGTGTTTACACCTCGCTCGAGGATATCCAGACCTCGCCTAAGGCCGAGAAATATCCCGCCAACGGCGTGTTCTCGAAGAACACCACCGTTTGGGTCGGCGACGTGAAGTATAAGGACCAGAACGGTGACGGTATCATCGACGAGAACGACCGTACCAACATCGGTTCGCCGCTGCCCAAGTTCACCTTCGGTTGGAACAACACCTTCCGTTACAAGAACTTCGACCTGAGCATCTTCATCAACGGCTCTTATGGCAACAAGGTGTTCAACTACATGAAGATGAAGCTCACGCACATGAATTCGACCTGGACCAACCAGCTTGTTGACGTGCTCGACTGCACCACACTGGCTCCCATCGATCCTAATAAGGATTACTCGGCAGGCGTTGACCGTGGCGATGGCCAGCTCGTTTGGAACTGGTATGATGACATCACCAACGTGCGCATCGACAAGGAAGGCAAACTGCCTCGCGCTTCGATTATGGACCCGAACGACAACGACCGCATCAGCGACCGTTACATCGAGGACGGAAGCTACATCCGTCTGAAGAATATCACTTTGGGTTACACGTTCCCCAGGCGCCTCGTAGGCAAGCTCGGTCTTGAGACCCTGCGTCTGCAGGTGAACATCCAGAACCTGCTCACTATTACTGGTTATGACGGCTACGATCCCGAAATCGGTGCTAGCACGGCATCTAACCATGTGATGGGCCTTGACAACGGCCGCTATCCGTCGCCCACGACCTATAGCTTTGGCGTTAATGTTACTTTCTAACATTCATGGTTAACGGTTTTAAATATTCAAAGGATTTAAAGATATGAAACTATTCAAGATTAAATATATCATTGCTCTGGCATTCGTTGCGCTGACCATGACTTCGTGCGAGGACTTCCTCGATCGTCCCAATGAGGACAGCTACAACGCAGGGAACTACTACAAGACCGACGAGCAGTGCATTGCAGGTGTCAACTACCTGTACAACTCTCCCTGGTATGACTACCAGCGTGGTTTCTTTAAAGTGGGTGAGGGCCTTTCGGGCAACCTGTACATGAGCAATTCACCTTACTGTGAGTTCACCCTGAACGGTACCGACCAGGACTTGGTGAACATGGCTTACTCTCTGTGGGCCGTTATCGGTCACTCAAGCACCGTCTATAACTACATTAACGGCAGTAGCGGTCCTTCACAGGCTGTTAAGAACCAGACGATGGGCGAATGCCTCGTCTGGAAGGCAATGGCCTATTTCTATCTGGTTCGCTCATTCGGTGAGGTGCCCATCGTGCACAACAACACCGAGGAACTTGACGGTGCCTATAATACCAAGGAGAAAGTTTGGCGTTCTGATGTCTATGAGTACATCATCATGACGCTCGAAAAAGCTCGTGAACTCCTTGCTGGTGTCAAGACGCCCACCAACGGCCGTGTAGACTATTATTCAGCAACTGGTCTGCTGGCCAAGGTTTACTGGATGAAGGCTGGTATCAGCGGCACCATCAATGCTGACGACATGGCCATGGCTGCCCAGTATGCCAAGGAAGTGATTGACAACAGCGGCCGCACGCTCATGGAGAACTATGAGGACATCTTCCGCGGTCACAACAACAACTGCGCTGAGAGCCTTATCGCTTGGCGTTGGACTGCCGACGGCAACGTTTGGACCGCTCAGAACTCGCTCGAGAGTGACCTGGGTTTGACTGGCTTCGAGGGCTACAGTGCCACTTGGGGCGACTGGACCGATCCTTCGGTTGACCTGCAGGAAGCCTTTGGTATCAAGCTGCTTGAGAACAGCCCTGACATGTGGCTCAACAACGTTGACAGCCGCCTGAAGGCTACCATGATGCTGCCCGGTTTCACTTATTCCTACTTCTGGCGTGATCATGAGATGAACAGCACTACCCATGAGATGGGCTTCGATTATCTGAAGTTTATGTTCGACACCGATTATAACAAGTCGGCTGGTGGCCAGCTCAACTCGGCTACCGGTTCCAACTGTGTGAAGCACCTGTACGGCAACACTGCCGACCACGTTGCTGAGTTCGGACATTCTGATGACCGCATGGCCAGCTCGTTGTCAACCCACCTGCTGCGTCTTGCCGACGTTTATCTGATTTATGCCGAGGCCAAGATGGGTACTGCCAAGTCGACCTCCGACGGAAGCGCCATCGACGCATTCTATGCAGTGCGCCACCGCGCAATCAAGAACGCTCAGCGTCCCAGTGTCATCACTTTTGACGACATCTGGAAAGAGCGTCGCCTGGAGCTCGCCTTCGAGGGTGACCGCTGGTTTGACTACGTGCGCGTATCTTACTTCGATCCCGACTTCTGCGTTGCCGAACTCAGGGCTCAAAAGCGCAGCACGTTCTATGGCCTGAGCGACATTTACAAGATTTATGCCGAGACTGGTATCTGGTCAATCACCTCGTCGGCTGGCTATAACGATGCACAGTCTGCTCCCAATCCCGAGGCTATGATGAAGACCAGCCCCGACGGCAGCAAGCGTTACTTCTTCATGCCCTTCCCGCAGGAAGACGTTGTGTTCAATCCCAACCTGGGCAGCAATGTTGACGGTGTCCATGTTGACGTGAGAGCAACCTATAGCTATTGATACTTTAGTTTGACACCTATTCAATTAAAGATTAAAGAAAATGAAACATTTCAAATATAATTTCATCGTCATGGCACTTGCCGTTATGGCATTGGGTTTGTTCTCATGTGCCGACGAGCCTGACAAGTATGAGGTGACAAGCGGATTGCCTTCGGTAAGCTATGTGCGCTGTCTGAGCACCGAGGTTGAAGGCTCTAACGACGACCCCGACATGCACTACACCAATGGTGAGTTGGTGACCGAGGCCTCTCCTCAAAGCATCATTTGCCTTGTGGGTAAGAACCTGCGTAGTGTCTATGAGATCTACTTCAACGACAAGAAGGGTATTCTCAACTCGAGCTACATCACTGACAACACCCTCATCGTGCAAATCCCCCGCTCGGTACCCGAAACAGTTACCGACAAGATTTACATGATCACCAAGGACCAGGATACTGTGACCTATGACTTCCACGTTGTAATCTCAGCTCCGCAAATCATCAGTATGGGCAACGAGTATGCACCTGCAGGCACGTCTCAGACGCTGACTGGTAACTACTTCATCGACGATCCCGGCACTCCGCTGACCATCAACTTCACTGGTGCTGGCGGTTCGATGATCCCTGCTGAAATCACCAACATCTCCTCCGATTACACCCAGGTAACCTTCACGGTTCCCGCCGGTGCTGTCGAGGGTCCCATCTATGTGACTTCGGTTTACGGAACTACCAAGACGAGCTTCTATTACAAGGATTCGCGCGGCATGCTGTTCGACTTCGACACCAACCCCCTGGACAACCACGGTTGGAACGGTCACAGCAGCACTATCGATGATACCGCATTGAGCGGCAGGTTCATCCAGCTTGGTGACGGCAGCTCGGTACTGAATGGCGAGACCTGGGACGAGCAACACTTCTCGTTCGTTTACTGGCCCGGCAGCTGGAACTCACCCGAGAACTATCAGGATGGTGATACCGGTATCGGTATTCGTCTGACCGATTTGGCCGACTTCAGCGACTGGAGCAACATGGCTCTCAAGTTTGAGATGAACATTCCCAGCGAGTATCCTTGGAGCAATGCAGCCATGCAGATTTGCTTTGCTGGCGTTGACAAGGTGACCTTCGGTGCTGCAGGTGTCGACATCTATGGCAAGACCGTTGCTGGTGCTAACAACACCTACATGACGAGCAATGCCAATCCTCGTGCTCTGTACCGTCCCTGGTCAACCAGCACGACAGGCAGCTACGATACCGGTGGCGAGTGGGTAACCGTTACACTGCCCATCGCAGCCAACTTCGTTTATGGTTGGGACGGCTCGGTATCTAGTGGAACGCTTACTGCCGATAGCTTCACCAGCTTGTGGATCTTCGTCTCGAGCTGTGGTGTTGAAGGTGTAGAATGCACCCCCATCATCAAGATTGACAACATCCGTGTGGTTCCTAATTAATTATAATGTAAGAAGAATATGAAAAAGTTCAGAAATATTTTCATCCTGTTTGTGGTAGCCCTCGTTGGGGTTTCGCTCACAAGCTGTAATGATGAGGACCTGGTCACCGACCCCTATAACAAGTCGGGTGTAAACCTGCTGGCTTATGGACCGTCGCCCATCCTGCGCAATACTGAAATCCGCCTCACGGGTACCAACATGCAGAAGGTGGACAAAGTCATCTTCCCGGGTAATGCCATCGTTGAGCGCTCGGCTTTCAACCGCAGCGACAATGAGAACATCTATTGCAACGTGCCCGACGAGACCGTTCCCGGTCAGATCCGGTTGGTTGCCGGCAACGATACTATCGTTTCGATTGGTACGCTCGTGTTTGAAGAGCCCATTGAGGTGACCAATGTGACTCCCGTCACTGGCCTGAATGCAGGCGACATCATCTCAATCACGGGTGACTATGTCTACAACATTGCTGAGGTTATCTTTACCAGGAGTGCCTCGGTGATCGCCGAAGACTTTGAATATGTTTCACGTCGCGAGATTCGCGTTCGCGTGCCTCTGGCTGCCGAGACTGGTACCATCACCATGACTGACGGTGCTGACTGGGAGTTCACCTACGAGACTCCGCTCGAGATTGTTTCGGCCAGCTATCTGAGCCTTGAGCCTGCCGCAGCCGACTTTGGCGAGCAGATCAAGATCCACGGTACCAACCTGCACACGGTTGAGCAAGTGCTGTTCGCAGGTGGTGTTGCTGCCGAATTCACTGTTTCGGAAGACAACAGGACCATTACTGCAACTGTTCCCGCCGAGTGTAAGTCGGGTGCTATCTCGCTGTTGCTCTATTCGGGCGCTGCATTGCAGACCGATGCGTTCTCGGTTCCCACCGTTGTCATCACTGGTGCATCACAGAACACCGACCTCGTTGCTGGCGACGTTGTCACCTTGTATGGTGAGAACTTCGACCGCATCATCGAGGTTACGTTGCCTGGTGGCTCTGCTCCCCTGGGCGCCAATGAATACACAATCGTCGACAACACTTTGACCTTTACCGTTCCCGAGTATCTGGTTGATGGTGATGTAGTGGTTAAGCAGAACTCTAACATCACTGCTACCTATCCTCTCGAGATCCGCAAGCTCGCCGGAGTTATCTGGCAGGGTAATGAGGAACTGAGTGGCTGGAGCAACTGGGGCGTATTTAACTGGAGCGGCGACCTGTGGACCAAGTTCCAAGAAGCCATCACCGGTCCTGGTCAGATGACCGTTCACTTTGTAGCGACCAACAGTAATCCCATCTTCAACTTCCGCATGGGTGACTGGAGCACTCCGCTCAGTGGCCTGGCAAGCATGTACGGTGCTGATGGCAACATCACTCCGGGTGCAGATGTGACCGACCTCGTCTTTGACATCACTGCCGAGGAAGCTGCTGAAATGTTTGGCGATGGCGGCAAGGGTATGGTTATCTGGGGTGACGGCATCAAGCTGCAGTACGTGAAGTTTATCGGTGCAGGCGCTGAACAGGTTATCTGGGAAGGCCGTGAGGATACCAGCGGTTGGGGCAACAACATCACCATCGGTACCGATACGTCGCCCGAGCTGGCTGCTTGCAATCCGCAGGAAGGCAGCGTGGTTCGCTTCTATGGCGAGGTTGGCGCTGGCTGGCAGGTCAAGATTGTTGAGGGCCACTGGGGTCCCACCTATCTGGCTGTTGCCGAGGCTGCCGAGGGCGAGTTTGCGGCCTATGACTTTGCTGGCAACGGCAACTGCATCAAGATGACGCTCACTCAGGCTATGCTCGATGCAGCTTACACCCAGCAATGGTGGGGCGGCACGTTCATCGTCCAGGGTCAGAACTTCGTCTTGACCAAGGTGACCGTAGCTCCCATGTGATCCAATTGACATTCAATTTCTAAATTATTCCCGCCGCCATAAAATGGAGCGGCGGGAATAATTTAAAAACCAATGATTTAGCTGTTAGCACAATGACGTTTTAACCGTGCTTCGCACGGGAAATTAAAATAAAATTAATTTTAAAATTAAAATTTGTTTAATTTCCCGCCCGTCAGGGCGGTTAAATGTGGCGACCGACGTTTCAGGGCCAACTGCTATATCGTTCATTATTATAAACACACTAATGATGAAATTCCAGTTTAATTATCGGCGAGTCCTCTCTTTGTCTGCTGTCATGTCGTTAGCCTTGGCACTGACTTCATGTCATTATTACAAGGAGGAAAAGGATGACACTCATCAGGATGAAGACCTCATTGCCAATATCGAGGGTTATGGCATCGACACCATCGCTGTGGAGCCCGGTGACACGCTGTGCTCGGCACGCGTTGATGATGTCTTGCGCCACTACCCCGAATTCTACCATGCCGCCAAAAAGGCTAAGAAGGCCTATGACGAATGGCGGGAAATGGAGGCTGAAGCCCGTGTGGGCACCAAGACGCAAGTCATGAGTGTCGACGCCATCCTGAGTGATGCACTCTATGGTCCCGACAATGTCGCTGAGATTGGCGAGTGGCCTGATATGGCTCCCATCGACAGTGCTTATTTCAAACTCATCGGTCAGAGCGTGCCAAAGCGCAAGTCGGCTATAGGCCATGCCCGCCGGGCGTGGATAACCTATCAGGATCGCTTGCGGCAGATGGCGCAGACGGTGCCCGAGCAATGCCGTGCCCGCTATATCGCATCGATCACAGCCCGAGTAGAACAACTATGCACAACATTACAAGGTAAAGACAATGAAAAGAAATCATCTCGTTAATCTTGCGTTATTAGCCCTTATGCTATTACCAGCGGTATTCACTTTCTCCTCGTGTGGTAGTGAAGATGGACCAGATGAACCCACGCCTAGCGTGACCGTGATCTTGCGAGGGCAGACCATTGCCGAGGGTGCCGAGGTGGATGCTGAAACCACCACTGTGCTCACGCTGACCTATAACACGACGGTCAAGGTCGCATCCTCGACTGGCATCACGCTCAACAGCACTGCTGTTGCCGCTAAGAGCAATTCACAGACGACAATGGCGGTAGATATTCCTTTATCGCTCGTTGCTGGCACGAACTATACTGTCAAGGTGTCCAAGGGCGCTATCGTTGCTACTACCGACGCTTCGGCATCGGCTCCAGAGTTTACCTTGAACTTCAAGACCAAGGAGGCAACCGTGATTCCTCCTGCCGAAGGACAGGAACCTGTGGCTGCTACTACCGAACCCGCCAAGAAACTGTTGGCTTACATGTGGTCGCAGTATGGCAGCAAGACCATTTCGAGCGTCATGGCCGAGGTGAACTGGAATCATCGTTTGGCTGACTATGTGAAGGGCGTGACAGGTAAATATCCGGCCATGAACTGCTATGACTTCATCCATATCTATGTTCCCCAGAACAACTGGATCAACTACAGCGATATCACGCCTGTCAAGGAGTGGTTTGACGCCGGTGGTATCGTCCAGCTCATGTGGCATTTCAACGTGCCTGTCACCGCGAGCACCGTTCCCGGTAGCGATGGCTCAGGCGTGACCTGCACGCCCAGTGAGACCACTTTCAAGGCTTCCAATGCCTTGACCAGCGGCACTTGGGAAAACCAATGGTTCTATGGCCAGATGGACAAGGTGGTTGATGTTATGCTCAAGTTGCAGGATGCAGGCATCGCCGCCATGTGGCGCCCCTTCCACGAGGGCGCAGGCAATGCATGTGCCAAGCAACAGGCCTCTTGGACCAAGGCTTGGTTCTGGTGGGGATATGACGGCGCCGATACCTACAAGAAGTTGTGGGTTGCCATGTTTGACTACTTCAAGCAGAAGGGCGTGAAGAACCTCATTTGGGTATGGACTACTCAGAATTACAACGGCGACAGCTCTAAATACAACCAGGACACCGATTGGTATCCTGGCCACGAATATGTGGATATAATTGCCCGCGACCTGTACGGCTACAATGCTTCACAGAACAAGCAGGAGTTTGATGAAATTCAGGCTACCTATAGCGGCAAGATGGTAATCCTAGGCGAGTGTGGCGTTGACGGTAGCACTAGCTTTGCTAACATTTCCGACATCTGGGGTGCTGGAGCCAAGTGGGGTTCGTTCATGGTGTGGTATGGCGGCAACTTTACTAGTGATGCTTGGTGGAAAAACGCCATGTCCAATGCCTATGTCATCACCCGTGACCAGTTGCCCGACCTCAAGTAATTATTTTAGGGAAATCTCATGCAGGGTAGGGTGCCATCGGGTGCCCTACCTGCTTTTTCATTGGTGTTTTATCATAAAACTACTATAATAACATAACCGCCCGTTGGGCGGGAAATTAAACAAATTATTTTAAAATTTTGTATAATTTGGCTTCGCCGAGCTAAAGGTTCCCGTGCGATAGCACGGTTATATTATCGGGTTGCAATTATGACACAGGCTCTGTTTTTTGTTACTGCTGTCCGGGAAAAGTTATTTCCTTTTTCCTTTTTTTCTTTGTTTGCACGTGTGGCCTCACGCTAAGTCGCTAAGCGTTGATGTTATTGATCGCAAGTGCTCGCAAAAAATTGAACAAAATTATTATTTGCCACGCAGTGGATACCTCGCTAAGCCCCCGGTTTTCTGCATCGGGACATGCTGTGATGTCGTTCAGCGCCCTTGGTGCGTCCAAGCAGGTCGAAGATCTGCACAAGGCCAGCGGCCTTGACTTGAGTTAACACCACGGTGCAAGGGCCGTAGGTCCTTGTGGCGTGGTGGCTCGAACGCTACTCATGATGGGCCCTGAATGGGGCCACTAACTGCGACATTTCCTACGCCTGTAGTGCGTGGCCCTCTTCCTATAGGCACCCTTTCCCCAAACCACACAGACCTATCGGCCTGTGCGCCATGGGGATACCTTAATTCAAGGCCTACGGCCTTGTCAAGGTCTTTCGACCTTTTCAGTCAGGAAAAACGGCATGGGACACGCCATTTTGCAAAATCTGATGCGCTAATTCCGTGAATATCAGGCAGAATCTCTTATAGCAAAATGCTAGTGCGGAAAACAGGATATGAGGTAAACGGTGAGTTCTATATGAAACTCAACTTGCAAGTTAGATTCAAGAGGTGATTTGATAAAAGCCACCAGGCCGTAATCGGGGAAACTTAGCGGCTTGGCGGCTTGGCGTGAGGGTAAAGAGACATCCGCATTCCTGGTTGAGGGAGAGTGCGGATGCCATTAGTTAAATTCGGGTCATTCGTAGTTTCTTAATAAATCCTTGGCGTCTTTGCGCCTTAGCGTGGGGCCACATGTGCACACGCGGGAAAAACGGAAAAACTTTTGCCGGACAGTAATAATTACTTATACACGTTGACAATCGAGTCGGCAACTTGTTCCATTGTCCACTTGAAGGTGGCCTCGCTGCGGTCGGCTCCGTCAACAAGCGACATCCAGTAGAACGAGGCGGCACCGTACTTCTTGCACAGGCGGTTCATATCGCCAGCTTGCTTGCCAGCTTCAGCCTTCTGGGCCGTGGTGCTGTTCTTGTCAATGGTCAATTCGCCGGCACCGTTGGTGGCATACTCGCCGATGATAACGGGATATCCCTTGGAGATGAA
>ONIL01000038.1 GCA_900317835.1 uncultured Prevotellaceae bacterium | reverse complement strand
CGCAAGGAGTGGTGCCAGCGCATCCCCCTGCGCCGCGGCGGCACGGTCGAGGACATCGCCAACGTGGCCACATTCCTCGCCAGCGACATGTCGAGCTATGTCACCGGCCAAGTCATCCAGGTCGATGGTGGCATGAACATGTGATTTCTTCCTGAAGAGATACCTTTTTACAGCAAGGACGCCTCATTCAAGCAGGCGCCCTTGCTTTTTTATTGAATTTTGTTTGAAAATTAGAAAATTATGCCTATATTTGCAGACTACTCAAAAGGATGATGAATATTTATCATTATTATTAATTATTTAAATTATCTGAACATGAACAAGACTTCTTTACTCATCATTATCGCTATGCTCTCGGGGGTGGGTGTGTTTGCCCGGTCTTCCGGTTTTGAAAAACCGCCAGTTTCAGCCCCTCTCCGGCTCAATGCCCGATGCCATCGCTCGGCGGGAGACTTTTTCTCACACATCTCAACATCGTCAAGATTGAGCGACGGCACCGTCAGGAAACTATTCCAGAAGTGTTAATCGGATTCATATTCGCCCTCGGCGACTTCACACTGGCACACCTCGCGATATTCCGGCCAGTCGGGGCCTTCCTGCCATATTTGTGTCGTCATCTTAAAAATGTAAAAAAAATAGACACTAAAGTGTATGATTTTTTTACACTTTTGAAAATAACGCATTTTCGTGTTGCTGGTTGTGTTGCCAAAGTTTAAGTTTGTGCAGACAAAAAATAGTGATCATTTAAACAATATTGGAACATGAAACATAATCTTTTACTTTTGGGATTGATGATGATCGCCTTGCCCGCTGTGCTGGTGCCGGTAAATGTCAACGCACATGACTTTGAGGTTGATGGTATCTATTATAATGTTGTGGGTCCCTCTCAACTCGCTGTGACCTGCCGCGACTATGACTCCGAAGGTCTTACTTATTCTGGTAATCTGGTGATTCCTGCTACTGTCGAGCATGATGGCGTTAGTTATACTGTGACGACGATTGGTCCTGACGCTTTCTTCAAAGCTAAAAGGATCTGGAGCCTTACTATTCCATCAACGATTACCGATATCTACTGGGACGCATTCATGGAGTCCTTTGCTTCTCCCATCATCGTCTCTGACCTGGAGACCTGGTGCAGGATAAATTTTCACGTCGATTGCAGCTTTAGCCAGGGTGAGCCAGATCTGATTGTGGACTCGCATAGTCTCGTCACGGGCCAAGACATGGTAAACTTGGTGATTCCTCCATCGGTTACCGAGATTCATGACTTCACTTTTTATAACACCGGTTCAATCCGCAATGTGGTGATACCTGACCATGTCACTAAAATCGGAAAAGGTGCATTTGCCGTTTGTACGTATCTGAAATCTGTCAAAATCGGTTCTCATGTGACTTTTATAGGGGGTCATGCGTTTGATATCTGTAACGTTCGCTACTGGGGCACTACGTGGTACGATGAAGATATTAACATTATTGATGAGATCACGTGCATCGCTACTGTTCCGCCCGTGGTGGAAAACAAGTATACCTTCACTATGGGTATCTATAAAAACACCGTGCTGCGCGTGCCGGCCGAGTCGCTGGACGCATACCGCGCCGCTGAATACTGGAACCAGTTTGTCAACATCGAGGCGATTCCTGGCAAGGGCCCTGGTGACGTGAACGGCGACAACGGTATCAATGTCATGGACGTGACCAGCCTGATTGATGAGCTGCTGAATGACAACGTAACAAGTCCTTATGCCGATGTCAATGGCGATGGTCGGGTCGATGTCAGGGATGTCACGGGCTTGGTTGACAAGTTGCTGAATGATTGATCATTGAAAAATAGGATGACGACTGGGATGAGCGTCGACTCCTATTATATAATCGCTTTATTATTAATTATTTAAATTTATCTGAACATGAACAAGTTTTCTTTTTTAACGATTGTGGCATCACTCATGGTCTTGAGTGCAAGTGCCCAAGTGAGAAATGCTAAGGCAGGGGCTGTATCCGAGCAGTCACTGGAGTTGACCACTGCACGACCGCAGGCAAAGGTGCAGGAGATGAAGATGCGTGAGCCGGGTACTGCTGTTGCCAGGGCTCCACGGCAGCAAGAAGGCGCTGTCGATGTGTGGTTTCGCCGTCCCGCTGGAGCTTTCCCTGCCAGCTTTGCCGTTGAAGATGGCGTGATGATTGGCTCTTTCCCATCTCCCTATTTCGCCGTGAAGCCTTTCAGTGAATATACCTTTAATGGCTTTGCCGAGGGGCTTGGACCCGATGCTTCCTGTTGGTGGGTGACTACTGATGGTTACGTTGGCGGAAAAGATCTGGTCTCCAGTTGGGGGTTTGAGATAGCCTCTCCTCCCATTTTCCACGCTGATGACTACACTGCTGCAATTCCTGGCCATGGTTTGCGTGCCGGCACCAATGCAGAGCCCATGATGCTTTCGATGGCCAATACAATGGATGCTTTCGGCTATGACATGATCAAGTCGAGTAAATCGTTCTACTCGGCATCCAACTCAAATTATTTGGTAACTTATTTCTATGGTGCTGAGCCTTTCAAGGACAATAGATATGGCTGGTGGTTCGGCAAGAATGGTTATCACAACATGGCCTCGCCTTCCTATTTCATTGACGGTATTGCCCAAGCCTTTGAGAAGCCTGAACATCCTTATCTGCTTAACCAGGTCGTTCTTTTCTGTGGCGTTCTCACCGTGGCCCCTGGTAGCACGGTGGAGATGCATTGCAGTGTATACAAGTTGGACGAGATTCCTGACTATCTCGAAGAGACTTCAGCAATTATCCCTGATGAGCCAGGCGAGCTTATCGCTGTTGGCCGCGCAATGGTCACCGGTAAGACCTATGAAGAGACTGGCGGCTTGGTGACCTTCAACTTCTATGATGAGGAGAATGGGCAGGAATATCAGATTTCACCGACGATTGACGACGCTATCCTTGTGGTAATTGATGGTTATAACGATTCTGAAATGGATAATCTCACCGATTTCACGGCAATGATCAGTCAGGCGACCGATCAGGATGATGGCTTCGGTGAGTTGGCTTACCTCAAATTTGGTTACCCTGATGAGAATGGAGGTGTGAACTACGTCTGGCGTGGGCTTGAGAATTTCTTCACCGGATCGCACATGAAGACCGGTTTCACCATCTTCTTGAGCACCGACTTGCCTTATCTGGTCTTTAACGACTATAACGAGGATGGTTACTATGAGTTCCCCAAGGAGGGTGGTCTGATGGAAAAAGTCATCGGTGAAATGACCTATCGTAGCATCGAGTTCTTCTCATGGCTGCCGAGTGAAGATGGTGCATGGGTGATGAGCTGCGATGGCGAGGATGTCCCTGACTGGTTGAGTATTGAACTGACCGACGAAATTGAGGATGGTGAATTCATCGGCTTGGTGACAGCACAAGTCGTTGCCGAGCCCCTGCCGGCAGGTGTTTCTTACCGCATGGCCGTTGTCCGCTTTGAATACCCGGGCGCTTACATTGATTATATCTTCACACAGGGCGTGACCAACGGTGTCGCTGAGCAACTTGACAGCAAGGAGGCCGTTGTCGTTGGTCTTTATGACTTGATGGGACGTCAACTGCAAGACATGCAGCCGGGTGTCAACATCGTCAAGATGAGCGATGGCAGCGCCAGGAAAGTCCTCAAGAGGTAATCACGAATAGATGCTGTGCAAATGCGATAGTAATTGGTGCATAGCCTGATTTACTTGGGTCGGGATGCCTCGTGTGGGTATCTCGGCCCATTATGTATGGAAATAATAAAAAAAGTCATGAGATATTTTGTTTATCCGTGGATTGTATATAAATTTGCAAGATAATGGTCGTGTCTCATTATTTGGAATTATTAATTATTTTATCGTCTGAACATGAACAAGAAATCTTTACTCGTTGTGATGGCATCGCTCATAATGATGTGCGTGAATGCCCAAGTGAAAAGTGATATGGCCGTGGAGGTTCCTCAACAATCGATGAACATGATTAAGGCGCGGCCACAAGTTAAAATGCAGGAAATGCAGATGCGGGAGCCCGGCACTGCTGTCGCCCGTGCTCCGCAGCATGCCGAGGGCGATGTCAATGTGTGGTATCGCCGCCCTGCTGGCGCTTTCCCTGCAAGTGTTGTCGTTGAGAATGGAGTTTATGCAGGCATGTATTATTCGCCCTATTATACGGTAAAACCCTATTCTTATTACACTTTTAACGGTTTTGCCGAAGGGTTTGAAGATGATGTACCCTGTTGGTGGGAAGTTGGTGATACAATTATCGAGGGTGAAGACTTGAAGTATCGTTGGGGCGTTGAAGATGCCGATCTTCCCATTTTCTATGTCGGTGATTATTGGGCCGATAAGCCGAGTAAGGGCGTAGTATATCAACCAGAAGAAGGTGTAATTTCTCCTACATATAACCCAAGAATTCTATCAATAACCAGCTCCATAGAGGCGTGGGGAAAAGATCTTCTCAAGTCAAGTAAGACCTTCAGCTACGGTAGCCACAATGGTAGCGAGCACTGTCCCATGACTTATTATAGTGGTGCTAAGCCCTACGGCAACAACGAAGAAGGCTGGTGGTTCGGTAAGAACGCTGGGACCAACGGCGGCGCACTCATCGACGGTATTGCACAGGCTTTTGAGAAGCCCGAGCATCCCTATCTGCTGAACCAGGTTGTTGTTGACTGCGCAATCCTTGAGGTAGCTGCTGATGTTGACATGTACTGCAAGGTTTACAAGCTGGATGAGATTCCTGCCTACATGGACGAAGACGAGGCTGTTCTTCCCGAGGAGCCCGGTGAATTGATTGCTATGGGTCGTGCAACACTGACGCCAACTACTGCCAATGAGACGGGTGACTTGATTTTCTTCTCCCTCTTTGATGAAGATGATGGTTTGGAGTTTGATGTGATGCCGACTATTGATTGTCCGATCCTCGTGGTTATCGATGGTTATAACGCTCCTGAGATGGAGAATCTGACCGATTTCTCTGCTATGATTAGTACTGATAACATGGTTGATGAGGGTTTCGGTGAGTTGGCTTACCTCAAATATGGCGTCCGTGATGAGGATGGTAACTTCGACCATTATGAATGGGTCGGTCTGAACAACTTCTTCACAAGTGGCGCCATGAAGACAGGTCTCTCCATTTTCCTGAGCACCGAGTTGCCCTACCTGACCTTCAAGCATGACGAGGAGGATGGTTACTACTGCTTCCCCAAGTGGGGCGGACTCATGGAGAAGATCTTCGGTTCACACACTTGCCGCAGCATCGAGTTCTGGTCATATACTCCCAGTGCCGATGACGCTTGGTACATTACCTGCGATGGCGGGGATGTCCCCGATTGGTTGAGCATTGAGTTGACCGATGTGATGGAGAACGGCGAGTTCACCGGCCTGGTGAATGCAACTGTTGTCGCTCAGGATGCCACTAATGTGCATGGCATCCATAACCGCAATGCTGTTGTTCGCTTTGAGTTCCCCGGTGCTTACCTTGACTACACCTTTAATCAAATCATCCAATTGGATGTTGACGAGCAGCTCGCTGACAAGGATGCCGTTGCCGTTGGCTACTACGACATCATGGGTCGTCAGCAACAGGGCATGCAGCAAGGCATCAACATCATCAAGATGAGTGACGGCACCGTTAGGAAAGTCTTTAGGAAATAGTTTCTTGCAGGGTGTGTTAATCTTCGCCCTCGGCGACTTCACACTGGCACATCTCGCTGTACTCCTGCCATTCGGGATCTTCCTCGGCCTCAAATTGCAAGGGTAGGGCGGGGAAGGGTGCCAGTGCTTCGTTGAGTTTGCGCTGGAAGATGTGCAGGCTGCGGGTATAGAATACCCAGTTGCGCTGGTCATCACCCGTATAGATGCCCGTCATCACGGCAACGGGATCACGGTCAAAACATTGGTTGAGCGCATCGGTGACTTCCTCCATCAACTTGCTGTCGTTATATGTCGGCAATCCCTTTTCGTCGCCTTGATAGGGCCAGGTGACCTCCACACGGTATTGGTAATGTCCTGTCGCAATGACATTGTTTAGGCCTCGCCTTCCCGTTACCATGATAAGTCGGCCATTGTCTGACTCTGCCGGAGCGGTCCACCAGTCGTTGCTAATGATGAGTCGTGCCATAATGAATAAGTTGTTTTTTACAAACGACGTGCGTTGGTTTAGATTACCGGCGCACGTCACATGGATATCGATTAATGTGATTCGCTCTCAATAAGAGCATGATTACTTTGTATAGACAAATGGAATACTCTCATTTCTGAAGTACCGGTTATCGCCTTGTGTACGCTTTGCAAATACATAGAAAGGAATGTTCACATTTGAGACATTGCCATAAGTGCCTGAATTCAGCTTCTGCTTGAGGTCATTCAAGTAATTGTTGAACTTGACCTTATATGCGTTATATTTCTCGATTGCTTCAGCATCGTCCTTTTCATATACTGATGGATCACTGGAATTATAGTTGATCTCCCTGACATAGGCTATTTGATTCTCATCAATCCACTTCTTGACATCGATTTGTAGCTGCTCAGGACCTGTGAATTGATCAAAACTTGCAGATATAGTATATTCGACAAACAAAGGGTGGTCAGGATCGGCAGGACCATCAAAGTCACACGACATGAATGCTGTCATCGACATGATCAGACATGCGAACAGAAAAGATAACTTATGGATTTTTTTCATAGCAACTAAAATGGGTTATATTGTTTTGTGTCGCAAAGATAGAAATATTTTATGAATACTTGCTAAGAATTCATGAAAAATTATGTCGCCACCCATCATTTCCTTATCGTGATAATGGCGCCGTTTGGGGTCTGTTTGGGCTGAAAATTCTATTAAAATAATGTCAAAAGATTAAAAATATCCCCAAAATCACTTGTTAATAACTTTTTTTGACTACTTTTTGTCATCAACTATCACAACCTGCTGAGAGGCAGGTTTTTTCGTTTGTTGTTGTAGCTGCTGTAAAATTGCCGCGACAACAATTCGGCAACAAAACGTCAGATGTCTTTTTCATAATTAAGTGAATTATTGGTTTTGTAACTGTTTAATTTTGTCCTGCAGGTTGCGGATGGTCTCCTGCTGCATGGAGATCACGTCCACGAGGTTGTCGAGGCGTTTCTCCTGTGCGTCGTTGCCCTTCGTCATGTCACCGGTTCCCCTCATGAGCCATTCGGCTGAAAGTTCAGGATAACTGTTGAGAATAGCCAGTACTGAGTCGAGGCTGAGTTTGCGCTTGCCGTTGAGTTGTCCCCAAAGCGTCATCTGTTGAACGCCAATCTTTGCGGCGAATGAAGTAGGGTTGAGACCCGTACTCTCGATAAGTTTTGAAATCCTATTTACCATGGTCTAAGTGCTTTTGAAATGTCAACAAAAGCTAAACATTGAAACTTTTTAAGCAAATGCTTTACATTTGCAACATACAAACAATATCAACTGCAAATATAAAGCAAATTCTCTTATTACAAAACATTTTCAATCAAAAAGTTAGAGACAAGGAAGAGAAGAAAATCAACGAGGCACAGGTCGCCGAGCAGACCACCTCACAGGACGAGAACAAGAACGAGCAGATGTCGATGACCGAGTACTTCGACACCCTCAAGGCCGAGAACGAGCAGCTGAAGGCTCAGAACACCGAACTCATTGAGAAGCTCAAGACCGCCGAGAGTTCCCTCGACTGGAACTGCAAGCAGTACATCGAGTACATGAACCAGCGCGACATCCTCAAGAAGGCCATTGAAGAGCTCTGCAAGCGCAAGAACATCTGCGTGGCCGAGATGTACGAGGCGTTGATGACCGCCAACGATATGGACCTCGACATGGTCCTCACGAAACTGGGTAAGAACCTCTAAGCACATTCCGAAGTTTGGTCAACTTCATGGCTTGCCGCAATGGCAGCCACCGCAGTAGCACAAGAGCAGTGCCGCCCATGCCCAGGGATGGTCCAAGGAAGCCGAAGACCGAGGTTGTCGGCAAGGAAGAGGCGCGAAAACGTTTCGAGAAAATGATAAACTCAGGAAAGATTAAGGCCAACGGCTAAGTGGTTTATCGCCTGAATCAAGTGGACTTGAACAATGAAGTCCAAATGAAATACCGCAAATTATTGCTGAAATGATTTGCCCATCATCATTTCCAATTATAGGAAAGACTATGAGCAGAATAAAAGAAACAAGACAAACAATAAGAGTGATACTATACCACCACTCATTGAAAGAGTCTTTGAAGTCGCTATAGTCTTTCATTTTAATAGGAGAGTTTATCGATTTGCAAATATAATTCTTTTTTTTTATATAGTGCAAAAATCATGCCTTAAGGACAGCCGCTTTGCAATAGGAGTGCGAGGAGGTGTGGTAAAGATGCCTGCCGACAAGGCCCAGCCGTTTGTCGGGGGCGTGGTAAAGATACAGGAATTTAGTGTTAGACAGTTGTTTCATTAACTATTCTCTAATCGAAAGGAGGGGTTTAGTTTTTAGGACCGAAAGGTGGCCAGTCGTGAGACCAGCCATCTTTTTTGTCCCCAGTCACCACCGAAAACCGTAAAAAGTAACTTTTTTGTTAATTTTTTCGTGATAATATTTGGTCAGTTGTAACAAATGTGTTACATTTGCAATGTCGATAAGACAAAAGAGCTCTTTTGTCCCGAAATTCACTTGTGGCATGGTATATGGGCTCTTTTCTAAAAGAATATAATAGATGTAACAATGGATAAACTGACTTTATTGGCTATTGTGGAGCGTGGCAAAGGTAAGGGCAACTTCTCGTGCTTTGCCACTGAGAATATCGGTAACTTTGGTCTTGCAGGCTATGGTAGTACGGCTCGTGAAGCGATGGAAGACATCAAGGTGGCCGCACAGGAGTCCCGTGTGATGGCTGCTGAGGCAGGCCAAGATTTCCCCGAGGAAATTGAATTTGACTTCCGACTTGATGTTGGGTCATTCTTTGACTACTATCCCTTAGACGTGACGGCAACGGCCAAATACATCGGCATCAATCCGTCTGTGTTGCGCCAGTATGTGTCTGCCATCCGTGAACCGCAGAAGAAGCAGATTGACAAAATAAATGCAGGGTTGGAACGCCTTGCACATGACCTGGGCACCGGCTTGAAAATGATTGACAAGCCCGCCGTGTCCTATATCTAATCAATTCATTTTTATTAGAGCTCTTGCGTCCCTGTCTTCAATGGCAGGGGCGCTTTTGTTGTGGAGGAAGTTAATTTCCATCACACAGAAAAGCCCACGCCTCGAAGCGAAGCATGGGCGCAACGCATTCTCAACAGCACTATAAGCGTTACATTATATATTACCGATAACGTGGCCAAAAGTTCGGTGATATGAAAAAAACAGTGGCGGCACACTCTCACGAGCCGACCGCCACAAAAGTCAAACATTTAATCCTACATGGAATAAATGTCCGACAAAGTTAGTCAAAATTATTGTTACCATGAATGAAATCCAACACTTTTCGTATCGCCTCAGTCGCCATGGCGGGTGTCACCTTGATGTATGAGTAGATGGTGGACTTGTTGCCGGCATTGAGCGAGTGCCCCAGGATGTAGTCTATCACCGACTCCGAAATGCCCAGCTGGAAGGCATGCTGCGCAAATGATTTCCTTGCCGAATACAACGTCAGGTTCTCGATGCCGGTCTCGTCGCGGAAGTGGCGGGACATCTTGGAGATGTTCGTGGTGTAGTGACACCTGGAAAAGAAGCCGAGGTGTCCGTCTGGCCTCATCCATCGGTTAATGATGGCCAATGCCTCCTCGGGTATCTCAAACTCCACGAACGGGTTCACCTTTGCAGCCCTTTCCGTCTTCGTGCGTACATATTTTATATAGGTGAGTCCTCGCCAGTCTATCTTCATCAGGTCAATGGCGTTGATGCCGCCGAGATAGTACGTCAGCATGAACAGGTCCCGGAACTTCCTGTACCATTTCCGGTTGTTCGGATAGTCACGGATGAACCGCACCTGGTCAGGCGTGAGCCAGTTCTGCCGCACGGACTGCTTGAACTTCATCGCCATCTTTGCGGGGGACACCTGGAAGTCGGTGTAGTGGTTGAGCTGGCAGTAGTTGATGATCCTGGACAGCAGCGTGACGTGCAGTTGAATTGTCGGCTGGGTGATGTCGGTACGCTTCTTGATGTACTGCTTTATCGCCAGCGGCGTCAGAGCAGCCACCCTTGTTGACTCAGGGATGTACCTGGTGATTGAGCGGAAGGTGTACATGTATATCATGTTTGTGGACGGCTTTGTGTCTGTGACGGCCATCATCTCCTCGAAGGCCGAGCGCAGGGTGTGTGACACCCGCCTGCGTGTCTCGGTTATCGTCTCGATGAGTTCGGGGCATGACAGCCCTTCAGGGTAGGGCACCTCGTCGATGGACTGCTGCACCTCGTTGAATTTCTTCCTGAGTTTCGTGTTCAGGTAGGCCGCGTCGTCGCGTCTGACGATCTGCCCGTTTTTCCATTCCCTGGGCGAGCCGATGACCACATCGGTCACAATGTATCGCGTCTGTGAGTTGTGCGCCACTGCTATGCGCACCTTGTTGCGGCCATCTTTCAGTGCTTTGGCCGGGAGCACGGTTAGTGAGAGTGTAGGCATAATGTTTGACAATTTTGCGACAATAATTCGGCAACAAAAACGTGTTTTTCGACAATTATCGGACAATTATATAGCTCCAAAAATGGATGTGTTTTCTATGTCTACATACCGATAAAGGGCCTGAAAGTTCGGTAATTGTGCGAAAATTCGCATTTTTTTTGCGGAAATCCGTTGTTAATAACTTTTTTTGACTACTTTTGCAATCCCTATCAATGCTCATGAAATTGGTAGGGCATTGTCGATAGTCGGCAAAGGCGTTGGATGCCTGTATGAGATCCACTGCCTCTATTATGAACCAAACTAAGTAACGAATGAATAAAACATTATTGATAATCGCCATCCTGGGACTGCTCACGTTGTTCACTTCGGCTTATTATTCGGCCCCTGCCGACAGCCGCATTGGATTTAAGGCACCGTCCCTGGTTCTTGGTAATGACAATAATGGATTGTCTCCACTGCAGTTACACCGTGGCGAGAACGTGCTGCTGACGTTCTGGACTTCGGCCGACGCCGAGTCACGCTTGCAGAACATGAGTTATGACCGCCTCTCGCGGAATAATGATAAATTTACTCATGTGTCGGTCAATCTGGACCGCAGTGCCAATGTGTTCAATAAGATTGTCGCTATCGATAACTTGAACCGCTCTTCGCAGTTCTCTACTTCTCAACTTGATATTCAAGACAATATCATCAAGAGTTGGCGTCTTGAGGAAGGCTATCACACTTTCCTGCTTGATCCCGACGGCACCATTGTCGCCATCGATCCTGACACCAAAACCCTCGCACAACTCAAGTAAATCACATCATCATCTCTTCAATGCCGGGAGCTTAGGATGGGTAAGCCATCTTAAGAATCTCACCTTGCTCAACAGCCTCAGGATAATTAATATGATTGCAGTATAGCATAGGATAAACGGGAAGTAGCAAGGCAGGCCATACCGTATAACCAGCGGCTGAATGACCAAAACGATAATCAGATAGTGATACAGGTAGTAAAACAAGCTGTCCTGACCAAAGGAACGAAGCCACTTGACGTCTTTCATGTTATTGAAAACAAAAAGCGATATCGAAATTGAACAGGTCAAAATCATGACCTTTTCAGGTATGTCGATGAGTGAATAATGGTCGGCGCCATTCATGAAGTTTCCGCATCGGGGGAATAGAACGAAAATGATGGGCAATAATATGAGTGCAAGTGACAGTTGCAGAGTGTTATTGTACCACAATTTGGTGTTGATGGCGTTATGCTTGAAATAGTAACCCAAGAGAAAGAAAAGGAAGAAATTCATGGTGCGCTGTATTGACAAGAACATCCCTAAATGAGTCAATCCGCACAGAATGCTCACAATCAGCGCGATAGATAGGTATAATGCCGGCCGTTTCAGCAACGCTTCAGGAGTATAGAATAGTATGATTCTCCAGTAGATGAGACTGATGATATACCATAATTCGCCGAATGGGAATATGATCCACATTTTTTCTCCAAATGGAAATCCATCAAAGATGGCTCGTGCATTTGGATTAGACAGATAGGATCTGAAACAGCCTAAAAAGTGAAAGATGACAAGTGTAATGAAGAGAAGACAGGTGTTTTTCCAAAATGAACTTTGTGTTTGCTCATCGCGAGATTTGCTGAAGTATCCTGAAATCAGAATGAACAGCGGCATGTGGAAGATGTAGATGAGCCCCATGACGCCGTGGTTGATGAAGTTCACGTTATCGAGTGTTGTGATGACATGCCCTATAATCACCAGGATGATCAACAGGCCTTTGAGTGAATCGATTCGATAATCTCTTGCCATAAGGATTCTTATAATATCATTTGGAGCAGTGCGACATCGTTGTAGCGGGTGCCGCGCTTAATCCATGATTTGAGGATACCAACCTTGCGATAGCCAAACTGCTTGAATAACTCCAGACACACGGTGTTGTCTAGGGCTATATAGACATATAACTGCCTTAATCCCAGGTGCTCGCAGGCATAGGCCGTGATTAATTCCAGAGCCAGCTTTCCCAGTCCCTTGCCCCGCATCTCCTGTGCGATGAAAAGTCCCAATTCAGCACGGTTGTTCAACGGGTCAAAGTTGATGAAATCAACGGTTCCGGCCGGCAGGCTGCTCTCGTTCAAGGTAATCATCAACCGCAGCTGGCGCTGCGAGTAGATATCGCCCGTGTATTCTTCCAGATAACGCCACAATGCCTGTCGTGAATATGGGGCATGTGTGTCGCTCACGGTCCACAATGCCGTGTCGTTCTCCCAGCGATACAGCACTTCCAGGTCGGTTGGCTCCAGTGCTCTCAGGGTGATGGTGTCGTTGCTCAGTAATTGACTCATGACATTTTGGGCGAGATGATGATGCCGTGACGGTCGGCGTGGATGTGAAACGCGAGGCGTCCGTCATTGCCGTGCTCACGAATGTAGTCCACGACTTGAGCATAGCTGTAGCAGCCATCATCAATCAGCACGTTGTGATTGCCGTTGTTGGGTATTTCCGTCACAAACTGATTGATACCAACCCTGCGGGCAACCGATTCGGCCTTGTCGCTGATGATGACCCATGGCCATGACTCGCTGACAGGCTTGCCTCGACGAGGCAAAATCCGCTTCACTAGCCTTTTGGCGACTGAAAGCCCTGCACGCACCAGCACACCAAGTTTGACAATTGGATAGAAGATGATGTTGAAGCGTGGGAAATGCTTGCGATAAAAAATAAGCATCGCATCATAGAATACCCTGACATACCGCATTGAGTCCTTGTGCGTGCTCTCGCCCTTGTAATGAATCATGGGAGTCGGCAGGAACCAGTTCTCATAGCCCGCCTTGACGATGCGGTAACTCAAGTCAATGTCCTCGCCGTACATGAAGAAATCCTCGTCAAATCCGCCCAACCGCTGCAGCACGTCGGTGCGGCAAAGCATGTAGGCACCTGACAGGATGTCGATGCACTGTGGCTCCAAGTCGCTCAAGTAGCGCAGGTGGTACTTTGCAAACCATCGGGAACGCGGGAACAATTTGGATAGCCCGAAAATCTTGCAGAATGACACCCAAGGGGTGGGGAAGGAGCGTTTGCTCTCAGGCAGGAACACGCCATTGCCGTCCATCATCCTTGCGCCGATGGCGCCGCACTTGGGATGGGAATGCATCCAATTCAAGCCGTCTTGCAGGCATCGGGGTGTGATGATGGTGTCAGGATTGAGGATGAGCGTGAACTCACCTTGGGCCTGCATGATGCCTTGGTTATTGGCACGGGCAAACCCCACATTCTCTTGATTCTCGATAAAGATCACCTGTGGATGACGCTCACGTGAGAAGGCAATGCTGTCATCGCCCGACAGGTTATCAATGACGATAATCTCGCCGCTAATACCCTTCATGGCTTGCTCCACAGCACACAACGTCTGCTCCAGCAGGTACTTCACGCGGTAATTGACGATGACAACGGTTAGCTCCATATCTTTCAACTCATTCATTCTCGAATCTGTAACTCAATGCAGCGCCCAGCGCAGTGCAGTAGTAGGCATATTTGGGAATATGGAACCGCACCTGGTACAGGTCGGCCAGATCAGCGAAAATCTGCTGACAAGCCGTCAGTCGGGTGATGTTGCCAATAAGCACAAAGTCCTTGAAACCGCCGTTGAGCTGCGAGAGTACCGCGCACGAGCCAATGGTCTCGATGACCATGTGGATGAGGCCTGCGGCGATGTCATTGCGCGACGGTGAGTTCTGCACCGCTTGGGCAAACAGCGAGGCGGTGGTGGTGTCACGCAGACCCTCGATTCGGCCTCTGCTGATGTCGCCAACATTCAGGTTAACGGTGGCTGCGTCACCACATTCGGCCATCAGGTTGACCTCAGCGATGTCGCTGGTCTGCAACAACAGGTGGGAAAGCCCTTGCAACGTGCCTCCACCCATACCGATGCCGCCGATGTGCTTGATCTCATCCCCGTCGACACGCACCAGTGAAGTGCCCGTTCCCATCGACACGACGATGATGTGGTCAAGTCCGCTGTCGAAGCGAGCCCCCAGACCATTGGCCGTGAATTCGTCAATGTGTGATGCGGGCAAGCCCAGGATGGAACCCCCAATTTCATTGGCCCCCACGCCGGTAATCACCACCTGCTCAATCTCATCCAGATCAATCCCGTTGTTGTGGATATATTTTCCCAGCGCGCCATATATCGACGAGATGTGGTCGTCGCCCTTGACGCTCATGGGTGACTTGATGCGCTTGTTGTCCTCAATGCCCACAATCTTGGTGGAACTGATGCCTGCGTCAATGCCGATTACGATGTTCATTCTATCACGTGATTTACTTGATCGCTAGTTATTTGTCGGGTCACTGGGAAGGTTGAGCCACAACCGGTACTGGTCACCGAATCGTGACACGGCATCGCGCCACCTGTCGTCGTCGCCATCGCCCATGAGCAACTCACGTCCGCTATTGTTGAGCACAGCCCAGTCATGACGCTTGAGTTCATACCCGATCTGGTCCTTCTCCCATCCGCTGTATCCAACGATGAACTTGATGTGTCCCTCGACAGGTGCGCCCAGCTCGACATAGCGTTTCACGGCTTCAAAATCGCCGCCAAACCACACGCCGTCACCCACCTCAATCGCTTCAGGGACAACGTCTGGCCCCAGCGTGTGCATGAAGAAGAGCATCTGAGTGCCCACAGGACCGCCCAGGAACAAGGGTATCTCTTCCACCGATTCCAGTTCGGGCATGATGTCACGCAGGTTGTAACCCGTGTAATGGTTGACAACAACCCCCATGGCACCCTCTCCCTCGTCAGGGTCAACAATGAGCACTAGCGACCGCCTGAAGAAGAAGTCGCCGACGGTGGGCTTTGCCACCAGCAGCGAACCCCGCACGGGCAGCGGTTGCTCATCGTTGAGGTGATAGATGTCCT
Source organism: uncultured Prevotellaceae bacterium (assembly GCA_900317835.1). Lineage (GTDB taxonomy): Bacteria > Bacteroidota > Bacteroidia > Bacteroidales > Muribaculaceae > Sodaliphilus. The sequence continues at coordinate 28,684 of ONIL01000038.1, read as the reverse complement.
GGTCCCAGTCTTTCATGTTGCAAATGTAGTAAAAAATGCGCAATCATCAGTCAATTGCGGCAAAAAATGGGGCTTTTGGTGTGTGAATCACTGTAATGATCATCATTTGGCTCAATATTTGCTACTGGGTCTAATAAAACCGCTTTTTTCTCGTTCTATATATAGAAAAATACCATAAGCAATGAAAGTCATGAAATTTGGTGGCACCTCGGTCGGTAGCATCGAGAGCCTGCGCAACCTCAGGGATATTGTCAATGCCGAGCCTAGGCCTGTGCTCGTTGTGGTTTCGGCGATGGGTGGATTCACTAATCAGTTGCTCGCCATGTGCGAGCAGGCACAGCAACGCGACATCTCGTGTCTCGATACACTTGAGGCTGCACGAAAACGTCACCATGAGGCCATTGACGGCGTCGTGCTTGAGCATATGCGCGACCAGGTCCATGCAACGATCGACCGCTTCATTGACGATAGCCTGAAGCCTTACTACTTGGCTCTTGCCACCAATCCCCACATGCCGGTTGACGAGATTGAACGCGTGTGCGACGCCATTGTCGCTCATGGCGAGATCCTCTCGTCGGCTATCGTGACGGGGATGTTCGAGGATGGCGTGCCTCACTTGTCCCTCAACTACATGCGCACCGTTCCCGATGGCTCTGGGCGGGTTCTGGATTGGGAGGAAACCGGACGCCTGGTCAAGGAGGATTTCGCCTCGTTAGATGAAAGCGTACATGTGGCACAGGGTTTCATCTCACGCGACAAAATGTCGGGTGACGTGACAAACCTGGGCCGTGGTGGCAGTGACTATACCGCAGCGATTCTGGCAGCACTGCTCGATGCGCAGGCGTTGGAGATATGGACCGATGTGGATGGCTTCATGACTGCCGATCCGCGCACTCACCCCGATGCGACGGTCATTCCCTCGATGACCTACGCTCAAGCCCAGGAAATGTGTGATGCCGGTGCCAAGGTGATTTATCCGCCCACGATTGCTCCCGTGGCGATGAAGCACATCCCCGTTTGGGTGAAGAACACTTTTAATCCCGCTGCACCTGGAACGGTCATCATCGATTAATTAGGAGCTGGAATTTATGCTATATCATAGCACGCTAAACCATCAACTCACCACGACCCTTGAGCAGGCTGTCATCAAGGGCCTTGCTCCTGACAGCGGTTTGTATATGCCTGAGCGCTTGCCTCGCCTGCCCGGGGCATTCATGCGCAACATGGGCGCGATGACACTTCAGGAATTGGCCTATGCGATTTCGGCATTCGCACTGATGGATGATGTGCCCGTCGATGTGCTGCACGATATCGTGTATGATGCATTCGATTTTGATATTCCCCTCGTGAAGACTTCTGGCGGCAATTATGTGCTGGAGCTATTCCATGGCCCCACCATGGCTTTTAAGGACGTGGGCACACGGTTCATGGCGCGGTTGTTGAATTATTACCGTTCTCGTCACCCCGAGTGGCACACGATTAATGTGCTGGTGCCCACGAGTGGTGACACGGGCAGTGCTGTGGCCAACAGCTTCTGGGGCATGTCCGGCATCAATGTGTATGCTCTCTATCCTCGTGGAGCCGTCAGCAAGATACAGAAGGCTCAGTTTGCCACCCTTGGAGGCAATGTGACTGCAATTGAGGTGAATGGTTCGTTTGATGATTGCAAGAGTTTGGTGGAGAAGGCTTTCCTCGATGATGAGTTGAATGACCGCTTGCAATTGACCAGTGCCATGTCAATCAATTATGCCCGGCTGGTGCCGCAGATGATCTACTACTTCTGGTCTTATGCGCAATTGGTCAAGGATGGCACCGACGTCAGCAATCTGGTCTTTGCCGTGCCTTGTTCCAACCTGGGAAACTTGACCAGCGGCTTGATGGCCCAGCAGATGGGTTTGCCTGTCAAGCGTTTCATCAGCGTCGAGAATCAGAATAATATCTTCTATAATTACGTCAAGACTGGAGTTTTCACTCCTAAGCCTACCCAGTACAGCATCGCTCCTGCACTCGATGCAGGCTGCCCTAACAACTTTGGCCGCATCATCGAGTTGCTTGGTACACACGACAATGTCTGCCGCCACATCCATGCCTATAGCTATGATGACAACCAGATCATCGATACCATCCAGCAGACCTACCGTGACGAGAAATATGTGATAGACCCCCACACGGCTGTTGCCTATCGTGCTATGCACGAGGACCTTCAGCCAGGTGAGACTGGGGTGACGCTCGCAACGGCTCATCCGGCCAAACTCAAAAACCTCATGGAGCGCATCATTGATGCCCCCTTGGCCATGCCCTATCAATTATCACGCTTTGTCAATGCCGAGATGCACGTTCACAAGATGAGTAACGGTTTTACCGCATTCAAGCGCCTGTTGCTTGATCGCTCGTGATAGTGGGTGATGAAGTCCGAAATCATTAAACTTTCTTGTTTTTTTCAAGTCTTACTTGTAATTTTGCATGACAAATGAGACAAGTAGTAATCATCGGTTCCGGCAATGTGGCTACCAGTCTGGCGCATGGCTTGGCTGGGCTTTGTCAAGTAGCTCAAATCTACAGCCGCCAGTTGGCTCATGCATGTGAACTGGCCGATGCCGTTGGCTGCCCTAATGCTACTGATGACTTGCTGACGCTTGTACCAGATGCTGATGCCTATATTATCGCGGTACGCGACGATGCAATAGCCGACGTGATTGCTGCCGTGCCCGACAATGGCGCACTGTGGGTTCACACGTCTGGTAGCAAGCCCGCTAGTTTGTTTGAGGGTCATCGTTCCCGCTATGGCGTGTTGTGGCCCATGCAGTCATTCTCGCGTGAGATGGTCGTGCCTCTCGACGAGGTGCACTTTTTTGCCGAGGGTAGTGACGATGCCGCTTTGAGCGACGTCATGGAATTGGGAGCCTTGCTTTCACGCCATGTCATTGCCGTCGATAGCGAGCAGCGGTTGCAATTGCACATCGCTTCGGTTTTCTCCTGCAATTTTGCTAATCACATGTGGACGTTGGCCAGTGAGGTGCTTGACGATGCTGGATTGCCGTTCGAGGCGATGCTTCCGCTCATCCGCACCACTGTCGATAAATTGGATAGGTTGTCACCCGCACAATCCCAGACGGGACCAGCCATACGCCACGATCATCAGGTCATCGAGCGACACTTGGCGATGCTCGACGGTGACAAGCAGGACCTCTACCGCATGATATCACAATCGGTCATGAACCGTAATCCACTAGATGACAATGCTTAAAAACCTGGAAAAATATGATGTGGTGTTGGGCAGCAATTCGCCTCGACGTCGTGAACTGCTCAACGACATGGGGGTGAAGTTCCGTGTCGAGGCCATTAAAGGCATCGACGAGACCTATCCCGCGAGCCTTCCTGTTGAGGAAATACCGGTCTATCTCGCCCGCATCAAGACGCAAGGCCACGCGTTGCAACCTAACGAACTGCTTATCACGGCCGATACTGTTGTGGTCCTCGACGAGGCTGTGTTGGGAAAACCCGAGGGCGAAGCCGATGCCCACCGCATGCTGCGGGCTCTCTCGGGACGGGCTCACAGGGTAATCAGTGGCGTGTGTGTGACCACTCGGGAACGAGTCGAGTCTTTTGCCGATACCAGCATCGTACACTTTGCTGAACTGACTGATGATGAGATTGACTACTACATTCGCAATTACCGCCCGCTTGACAAGGCTGGTGCCTATGGCATCCAGGAATGGATCGGCAACATTGGCATCCAGGGCATTAACGGCGATTTCTATAACGTGATGGGCCTGCCCACCCGCAAACTGTATCAAGTATTGAAAACATTCTAAACACTAGTGTATCATGATGAAGAATTGGATCCGTAATATCATGTTCTCGCTCCTGGCGTTGACTTCGTTTCATGCCATGGCTGGATCTGAACCCCACGACACCGTCTATTTCTATAACACGTGGGAGCAAATCATTTCCCAGACTCCAGCGGCCGCTATCCTGGACCCCTGGATTGACCCGATCACTCCCTATGAGGTGATTATCGAGACGGCTGATGCCAATTACAATCAAATCATCTGGGACAAGCACATCGCTGCCACAATTGGCGACAGCATCTGGCTCATCAACAGTGAGTACCTGCAGCGTGATTTCACGGGGGATGCTAAGAAACTGAACGCCTTTGTGCCGTTTTTCTTTAATGAAAAGGAAGCCTATTTGATAAGCGACGCTAACTTGACCGTTAAGGAGATTTTGTTCGGCCGAAGCGATATGGATTACAACGATGTGATGGATTATTATTACATTGATTTCAAGGACCGCAAGGTGCGCAGGGTGACTCCCAAAGTACTGAGTGAACTTCTCGAGGATTATCACGACTTGCAGATGCGCTATGAGGGTATGAAAGACTACAAGAAACGTCACATCATCGAGGAATACTTCTTCAAGTACATTGATCGCGCGACCCAAGACATCATGCGCCCCTACATCCTTGACCTTGTGGAATGAATTTAAAATGACATGGTGAACCGGTTACACACTCTTGCTGCTTTTTTTGTTAGCGTTTTGCTCATTGCACAGCGCTGCCGATGAGTATGCCGAGCGAGATACCATCTACTTCTATAAATCTTGGGAGCAGATGATGCAAGTGGAACCGGATACCTTGGATAAAGAAAAGTACAATGATAAGAAATGAAACGATAAGAATGACTGTTATGCGGTTTCGGATTTCGGCTGTTCTGCTTACTGTGCTGCTGATGATGACCGCTTGCTTCAGGAGCGGTAACGGCACCAAAGGCGGCATCGAGGCCGATGGGAAGGTGATTACCCATGCAAGGTTGCTCTCGATGCAGCGTGAGGCGGGATATACCGTGGTCACTGTCGCCGACCCGTGGAAGGGTGGGGTATTGCACAGTTATGTGCTGGTGCCGCGCGACTCGGTTTTGCCCGATAACCTGCCCGAAGGGACCGTGGTTCTCACGCCGGTGCAGCGCGCCCTAGTCTATTCGTCGGTGCACACAAGCCTGTTGGGTGAACTCGGTGCCCTCGACGCGGTGCGTGGTGTTGTCGATAGTCAATATTTCATTGACTCTACCATTGTTAAAGGTGTGGCAGGCGGTACCATTGCCGATTGCGGCAATTCGATGAACCCCACCGTCGAGAAGGTCATCGACATGCAGCCCGATGCCATCTTGCTCTCTCCCTATCAGGATGCCAGTTACGGCCAGATTGCCAGCCTTGACATCCCCATCATCGAGTGTGCCGACTATCTGGAATATGACCCGCTGGGCCGCGCTGAGTGGGTGAAGTTCTATGGCGAACTGGTCGGTAAGCGCGAGCAGGCCGACAGCCTGTATAACGCTGTTGTTGCCGCCTACAACGACGTGAAACAGAAAGCCGCTGGTGCCAAGACACATCCCACAGTCGTGACCGAGATGGTCATTAACGGCATCTGGAATGTGCCTGCCGGCCAAAGCTACATGGCACGTATCCTGGCCGATGCGGGCGGCAAGTATCTGTGGGCCGATAACGAGAGTACGGGCTCGCTGGCTCTCGACTTCAACCAGGTGCTTGCTGTGGCCCAAGACGCCGAATACTGGTTCATCAAGTGGACCAATATCAACTCATTAAAGGACTTGCAAGGTGCCAATGACCTGAATAAGGAGATGGCGGCCTTCAAGAACAAGCGTGTTTATGTCTGTGACACCGACAAGACACGTTTCTTTGACCGCATACCCTTCCATCCTGAAGTGCTGTTGCGGGAATTTGCAGCGATCATGCACCCTGAACTGTTCCCCGTCTTCACCAATCAAATGTATCACCACATTGACTGACGTGCCGATGACATATCGCCGCTATACTGCCACCATCGTCATCTTGACGCTGGCCTTGGTGCTGTTGGCGCTCGCTTGTCTCATGTTCGGTTCGGTGGATATCCCGATGGGAAAGATTGTTGACATCCTTTCGGGAAAAGGAAGCGGCAACAAGGCTTGGGATATCATTATCCTGCAGTCACGCATGCCCATGATTGCCACGGCAGCCCTGGCTGGCGCCGCGTTGTCGATCTCGGGTCTGTTGTTGCAGACGACCTTCAACAACCCCTTGGCTGGGCCGTCGATCCTTGGCGTGTCTTCGGGTGCTGGTTTGGGCGTCGCTATTGTCATCTTGGCTTTAGGAGGCTCGTTAGGAGGCTTGTTTGGCGAGAGCATGGGCAGTTACATGGCTATCCTGCTCGGTGCCCTGATGGGAGCCGGCGTGGTGCTGGTGGTGTTGATTGCCTTCTCGGCCATTGTGCGCAGCAACACGATGCTGCTCATCATCGGCATCCTCGTGAGTTACCTCACATCGAGCATTGTGCAGTTGCTTAACTCAGTGGCTACCGAGGAAGGCGTGCACAACTACGTGTCCTGGGGCTTCGGCAACTTCTCGGGGGTCAGTGTGGCCCAGATGCCTGTCTATGCAGGTGTCATTATTCTCGGCTTGCTGGGTGCAGCCCTCATGGTCAAGCCATTGAACGCCATGTTGCTGGGCACACGCTATGCCCGCAACCTGGGCATTAATGTGTCCAGGTCACGCAACATCCTGCTGCTCATTACCGGTGTGTTGACTGCTGTGGTGACGGCCTTCTGCGGCCCCATCGGCTTTATCGGCCTCGTGGTGCCTCACATCGCTCGCATGTCGTTAGGCACGAGCAACCACAGCCGCCTTGTGCCTGCGACCATTCTGGCGGGAGCCGACATCGCCCTGCTGTGTGCTGTGGCTAGCGTGAGCAGTCCCCACGGCATTATCCCCATCAATGCCATCACGCCCATTATCGGCGTGCCCATCATTTTATACATCATCATTAACCGACGCCGCATCCAATACTTTAACTGATGAATAACGATAACGCCATATTCACAACCCGTGACCTTGCCGTGGGATACCGCAATGGCAAGACCGAAGTCATCCTGCTCAAGGACTTGAACCTCTCGCTTGAGAAAGGCAAATTGGTGGCTCTGCTTGGCCAGAACGGTGCGGGCAAGTCAACCCTGTTGCGTGCCCTCACCTGCGACGAACGCCCGATGGCGGGAACCATCGAGGCCGCAGGCAAGAATCTGCTCGAGATGAGCCAGAAGGACCGTTCTCGCCTCATCGGTCTCGTATCGACCGAGCGTATCCAGGCCGGTGCGCTCACCGTGACCGAGCTTGTCGGACTGGGGCGTCAGCCCCACACAGGCTTCCTGGGGCGCCTGGATGATGAGGATCATGCCATCGTCCGCCAAGCGATGTCCGATGCAGGCATTATTGGTAAGGCTGGCGAATATGTGGCCTCGTTGAGCGACGGCGAGCGGCAGAAGGCCATGATTGCCCGCGCGTTGGCCCAGGAAACGCCCATCATCATTCTGGATGAACCCACGGCATTCCTTGATGTAGCGAGCCGCATCGAGACCATGCGTCTCCTGCAGACGCTGGCCCACGACCGGGGCAAGGCCGTGCTGCTTTCCAGCCACGACATTTCACAGTCGCTGATGCTCGCCGATGAGTTGTGGCTCATCACCACCGACCGACAGGTGATCACCGGCACCACTTCCCAATTGGTCGCTGATGGAGCCATGGATCGGCTGTTTAACAACCGCTCCATTCACTTCAACTCCCAAATCCTGGACTACTCCTTCTAACCCTCTCCCAGAAGACACTAGTGCTCCGTTACACCCTTGGGAAAGAAGCAAAGTGTGGCACCGCATTGGCGCCACACCTGAATTTGCAGAATGCTCTAGCAACAGGGACGTATTGAAAAATCAACCACAGGCACCGCCCCTTGCTACATAAACGCATCGATTGTTATTGCTATCATAAGTTATCCCCAACGTGTAATTGTAGCCAGTGGATATTGTGTAGCAGTTCTGGCCAGGGACTAAGGGATTGGATGAACTGCTGCCAATTACAAGACTTTGATTTGCCACTGGTGCCCCATAGATGTAGCTGTTATCCACGAAGTATAGTTTGGTTGTGTTGGAGCCAAATATGTAGGTGTATAATGATATTGTTGTACTGTAAATATTATCGGCGCCCATAGCCAGTGGGTACCAATGCTTGATGCCTTCCCTGTCGTATAGAACTACCCAGCAGCCCGTATAATAAGGATCAGAGGGATTCAACGTGCCGTTCAACAGCCCGTCAATTAGGGCTGTCACATCTGAGATGCCTACTTGGCCGTCTTGATCACAGTCGCCACTGGCAGGAGCAGTTCCGCCCTTCAACAGGATGTCGATCAGGGCCGTCACGTCTGAGATGCTTACGCTGCCGTTGCCATCCACGTCACCTAGTTTGGCCGATTCAACGAGAGATACGTTATCGATGGCAAAGAAGTCGCCGGTGGGATGAACACTATAGTCCTTGCTGTAGGTCCATGTCAGCGTGTGGGTGCCAGCCGAGAGGTTCACGCTATACCTCTCCCAGTTGTTGTCGCGGGCACCATAAGAGAACTTCTGGGAACCGTCAACCGAGAAGATGCATTTGTCATAGGACGATCCTTCGCCCCAAGCCTTGAAGTCAAAGGACAGGGTGCCGCCAGCAGGCACATTGACCGTGGCGGACAACGTCGAACTGCTAGAGTGAACGCCGCTATTGCCCGACATGGCATAAATTCTGCCATCAGCGACCATCGTCATCCACGGGTAGCTGCCTGTTGAGGTGAATTGGATGGAGCTGGTGCTCAGCGCCTCTTTTAATGAAGGAATGGATGTTATATTGCCAAATTCTTTCCAATAGGTTTTCGACCGATAAGCATTCAATGAACTGCTCGGTACATATAGGTTTGTGTAATCAAGCCCATAACCACTGCCATTCATGATCTTGAATGTGAACTCATAAATCGTGGGCGGTGTCGTTGCCCGGCAAGTCACATACTTGAGGTCTTCGCAAAAATTGAAGGCAAAATCACCAATGGTATTCGTTCCGCTACCGAAAGAGACGCTTGTCAAATACCAACACTCAAAGAAAGCCTGTCTGTCAATATAGGTGACAGTGTTGGGAATGATCACCTGGGTGACAGATGAAAACGCAAAAGCGTTTAATCCAATACCCCTCACTGTGTAGGTCGTTCCGTCATAAATTACTGTTCTGGGGATATTAATTACACCACTGTAGTCGGCACCTGGTGCATACTCTTCTTCTGATTCAGGGCACGCTACTTCAACTGTGGTTCCGCTGGTTATTTTATATGCCAGTCTATCCACAACAAAGTCGTATTCAGCGGCACTGAGTGTTAGGGCCGATGACAGGCTCGCCACGAGGACGAATAGTTTTAGGAATAATGAATTTTTCATAAGCTTAAATGGTGCCTCTTGAATCCCCCGAATTAGGCGTTAAGTATCAGTAAAAAGAAAGCGCAGGGACTTGGTTTGTCTCGATAAAGGCAAAACGCTCTCGTCTTGTTTATCAAAAATGCCTTGCTCGGCAATGGGGCATGCCCGCCACCTCACGCCACAAAGATAGAATAAAGAAACAAAATTTCAAAATAATAATGCTTTTTTATACCTGCCTGGGCTCTGGATTATTGAAAAAATGGAGAAAATTTGGTCAATTCAATTGTTTATCATACCTTTGCATTGCAAAGCCTGCGCAAACCTCATTGTTTTTGGTATTGAGGCGCTGCCAAGGTAATATACAAACCAATTACTAACAACTTATGCTAAGACGAGTTTTTTTAGCGCTTGCTGTTGTGATTGCGATGTCTGCCATGGGGCAGGAATTTAAACTGCATGCCACCAAGTATCACCCTGGACAGGGGGGTGCTGGTTGGGTAACAGCAAGTGGAGACCGAATCAATTACGATAAGTTGAAAAACTATCAGATTCGATGGGTCGCTCTCTCGCATGACATGTTCAAGCAGCATGGATTCAAAATGGGCGACGTGATTATTGTGGAGAGTGAGTCCACTCCCGCACTCAATGGCGAGTGGGTAGTGAAGGACAAGATGGGGCCGCGCCTGCGCAAACGCATTGACTTCCTCACTCCGCGTGGTGACAAATACAACTTCCGCAACGGAGCGGTCACCATCCGCAAGAAGTAGTAGTACTCAAGAGCCGGTTTTAGGGTTCCCAAGAAATGATGAAGACGAGACAGATGACTTCTGCCTCGTCTTCATCATTTATCGGTGAATGTGATCTCACTTGGTGATGGGGAATGACGCCTTGTGCATGTTCAGCGCCTTGAGAGCCTCCAGGACTGTCTTGTCCTTGCGGTTGACGATAGGGTAGAAGGCCTCGTTCCCGAAGACGTCACGCGCGATCAGCGCCTTGAGGTTGGTCGCTATCACGTCGCGCGACAGGTTGATGTAGTACCAGCGGGGAGCGATGTCATATTTTGCGGCATATTCGGCAAAATCCCTGACCAGTGCCTCGTCGCTGGGAGCCGACTTCATGAATTGCAGGTAATCATCCATCTGGTTGAGCGTGGTGCGGTGCTGGTTGCAATAGTTGAACGCGTAGCGTTGCAGCATACCGGCATTGACCGCTTCGATGTAGTAGCTGGTCACACCGCTTGTATCGCGCGCGACAAATATGTCAGGCACAATACCTCCGCCACCATACACAGTTCGGCCCGTTATCAATGTCGTGAACACTTGGCTCTTGTCAATCTTCATGCTATCGCGGCTGTAGAGCTCGCCGTTCATGTAGCGGTCCAGGAGTTCCTTGCTGTACTCGAGCGATCCCTCCTTGTAATCCTTCTGGATGCAGCGTCCGCTAGGCGTGTAATAGCGTGCTGTCGTCAGCCTGATGGCACTGCTGTCGGGCAGCACAAATTCCTTTTGCACTAGACCCTTGCCGAATGAGCGGCACCCGACGATCAACCCGCGGTCATTATCCTGCATTGCGCCGGCAAAAATTTCGCTCGCACTGGCACTGAACTCGTCGATGAGCACTGCCACCTCGGCCTGCTGGAACGAGCCGTTGCCGTCGCTCCACACCTCGCTGTCGTCTCGTTGGTAGCGCCCCTTGGTGAACACGATGGGCTGATTGGCAGGCAGGAACTCGTTGACCATGAGCACAGCCATCTCCATGAAGCCGCCACCGTTGCCTCGCAGGTCAATGATGTAGCGCTCGGCGCCTTCATTGTCAAGACTAGCCATGGCAGTGATAAACTCGTCGTAAGTGTGGCGCCCGAACTGGTTGATTTTGATATAGCCAGTGATGTCATCGATCATGTAATGCGAGTCAACCGTGTTGACGGGGATGTCGCCACGGGTGATGGTGAACGTCAACAGCTTTTTTGAGTTTTGGCGCTCTATGCCCAGTTTCACCTTGGTGCCCTTCTCGCCGCGCAGTCGTTTCATCACAGCGCCATTGGTCATTTTCTCACCAGTGGCAATCGAGTCGTCGATGGTAATGATGCGGTCACCCGCCATCAGGCCCACTTTCTCGCTGGGACCGCCAGGGATGACCTCAACCACACCGATGGTGTCGTTGATCATGACAAACGAGATGCCGATGCCGCTGAACGAGCCGTTCAGGTCATCGGTTGCGGCTCTTAATTCCTCGCTGGTGAAGTAAACGGTGTGGGGATCCAGGTTACCCAATATCTCGGGTATGCTCAACTCAATAAGGTCCTTCAGGTTTGTGGTATCGACATAGTCCTGTGCGATAAGGTTGAGGATAGCATTCAGCTTGCGGTCGTTGTCGGCAACAGGCTTGCTGCTGGTGAAACGGCTGCCAAAGAAGATGCCCACCGCTATCGCCACTGCAATGGCGAGGGGTAACCAGATGGGTTGACGTGTGGACTTGGGTGTCATTTCGTTGTATGATATTGAGTTGGCTTGTGTCTTACTGTGTTAATGCTTGATTGATGACTGGGTCACAGCCGCCATCGTTGTTTGATCTCGGTCAGCAGGTTGCGACGTTGCTGGGCAATAGACTTGGGATCAAGGCTCTCGGTGATGGGGAACACTGCCTTGTGCTTGTTCATCGCCTTCAGGGCCATTTGAACGGTCTTGTCGTTGCGGTTGAGAATCGGATAATAGGCTTGACTGCCAAAGATGTCGCGGGCAATCATCGCCTTGAGCTGGGTGACAATCAGGTCGCGCGACATGTTGATGTAGTACCAGCGCGGCGCTATGCCGTTTTGAGCGGCAAAGTCGGCGAAGTCTTCGATCAGCGCGTCGTCGGTGGGCGCCATCCTCAGGAATTGCTTGTAGTCGCTCATCTTCTTGAGCGAGGCGCGGTTGTTGTTGCAGTAGTTGAAGGCGTAGCGCTGCAGCAGGCCGGCATTGGTGGCGTCGATGTAGTATCGGTTCATGCCGCTCGTGTCGCAGGGGACAAAAATATCAGGCACGATGCCTCCGCCACCATACACTGTGCGCCCATGAGCCGTGGTGAACTTCTGGCTCTTGTCCACCTTGATGCTGTCGCGGTTGTCCATCTCGCCGCGCTTGAAGCGTTCAACCAGCTCGTTGCTGTAGTCATCCATGCTGCCCCTCTTGAACTCCTTCTGGATGCACCGTCCACTGGGGGTATAGTAGCGGGCCGTCGTCAGGCGGATGGCACTGCTATCGGGCAGGATAAATTCCTTCTGCACCAATCCCTTGCCATAGGAACGGCAACCCACAATCAGTCCACGGTCGTTATCCTGGAGCGCGCCAGCAAAAATCTCGCTGGAACTGGCGCTGAATTCATCGATGAGCACTGTGATTTCGGCATCTTGGAACAAGCCCTTGCCGTTGCTCCATCCCTCACGGTCGTCGCGTTTATAGCGCCCCTTGGTGAAAACGATGAGTTGATCGGCACTCAAGAATTCATTCACCATGCGCACAGCCACTTCCATGAAGCCGCCGCCGTTGCCGCGCAGGTCAATCATGTAGCGTTTGGCTCCTTCGTCCTTGAGGCTCAGCATGCCCTTCATGAATTCGTCGTAAGTGTGGCGCCCAAACTGGTTCACCTTGATATAACCGGTGTTCTTGTCAAGCATGTAGTAGGCATCAACCGTGTTGACCGGGATGTTGTCGCGGGTGACGGTGAATGTGAGCGTCTTGGCGCTGTTCTGGCGCTTGATGCCCAGTTTCACCTTGCTGCCCTTGGCTCCAAGCAGGCGTCGGTTTACCGATCCCTTGGTGATATGGTCTCCCACCACAGCCGAATCGTTGATTGATACAATGCGGTCGCCTGCCATGATGCCCGCCTTGGCACTTGGACCCCCGGGAATGACCTCTATCACGCCGGCGGTGTCGTTCATCATCTCGAACTGGATGCCGATGTCGCATACCGAACCGTTCACATTGTCGCTCGGAGCTTTCATGTCCTCGGCGGTCAAGTATGAACTGTGCGGGTCCAGATTACCCAATATTTTAGGGATACTCATTTCAATCAGGTCCTTGAGGTTGGTCGTGTCAACGTAGTCCTGGTTGATCAGGCTCAAGATGGCATTTATCTTGCGGTCATTATCGGCAACATAGTTGTTGGCCGAGAACAGCTTGCCAATCAACACACCCACTACCACCGCTAGGGATATGGCAAGGGGAAGCCAGATCGGATGACGTGTAGGCTGCTGCTGTTTCATGTTGTGCAAGGGTGAGTATCGTGTTAGGTTGGTTATTTCGTCGTTATGGTCAGGGACCTCTCCACTTCCTGATAGTGGGACTCGCTGTTGTCGTTGGTGAGAGCAACAGGATGGTACTCACCATCGTGCTCCCACAGGTGGACCACTTCGATGCCGGCGCGGCACAGCAGGTCAACGCCATCATGCATGCGGTAGTACTCGCCGAAAACCACGCGGGAAATGCCTGCCTGGATAATGAGCTTGCTGCACTCCATGCACGGCGACGTCGTGATGTAGAGCGTCGCTCCGTCGCTGCTGTTGTTGCTGCGGGCCACCTTGGTGATGGCATTGGCCTCGGCATGCAGCACATAGGGCTTGGTGTGGTCGTCCTCCTCACACACGTTCTCAAATCCTGACGGTGTGCCGTTGTAGCCATCGCTGATGATCATTTTGTCCTTTACCAGCAGCGCGCCCACCTGACGGCGTCGACAATAGGAATTCTCGGCCCATATCTGTGTCATGCGCAGGTATCGGCTGTCCAGTAGCATCTGTTTTTTCTCGCGTGCGTCCATTGATTTCAGTTTCAATCTGCAAAATTACTGCAACTCTAACACAAAAGCAAAATTTATACCGATTTTGTTAAAAACTATCGCACAATCTTTTTTAGGAGTGGTAAATCACCGATGATTACTGATGGTGATAGAGCGTTTTTAACGAATAATTCGATATTCTTGCATATAATGATGAAGCAGTAAGTGTACTGGGAACAACGGGCATACCATGTGTATAAGAAAAGACGGGGTTCATATCAAAAAGACTTCTTTTTCATTTCAGCGGAAAGGGAGGGATTAAATACCCTAAAAATTGTTTGGTAACGGCTATTGATAATCAGTGAGTTAGCATTTTGAAAAGGTGCTGAATTTAACTATTGTCGTGCGAAAATCGTCCGACGTTAATTACCACTTAACTACTTGGCTATAAACGTATTTTAACGTTTCATGTGGTCTTCATTTCTTACATTTCTCAGTTGATTCTGTATGCAAAGGTACTATATTAGGCATGTTTTCAAAATAGTAGTATGCGAGTTGCAATAATATCAGAATTATATTTAACTTTGCATAATTAAAACACATTTGAAACGTTTAATACCAATAAATAAGAATTCAGACAGATGAAGAAACTTCCTTTCGTCATATTCGTTTTCATAATGCTTTGTGCGTTATGTTCAAGCATAAGCAGCTAACGAGATGTAAACAATGCACTGAAGCTCACTCTTGCCGAAATGCCGACAGATGTGATCAATGCCGATACTATCCGCTGTTATCGTAGTCATCTCACCATAGCCGAACTGAAAAATACCGCATGCATTGCCATGACATCCGTAAGAAGAGCTGGCCGTCAGGAGACGCAGATGGTGGCGCAGCCTAATTGCGACATTATGACCATACTGAAGCTTTCTGACCAGCGGGCATCTGGGGCATTATTGTTTGCCGGCATTCTATGGATGATGTGCAGCCTGTGGTATGTACGCAGGTTTAAGCCTGAGATGTTTGCCGAAGCACTGAGCTATGGTGGCATTGTATTCGCCAACGACAAATTCATTACGGCAAAGGGTGAGCCTATTCACTTCACTCCGATGCAGCATTCCCTTATGGAGATGTTTATGATGGCAGAATCTCATTCACTATCCAAGCAGGAAATTTGTGACCGTCTGTGGCCAAAGAAACCCGATGCCAGCGACACGCTTTATACTCTTATCAAACGAGTAAAACCCATCTTAGAAGCGAATAGTAACTTAAAAATCGAGTCTGATAGAGGTAAGAGCTATATGTTGAAAATCAAATAGTTGTTTTGATGTCAGACAAATGTCAGATACATATCGGGAACATGCCAGGTAATATCTTCGGCATGATTCTAACTCCTTAATACCTTTGCATCGATAATCAATACAATTCGATGCAATGAAACAATTATTTATTTTATTGGTTCTCTTTTGTGTTTCTTCCATATCTGCCATTGCGCAGAATGAAGACAAGACTGTTACTCTTGATGAAGTCATCGTCAAGGCTCCCAAGGTCGTCAGCAAGGCTGACGGCCAGACGATATTTCCTACAGTTGCCCAGAAGAATGCCTCAAACAACGGTTATGGCCTTCTTCAGAAACTCTCGTTGCCTAACCTGCGTATTGATGGTACAGCACATTCTATTACTGCAATAGATGGTAGAGGCAAAGTGCAACTTAGAATCAATGGTATCATTGTCGGCAGAGAGGAAATGCTGGCACTTGATCCCAAACTCATCAACAAAATTGACTTCATTGACAAACCTGGTGTACGTTATGGAGAAGATGTGGCCTACGTCATCAACATTATCACCAAGCGCAATGACTCTGGTTATACGTTAGGCGCTGACGTTACTTCCACTCTCACCTCTTGGCAAGGTGATGGTACTGTATATGGCAAATGGAACCATAAGAAGAGCGAGTTCATTGTCACCTACGATTATAGTGGATATAAATTGAATGGGACGAAGGAAACTGAATTGGCCGAATATACCTTGAATAATGGTGACATCCATACTATAGAGCGTGATGATGTTGAGACTCTCAGAAAAGCACACAGCCCTGATATGAAGCTGACCTACAATCTGGCAGATTCCACAGCATACGTCTTTCAGGCATCCTTGAGTGAAAGTCTGAATAAGAATCCAGGCGGTTATTCAATCAAAGACATCATTGATGGCACAAACCGATATAGTTCAACTAACAGAGAAAACGGCAAATCCAGTTCACCTGTCCTCGACTTGTACTTCTTCCGCCAACTCACTCCGCGACAGTCAATCACGGCAAATGCTGTCGGTACATACATCGCCACGAAGAGCAGCAATTACTATGATGAAGGTGCACCTTATCAATATGACGTAGATGGCAAGACGGTCTCTGCTTTATCTGAAATAGTTTACGAAAACCGACTGAATCCCTTCACATTATCTGCAGGAGTGAACTATCGCTACAAATACACGAAAAATGATTATACAGGCGACGCCTTCGCCCTGACAGAGTTGAATCAAAATAATGTATATGCCTTCAGCGAGTTAAAGGGCTCATTCAAGGACTTACGCTATTCAATTGGTTTGGGAGCAAGCTTTATACACTACAATCAAAATGAGCATAGCTACGACTTCTGTACATTCCGCCCCAAGGCAACATTGGCTTATGATATCATTAATGGGATACAACTAAGCTATACCTTCGAGATGAAAGAACGTGCGTCGCGGATTGCCATGATCAGCGATGCAACAATTCAGACAAACAGCATGGAATTCACGGTGGGTAACCCCGACCTCAAGCCGAGTCGAAACACTGAACATACATTGCGCCTGTCTTATAACGATGATCGCTGGAGTGCATTTGCCGAAGGATTCTACAGACATTGCAATAAACCCAATATGGCACACTACGAGCGCACCGCTGATGACAAGTTCATCTATACACAGATAAATCAGAAGGCCATTAACTTATTAAATACAATGGTATACGCAAGTTATTGGATTACCCCCGAGAAACTACAAATTAATGCAAACGGAGGAATGATGCGTTGCTTCAACTATGGCTTTGACTATACGCATTGCTATACATCGTGGATCTATTCAGCAGGTATCACAGCATATCTCGGAAAATTCACTTTACTGGCTTACGCGGACAATGGCTTTCGATTCTTAGAGGGAGAGACAAAGGGATATAACGGAGCTTATACAGCTTTGCAGTGCTCCTATAACTATGGGGATTGGCAATTCTCACTCTCATTGTCAAATCCGTTCATCAAGAACTATAAGTCCGCTGAAAGCGAGATCCTAAACCGGAATCTTTACAAGCATTCTGTCCATATCAATAGAGAGAGCGGCAGCAGTGTATCACTCAACATATCATGGCGATTAAGCAGAGGTCGAAAACATCAGTCGGTAGATAAAACGATTAATCTAAAAGACTCTGACAATGGAATCATAACCCGATGAGGGGAAAAATAGCTAGTTTCACGAAAGAAAAAATTATCGTCCGAATAAATTTACAAAGATAGGGTTATTTGTCTGGCTTACAGACAAATAACCCGTTTTTAGCGGAAAGGGAGGGATTAAATACCTCACAAATTGTTCTGTAACAGATATTGATAATCAGCATGTTAGCATTTTGAGAAGGTGCCTAATTTAACTACTATCGTCCGAAAATCGTCCGACCTTAATTACCACTTAACCACTTGAAAAAAACGCATTTTAACGCTTCGAGTAGCCTGATTTTTCCTCATTTATTCAGATGAAATCATCTTTAAACTGGAGTTTCAGTGTGCAAAAATACTTCTTTAAGAGCGTTTTTCAAAATTATGGCATTAGTATTGCTGTTATAAAAGAAAAATATATAACTTTGCAAGACTAATAAACAAAAAGACAATGGCAACCTATACAATTACAGTGAATGAGCGTTCATCATGGGGGAAAGCCCTCATGAACTATCTCCGTGCATTAGGAGTGATCGTGCAACGTGTCCCCTCGAAATCCAAGAGCAGTTATATTCGTTCTCAGGAAGACAAGAAGGCGGGTCGTATAGAATCTTTTGATTCATCAGAGGAAATGTTTGAATCATTAGGCATATAGGTATGTACAAGATTCGCATGACTAAGACGTTCCGCAAGGACACGGAACGTTGTCGCAAGCGCGGTTACGATATGGAACTGCTCAAGACTGCCATCCGATTGCTTGAAGCAGAAGGCAAACTTCCTGAGTCTTATCGTTCGCATAAATTATCTGGCGATTATGGCGGATGCTGGGAGTGTCACTTGAAACCCGATTGGCTGTTGATTTGGGAGCAGAATGATACAGAATTGACATTACTGTTCACAGGCACAGGCACTCATTCAGATCTGTTTTAAACGAAGTAAGTGCTTTGCGACAGTTTTTGATGGTGAAAACGTAAAATAATTGGACACATTTTGGAAAAAAAGACGAGTTATAGTCTTTTTTTGTGGATATTAATTTGTTTCTCTTGTTAATGCTCCATAACTTTGTCACAAACATTAAATGGATACGATTATGAAGAAGATAAAATTTGAAAATCTCAGCAAGGATGAGTTGTTTGAAAAAATCAAAGAAGAATATGCTCAAAAGGCAAAATATGATTTTGTTATTGGCATCGTCTTGGCTCTAATATGCTTAGCAATAATCATTTTTGAAGGTTATCTCTTCTTTACTAAGGGTGAATCCATATCATTTGTCTTAGCGTTTGCCATCACCTTGGTGATATCTCTTGAAAAGGTTCTATTCTCTCTAAAGGCTAAAAAGATAGTCAAGGCCAATAACGCAGAAGAAATGTTGAGCCTAAATGATACCTTCAATCTCAAAATTGGCAAGTGCCTCCCATTCATTGCCGTTCTTGGCTTGTTCCTAATCGGATATGCGATTTACCACATGCTTACAGAGACCAACATCGAGAGGTTCGGAGTCTTCCTGTTCTGGCTGATAATAGCATTATTTGTATTGTGCTTTGTCTTCTTGTTAATTATTCTAGTGAAAGGAAATGCCAAGGATATTGGTTGGAAAGATGAGCCTATCGAGCGCCTGCGTGAACTTGTAGAAAAGGAGAAACAAGACACCTTATAGCGTTAAGACTCCAGCACTCCCACAAAGGGAGGGAGTCTTTCTCCGCTACGCTGCGAAAGCGACCTGAATGTCGATGGCGAACCCAGTGTGTCAATGGCATGCATGGTGGAAGAATCAGGGACGGTCGGGATTCGCTTCGCGCATCCCTCTGCGCCCCGGCGGGGGCGCAACAAATCCAATGAACGACACTGGCGTGTCTTGTGTTTCATTCTTTTGTTCATGCCTTTGAACAAGTTCAAGTCACGCACAAAAAAATGAAACGATTAAGACTGCATCTTAATCGTTCATTGAATTTGTGCGGAAAGGGAGGGATTCGAACCCACGGTACGCAAAGCGTACAACGGTTTTCGAGACCGCCCCGATCGACCACTCCGGCACCTTTCCAGTCATGCCCTTAAGATTTTTCTCTCAAAAGCGGGTGCAAAGTTAGGGCAAATTTTCCACCCGACAAAATTATTTCACAGATTTTTTAAACCGTCAATCGTCGACAGTGGGTCTGCTGCACCGAAGACGTAGCTGCCGGCAACCAGGATATCAGCTCCAGCCTGGGCGAGTTGCGCGCCAGTGACATCGTTCACACCACCGTCAATCTCAATTTCGGCGTTGGAACCGTTGAGGGTGATGAGTTGGCGCAGCTCGCGGACCTTGTTAAGGGTTTGGACGATAAACTTCTGGCCGCCGAAGCCAGGGTTGACCGACATCAGCAGCACGAGGTCCACGTCACAAATGATGTCTTTCAACATCGCAACGGGTGTCGCGGGATTGAGTGACACGCCTGCCAGCATGCCGGCGTCATGGATTTGCTGCACCACGCGGTTGAGGTGGATGCAGGCTTCCTGATGCACGGTCATGATGCGCGCGCCGCAGTCTTTCACCTCGGGGATGAATTTTTGGGGCTCGACAATCATCAGGTGAACGTCGAGAGGCTTCTGGCACAGGCGTTGCACGTGCTTAATGACAGGGAACCCGAAGGAGATATTGGGCACAAACACACCGTCCATCACGTCAAGGTGGAGCAG
This sequence comes from uncultured Prevotellaceae bacterium, assembly GCA_900317835.1. Lineage (GTDB taxonomy): Bacteria > Bacteroidota > Bacteroidia > Bacteroidales > Muribaculaceae > Sodaliphilus. The sequence continues at coordinate 8,529 of ONIL01000038.1, read as the reverse complement.
GTCGGCATTGCTGCGATTGATCATGTCGATGTCCTTGGCCAGGTTGCCAAAGTCGGCAGACAAGAGGGAGGGAGAAACTTTCATAGCTTTATTCTTTATCGTTGTTGGGTTCTTGAGGGATAGCCGTGGGCTTCTTCTTGAGAGCCTGATAGGCAAGGAACAGCACGATGAAGATGGCCAGGGCATAACCAGCCCACGACAGGTAGCGGTTGTAGTGCTCGAGCTGCGCCAATAGTTCATCTTCGGGGAAATGCAGACTCAGCCAGTAGCCCAGACCCGCCAGCACTGCGTTCCAGATGCCGGCACCCAGCGTCGTGAACAAGGCAAAAGTGCCGAAGTTCATGCGCGACAGGCCTGCTGGAATGGAGATGAGCTGCCTGATGGCAGGAATCAGTCGGCCCAGGAAGGTCGAGATGGCGCCGTGGCGGTCGAAGTAGGCTTCGGCCTTCTGAACCTTCTCGGCATCAATGAGGCACATGTGGCCGATTCGGCTGTTGGCGAAGGCATACACCACGGGACGCCCGATAATGAGCGATAGCACGTAGTTGATGACGGCTCCGATGAGCGCGCCCAGCGTGGCGATGAGTACGATCATCAGCAGATTCATGTCGCCATTGCGGGCGGCAAAGTAGGCCGCAGGCGGGATCACCACTTCGCTCGGGAAGGGGATGAACGAACTTTCGATGGCCATGAGCAGCAGGATGGTGCCATAGGTCAGGTGTTCCTTGTACCAGTTATAGATTGTCACGATGTCGTGAGGCATATACATCAGGATGCCGACCACGACGGCTGCCAGCACCACGAGTATTATCACCAGTTGTAGCGTATCTTTCTTCATATCTGCTGCAAAGGTAGTAAAAAGTTTTTAGTCTCCAGTTATGGATAACCGGAATCTCTGATTTGCTGGGTTCTACTCTGAGTTATGGTCGGGTGAGAATCATCTCGCAAGCGCGGCAGTCGCAGGTGACTTGAAGCAGGGTGGAGCCGCTCTTGAGGTAGAGGTCGCGCGGGAGGGCATTGGCGTTCTTGCCCTTGAGGCACGCACCGAGTTGCCGACGCAGGCAGTAGCGGGTGTGCATCAGCGGTGTGGATGAGGTGGCGGCTGTGCCCACTTCGAGTGCCGACTCGATTGTTGTCACGCCATGGTCGCGGTAAACGGCCTCGGCAAGGCGGTTGGCGACATTATCGGCGGGAACAAGCGTGTCGGCGGGGTAGGGTACTGATTTGTCCTCAGGGCGACGCTTGTCAACGGGCCGTGTGATGCGGTGGGCACTGTCAAGCAGGTCGATGGCTTCACGACGCAGTCTTGCAAGCATCGAGGCCGGGATGAAGATGTCGCCAGGCACTTGTGCGTCAACCAGGCGATAGATGGTGCCGCCCAGTTTGGCGAGTTCGGCGCGCTGTCGGTCGGTTTGGGGTTTGGCGGCTGGTTGCAGGTCACAGGGTAGGGTGTGGACCACATGATTGCCGCGCTCGTCATCGAGGGTGAGCGACAGCATGTCGCCAGTGTAACGCAATTGGGCATTCACGGCGATAGTGCGTGTAGCCGAAGGCTTGGCCAGGAGGTCGTTGAAGGCTTTGTCGGCGGTGCGGTAGATGAGGGCGCCGCGCGGGATGTCGGTTCGCTCACGCAGCAGGACCGTGCCACCCTCAAGCACTCGGTTCACCCTTGCTCCTGCAAATTGCCCGCTGGCATCGGTAAAACTCAGTCCGTCACCATTGGCAAGAACCGTTCGGGTGTTGATGGTCAGGGCATTGCCGTTACAGCGAACGGCACGTCCCAAGAACTCTCCTTGTGACTTGGGCGTGTCGATCGAAGCCATGGCTGTGCCGTCGTCGGGGCGCCGACCATCTAGGAAATAGTGGGTAAACCCACGGTTGAAACTCTTTTCCAGCGCAGGCTCAAAGGTCAAATCCACCGTACCGAAGGAGGCGCGGCGGTAGCGCTCGGGCTGTCGCTCGATGACTTTGTCGATGGCGCGGCGATAATAGGCGACCACATTCTTGACATATCCCATGTCCTTGAGGCGCCCCTCGATCTTAAAGGACGAGACACCCGCATCCATCATCTGTTCCAATCGGTCATGTTGTGACAAGTCGCGCAACGACAACAGGTGCTTGCCCTCGACAAGGACACGGCCCTTACCGTCCACCAGGTCATAAGGTATCCTGCACAATTGGGCACACTCGCCGCGGTTGGCACTGCGGCCTTTCAGTACCTGGCTGATGGCGCAACGGCCGCTGTAGCTCACGCACAGTGCTCCGTGGACAAAGGCCTCGAGCGGCACACGGGTAGCAGAGCGGATTGCGGTGATTTCGTCCAGCGTTAATTCACGAGCCATGACGAGTTGGGAAAACCCCATGGCTTCGAGAAAGCGGGCCTTTTCAGGGGTGCGCAGGTCGCATTGTGTGCTGGCATGCAGGGCGATGGGCGGCAGGTCAAGCCGCAGGATGCCCAGGTCTTGCACAATGAGGGCATCAACGCCGATGCGGTATAGCTCGTGGATGAGGCGTTCGACCTCAGCGAGCTCGTCGTCATAGACCAGTGTGTTGACTGTGACATAGATTCTTGCGCCGAACAGGTGGGCATAGTCGCAGGCGCGGCGCACGTCATCAAGGCTGTTGGTGGCGTCGGCACGGGCCCCGTGATGTGAGGCACCCATATACACTGCATCGGCACCATGGTCGATGGCGGCAATGGCAATGTCGGCGTCACGTGCTGGCGCCAGCAGTTCTATGTCAATAGTTTTGCTCAAATGTTGAGGGTGAACGAGTCGGCGTCGCGCCAAGCGGGGAATTTCTCGCGGAACTGCGCCAATTGTGCGGGGGAGAGATCGGCGGTGATGACAGGGCTCGTCATGCGCTGGGCGATGATTTTGCCCTTGAAGTCGATGATCAGTGATGACCCTTCAGGGTACTCCACACCAGCCGGATCAGTGCCACAGCGGTTCACGCCACAGACGTAGCACTCGTTCTCCATGGCGCGGGCGGCCAGCAGCGTGCGCCACACTTTCTCACGCGATTTGGGCCAGTTGGCAATGACCACTAGCACGTCGTAGTTGTTGTTCACGTTGCGGCAAAAGACGGGGAACCGCAGGTCGTAGCACACTACCAGTTTGATGTTGAAACCGCGGAATCGCACGATGGGTGCCGCGGTCAATCCGTGGTTGAAGACCTTGTCCTCGCCACCGAACGAGAACAGGTGACGCTTGTCGTAGTAGGTCTCGTCGCCGTTAGGTTCGATGAAGAATGCGCGGTTGTAGAGTTGGGCTGCGGTGTTGGCCAGGAAACTGCCGATGATGCCCACATGATACTGGGCAGCAAGCTGGCGCAACGAGTGCAGCGTGTCGCCACTGTTCCACTCGGCCACGGCAGCCGCCTGCTCGCGGTCACCTGTCATGAAGCCCGTGGTGAACAACTCGGGAAGGATGACCAGATCAGTGTCATCAGGCATATTGCGCAGGTTGCGCTCCAGTTGTTTGAAGTTGGCCTCACGGTCGCCCCAGACGATGTCGTCCTCGATGAGCGTGACGCGCAGGTTGCGGGAAAACATGTTTCTTCAGTTAAGAGTTAATGATTAACGCATTATAGATGGGGGTGTGTCATAATTTAACGTCGCAAGATATAACCGTGCTTCGCACGGGAAATTATTATGATTTGTTTAATTTCCCGAAATTTAGCGACACCTTAGCCATTGAAGTATACTTCGTGGCCTTAGGTTTGCACAGGTTTTCCCGCTCATTAGAGCGGTCTTTTGCGGGCGAGACAATGATGACACAGCCCCAGTTGCTTTATTCTAGTCCTGTGACGAACTTTTCAGGATGTTTGCCGGTGAAGTGCTGGTAGTATTGCTTGATGCGCACCAGGTCGGCCTCGGCATCGTCTGTCAAATCAAATTCACGGTCGATGCACACCACACGATCTTTGTAGTCAAAATAGGCCAGCACCAGTGGCACTCCCGCGTCTCGGGCCATGAAGATGGCCCCCTTGTGCCAATGGGGGTTGGCACTGCGGGTACCCTCAGGCGTGACACCGATGGCTAGGCGGGGTGTGGTGTTAAAGGCCTCGACAATCGACTGGGTGAGGTTGCCGTGCTGCCGACGGTTGACGGGAATGCCTCCCAGCGCTTTGAACAGGTAGCCCAGAGGGAAGAAGAACCATGTGTCCTTCATCAGGAAGCCCGCTTTCATGCCCACCGAGTGGATGCCCAGTTCGCCCAGGATGAAATCCCAGTTACTGGTGTGCGGCGCGATGACGATGACGCACTTGTCAGGCATCTCCAGGTTGACCTTGAACGTCCAACCGGCTTTCTTTAATATCCAAGCAGAAAAGTTCATCAAACTGAAACGATGATGCTTATTTGTTTGACGGCATGAGCTCGTTCATGCGCTTGGCGATGTTGTTCACCTCGTTGCGGAAGTACTCGCTCAGTTCCTTCTCGCACTGCTTGAAGAACGCACGGCGAGCCTTGTTGTACTCCATGCGGTTGGCGAAATCTTTCACCTTCTTGTCGAAGCTGTTGTTCACGCGGTTAACAGCTTCCTGCTGCAACAGGGCAGTGTCGATGATGATGCTGTCCCACTGTTCGCGCTTGTCCTCGCCAAATGCGGATTCTGCAAAGATGCACTCGCCTGCGATGTCGCCACAGGCATTCTGGATAGCTTTCTTGATTTGTCTCTTACTTGCCATAATGATTGATTAATGTGTAATTACAATTGAATTGTTAGTAACAATGCGCTAAAGTACAAAATTAATCTTAATCACGATCATGCTGGGAAAAGAAAAATGCCGAAAAATGTCAAAAAAGCGGATTTTTGAAGTTATTGAGAAAAAAAGTGCCGAAAAAATTTGCCAGTTCAAAAAATGGCTGTAATTTTGCAACGCTTTTCTACGGAGATATCGTCTAGTGGTCTAGGACGCCGCCCTCTCACGGCGGAAACCAGGGTTCGAGTCCCTGTTTCTCTACCAGCAAAGCCTTCACCCGACAGAGCGAGGGCTTTATTTATCGACGGAGATATCGTCTAGCGGTCTAGGACGCCGCCCTCTCACGGCGGAAACCAGGGTTCGAGTCCCTGTTTCTCTACCAAGCGAAGCCTTCACCCAACCGCGGGTGAGGGCTTTCTCTTTGTTTACAGGTGGTACTTGGTCTTGATTTCATTAATGAAGTCGGCAAAACCGTCGGGACAGTTTGACTTCTGCAAGATGGTGCCTGACATTGGCGACTGCATGATGTAATAGTTGGTTGGCGTCTCGATGATGCGGTAGAGTTTGGAATAGGGAAGAGAGGCGGTGCCGTCATCCGACGCGCCCTCGTAGCGGTCATCATGGAAAACCAGGTCAAATTCCGTCTGATCTGTCATTTTGCTGTTCTTGTAGAGCCGTGCGGCCCTCATGTCAACCCCCTTAAAGAAGTACCAGTTAATAGCGGCCAGGAAAATGATCAGCGGGATGGCAAACATCGTGTTGCCGGCGATGAATGACGTCACGATCATTACCGCCAGTGCCGCATTGGCAATGATCATTGTCCTCTTGAAGTGGCCCTCCATGAGCAGGGCGGTGCGGTTAAAACGCACAAACTCTTCCTTAGTATATCGTGTGTGAATAGTAAATCTCGCTTCCATTTTGTAATGTTTTATTGTTAATGCCATTATTATATTTTTTGACAGATGTAGAGCAGGCGATTACCGGCGCGGTCGGTGGTGCCGAAGATGTAGGTGTCTCCACCATCCTGCAGGTGCAGGCGGGCGCGCAGTTGCTGGGCTGTCATCGGGAAATTGCGGGTGGCGATGTTGGCGTGGGTGATGCCGGCTAGGGCACGGCTCAATTCCTTCTTGTTCATCGTGGTGACGGCAGTGACTCGGAAGCCGCGCCCCGGGAAGTTTTCGACGCATTCGGGCGAGACAAACAAGTGGCTGTCAGCAGCCACGGCCTTGACAGGATAGTGCTGGGTGAGCATGCCGAAGCAGCCCGATTTCATCACCGATGCGTTGGGCTCGTACAGGAATGTCGTCGCATCGCCCTCACTGGCCAGCGTAGCCGCTGAGTCCTGTGATGGCAGGAAGGTGAGCGACTGGTCGTCGTTCACGCAATGGATGGCGGGTTCGCCTGAATGATCCTTGGTCATGAGCATGAGCAGTTCCTTGCACTCGCCGCCCACGCTCACGATGTGAACCTCCGACGCTCGATTGCCCAGGTCGTCCACTGCCTTGTGCCAGTCGAGCATCGGGGACAGTTTGATCAACACATGGTCGGCTCGTTCAAAAAGCAGCGGTAACACAGTCAGCACATTAGGCGTGCAGTCGCTGATGGCGTAGGTGCGAGCGCTGTTACTGTCGCGGCGGGCTGGGTCAAGGTAAAACAGGGTGGAATCAGGGTGTGGTATGTCCATGCTGGGAAGCAAGGTCTCGGCGTCGGCGTTGATGACAGTGGCGTGGGTTAGCCCTAAAAGCTTGAAGTTATAGCGTGCGGTTTCACACAAGTGCTCAAGACGCTCAACATATAACGCATGGGTAAAATGCCTGGCCATGAAAGCAAAATCCACACCGAATCCTCCTGTCAGGTCAATCAAGGTCTCGTGGCTGTGGTCAGGTAATCTTTTCACGATACCACATTTATACAATGCTGTCTGTTCGCTTGAGCATTGCTCCATCGACAGGTGCGGGGGAAAGACGATGCCGTCAATGGCCGCCCATGATGGCAGTTTGCGTCGTGCCGTCTGCCAGCCCTGGATTTGATCCAGCGCCCATGGCATGTCCACATTCTTGTCACGGCAACCCCGCAATGCCAACGCCCTCACGTCATTCTCGCGATGCTCCCTCACAAACCGTATCGTTGCCTCGTTCTTCATCTTTGTTCTGTGATATCCGTCTTCCGCTTCAAGAATGGCAGCTGGAACTCGTCGAGGATGCCTGCACCTTGTGATGCATTTTATAATGAATTATCGATGTTGTTCCCTTTGTTGTCGGTGTCGTTTGAAGTGGGTGAGAAGGGATTCTCACTGCAAAAATACTTCTTTTTTTGCAGCTAATTTGCACCCCAATTCAACAAATTACCCTAAAATGACCATTTTGTTTTACAAATACCTGTAAATCAAGTTGTTTGATTCAAAGAAATGACCATCGAATGTTAGCCATTTTTGCTGTTTTTTCAAAAAATCGGTTATAACTTTGCAACCGAGAGTTAACCCGTTTTTATCAACCTGAAAAAATGAATGATATGAAACGATTTTGGATATTAAGCACATTGTGCATTGTGGTATTGATGATCGGCCTCCTGGCTTTCGCCAACAATGGAAACTATTATAATGGTGGTGAGCTGACCGAGAACAAGGAGATTGCATCCACCGAATTTCAAGCAGAGTTGCCTGATAACAATTCATCGGCATCATCGCAAAGCGAGACGAGTGATTGCAGCAATGATTTCGCCTGTAACCTGTTCCGCACCATCAACGAGCAAAAAGGTGGAGGTAAAAGCACCATCGTGTCGCCCATCAGCGTGAGTTATCTGCTGGGAATGCTCCACGAGGGAGCCGACGGCGAGACTCGCCAGCAGATTAATAACGTACTTGGACTGGGCGGCTCGGTGCAGGAGATCAACAAGTATTTCAAGAAGATGATGGATGATGCACCCAAGGTTGACACAACGGTAACGGTAAAAAACGCCAACTGTATCTACTTCAAATTGGGAGAGAGAATCAACCCGAAGTACAAAGCCGACATGCAAAACTATTATGACGCCAATGTTGAAGCGATTAACTTCAACTCAGGCAACATTGTGAACAAAATCAACAATTGGAGCAAGACCCATACCGACGGCATGATACCAGAACTCTTAAAGAAGGATGAACTCAATCCCCTCGCCGTTATGTATCTGTTGAACGCCGTCTATTTCAAGTCTTCCTGGACCGACAAATTTGACCCCAGGAGCACTCGAGACCTGGACTTTATTACGCATGACGGCAAAACCGTCAAGCGGCCGATGATGAATCGTGAAGGTATGGCCGTCTACGGCAAGAACGACCTGTGCAAAATGCTGTGCCTGCCCTACGGTAACAAAGCCTACAGCATGGTTGTGTTGCTTCCCAACGAGGGTAAAACGACCGATGATGTCATCCGGAACCTCTCGGCACAAAAACTGAAGGAGTGGCAGTCACAAATGAGGACAGAGGAAGTCAATATCTTGATGCCCCGCTTCACTACCGAAAGCGAGACACATCTTGAGGATATACTCTCGTCGATGGGCATGCCGCGTGCATTCGGAGGTGATGCTGAATTCCCCAATATGCTCAAGGGTTATCATGACGAATTGTATGTGTCGATGATGAAGCAGAAGGCTAAAATCGAGGTCAACGAAGAGGGCACCAAGGCCGCTGCAGTAACGGTAGCAGAAGAGGTAGAATTAGGAGAGCACTTTTATAAGTACTTCTACGCTACGCGGCCATTTGTATATTACATCATGGAAAAGAGCACTGGCACAATCTACTTCATGGGCACCTATTGTTTCGACGAGACTGGAGAACCGGTGACCTTA
>ONIL01000037.1 GCA_900317835.1 uncultured Prevotellaceae bacterium | reverse complement strand
GGCAGCTGCTTCATGCACAAACAGCGTGGCGACAGCACCAAGCTCATCTTCGGGCCGATGTGGGATTGCGGCAGCTCATTCACCCGCTATAGCAAGGACTATCTTTTTAACGAGTTCATCTACGAGAATCTGCCAAGTTATTGCCGATGCAGGTGGATTGCCGAGATTGCCAAATTCGCGCATTTCCAGGAGCGTGTCCGCTACCATTGGCAGCGGTTCTACAACGACGTCTATCCCTTGATGGACAACTATATTGACAGCTTTGCCGCCAAGATTGAACAGGCCGGCGCCGCCGATTTTAAACGTTGGCCCCAAAGCCAGAGCAATGTAATCGGCCTGCGTGTCAACCAGTACCTGAAACCCTGCTTCCACAAGAAGGTCGCCTGGCTCAACACCCAATGGGGAGATAACGGAAATGGGGAGTAAGATCCTAACGGTTTGCTTTTAAGAAATAGCAAGGTCGTATTGCTTGAAAACCTGACGGGCGATGTCGTCCCAGTCATATTGTTTGAGGTCGTAATGCTGTCGTTCGACAGGGCCAGCAAGCAGGCGAGATAGGGTCGCAGCAAGGGCATCAGCATCACCAACGGCGAAATAGTCCTGCTCGGGAAGATCCACCTGGCGGGTGCCGGGGATATCGCTGCACACGATGGGCAAGCCATGGGCCATCGCCTCGAGCAACACCATGGGGAAGCCTTCGTTGACCGACGGCAGGACAAAGCATCGGGCATGGCTATAGAGCTGTCGCAGGTCCTCGCCAGTGGTAAATCCAGTGAAAATCACCTTTTTGCCAGTGTCAAGCCTTTCTAATTGCTCACGATAGGCGGTATCATGGTCGCTGGCCCCGGCAATGACGACCTGTTGTACCTGCGGCAGGCGGTTTGCAGCCTCGACGAGGTATTCCAAGCCTTTCTCGGGCGTGAGGCGTCCCACGGCCAGCAGGTACTCTCCCTTGATGATGCCATGACGCTCAAGAAACGAGATCGAGCCGCTGCGCGTGACGGGGTCAATGCCATTGGGGATAAAGACGCTTTTTTCCAGAGCACCACACTTCTCCATCTGATACTTGTTGACAAAAATCACACGGTTGCTGAAGCGAAGCGACAACCGCTCGCACTGGCGCAAAAGCCAACGGGCGGGAGCGCTCCACTTGGAGTGCTCATAGTTGGGGCTGTGGTAGGTGAGCACGACGGGTAAGCCAAAGAGGCGCAGCAACGGAGCGAACATGCCGGGCCCGATGTTGTGGATGTGAACCACATCGGGGCGATGAAAAAGGATGTGCATCACGCTCAACAGTGTGTGCCACACCGCCTCAAAGCCCTTGATGCGGGTCGAGGGCAGGTCAATATAGTCGATGTTGGGAAAGGTTTGAGCCGATTGCGCCGTGAGATATGCACGGCGGCGATACAACCTGACGTGCATGTCGCTCATGCGGGTATAAAGGTGATAGCTGTGAACCTCGACACCGCCCTGAATACCAGGGAATCCGCGTGTGCCGATTACCGCTACCGTCTTCATTTTCAGTTTAAAGCTTAAGGGTTAAAGTTTAAAGTTGAATGCGGATGCCCAACTATTAACTGTTAACTATTAACTAGAAAGAGTTAGTCCCAGCAGATGTCTTTTCCCTTGAATGTGCGCCACTTGTTCTTGATCACCCACATGATGGGCACCCAGGGGCGACGCACCATGTCATGGCGCTCGGTGACGATGAAGGTGCAGTTGCGCTTGCAGTTGCGCACCTTTTCCATCGCCTCGCGGGCCTTGTCGCTGTTCATGATATTCTCGAAGGTGTCTTCCTTGATATTGCCCAGCTTCCACTCCTCACAGCTGCCGTTGCAGGGGGTGACATTGCCCCACGGGTCAATGAAGAAGAAGTCGGTCAACGCGCCACAGGGCGGACGGTACTCGTCGGTATCGCCACGCAGGCGGCGGTGAATCGAGCGGTTGAAGTAGGCACGGCCGTAGTCCTTCAGGCGGTCCTTGAAGTGGCGGCGCTTGCTGGTGAGCAAGGCCTTGACAAACAACTCGTGCTGGCGCAGGGCCTCCTCGCTCTCGATCTGGTTATCCTCCTTGTGGAAGTACCACGAGTTATGCACAGCCGAGTTGCCCAGTTCCACGTCCAGCGCCACGCACAGGTCGTAGAGGTGCAACAGGTCCTTGTAGTTGTCGGGCGAAATGACCACCGAGAAGCCAATGTTCTTGCATTTGGTCTTCTTCAGCTCCAGCATCGTGCGCAGGGCATGGTCAAAACCGTCCTTGATGCCACGCTTGTTGTCGTTGATCTTGGGTAAACCCTCAACGCTCACGCGAATGAGGATATTGGGATACTTATTGGCGAGTTCAACAATCTTCTCGGTGTTATAGCCATTGGTGCTTAATTCGAGAAGCCGTGATTTGGGATAAAGGATTTCAAAAATCTTGTCGATATCAGGACGCAACGTGGGCTCGCCACCCGTGATGTTGATGCGCAATCCATCGGGCAGCTGCTCATAATAAGAGGCGTCTATTTCTTCACTAGGGTTGGTCTGAAACTTCCAGATGTTGCACATGTTGCACTGCGCATTGCACCTGAAAGTGGTGATCAGACTGCCCTGTATCACATTCTTCATTGCTATCGTCAATAAGCTATTACAACTATTAAACTATAGGAGTTGTAAATTATTGTGCAAAATTGGCAAAAAAAACTAAACTGGCCATCAAAAACCGTAAATTTCTTTTATCAGCACTTGCATGTGGCCTTCAGAACTGAATTTTTTCAAGGCATTACGGGCAATCTTGCCGTGTTCCCACTCCCGTGTCATTGACATCGATATGGCTGTCGCCAGCGTCTCCTTGTCAAAGGGTTGGAAGACGATGCCGTTCTCGCTGTTGATGAGCTCGGGGATGCCTCCCATCTGCGATCCGGCAACCGGCGTCCCGGCACACAGGGACTCGACCACACTCAGCGGGTTGTTCTCATACCACTGTGACGGCACTACACTCAGGCGGGCACCGGCAAGCAGGCGGGCCACACTCACGGCGTCAAGCATTCCCAAGAACTCGATGTTGTCGCATGAGGCATACTTGGCGCGCAACTGCTCCTCAAGTGGACCACCGCCAGCGACCTTGAGACGGTGAGGCAAGCGGGAAGCCACCTCAAGCAGGTCGGCAACGCCCTTCTCTTGGGAGAGGCGTCCCACATAACAATAATAGTCCTGACGAGGCGCCGAAGCGTCCATCGAACGGTATTGCTCCAGTTTGACGGGATCCAGGAAATTGTTGAGCACCTTCAATTTAGCGGCATCAAAGCCACCCGACTGCATCTTGCGGGCCATGAACTCGCTGGGACACACAAACGCGTCCGTATTCCTCTCCAGGGCATGACGGTTCCACTTGCGGGCCTCGATCCACGCCACCATGCTGGCGGGCATGGAGCCCTTCATGCACTTGTTGAAAAGCACATTGCGCTTAGCACCGTTAAAGCATTTCTCACAAGGCTTGCCGTCAAGCAGGCAGTCATAGCGGGGGCACAGCAGCTTGTAGTCATGCAGTGTCCACACCACGCGGATGCCGCGCTCGTGAGCCAACTCGCCAAGCACAGGCGAGAGGTAACTATGGATGTTGTGCAGATGGACCACATCAGGGTTATACTCGTCGAGCACTGCCGTGAAACGAGCCTTCACGTCGCCCATGCCCATTGTTCGCTTCAAGGCACGCATGCGGTTGCCCATTCCGCCGCCAAATGTCACTTCACTGGCAAACAGGCGCTCGTAACGGGCCTTGAGGTTCTGTGGGTACTCCATGGCAAACACCTCAGCGTCCACCCCGTTGTCACGGAGCAGCGCCTCGGTATTCAGGACGACGATACAATCGCCGCCCCGGGGATAATAGAACTTATTGACCAAGAGTACTCGTTTAGGCATAAGCACGATACATGGCTGTTACACTAATTGTATAACGCAACAGCGGTCGCATTATTATTGCTGATAAAAACTTATTGCCCGCGTCCTACACGTTGAAGCGGAACACGACGATATCGCCGTCCTGCATGACATACTCCTTGCCCTCGATGTGCAGTTTGCCAGCCTCCTTGACGGCGGCCTCACTGCCATAGTGAATGTAGTCATCATACTTGATGATCTCGGCACGGATAAAGCCACGCTCAAAGTCGGTGTGAATCACACCGGCACACTGCGGGGCCTTGCTGCCGCGACGGAAGGTCCATGCTCTCACCTCCTTGGGGCCTGCCGTGAGGAAGGTCTCAAGATTCAGCAAGGCATAAGCCGACTTGATGATGCGGTTCACACCGCTCTCCTCGAGGCCGATTTCGGCCAGGAACATCTGGCGCTCCTCATAGTCCTCAAGTTCAGCGATTTCACTCTCGGTCTGCGCGGCAACCACAAGGATTTGGGCATTCTCGTCCTTTACCGCCTCACGAACGGCATCGACATAGGCATTTCCGCTCACGGCACTCTTATCGTCCACATTGCAGACATACAGTACCGGCTTGTTGGTCAGCAGGAACAACTCATGGGCGATTTTCTCCTCGTCCTTGTTGAGCAACTCGACGGTGCGCGCGCTGCGACCCTGTTCTAGGGCTTCCTTATAGCGCTTGAGCACCTCATATTGCGCCTTGGCCTCACGGTCTCCGCCGGTTTGGGCCTGCTTTTGAACGCGGCTGATGCGGCTCTCGATGGTTTCGAGGTCACGCAACTGCAACTCCAAGTCAATGACTTCCTTATCACGCACGGGATCCACGGTACCATCAACGTGCGTTACGTTCTCGTCGTCGAAGCAGCGCAACACATGGATGATGGCATCGGTCTCACGGATGTTACCCAGGAACTTGTTGCCCAGTCCCTCGCCACGGCTCGCGCCCTTGACAAGGCCCGCAATATCGACAATCTCGACAGTGGTGGGAACAATGCGTGCAGGATTTACCAGCTTAGCCAGCTCATTCAGGCGCTCATCGGGGACGGTGATGACACCCACGTTGGGTTCGATGGTGCAGAAAGGGAAGTTTGCCGACTGCGCCTTGGCATTCGACAGGCAGTTGAACAGGGTTGATTTGCCCACATTGGGCAACCCCACGATTCCACATTGTAGTGACATAATCCTTTATCTCTTGTTTTATTGATATTCCAGCCTGCAAAATTACACAATTCCCCCCACATTGCCAAATGCCAACAACAACCTGAATGCAATTCAGCCAATCATGCAATCGGTTGCATTAATTTTTTATCGTTGAGACACATTATTTAAAATAATTTAGAGGAATAATGTGTTATATTTGTAGGTGCTTAACCCAAATAAATAGAAATCATAACTTAACACTTAAAAAATAATCGATTATGAAAACAAAACCGGACTTGAAATTCAATCAGCTGTGGAATATCAGCTTTGGATTCTTTGGCGTGCAGATTGCCTACGCATTGCAGAGCGCCAACATCAGCCGCATTTTTGCGACACTGGGTGCTGACCCGCACAACCTGAGTTACTTCTGGATTCTTCCGCCACTCATGGGCATGGTCGTGCAGCCACTCGTGGGCTTCTTCAGCGACAAGACGTGGCTGGGCCGTTGGGGCCGCCGCATCCCCTATCTGCTGATCGGTGCAGCAGCTGCCGTTATCGTGATGTGCCTGCTGCCCAACGCCGGATCGTTTGGCCTCACCATTGCCGGTGCGATGATTTTTGGTCTGATTGCTCTCATGTTCCTTGACACGAGCATCAACATGGCTATGCAGCCCTTCAAGATGATGGTGGGCGACATGGTCAACGAGAAACAGAAGGCCAAGGCCTACTCTATCCAGTCGTTCCTGTGCAACGCGGGCTCGCTGGTGGGCTACATCTTCCCGTTCCTGTTCACGGCCATCGGCATTGCCAATGTGGCCCCCGAGGGCGTCGTGCCCGATAGCGTCAAGTGGTCATTCTATGTGGGAGCGGCCATCCTCATCCTGTGTGTGATTTACACCATCAGCCACGTGAAGGAGTACACTCCTGCCGAGATGGCTGAGTTTAACGCTGCAGCCAATGCTGAGGGACAAGGCGAGCAGGTTGGCACCGAGATGAGTCCCGCTCAAAAGAAGCACGCTTACAGGGTATTCTTTGAAGTAGGTCTGGTGCAGTTCTTCTGCTGGGCCGCATTCATGTACATGTGGACCTACACTAACGGCACCATCGCCGACACGGTATGGAATACCACCGACGCTTCCAGCGAAGGTTATCAGCTTGCTGGCAACTGGGTGGGCATCCTCTTCGCCGTTCAAGCTATCGGCAGCGTACTGTGGGCCGTCGTTCTTCCTCAGTTCAAGAACATCAAGGTGGCCTATGCGTTGAGCCTCGTCATCGGCGGCATCGGTTTCCTCATGGTTCCCTACATTCACAACCAGTACCTGCTGTTTGTACCCTACTTCCTCATCGGCTTCGCTTGGGCTGCCATGCTGGCCATGCCCTTCACGCTGGTGACCAACGCCTTTGAGGGCAGCAGCCGCATGGGTACCGCTCTAGGACTGTTCAACTGCACCATATGCCTGCCACAGATTGTCGCTGCCGCACTGGGCGGACTGCTGATGTTGTATGTCATGGACAGCGTTCAGGGCAACATGTTGCTGCTTGCGGGCGTCCTGCTCATCGTGGGTGCCGCCTGTGTATTTATCATCGAGGACAAGAAACACAAAAGCTAATAACTATTGACAACCATATCAAATCTATCGAATATGAAGGTAAGGTTTAACGTGGAGTACAGCACCATCTATGGTGAAAACCTGGTACTCAACATATTGAATATCGCCACAGGCGAGAAGGTCTCGAGCCATACCATGAAGCCCGCGACCAACAAATCATGGAAATGTGATATCGATGTACCCGCCAAGGCTGGACAAATCGACTACTATTACAGTGTGGAGCGTGATGGCAAAGAGGTCCGCCACGAGTGGATGGTCATCACCCATCGGCTGGACCTGAATGCAGCCAAGGCTACGCGCTATAACACCTACGACCATTGGAACGACATGCCTGATGACAGCTACCTGTACAGTTCAGCGTTTACCGACTGTGTGGCCCTGCGCAAGCATCATCCCGTGACCAAGAGCAAGTATCCCACTATCGTGCAGTTGAAGGTGCGTGCACCGCAGTTGCGCACGGGTGAAACGCTTGCCGTGGTCGGCAACGAGCCCACCCTGGGTGACTGGGACGAGAACAAAGCCCTGAAAATGGTCGAGCACAACCACAACGAGTGGGTCATCTCGCTCGACGGAGCTGCTTTCAAAAAGGCTTTTGTTGAGTTCAAGTTCCTCATCATGGGCAGCAAGGGAAAATCGGCTATCTGGGAGACCGGAGACAACCGCACGGTGCTATTACCTGTGCTGAAGGAAGGTGAACACATCGTCTATGAGCTTCAACAAGCCTACTTCCCACTCTACCCCGTCAAGCTGGCCGGCACCGTTGTGCCTATATTCTCGCTGCGCAGCGAGGGCAGCTTCGGTGTAGGCGACTTTGGCGACCTCAAGATGATGGTGGACTGGGTGGCAAGCACGGGACAACGCGCCCTGCAGGTGTTGCCCATTAACGACACCACCATCACCCACACCTGGAGCGACAGCTATCCCTACAACAGCATCAGCATCTATGCCCTGCACCCGCAGTACATGGATCTGCGCCAGTTGCCCAATCTCAAAGACAAGAAACGCACTGCCGAGTTTGAGAAACTGCGCAAGGAGCTGAATGCCCTGCCTCAAATCGACTACGAGCGCGTGAATAATGCCAAGCGCGAGTACATGAAGCTGTTGTTTGAACAGGAAGGCGAGATGGTATTGAAGAGCGATGAGTTCAAGGCCTTCTTCACCGCCAACCAGGATTGGCTGGTGCCCTATGCCGCATTCTGTCACTATCGCGACCTGTACGGCACTTCATCGTTCTCAAAATGGCCATCTAACCACACCTTCAGCGACGAGGAGCGTGCCTCAATGTCCAACCCGCGCACCAAGGCCTATAAGGAGGTAGCCCTCTGGTACTACATCCAGTTCTATCTGGACAAGCAGATGCATGGTGCCCACGAGTATGCCCAGGGCAAGCACGTCATCCTCAAGGGTGACATTCCCATTGGCATCAGCCGTGACAGCGTGGAGGCATGGGTTGAGCCCAAGTACTTCAACCTCAACGGCCAAGCTGGTGCTCCACCCGATGCCTTCTCGACTAACGGGCAGAACTGGGGTTTCCCGACCTATAACTGGGACGTGATGCTTGCCGACGGCTGCCAGTGGTGGGTTAAACGTTTCCGCAAGATGGCGCAATACTTCGATGCCTACCGCATCGACCATGTGCTGGGGTTCTTCCGCATCTGGGAAATCCCCATCAACGCAGTTCATGGCCTGCTAGGGCAGTTCTCTCCATCACTTGGAATGAGCGCTGACGAGATTCGCAGCTATGGCCTCAACTTCCAAGAGAAACTGATGACCGAGCCGTTCATTGCCGACTGGGTGCTGGACCGCATCTTCGGCAAATGGGCCGACACGGTTCGCGAGAAGTATGTGGAGCGCGTTCATGATGATATTTACCGCATGAAGCCCGAGTATGACACCCAGCGCAAAGTGGAGGCGGCCTTCAAGGGCAAGGACAGCGATGACGACAAGTGGATTCGCGACGGACTGTATGCGCTCATCAGCGACGTTCTTTTTGTTCGTGACCGCAAGAATCCCGCATTGTACCATCCCCGCATCTCGGTTCAGTTCGACTTCATCTATGAAGCATTGTACGACAACGACAAAGCGGCGTTCAACAAGCTCTATAACGAGTATTACTACCACCGCAACAACGACTTCTGGTACCACGAGGCCATGAAGAAGCTGCCCAAGCTGGTGCAGGCGACCCGCATGCTCGTGTGTGCCGAGGACCTGGGCATGGTACCCGATTGCGTGGCATGGGTGATGAACGAGTTGCGCATCCTGAGTCTTGAAATCCAGTCGATGCCCAAGGATAACCATATCAAGTTCGGCAATCTGAACACCAATCCCTACCGCAGTGTGGCCACCATTTCGACCCACGACATGCCCACCCTGAGGCAGTGGTGGGAAGAGGACTGGGAACGCACCCAGGACTACTACGGTAGCACTTTGTGGCGCAACGATGCCGCACCTCACCCGCTTCCTGGCTGGCTGGCCGATGACATCGTGCGCGCCCATCTGGCATGCCCGTCGATGTTGTGCCTGCTTTCACTCCAGGACTGGCTGGCAATTGATGAGAAACTGCGTCTGGCCGATGCCGATGCTGAGCGCATCAACATTCCCGCCAACCCGCGCCACTACTGGCGTTACCGCATGCACATGACCATTGAGCAGTTGATGAAGGCTCACGATTTTAATGGCCATGTGAGAGACTTGATCAATCAAAACGGACGCTAATGAAACGATTCATCCAACTGGTTGCGATAATCATGGCATTACTCGTACCACAATCCATTAACGCTCGCACCGGAGTCATCTACGGCTCCGGCGCGAGTGATTTTTCTGTTGAAACCAATGGCGATGCCCAACAGGTGAAGCTTCGCATCTATAAGGATGGTATGGGCGGCAAACCCATAAAAACCGTCAACATGAAGCGCAACGAGAAAGCAGGCGAGCTATTATGGCAGGCAACGGTCAAGGGTGACCTGAAAGGGAAGTTCTACACGTTTGACGTGAAGTACAATGGAAAGTTCTACGGTGAGTGTCCGGGTGTATGGGCCACTGCCGTGGGCGTGAACGGCAAGCGCGGCGCCATCGTGGACATGGGTGGCACCAATCCACAGGGCTGGGCCAATGACCGCCGACCCGCTATTGAAGCCAAGGATCTCATCATTTACGAGATGCACCACCGGGACTTTTCCATCGACCCGTCGAGCGGAATCGAGCACAAGGGCAAATTCCTTGCCCTGACTGAGCCGCGTGCCATCAAGCATCTGACAAAACTCGGTGTGAATGCAGTGCACATCCTGCCGTCGTTTGACTATGCCTCGGTCGATGAGACTCGCCTCGATGAGCCGCAGTACAACTGGGGTTATGACCCCGTGAACTATAATGTGCCTGAGGGAGGGTATTCAACCGACCCATATCGGCCCGAGGTGCGCATCAAGGAATTCAAGCAGATGGTGCAGGCCCTGCATCGGGCAGGCATTAAGGTGATCCTCGACGTTGTTTATAACCATACCTGGAACATCGACGGCAGCAACTTCCAGCGGACCAGGCCCGACTACTTCTACCGCAAGAACGCCGACGGCACCTACAGTAACGGCAGCGGTTGCGGCAACGAGACGGCCAGCGAGCGCGAGGCCATGCGCCGGTACATGATTGAGAGCGTGCAATACTGGGTAGATGAATACCACATCGACGGCTTCCGTTTTGACCTGATGGGGGTTCATGACATCGAGACGATGAACGCTATCCGTACCTCGGTGCCCAATGACATCTTCATCTATGGTGAGGGCTGGAGTGCCGGTAGTTGCGCCTACTCAGGAGAGCTGGCCATGAAGGCCAACATCAACAAGATGCTGGGCATCGCCGCCTTCAGCGACGAGATACGCGATGCGCTGCGCGGCCCGTGGGACAGCAACAGCAAGGCCGCCTTCCTAGGCGGAGTCAAGGGCAACGAGGAGAGCCTCAAGTTCGGTATCGTGGGTGCTATCCAGCATCCAGACATCGACTACAGCAAGGTGAATTACAGTAAAGCCCCGTTTGCTACCGAACCCACCCAGATGATAGCCTACGTCAGTTGCCACGACGACATGTGCCTGGTTGACCGCCTGCGTGCAAGCGTCAAGGGCATCACCACCGAGGAGCTCATCCGCTTGGATCTCTTGGCCCAGACGGCTGTGATGACCTCGCAGGGTGTGCCGTTCATGCTCAGTGGCGAGGAGATGCTGCGCGACAAGAAAGGCGTTCACAACAGTTACGAGAGCCCCGACAGCATCAACCACCTGGATTGGGGCAACCTGGAGCGTTACCCCCAGGTGATGGACTACTACAAGAACCTGATTGCCCTGCGCAAAGCACATCCCGCCTTCCACATGGGCAGCGCGGCTCTGGTACGTGAGAATTTGAGCTTCCTGCCCGTTGAGAACTGCCTTGTGGCCTTCCACATCAACGGCCGGGGAGTGCCTGGCGAGCAGTGGGGCGACATCTACGTGGCATTTAACACCCACAAGCGCGCCCGCAGCATCGAGATTCCCGAGGGCACCTACACCGTCGTCTGCCGCAACATTGCCTGCGACCCCGACGGCATCACCACCGTCAAGGGCGGCAAAGTCACCATCCCCGCCCAGTCAGCCCTCATCCTCCACAACTGACCCAGAAACAACAACAACAAGAAAGGGACCGACTAAATGCCGGCCCCTTTCTTGTTTGATATGTCATCACTAGCAACTTTACAGCTCCTCGCCAGTGAAAAAGATCTTTATCCTATGCAGCGTACGTTCTCTCTGTCCTTAAAGGTTTCTCCTCAAGATATCGTCAATCTGCTTAATCAGCTCAATGTCAGCATTAAAACACACACCACCATAGTAGAAAAGCACGTATAGCCATTCACAAAACCCCACAATTAGATACTAGTTTTACTATGACTTACATTGCAAAAATTAAAGTGCTGTTTTTAGAGGAATATTAAGCCAATTTCCAAAAATAATATCCCATTCCTTTGGCTCAAAAGGCGTCCAACCCCCATGATGGAAGAATGTCATCTCACCAAAATATATTTTGCCATCAACCTCATAAAAATCCACCCGAACGTGTGGTAAATTTTTTGATAATATGGAGGCAAGAGTTTTCATTTCTTCGAAACATATAGGTTTTTCTGGAACTTTTCTAGCGTTCTCATGTCCTTGCTTTAAAGCTAGGTGATTAAAGTTCTCGTCAAAAAAATCGAATTTTACATCTACTCCTTCTTTCTGTCTTTCTGTTGCTATAAACAATGCTTTCACCTTTCCATCAAAGCAGAAAAACTTATAATCTCGTAATTCCTTAACTGTGGAATCTTCCATATATATTTCAGCAATGATTCTGGGTTTCACATCCTTATATGGCCATTCGAATCCCATATAATAGAAATTCCTTCGAAGGCTTTTCCTTAGTATCTTTTTGGCGTTTGATATATCAAACGATGTTTTGTCTTTGCATATGACAAGACCGCCACTATCATGAGTACATTTCAGAACAAATTGATTTGGTAACATATCAAAATCAATATCACAAACGCTATCCCAAACAGCAATTGTCGGAATTATATATTGTGAGCCTATAGATTCTGAAACATATTGTTTTACCTCATATTTGTCAACTAATTTAGTATATAATGGGTTGTGGTCATATAATTTCATCCATTGCAATTTCTCGTTGTATGTCTGTGGATTCAGTAAATTTAATTCATATCCCATTCTTTTGTGAAACATCCTTTGTAAATACTTTTCAGGATTCACAAAGTAGCGTTTATAGTACGAGATATCATCAAATAAACTTAGTATAGATTTATTCTTCATAATAGCCCTGTTGATAAAAAATTAGAGATTTCTTTTCTCTTGAGCTTTAGAGTAATTCTCATTATTGTTCTATTTACAAGTATTCTACAAAGAGGGAAAAAATCTTTAATTCCAAGTTCTTTTCGGTTTCGAAATTTATACAATATAAACCTTGACTTCAAATTGCGTAGCATAATCTTGGGTGCAACTAGTCCTGATCTTTCGTTATTAAGAAGAACTTTATTAACCCATTGCTCAACTTCATTTGTTGAAATATTTTCATCAACACCGCTTGCCAATAACTCATGGCACCTATATTCTTTTTCAGAAGGAGATATTCCTATACGCCTAAGCCTTCTTATATGAATATTTTTAGCAGATAAGTATTGGTCTGCACGATTTGTAGATGAAATCTGTTTTGAATGGATACGATAATATAATAAAACTTCTTTAATTACAGCAATTTTGCCATAAACACTACAACGCTCCCACATATCATAGTCCTGAGCTTTCTTCACCTTCTCATCATACCTTAAATCGTGTGCTTCAAGAAACTTCTTTCTTATCATCACTGACGGATGACAAAGCGTGCTGGAAAAAAACAAATTGCATTGAGCCTCATCGTTGTCATATCCATTTGGAGGACTCATAAATTTTGTTTCTTCCCCAAAAGAAACAACTCCAGTTCCCACGATATCAATGTCACGATTCTTCTCGAGAAAATCAATTTGCTTTTTAAACCGCTCGGGTAATGAAATATCGTCAGCATCCATCCGGGCGATAAACTCGCCACTTGCCACATCAAGTCCTTTATTAAGCGATTTTGTCAAACCAAGATTTAAATCATTATGAATAACTTTCACATTTGATTTGTCCTTACACAAATCCTCGATAGTTGATTTACAATTGGGATCCGATGCATCATCAATGATGATTATCTCAATATTCTTATAGGTCTGATTGAATATGCTATTGAGTGCTGCACGAAGATAATCTTCCTGCTCATTGTGGACACCCATTATAACAGAAATTAATCCTGTTCTCATTGTGTTTTCCTAATCATTAGCATACATTTCTTTCTGGTGAAAATCCAGATTTAATTGTATCTATTATACTGTATTACGTTATATTATACTTATTCACGTAGAGTACATGATAGCAAAATCGTGGACATAATGCCATCAAGGTCTTTGCTTACTACCCGATGGACAATGGGCATATTCAAACGCAATAGATATAATAAAAATCGAGAATGACGATCAACTTCTAACATGGCCAAATTTTTCCGGATAATAGTGTAACATACTCAATACTCCAAACTTATATAATTTAGGGGCATATGCCATTAATAATGATAAATAACGATCACGACCTTTTAGATAATTATTACGCTTTATCATGTCTCGATTAACCGTAAGATTATCCGCCACAATCTCATACAATTCAAGGGCTTCATTTGAATTAAAACGACTGAATGAGAGAAGTGAACTATTTGCCAAAACGATATTGGAATTTAAAAACTGGTACTCTGCCTCTTGTATTAGTGAAGAGTTTTGAGACATCTCATCTAAAACATGTTTCGTGTGTTTAATCCAATCTAGAAACCTTAGTGTTTTAGGTGACCCTGTATTGCTATCAGATCTGCGGAGATAATGATATAAAGGTTTTTTTACAAAACTCAGTCGTTCTAAGTTCCTGAAAATACGATAATTAAATAGATAGTCCTCGTTTATCTCTCCTTCTGGAAAACTCGCGCCATCTAACAATGACCTGTCATATAAGCATGTGCAAGCGCTATGCCACATTCCCAACAAAAAGTTGCGCATCAACTCAAGATTATCATACGTCCCTGATTCAAGCCTACCATAGTCCAATAAAACATTCCCGTTCTCCTCGGTGGAAATCCCACAAATAGAAACTTTTACTCGATCCTTTTGTATTGCATTATATAGCGTTGAGTACATTGTTGGATCAATTATGTCGTCACTATCTACGAAACCTATGAATTGACCTTTTGCTTTACTTATGCCATAATTTCTCGCACTGCCTGATCCCCCATTAGCTTTGTGATATGATGAGATACTGCTGTATTCACGAGCAAGGTCATCACACAATTTTATAGTCTGTTCATCGGTTGAGCCATCATCAACTAAAATAATTTCAAGATTTGAATAATCCTGGTTGATAATGCTTTTAACACAATTAGTTAAAAGTGCTCTGGTATTGTATATTGGAACTATTATTGATATTAGATCATCCATAATTATTATCTGATTCCGTTACGTTTTAATATTTTTAGGCAAACATTTAGCTTATGCACAACAGAATATGGTCCATTGTAAATAATACCACGTGTATAATACTTTTTTTGTTTTTCTGAATCAGCGATCATCGACATGTGCTCATCATAATACTCATTAAGAGGTTTAACGTGGTACTCATATTTGAGTTTCATGCGTGTATGAACCTTTTCTATAAGCACACGATCCAAGGATTGTTTAAATGATTCATGTTTACGACCTGGTTCTAATAGTATAGCTGATTTATTCTCATACCCCAGCAATCCATTAGATAAGCAGCTGTTCGGATCAGGAATAATGATAGGTATTTTCTCACTGATAACACTAAACGCACTTCCAGACCCAGCGATAATCACATCCATTCTTTTGATTAACAATCTCGGTATAGGTATTAGATTGCCCAAAAGAATAAGATTAACATTATCGACTCTATCAAAAACATGATGAATCATCTCATGCTTTGCTTCGGCATCTCCAATTATAATAAAATTAATACTTTTATCGCCATGTTCTTTCGAGAATGCAGCTACATCATATAGTATCCTGTTAACATAACTTTTCAAAACACGACCTATATAACAAATAGACCAGTCTGCTTCTGGCACAATACTTTCATTAAAATTATTCGTATCTTGAACTGACCCTGGATGTGCGGCTCTAAATAATTTATTTGTTGCTTTAATTTGTCCATCAAAACCACCAAATAAAAACTCCATCGATTTTTCAACAATTCCATATAGCTCATTGCGGTCATATTTAAACTTATAGAAATCAAGATATTGCTCATAATATTTGTCTTCTCCTCGAAAAATCTCGTTACAATTAAAACATATATGCTTTGCTTTTAATGATTCTGCTAACAATTCACCCCACAAATGCATCTTATCGTAATGACTCTCAACGACGGTTTCATCATAAATGCGGCCATTTCTTGTGACTTTTGATTTCATTACTCTTAACATTTTTTCCCTAAGAAAACTTGGCATTTCTGCTGGGATAAAATCTAATCCTGGCACATTGCCATTTGAGTATATTGCGAGATTTTTAAATTCAAATTTTGTTGCTTGGGAGCCAGCATAGAGAATATATACTTCATATCCTTTATTCTTAAGATATGGGCATTTGCCAGACAAATAATTTTGACATCCACCTAATGGATGTATATCATAAGTCATTATTATATATCGTTTCATTTCTTGATTTCTATTTCAACTTAAGGATTTTTAAAGCTTCTTCATATTCATCCTTTAGCCACAATTTACTTGATAACCAGTAAAATGAAATAAATAACATGCTCGCTACTACAAGTTTTATAAAAGTATAAGGAGTTGGTAACCAAGTTGCTGACAAAGATATTGTGCCTCCTATCATACTGACCAAGAGAATAGGAAAAATATCCATCATCTGTTCTTTGAATCCAACATGAATCATTTTTCCAGTATAATGTGTATTTAGGACAAGACTTATTAGAGATGAGATAATGCCTCCTATACACAATCCTATTATGCCCCAGAAAACAGAAATAAAGACTATTATCGTACCTATAATTTTTTTTATGATTTCTAATCTCAAAAACAGATCACTCCGTCCTTTAACTTGTAATAAATTCAAATTAATAGCATGGATTGGATACCACATCATTGAAAAGCATATCAATTGCAATAATATTACGCATCCTTCCCATTTGTCGGTTAATAACCATCTCACCAGTGGGTCCGATATACCAAACAATAGCATCATTAAAGGGAAGATAACAAATGCAGACATTTTCAACAACCTCCTATATATAGTTGCCAATCTTTCATCATCATCTTGTATTGTACTAAGAACAGGATAAGTGACACGTTGCAGAACAGAAGTTAGGTTTTGAGATGGCAGTATAGCAAAAGCTGATGCGCGTGTATATAAGCCTAGGATGCTTGGAGCAAATAATTTACCAATCACAATAGCATATAAATTATTATATAAAGCATTTAATACGCCAGAAAACATTAATTTTGACCCAAATGAGAAAAGATCATTAAAGGCGTCTTTCGAAAAACGTTCTTTGGGTTTCCACTTTGAAAAAAAATAAAGAAGTATCGTTCTGACTAGTTGATTTGTAATCATTTGAAAAACCAATGCCCAAACGCCACTTCCCAAATATGCTAAGGTAATGCCTACAACACCTCCTAAAATTGCTGATGAAACGCTTATTTTTGCAGTGGTTTTAAAATCTATTCTTGTTACAAATATAGCATTAGGAACAATACAAAATGCACCAAGAATTAATGTCACTCCAATTACTCGCGTAATAGGGGTCAGAATAGGTTGATTATAAAAATTCGCAATAATGGGCGCAGAATAGTATAGAATCCCATAAAAAAGAAATGACGTTGCTATGCTAAATATGAAAACAGTCGCATTATCAGTTTCCGTGCGATTTTTTTTTCTGATTAAAGCAGAGCCAAAACCAGCCGTTATGAATGCCTCTGAGACAGCGAGAAACACAGTAATTAAGCCAATGATTCCATACTCTGAAGGAGAAAGAAGTCTAGCAAGAATAATACCTATAACAAACTGTATCCCTAATGCGGCAAAATTATCAACCGTATTCCAAGCTAATCCTTTGACAGTCTTTTTCTTCAGTGATTCTGGCATAAAACAGCCCAATTGATTTATTGAGAAATAAAGATCTTTTCTAATTCTAACAGTTTCTTGCTTCTTTCTTTAATTCTTTTACATGGTATCCCGACACATATACCCCAATCATCTTGGGATTTATTAACAAGTGACATACTACCTATTGCACAACCTTCTCCAACAATTACTCCAGGCATTATTGAACACCCAGTGCCTATAATAGCGTGTTTTCTAATTATCACCCCACCGCCAATTAAGTGCCGGAATGCCTTAGGTAACATTGGATTGGTAAAATAATCACCAGAATAATCATCGCTTTCTGCGTATACTGCACTACGGGATGATATACCGGAATAATCCTCCATTACTATTCCATCGTTTCCACCAAAAAGCAAACAAGACGCAGCGATGTGGATGTAACTACCCAAATCTATTTTACCTGAAAGGATGCAGAAATCATCAATGCGTACATAGTCTCCAATAGAAATGGTTTCTGGAGAATAAAAATGTACATAACGACTAATTCTCACATCTTTTCCATAAGATTTAAGTCCTATTTGAGACAATTCGATTTCCGTGAAAAAAGAACTCATAAGTTAGTGTTTTATACAATTGATTATTCTATCTATGTCTTTTTCTTTTAACTCGTGGTGGATAGGGAGGCAGATGACGGTGTCGGCCATGCGGGTGGCGTTGGGCAGATTCTCACGGGTGGCGCTGGGCAGGCCACGGTAGGTCGAGAAGTCGCTGATGAGCGGATAGAAATAGCGACGGGCGAGGATGCGGTGCTCGCGCAACTTGTAGAAGAGTTCATCGCGCGTCATACCGTACTTGCTAGCATCCACAAAGATGGGGAAATAGCCATAGTTGTGACGTACGCCAGGCATATCGTCCCAAAAATCGATACCCTCAACAGGACGCAAAGCCTCGCGGTAACGGATGGCGACCTGATGGCGTGCTTCGATAGCTGCATCGACCTGACGCAAGTTGAGCAATCCCATTGCTGACCGCAGCTCATCCATCTTGCCGTTGATGCCTGGAGCTACGACCTCGGTCTCTCCTGCGAAGCCGAAATTCTTCAGGTAGTCGATGCGCTGCTTCATCTTCGCATCGTGTACGACAAGCGCACCGCCCTCAGTGGTGCCGAAGACTTTGGTGCCATGAAAACTCAGCGTTGACATATCGCCCTCGTTAAGAATACTGTTGCCGTCCACCTCGATACCAAACGCATGGGCCGCATCATAGATGACCTTCAAACCATACTTATCTGCGATGTCCTGGATTTCACGAGTACGGCAAGGTTTGCCATAGACATGAACTGGCATTATTGCTGTGGTCTTGGGTGTAATGGCCGACTCTATCCTTTCGGGGTCAATTCCTCCAGTCGCGGGGTCTATATCGACGAACACAGGTTTGATGCCGTTCCACCAGAGCGAGTGCGTTGTCGCCACAAAGCTATAAGGCGTGGTGATAACCTCACCACTGATGTTCAGCGCCTGCAATGCTGTGATGAGCGGCAACGTGCCATTGGTGAACAAGCTGATATACGGCACCTTGAGGTACTCACACAGGGCGGCTTCAAACTTTTGATGGAATTCGCCGTTATTGGTCACCCACTTGCGGTCCCATATCTCGCGCAGCATCTGATAATACTCATCAAGATCGGGGAGCAAAGGTGTTGTTACTAATATCATGTCTTTACTCATATATCGATAATGCTTATTTCCATTTAACTCTTTCGATAGTACTTTTCTATAACCTTGAGCGAATATTGTCTTTATTGGATTCCAAGCATGGGTTGTGCAGATTGTGCAATACATGAATCGTTTTCACGACTAATCCACACATGGCAATTATCAATGCCTCATTGCAAGCAAGTTTAAATCCTTTACGTTTCTCAATGGCTCTACGAAGATTGAAGCATCGGATAGTGATTCATGCGTACTAGGCTCATGCCAAGCAAAGCCACCACCCATTATCTAAACCTTTAGTTAACCTCATTTCAAGAATTTTTATACTTGAAGTATCTGTGCTTTGACCTTTTGCTACGTTATCAGATATAAACGCATACCTGTACCTCGTAAAAACATTCTTTTTATGTGATCAATTCATTATATAACACTTATACCATTTGGCAAACTCTCTCAAACCTTCTCTAAGAGAAGTGTTTGGCTTTATTCCAAAGTCTCTTTCAAAACCAGATACTTCGGCATATGTTACTGGCACATCGCCAGGTTGCATGGAGACCAATTCTTTATGAGCATCAAAGTCGAAACCTCTTGGCAAAACACATGCTCGTACCAACTCCTCTTGAAGGATTGTCACAAAATCCAAAAGATTCTCAGGGTGGTTGTTGCCTATATTATAAACGGCATAGGGTGGTATAGGTAAACCATCGTCACCATTCCTTCGCTCGGGAGCAGATTGTATTACTCGTATCAATCCCTCTATAATGTCGTCAATATATGTGAAATCACGTTTGCAATCTCCATAATTAAAAATCTGAATCTTTTCACCTTTTACCAACTTTTCGGTAAAACTAAAATATGCCATGTCTGGACGACCAGCCGGACCATAAACAGTGAAAAAACGCAGTCCTGTTGATGGAATATTATACAGTTTTGAATATGCATGAGCCAACAACTCATCACATTTCTTAGTGGCGGCGTAAAGACTGACCGGATTATCAACTTTATCCTCAGTTGAGTATGGCACTTTTTTATTAGTACCATAAACACTGCTTGAACTGGCAAAAACTAGATGTTGGACACCTGGTTTGCCGTCATCATAGCTATGGCGGCAAGCCTCAAGTATGTTATAGAAGCCTATTATG
Organism: uncultured Prevotellaceae bacterium; assembly: GCA_900317835.1. GTDB lineage: Bacteria > Bacteroidota > Bacteroidia > Bacteroidales > Muribaculaceae > Sodaliphilus. Next base: position 3,394 of record ONIL01000037.1, on the reverse strand, counting down.
TTACTCTCAATATACGCATCGGGATTAGTTAAGCTGTACCTAACACCAGCTTGAGCTGCAAGATTAACTACAACTTCAAAGTTATAATCCCTAAAAAGTTTCGTTATCTGTACTTTATCTGCTACTGAAAACTTCTTAAACACGAATTTGCCATTGGTTGATATATTATAAATATCTTCCAAACGAGATTGCTTCAAATTGACATCATAATAATCATTAAGATTATCAACGCCAACAACTCGTGCTGATGGAAAATCAATAAGCAAGCGCTTGACAAGATAAGAGCCTATAAATCCTGCTGCTCCTGTTACTAAAATAGTTTTATTGGATAAGTCAATATTAATATCTTTCATTTACTATAGTCTCTCTCAATAAGATCTCGCGTATATACTTTCTTTTACGTCGTTGAGTAATTCGTCGTAACAGTTGGTGAGAATTACTTTGCTTTATTTCTTGAATCACTCGATGTCGTTGACAACCAAGCTATCGAAACACCATATAATACAGTGCACTACTCATAGCTTGAGTTTCCACCTCGCGCAAAATAATCGTAGTAACCTTCCTTTTGCTTGAATGAAATCGAAAACGAACAGGATATCAGAAGTACCAGTATGTTGATGCACCTGTCGAGAGTAGCTAACTGTCTCGGTCGTCATAATCACAATAATCTCAGTTAAATTCACTTCTTCACCTAATGAATCACCACCTTGAACGACCTTGTATCAAAAAGGCTGGTCACTTGGGCATCATTTTTTCGGTGTTGCGATGACAACAAAAACAACATCCAGATAGATTGAAATAAACATCATACGTGACTCTCAAATTGAGAGGTTTATCTGCACGGCACCTCTCTATTCGATCTGATTAAGAGAAGCCTTATTCTGAATTTCTCCATCTTCTCGGAGATGACATCATCAGCCACAATTCTGTTGTGTTAAGATAGCAAAGTTGCGATACTCAACCACATATAACATTCTCCTGCAAACTGTAACCCTTATCTCAATACCAGCACATAAACGGGGTCACCGGGGCCGTGGGGCGGCGGTGGACGGGTGGAGAGTAGATAATGCTGGGGACACTATCGCAGTAGTCATTATCAGCGGGTTACCTGTTCTATGTAACAATTTTGAGGGGCGCTTGTGGCGGTGTGCCACGGTTTTGAAGTGCCACCCAAAAGTTTGCAAAATTATTGCTTTTCCCGCACTTGTGCAAATGTTTGCTGAAAATTTAGCAAAAAGTGGGTGGTGACAAGGGCGAATGGGAAATAATGCGTACCTTTGCGGCAATTTTGTGCACTGACGTTCATGAAGGATAATAAGGAAGCGACATTGGCCCTTGGGACGCAGCCGGTGGGACGGTTGCTGTGGCAGTATGCCCTGCCTGGAGTGATTGCGATGACGGCGTCATCGCTCTACAACATGGTGGACAGCATCTTCATCGGCCACGGCGTGGGCCCGATGGCGCTGGCGGCCCTGGGCATCTCGTTCCCGCTGATGAACATCGGGGCGGCATTTGGCGCGGCGGTGGGCATCGGCGGCTCAACACTGATGTCGCTGCGACTGGGTCAGCGCCAGTATGACAAGGCCAACAACGTGCTGGGCAACATGGTCGCCCTGAACATCATCACGGGCCTGCTGGTGGGTATCGTGAGCATCATCTTCCTGGATCCCATCCTGAGGTTCTTCGGCGCCAGCTCTCAGACTCTGCCCCACGCCCATGAATACATGTTCATCCTGCTGGTGGGCAACGTGATTACACACCTTTATCTGGGTCTGAATGCTGCATTGCGCTCGGCGAGCAAGCCCCGTGCGGCGATGATCGCAACCATTGTCACGGTGGTGCTCAACACTATCCTGGACCCCATCTTCATCTGGCCGCTGCACATGGGCATCAAGGGCGCAGCCATCGCCACCATTTTGGCCCAGGCCATCGTGCTGTGCTGGCAGTTGTGGCAGTTCAGCCGCCAGCGCGAACTGCTGCATCTCGAGTGGCGTTTCCTCAAACCCGCCAGGGCGATTGTCAAGGACATCGTGAGCATCGGCATCTCGCCGTTTGCCATGCAGCTCACGGGTTGCGTGGTGGCCATCTTCATGAACAACGCCCTAATGACTTATGGCGGTGACCTCGCCGTGGGTGCCTACAGCATCGCTAACCGTCTGGGCTTCATCTTCTTCATGGTCATCATGGGCATCTGCCAGGGCTTCCAACCCATCGCGGGCTACAACTACGGGGCGCGCAACATGGACCGCGTCAAGCAAGTGCTGCGGTTGACCATCACGGCCTCGGTCATCGCCATGACCGTCGGTTGGGTAATCGGCGAATTGCTGCCTGGACCCTGCACACGCTTGTTCACCGACGATAAACAGTTGATTGACATCTCCATCCGCGGCATCCGCATCAATATGCTTGTCTTCCCCGTCATTGGCTACCAGGCGGTAGTGACCAACTTCTTCCAGACCATCGGCAAGGTGCGCATCAGCATCTTCATGTCGCTCTCGCGCCAACTGCTGTTCCTGTTGCCCATGCTGTTGCTGTTCTCCTCGCTGTGGGGCCTCGACGGCGTGTGGGCCTCGCTGCCCGCGAGCGACTTCATGGCCTTCGTCGTCGCCGTCTTCATCATGCAGCGCTTCAAGCTGCAGCACAACGCCTAATTTCTCAACTACGAATTACGCGAATTATACAAATTTGCATCCGCCAACTTATTCTTTCAAATTTCACGAATAGCATCCGCACTCCATTAACTGGAATGCGGACGCCTAACTATTCTCTATTAACTGTCAATTAGTCTCCGTTGAGGAGGTTGTCGACGATGGAGGTCACGTCACCGATGTCAATGCGGCCGTTATGGTTCAGGTCGGCAGACTCATAATAGAACGAATCGCCCACAATGCCCAGCAGCGCGTCGATGAGTACCGTCACGTCCTTGATGTTGACATCGCCGTCGCCATCCACATCACCCATGCCGGCAGTGCCCCAGCCGTCGATGTGGGCGAACTTATACCAATAGTTGGCGGCGGCATAGGTCGCCTCATAATTGCGCGGCACAATCAGCGTCGCGCGGTTATATGCCGCTGTCGAGAAGCAGTCGGTGCTGGCCATCACTGGCGGCACTGTGCCGACACATTTGACAGTCGTCAGCGCGTTGCAGTAGTTAAATGCCTTGGAGCCGATGGCCGTCACACCGCTGCCGATGGTCACACTCGTCAGCCCCGTGCAGCCCTGAAACGCCTGCTCGCCGATGCTATCAATAGTATTGGGAATCACCACGCTCGTCAAATCATAGCAATCGTTAAAGGCATTGTCCTCAATACCAGTGACCGCAAAGGTATCTTCTTCGAATGTCACAGATGCAGGAATAATCACATCACCAGTATAGTATGCTTCAACCTCTGCA
>ONIL01000059.1 GCA_900317835.1 uncultured Prevotellaceae bacterium | reverse complement strand
TCTTGATGAATTGCCCCACATAGACCGATTTTCCTTCAGACAACGCTTTGACGGCCATTCCCATGGCTGTCGTCGTCTTACCCTGGCCGTTGCCGGTATACACGCGCAAAAGGCCTTTCTCGTTTGTAATCATTTCAATTACTCGTTTAGTTCAGTTTTGCAGTCATGCCGCAGATTGGCAGAAAAAGGTTGAGCGGCATGACTGCGCCACCGAAAAGGTTACTATATACATACACTTATTGTTTCATGCCACGAGGCATTACACAATCAAAATCCATAAAGTGACCTTGACAATGGGCATAGACGTGAATAAATCGGATGGATTGACTGCCTGCAGGCAGCCACACACGCGAGTTTCCTCACCCAGGAGGATGACTGGTGTCTTGATTGTCCAACTCTATTACCACGAGAGTCAAAGCAACTTATGTCCAACTTGGCAGGTCTTCTGGCTTATCCCATTGTCACACGGCCTTCCCATCCTTGGCGGACAGTGACTCTGTCTGTGTGACAACTTGGTCGGGACTTACAGCAGCGGGTCTTTACTACTTTTTTTAATATAACAAATAATCCAGCATATAATTTAAAGCCAGCAGGCTCTCTAATTGCGAGCACTCTCGGATACGGATTGAAGTTATAAAAGCTGGGCTGTGGGACACCCTAATCCATCGATGAGCGGTGGGAACAGGGTGATCTCCGCCGGGCGAAGTCGCCCAACGGCATGAGGCTGTAGCGGAGCAGCTCAATCCAGCCAGCGCTGCCGGCTGGTTGAGGTGCGGAGCGTGAAGCAGCCGAATACGCCCCCGTGACCATAGCGAATGAAATCCCCTGGTGCTTGCGGGCAATGTCGCCAACTACGGTTCCTTGGGTGGCAGGCTTTGGAAGTTTCGTGTTGCCCACACTTGAAGGAGAAACACGATGCTGAAAAGGCCTCCCACCTTATACGGGCCGAGGATGTCTTCAACTCCAAATAGTGCCCTGGACAACGGCATCACGATGAGCGGCGACACAAATTGCCCCAGGTATAGGGCTGCGGACAGCAGCGGCATGACCGTTGTGGCGGAGTCTCGACCGCCCTTGATGCTGGCAATGGTATTCAGATAGGGTACCCCTATTCCAGTAGCGATGCCGATAAAGGCTGATCCAAGAATGGCCATCGGTATGGCGGGAACAAGGTAAGCCGCATAACCCGAAAGGAAAAATAAGGGTGCAAAGTATTTGATGGACATCCTGAACCTGCGCATCAGCGTTCCGAAGGCAAGTCCTACAAAGAATGCCACGACATCAAGCCCCACCATGATCATCGTTATCGCCTCGGCCGATAGCCCCGTCTGTCTGCTGGCGATAATGGCGAAGTTGGTGGGAAAGATGAAGAACAGGACCATCAGCAGCAACATGCCTGTTACCGAGGGATGAAACTTCAGCAGTTGATTGGGCTTGAAAGGTGTACCATGCTGGTTAGATGAGCCTAACTGCGCATCGGGCAGCCATAGCCAAACCATCACCACTGCAATCAAGCCGATCAGATAAACCAGGAAAGCATAATTCCATTGTATTGTCGCAAGCAGGCCAGCCAGCAACGTGGCAATCACTCCGCCCATCTGGTTCATGGCTGCCGATAACCCCATGAGCCTTGCTTGCCGCTCAGGAGGGAAATAATAAGCAAGCAGGCCTGTTGACAACGGCATGATGAGGCCGACACTGACACCCAGAAGGGCCCGCATCAGCAGCAATACATGAATCTCGTCAACGAAGAAGCACCCTGCACCCGCAGCGACATAGAGCAACAGTCCTATTGTGGCTATGGTTCGAGTGCCGACCCTTCGGACGAGTTGCAGGAAAAAGATGTTGGTGATGATAATCAGCAAGGCAGGCATGCTGACGATGAGTTGCACCAGCAGGTCGGGTGCCGAAGCGAAATGAGCCTTAATGATGCCCAGTGCCGGGGCGATGGCGGCACCTGCCATCACGGTGAGCAGCGACATCGAAAGGATGGTAGCCGTCACCCGTTTAGAGACGTTTTTCTGTTCCATTAAAATTATCGGGAGTTTCAGCTCTACCAAGCTTTTTTTGTCGTTAGAAATCGATTCACGGTTTCCGCAAATCGGGCGCAAAATTACTAAAAACAGTGATATAAACTGATTAGACGACTTGTTAAAAAATCAAAAAACACGCCTATATACAGCGTTCACTAAAAAGGCTTTTTTTGTTAATTTTGCCATGACAACTCTATCAATAATAAACACTTAATACATCAAGAACATGTCAAAAACTGTAGAAATCCAGATTGAGAAATGCCGCAACCTCATTGAGGGTTTGCGCAAACATTTGAACGGTAATGGCACCGGTGTCACCCCCGATGGAATTACCGCTATGAAAAAGGCCATGGAAGAACTCGAGGCAGCCAACACCGAGGTCGAAAGGCTGCGCGAGGAACTGGCGCCCAAAGTGAAGCACACCAATGAGCTTTTTGAACAAGTGAAAAACGCTTATTTGGAAAAGAAAGCATTAATCAAGGGGACTTATCCGCAAGAGAAATGGCTCGAATACGGAGTCCCCGACAAGCGTTAGCCTATCGTATATTCGCCAAGAAATCGCTGGAGCTCGCTGATGCGTTTCGGCGACTTCACTATTTGTCGGCGATAATGTCGGCAGGTTCATCGATGAGCGGTGGGAGCGGGTTCTTACTGCTCCGTCAGTTGCTTGCACTTACCGACGGGTGGTTCGGTCAATGTGATACGAACCACGGCTGTCCGTTCGAGGCTGCGAGCTATTGCATCATCAAAAGCATCCATGTGATGAGGCAGGAAACGCTGGCAAATGACTCTTAGTGCCGATATCTTCTCTTCACGTTCAGTCACAAGTTCTGCCACGCCGACGGCAGTAGCAGACCTGTACTGCAAGGTGAAGTTCCCGACTTTGGAGTCGAAGGTCGGTGAGCAACGGGCCACCGCAGAGAGGAACACAACCGGGTTATGGGCGATCGGTACGCGCCAACGACAATGGTAAACCGTATGGTCTTCCGTCTTCCCTGGTCATGCTGACCGTCACGAATGGGGCCTTGTCCAAGACCTCCAAGGCGAAAGCGGCATCCCTCTCTCTGTCAGATCTTCTCATCTTATCATTACTTGTTGAACAAATGCCGAATGGCGGCGATTGGTGAATAGAGAATCATTCTGGGACCAGTCCACCGCATGACTTCACGAATCTGTTCACGTTCGGTAGGGGGATAGCAGTGGGTGGGACAATCCTTGCAGGCGCTCTTGCTCTCCCCATAGCGGCAATGGTCGAGACGGCGGCACGCAAAGTCAGCCAGGTGCTGGTATGCCTCAGGTATCGTGTCCGCCTTCAGCCGATGGCTACAATAAAGCTCAATCATCTTGCGGACGGTCTGCTTCTCTCGTTCTATTCTGGTCATTATGGGTTATGTCAGGAGGTATAGGTATGTACGCTGGAGCCTTGAGCTGACGGCAGGTAGTTGATGCCCCACCAGCAGACCTGCAACAGGATGAAAGCGATGAGCAGCACCCACAGGGCTGGCTTGATGGACTTGGGACGATAGATGCGATAATGGATATAGCCCAAATAAGCAAGCCAGGTAATGGCCGCCCAAGTCTCCTTGGGATCCCATGACCAATAGTGGCCCCATGCTTCTTTAGCCCACAACGCGCCGAAAAGCATGCCAAAGGTCAAGAACGCAAGACCGACATTCACCAGGTTGTCGGTAATGTCCATCTCCTTGCGCTCCAACGGACGCCCTTTCTTGAAAAACAGTTGGTAAAGCGCCATGAGTGTCGCTGCACCCAACAAGGCATAGGCGAACATATAGACGATGACGTGCGGAGCGAACCAGGGACTCTGCAAGGCAGGCATCAAGGCCTTGGAATGAATCTCGGGCTTGAAGATGTTGATACAGATAAACACGGCCGCCAACATCGTAGAGAACGACAGGATCCACTTGTATTTCCAGCGGCTATAGACCAGTATACCGGCCAACGGCAGGAAAAATGAGTACCACAGGCGTGTCTCGCCCATCGTGCGCAACGGCGGGCGCTCGAGCGTCACCCACATGATGACGATAAACGTGAAAAACACGGCCAAGCCCGTCAGTGTTGAAGCATAGACGCCAGCCGTTTTTTCTTTCCATGCCAGGAACGCGCCTACGGCCCACAGCATGATGGCCACAATGGCAAAGTAGATGAAATAATCCCAAATCATGGCGTCACGCGTTTTTTAGATGAATCAGGCGAAACCTCAGCAGATCGAGCTTGCCCGTTTGCGTTCGGTTTGCACTGATTTTGAGATAACACAAACATACACAACGCTCCTGCAAGCATCAGCCCTATGCCGATATAAACGAGCGGTAACCACGGGTCGCGCACGAGCTCAAAGATGCTGATCTGGCTCTGAGGGCCGGCAGCAGTGTCGTAGCCATACTGATAGATCTTCCACCCCTCGACCTCGACAGGCTTGTTGACGTCGATGGTGGTGTGGATGTTCTTGCCCGATTTGGTCATGATGTTCACTTCGCTGGCAAAGCGTTTGGGGCTGCCGTCGTCATATTGCTCCATGATGAACTGTTGAAGCTCAATAGCCAAGTCCAATTCCTTGACCTGCTGGTTCTCGTCCATGACGCGCCACTCGGGTTCACCGACGGCGGTAATCATCTTCAGGCGCTGCATATCGGCGTTGCCCAGCGTCGCACAGGTCAAGGCCAGGAACAGTCCCAGGTGATTGAGCAGGAACGGTATATCACGCTTCCACTGAAAGTGACCAAGGCGTTTCAACACCGCAAGGCCAATGATAACGGCAATATAGACATAAATGAGCACAAAGGGCCAGAATGACAGCATGTCGTTTATCCATGTACCGTTCACTGTCTGCCGCGTGAGGCCCATGACCAGTGTCAGAATCACTGCAAAGGCAATGGCCGGTATCGCTGCTGCATAGGTGCTCAGGAATGAGAATGCATAGACCTGGCGCCGCAACAGGTGCATGATGGCAATCATCACCAGGATGCCGACGAGCACGATGCCGTTGACTGGCCACGAGAAGGCATCCCACACAACAGGACCGACGCTCAGTTCGAGCATCAGTCCTGCGATGATTAATCCGGCGCCAATGAGGCAGCCTTCTTTAAGAGTCCACGGTTTAATCCACATCAGATTTCAATGAGTTTGCCGTTCTTTTTGGCATCCATGATCCACTTGGGAACAATCTCGTCCAGGAAGCGCCGTTTGTTCTGGTTCAGCATATTCATGTCAAGACCTATGGCAGCCTGAGCCTTAGCCTTGGTGCTGTAGTCAGGCACGGGAATCTCACCCATGTGCCCATGCTTGGCAGCCACACGTGCGATGAGCAGACGGGCCTGCTGGGCATAATCCACAGAGTGTGAAAGCAGGCGGATTACCTCCTGGGGTGCATGGAACGTGGCCCCATGTGATGCGATGGCATAGTCCCAACGCCACTGGCTCTTGCGCAACAGGGCTTGGATAGGAGCCAACTCGGCGTCGGTGGCACCCTTGTCGATGATGAACTTTGTCTCGAAGTGGGCACGGGCCAGTTCCTGCTCGGCACGGTCGCGCACCTCGTTGCACTTTTCCTGACGGTCATATACGTTCTGGCGCAGCACCTCTGCATCCTGGCGGTGACATACCTGGCATGTACGGTCGATCTTTGCCAGCGGCGACATGATCTGGTGGTCCGAGAATTTCACGCCACCATCCTGCTTATAGGGCATGTGGCAGTCGGCACAGGAGACACCGCGCTGGGCATGAATGCCCTGCTGTGACATCTCCCAACCGGGGTGCTGAGCCTTCAGGATCTTGGTCTTGGACAGCGGATGGATATAGTCGTAGAAACCGATAGAATCATAGTAGTGTTCTGCGTCCTCACAGGTCAAGCCATAGTGCTGAGGGAACACAAGATAGTTGGCCTTGCCGGGATTATTTGGATCATCGGGCTTGATGAAGTAGTACTCGACATGGCACTGCGCGCAGACCAGTGAGCGCATCTCCTGATGGGTGGCGTTCCTCAAATTCTTGCCTGAATTGGCAAATGCCTCATAGATAGCGGGGCGTGCAGGACGCAGGTCCATCGTGCGAGCGTCGTGGCAGTCGCTGCAGCCGATGGGATTGACCTCTTCGGCACCCAACTCGCTCCATTTCTTGGCATAGAAGTTTGCAGGATCGAACACCGACTTTGTTTCACTGAGTTCGCGCATCATGCGAGGCACATCAGGGCCTTTGCACGTCCAACAGGTAGCCGGCTGCATGTCAGCGGCTATCGAGTCGGCTCCGATGGAGATGCCGGGGTTGCCCGTGCGCAGAATCTTGCGCATGTCCTCCAGCGCATGCTTGTGGCCGCGCGGCGTGTTGTAGTGGCGTGAGAACGCGTACCCCGCCCACAGGACGACCATCTCGGGACGCTGCTCAAGCACGTCAACCTCCTGCGAGGAATTATACTTGGAAACGAACGTGGTGTCCTCGGTCATCGACCAGGTCTCGTACTCACGGGGATAGTCGGCCTTGAACTTCTCGTTCTGGGCAATGATGGAGTCGGTGAACTCGGTGCGCTTGTTGTTGAACACACTGGCGACTTCGGCACGGCGCTCCATGAGCGAGGAAACGAGCAGTCCCAGCAGGAACACTGCGATCATTGAGCCGCCAAAGAGCGCCCAACCTTGCCATTTCTTTAATTGCTTTGCCATAATATTGTCGTTTTTGTTATAGTCGATTATCAATCATTTCTTTGAGAGGACACCTCCCAGCCATTCGGGAACAGGACTGGGCGGCAGCGGAGTCACACCCTCGGCTCCCGGGGTTGACATCAGCGAGTTCATGCCACCGTGCGGCACGTTGCGGTGACAATGCCAGCACTCCACACCCTCACCGCGTTTGGCCATCATATAGTCGATACGGCCCGTTTTGACTAATTCCTGGTTGAGTTGGGTGTGGCAGCGGATGCAGTTGTCCATGATGACCTCGGCACTGGCATCCTCGGCCATGATGGCCTGACGCTCGCTGTGGGTCACGAAATAAGCCGTATGCTTGAGACCGTCCATCGCCTTGAAGCCGTATTTGGCCGCCAGGCTGGAGTGCGGCACATGGCAGTCGTTGCAAGTCGCGTCGCGTCCATGAGAGGAATGGCTCCATGTGGCATAGTAGGGCGTCATGATGTGGCAGTTGACGCATGCCGACGGATCATCGGCGATATAGGTGTGCGCCCTGAGCAGATACATGAACAATCCGCCCAAGCCCACCAGGATGCCGGCACAGACGATAAGACCGATTTTCTGCTTATAAGAGAAGCGATCCTTCAGTGTTTTCAGTCGATTTGCGATCTTCATCAATCACGGATTGAGGTTAACATCGCAAAGATACACCTTATAAATAACAATAAAAAATTTAAGATAAATTAAATTTGTTAAAAAATATAAAATTCATTTTTACATCTCTGCCGATTCCTTGACCTCCTCATGATAGAAATAGTTCACCACGATGAGCGGTGCATCAAAGGGACGCCTGATGCTGTCATCATCGCGGAGCGTGAAGCTGTCGAATACAACCCTGTGGCCATAGCGAATCAGATCCCCAGGTCAATGTAACGTAAATCAAGGCGCATCGCCAGCCGTGGCTTGACGTTGCGCCTTGTCATGAGCGAAAAAAATTGGAATTTACTGGACGACCCCCACAAGAAACTCGCGCATCAGTTGAGCAATCTTCGTGTGGTGACTCTCAAGAGCAAAGTGACCGCTGGGAACGAAGTGTATCTCAGCATTGGGCAGGTCGCGTTTGAAGGCATTGGCTGCTGTTTTCTGTATTTCAGTCAAAATACTCATTTTTCAATTCCTCGCTACATTGTTATTCTTTGGTACGGGTTTTGCGAGTTTCATTGCA
>ONIL01000043.1 GCA_900317835.1 uncultured Prevotellaceae bacterium | reverse complement strand
AATTCTCAGTTATTGAGCACAAAAATAAGGAATTATAACGACTCCACCAAAAATGAACTCCAAAACCTTACTTCATCTGTCATCTCCCCACAAATCAAGGCAAGAAGGACCAAACTAATATTTTTGGTGTTTTTTGCTGTGGGTTGGGGGAATGTTGTACCATAACAAAATCAGTTACTGCAACAAATTCTAAGCAAATATACACAAGAGGAATTGAACAAGGATTTGTGAATTTATTACCCCAACTTGTAGTTACTCATAGAAAATCCATACCATTTTCCTGGGGAACAGGAAAGCAGGAATGTCATTATTTCAAGGTGGTTGTGAAAAAATAATTCATTATTCATATTGAATTATCAAAAATACGCTATATTTGCGCCTAGACTTTATATTTATTCGTTATTCATGTTTTTATTGCTTATGAAATCACTCAAGTATCTTATTGTTGTGCTCGCTGTTATGACGGCAGCATCAGCACTGGCTGGCGTCAGGACCGACGTCCAGATGCGCTCGGCCGCAAGTCGTGTCCTCAAGTCCTCAGGGCCGCTTGAACAGGTGGCCTATTATCCCGGAATGGTGCTCTATCGCCAGGCAGGCGGCGGTTTTGCCATCGTTTCCAGTGACGACAGCAAGCCGGCTGTGTTGGCTTATTCTCCAAACAGTACCCTAAATCTGTCGGATGATAATCCGGGGTTCAACTGGTGGCTGAACGCAACCAGGAAGGTCATGCTCCAGAATCAGTCTCATCGTGCGACCACTAAGCCCGATCCTGACCGTTTCCCCACCTCGGTGCAACCGCTATTGACCACCACATGGGGACAGCGGGAACCTTTCAAATTCATGTGTCCGTTTGACTCTTATGTCTCCGACTTGAGCCAATATGGAACTTATACCCCCGATGCGGGTCACTACTCCGTGGGGTGCGGTCCCCTGGCTATGGCCCAGTACATGAATTACTATAAGTTTCCCAAGCACGGTAAGGGTGAAGCATCGGTGACGGTGAAGTATGACCAGGGCGACGTGACCGTTCATGTCGATTTTGAGCAGGCCACCTATGATTGGGACAAGATGATTGACGATTACCAGGGCGACTACACCCATGAACAAGGAATGGCGGTTGCCCAGTTGTGTTATCATTGCGGTGTCGCGGCACAGACGACATGGAATTCGCTAGGCGGCGGCACTACCGACCAGCGTATTGTCGAGGCGTTCACCAAGCACTTCAACTACAACGACACGGCCCATTATGTGCCTCGGTCACGCTATGACGAGCCCACATGGATGGAGATGATCTACAGCATGCTGTCATCGGGCAACCCGATCCTGTATTCGGCCAAGGACATCAATATCCCAGAGGGGATCATAGCCGGGCACAATTTCATCATCGACGGTTATGACGAGAATGGACTCGTCCATGTCAATTGGGGATGGTATGGAGTGGAAAACGGTTACTTTGATATCGCTTTACTCAACGTGCTGCAGTACACCTATGATGACTGGCAGGCGATGTACGTGGGGCTCTATCCCAATCGTGAACACATCCCTGGAGATGTCAATGACGACGGGAAGGTGGGCATCGATGATGTCACTGACCTCATTGACCTCCTCTTGGCCGGTAATTCCGCTGGCAACGATCAAGCCGACGTGGATGCCGATGGCCGCGTCAGCATCGAAGATGTAACCACTCTCATTGATTTCCTCCTGTTAGGGAACAAGTAAAGCATTACACAGTATGACGTTTTGAAATGTCGCACCACATGTTAGATGCGGCATTTCTTTGTTCCTATTGATTGAATATTAGAAAATAAGATATATATTTGCAATCAATAACCACTTAAAATTACATGAAATGAAAAAGACAATTTTTTTGTGCCTTTTACTGGCCTGTGTTAGTTGCATGAACAACACTGGCAAGGGTTCCGATAAGGAAAGAGAATCGGAAGAGATCACCAAGACATTTGAAGAATTCGGGTTCTCGATTACTGCACCCTGCGTGTTAAAGGATCTACCACCTGTTGAGGATGGAGATACTACCACTTATGTGATTGAGGGAACAGAGGGTGACTATCCCCAAAACGCAACTAATTATCTAGTTATAGTGAAAAAGACCTCTAAAGTTTTTGAAGATTTATCTGAAGCGGAGCAAAACGAGCGAATGGATCAGATGAAGGAATCAGACTTCCCACAAGTCCAAGGCTACCCTGCAAGCTACACCAATGTTGAGAAAGTTTTATTCTCAGACAATAAGTATCCTGGTTTTGTCGGTGACAATTCTTATCAAGGGATTTTGAGTCGCACGGTAGAGTTCAACAAAGGCAATCACATTATCTCGTTGACGGTTATGGCTGACTCTAAGTCTATGAATCAAAATGAATTGGAACAAAAATTCAAAAAGTTCACGGACAGTTTCAAAGTGATAGACTAAAGCTCGAGCCTGTCTTTTACACAATAACGAGTTAGATATAGATAACACACTAATAATCAGGTCCATTGTTTGAGGGTGTGTCATTATTCATCTGCTGTAATTATAACCGCCCTTCGGGCGGGAAATGAAAACAAATTTTGTATTAAAATTAAATTTTTTATATTAATTTCTAAAATAATTTGTTTTAATTTCCCGTGCGTAGCACGGTTAATCATTGCGACGTTGAATTATGACACAGTCTCTACAGGCTAGATGGGGAATAATTCGCTGAGAAATAGAATGGAAATCTCCACTATAAAATTGGCATTAAAAAACGAAATTTTAGGCAAATTTGCTATAGATATGATATTTTTTTGTATTTTTGCGAAATAAACCCCTCACGATTAACTTATAATATTACGAAAAGACAATGGAACCTATTCAAACACAAAATCCTAATCCCAGTCAGCCTCGACCCATGTTAGAATTCGGGGAGTCACTTAGCATCTGCTGGATGAAGTATGCCGACTTTAAGGGCCGCGCACGCCGCAGTGAGTATTGGTGGTGGTGCCTTCTCTGTTTCATCATTTGCACAGTGACCAGGTTTATCGATCAGATACTCTCATTAGGTCACATCGTCACAATGATTGCTTGGCTAATTCTAGTCATCCCGAGTATGGCGGTCGGGACACGCCGCTTGCATGATACTGGACGCAGTGGTTGGTGGATCGTTGCAGAATTTGTAATGGCTGTAATTATGTGGATCATGGTCTTTTCTGTAGAATCTTTGGTTTATTATAGCTCAGCCATATGGATCATCCTCTATTATATCGTGGTTTTACTAACGTTTTTTGTATGCTTCGTTATTCTATACTTCAGTGTGCTTGACAGCCACAAGGGAGAGAACCAGTATGGCCCCTCGCCCAAGTACCAGTAACAACTGCAAAAAATTGAGCATTGCCGTGCGAGAGCAGATGATGTAAAGAACGCATCTCGTGCGAACCTTTAGCTTGCTGACCTATAGGGAGACAAGCTGTTAGCTCTATTCTCCAGGCTGACGTGCTTCTCTACATTGCCCAAACCAATAGACCAGCACAGATAATGACACCAGTGACGAGAAGATCGATGAGGCAGTAGCCCATGATATCCTTTGCGTCAAGGCGAGCTATAGCCAAGGCCGGGAGCGCCCAGAACGGCTGTATGAGATTGGTCCATGCATCGCCCCATGAAATAGCCATACCCGTCAAACCGGGATCCACACCGAGGTTGGCACCGGCTGTGAACATCACTGGAGCCTGCACAGCCCAATGCCCGCCACCACTAGGCACAAACATGTTGAGCACTGCGGCACAAAGGAAGGTAAGCAACGGATAGGTGACGGGATTGCTGATTCGGATGCAAGCGTCGGCCATGACGCCTCCCAAGCTGATGCCACTGACACCAATACCTGTGATGATGCCCATAATGCCGGCATAGAAGGGGAACTGCAAGATGATGCCTGCAGCGCCGGTGGTCGCTTTTCCGAAAGCACGCACATAGTCGACTGGTGTGGAATGCAACATGAGTCCCAGCGCGAGGAATATCATGATTACTCCACCAAGGTCTAAGCCTGCACCGCGCAAGCCGAGATGAATCACGAGATAGGCCACGAGCATCAGTGCCACGAGCCACGAGAGTAATTTGCTATGCTCGAGCCGTTGTGCCGGTGTCTTGTCAGGGGACGAAACGACGGTTGCAATGTGTTCATCTTCCTTCAAGAGCGCGGGGTCGATGGTGAGGATGTCTTGCTTGGGATGCATCAAGGAGTTAGCGACGGTGATGCCGATGATCGCCAGCAGCACAGTTATCAGATTGTGCCAGTCGAAGATGGTTTGTGCCAATGGCACAGGCGAGGTCAGCGCACCATTGGTAGCCGTTGCAAGTGCCTCGCCAGGTGTGGCCATGGTGAGGGGTATGGAGCCGGAGATGCCGGCATGCCACACCACGAAGCCACTGTAAGCAGATGCGATAAGAAGCCGATAGTCAACATCAGAACGTTGACGTGCTATTGCCTTGGCGAACACGACACCCACGATAAGGCCAAAGCCCCAGTTGAGCCAGCAGGCTAATGCCGACACGACCGTCACAAGAGCTATTGCAGCGGGGGCACTCTGGGGCAAGCGAGCCATCGATGCAATGGCTCGTTTGACAACCGGTGCCGCAGCCAGGGTCGACCCACATACCAGAACCAATGACATCTGCATGGCAAATGCCAATAAATTCCAAACACCTCCTCCCCAGTGCTCAACCACCTCGAGGGGAGTCTGGTGACACAATGGCATCGCCACAAACGCTGCCACGAAAGTAAGCAGGATGGCAAATATAAACGGTTCCGGCAACCAACGTTGCACTAATCGCACGCAGAATTTAATCATTTGTATTCTTTTTAAATTGATGCCGCAAAAGTAACAATTATTTCCCAAACCTTATTCAGTTCAACTATGGTTTCCCCTAAAATAAGGATGTCTTTTAGTATATAGGACCGTGCTTCAAACTGAAATCAGCGTATCATCACCGCAACAATCGTTAGGGCGAGCATCAGCACTTCGGCAAGGCGGTTGATGCTGACGGCAGTGCCATAAATGTGTCCAGGTTAACACTGGGCCGGCCGCATACCGCCGCATGAAATTTCGTGTCTATATAGTCAGGACCGCACTTGAACGGCTGCACCCTATACCCTTTGATGGAATAAAGTGCCATTAAACCGCGGGCAATTGTCGTCTTGCCCGCTCCACTCGTGGGAGCCGCTATGAGAAACCCTTTTGCCATGATTCTAGAGTGCAAAAATACACATTTTTCCCCAATCCCATACCACTTTCCTCATCCATTTAGAGAAGATAGAAACAAAAAGCGCTTAATATCATCAGGAGCTTTGTTTGCTCTGTGAAGCATGGGTAATAATTTTCTGGAAGATACTGTCAAAATTCTTGCTGAAATCATCACACAATGAAGATATTTCTATATTTTTGCCACCAGGAATCATAGTGGCTATTTTGTTGTTTTTCCGCACGGAAAAATCGCTTAAAACTCTGCTATATTCCGAATCTTCACTTAATTCATTTAATCAAATTCATGTATTATTAACACCATCAAAATTTTCAATCCATGTTTAATCAAAATTCAAAACACATCATCATGTTACTGATGGCTATGCTCCTGTTGGGAGCACCCGCATGGAGCGCACCGCGCGACAAGCAATCCATGCTGCAGTCGGCCAGACAAGCCTTGATGACAATGACCGCGGGCGGCCATCGTTTCAATGCCTCCTCGCCCTTGACCGAGTCGAGGACGACCAGCGCCTACACCCTCTATCAGACTTCTCAAGGAGACTTTGCCATGATTGCGGCCGATGACCGCCTGCCGGCTGTCCTGGCTGTGGGCAACGGCTCGTCGTCGGTTGTGGGGCAGCCCAATCCGGGGTTTGAATGGTTCTGCAAGAGCATCGAGCAGGTGTCTCGCGACCTCACCAGTGGGGACATGACCTTCACGACCACCTTGCCCGACCCTGACAAGTATCCCGCCAAGGTGGATGCCCTGATCTCGTCGCAATGGGGTCAGGATGCCCCCTACAGCTATTGGTGCCCGACCGGCTATGGCGAAATCTGTGACGATTACACGCCCGATGTCGTCCATTGCTGTGTGGGCTGCGTGGCTACCGCTCTGGCCCAGTTGACACGCTATTACCGCTTTCCCGCCCATGCCGCTGGCACGGCCAATTTCATGATTGGCGACCAGGATGCCAGCACCAGTTTTGATGCGACATTTGACTGGGACAACATGTTGGACACCTACCCAGAGGGTCAGTACACCGAGGCCCAGGGACGTGCTGCAGCCCTGCTGTCCTACGTCTGTGGACTCGTCAGTTGGATGAACTACGCCACCAACGAGTCGGGGTCAAGCAATGAGGCTGCCCTGGAGGGCGCAAAGAACTTCTTCGGCTACAACAAGGATGCCACCATCGTCGTGCGCAGCGACTACAGCGAGCCCGACTGGATGGATATGGTCTATAACGAGTTGAGCCATGGTCGCCCCTTGTACTATCAGGGCGTCTATGTGAACTTCGATCCGTCGGTGGGCCTGATTGCTGCCGGCCACTCGTTCCTCATCGATGGATACAACGAGGAGGGGATGGTCCACGTCAACTGGGGATGGTATGGCAACTACGATGGCTACTTTGACATCGCCTTGCTCGACGTGCGCGGTCTGCAGTTCAATACCTATCAGGACATGGCCATCAACTTTGTTCCCGACGCAAGTCTGGTAGGCCTCACCGGGGACGTCAACGATGACGGCAAGGTGAGCATCCAGGACGTAACCGACCTCATTGACTATCTGTTAAGCAACGATTTGACGCTGATTAACAAAGACAATGCCGATGTGGACGCTGACGGAGTCATCAGCATCACTGATGTGACGGAACTTATCGACTACCTGCTCAAGCAGCATTGAGCGTACCTTGATAATAACAAAGAACAGGAAAACAAGAGGAATTAATTGGTTGTGAATTGGCATGAGTTCGATGATTATACACTCGAACTGTAAGCGATTTAGTTGTCAAAATTCATGTAGAGACGCAAGATTTTGCGTCTCTACTGATTGGGCACAGTGGCTATCAGCATTTTTCCTGTTAACCACATCAACACCGTGCCGTGGGGATGCCTCTTGTCAAGACCGCAGTCCTTGTCTAAGCTTTCGTCCTTGTAGTTCGATAAGAGTTGCTACGGTCTGTCCTGCTTTCAAAAAAATGCGGTGTGCGTCACCTTTGAGGCTCTTGAACTGTTATATGAGTGAACTGCGGTGCAAGCCGAACGCAATGCAGGCGCGCATGTGATTGCTGAGGCGCAGCCCGCAGAACCCTAGCTCAAGCGAGGGAACTGGTTCAAGAAAACAAAAGTTTAACAATTTAAATTCAATAAAAAAATGTATCATCTAACTGAAATATTAGCAGTTATAGTCCTTCCTATCATGTTTGTCTGGTTGATTGTCCGTAAGAAGATGAATGAGACCAACCAACGCACACAAATCTTGCTGGCCGCTATTGAGAAGAATCCTGATATGGATATCGAAGAATTAATGAAGAAGATTTCGCGCAATGGGAAACTATTGAAGGAGAAACTGCTAACCAAACTGCTATGGGGTTGCCTCACCACGCTGCTCGGCATAGGATTGATCGGCTTTGGTATTTTCCTGGGTGAGAACCAACTTGGCGGTACCGATGACCCGATGACTGCGATATGCTTTGGACTCATTTCTCTGGGAGTGGGCATTGCATTTCTTGTGAATTATTTCGTGGGCAAGAAGATGCTCGCCAAGGAGATAGAGGCTGAGGAGAAGGGTGTAACTGAGCAAGCGTAACCTGTGACCCGCGAAACATTCATAGCGCATGTGGAACGTGAGCAAGAGGCCCTTCGAGGCTTCTTGCTCGCCCTGTGCTGCGGCAACAATGGCGATGCCGACGATCTGGCTCAGGATGCCCTGGTCAAGGCTTACCTCTCGCTGGCAGGCTATCAGGACAAGGGAAAGTTCCGCTCGTGGCTCTTCAAGATTGCCCACAACACATTCCTGAACCATAAGGCCGGTTGCCGCACGTTGGAGAGCATCGACGAGGTGCGTACGCTCATCGGTGGCACCGAGGCCGATGCTTCCTTTGAACACCAGGACCTCTACCTAGCTCTGCGCACCTTGCCGCCCAAGGAGCGCTCGGCCATCACCCTGTTCTACATGAACGGATACAGTATCAAAGAAATCGCCACAATTACCGACTCTACCGAAGATGCCGTCAAGAAACAACTCTCAAGAGGACGTGACAAACTTAAAGCGAAACTACAATTATGAACAAAGATAAAGCACTCGAGGAACTTTTCCTCGCTCATAAACCGCATTTCGACAACAGCGACGTCTTCATGGCTTCACTTACAAAGCGCTTGGATGCTGTGGAATATATCAAGCAGCACCAGGAAGCCACAATCCGTCGTTATAAAATGGCGATGGTGGTGGCGTTAATCGTGGGAATCATCAGTGGCGGAATCACCATGGCATTTGTCCTTTCCTCACCGAGCAATGTGCCACTGTTTAATATCTTTGGGTGGCGGGGTGACATCGCTAACCATCAGGCGATATCAGGTATATTACTGTGGTTAAGCGATAATTCACGATTGATCACCGCCGCGATACTATCCCTGCTAATGACCGTTGGCGGCATTAGCCTCTTTAATAACATTCAGGAAATCAACGCAATGCGTTCTATGATGGGCCAGCAGAAATCTGCTAATTAGTAACTCACCATCACATCACTTGATGTAGCGGGTAAAGAATTGCCATATTTCCTCGCCGGTGTCCATGTCGCTGGTGAACCAGGAGTGGACACCTCCCACCACCTCATAGAGCCACACCTCACAGCCAGTCGTACTGCCGCTATAGCGGTGCTTGATGATCGTGTGGCCCTCCTGGCCTTGAATGCTCTCGACACGCTCGACCTGTTCACTGGTGCAACGGTTCTTGGCCACCCAGTAGCCGATAGCAATGGGCACGTGTAGGTAGGCACCCCAGCCTCCCTTGTTCTCCATGTCGCCCGTCCATTCCGACACGCGGTCCTCGGTGCCATGGATTTCCATCAGTGGGATGGGGTGTGGAGCCTCCATGCGCTCATACATCCACGCCATTGTCAGTCCTGCGATGGGCGCTACTGACTTGAAGGTCTTCTGCTTGCTATAGGCCATCAGGTAACACATTTCGCCGCCGTTGGACATTCCCGTGAGGAAAGTGTTCTCGCGACTCAGGTGGTAACGTTTTTGGACATGGCGCGCCATGCGGCACAAGGCCTTCACATCATCCACTTGCCAGCCCGCTTGGAAGGGGTAACCCACGTTCCAGCTGCGCTCGCCCTGAGGGTCACGGAGTCCCTCGGGGATGCACACCGCGAAGCCATGCCTGTCGGCAGTCGCAACCATCGGATTTTCGCGCCAAATGCCTGCGCCGTAACCATGTAGCACGAACACTAATGGCGCGTCTTCTTGCACGCCGTAGGGCAAATACACCACTAAGTGGCGCATGTGCCCGTCTATCTTGACCGAGTCCTCGACAAAGCGTCCCGCCATGCACGTCAACGCGCACCAGCAGGCCAGCACGACCAATATGGCTCGTTTCAACGTCATTTCTTACCCTTGGCGTGTTGTTTCTGATGGGCCTTGAGCAATTTCACGGCCTGGGAGTATGGGCTCGAGGTGACGCTAACAAAATAGGCCGCCATGGTAGTGGTATAGGTGCACTTGTAAAAACCCTTAGTGAAAAGTTCCTCTTCAGTGAAACTTTCAGCCAGGCTCAGCATCTCGTCATGTGTCTCGTCCAGCAGGCGGGTGGCCTCCTCTAGCGGTGTTTGTTGGTGTTTCTCGACCAGCATCTTGTCCATCTCGTGATAGTTCTTGCGGTACTCATCAGGCAGATAATCCCGCTGATGTCCGTCACGGATATTCTGCACAAACTTCCGCATTAGCACCTGCCACTCATAGAGGTGGATGAGCAAGTCCCGCATGCAACGGTCATATTGCCACCTGACGCCGCATTTCTTCGGGTCGGCTGCAAAGTCAAATGGTGCCGACACCTCGTCTTGAGACATCTTGGCAATTTGATCTTTAAGTTTTGCGTAGCCGTCAGTCATCGCGGCCATGAGTTCTTGTTTAGTTTTTGGATTTGCCATATAAGTTCAATTTCAATTGTTTCCTTTCCAAATGAATAATCCTTCGGCGTTAGCCAATGGCCGCAGCAAGTCAATTAACGCGTCGGTCGGCTTATAGACTGTGATGTGGGTGTTGTCACGATTTGCCATCATCAAGGTGTTCTCTTGTTTCACCAAGATGAACAGCGAGGGCTCTGTGGGGCCAACCGACAAGCATGCGCCAAGCCAACGCTCCATATCCTCAGGGTCGGGATTGCGTTTCCAGTTCTCGCCGTCGTAGCTGACGGCAATGTCATAGTAACAATTCAGCTTAATCAGCAACTGGGCATATTTCTCGCGCAGCAGGGCTATCCTGTCGAGATAGTACCGCTCCACAGCGAAATATTGCCCGCCAGCGTCTCGAGGCACCTGCATTGGCAGGATATCAATGATCCAGTAAGGTTGATCCAGATAGTCGTCTATATTCATGACTCATGTATTTAGCGCAGTAAATTTACAAACATTCGTCCAAATTTCAATACTATCTGATTGTGAAAAACAGGAGATAACCCTTTTTTCGGCCTTTTCTGTTAGAATATTACAGCTACTGGCATGCCTAAACTTGTAATTGTGTGGTTTCATCTATGCAAAAAGAACGGTATTGTACTCGATTTGGTTGAAACCATCAAAATATTGTTTCAATGCTGATGAAATGCTCCTTTCTTGCGTGTTATTTGCAAATAAACTGTAACTTAGCAATGGAATCGTTAAGTGCATCACGAAAGACCGAAACATTCTTATTATGTAGCGCCTATGAATCAGAAAGAATATGAAGAGAAAATCTGCAGGCTCGAGGAGCAAATCCACACGTTGCAAGAGGCAAACCACAATTTGGAGAAGAGGGTCCTCACGCTACAGGAGGCAAGTCTCGAACTGCTGAACCGCAATATGCAGCTGAGCCAGCAGCTCGACATCTACTACGACGTGCGTCGACGTATTCAGATGCTGAAGGAACTCGTCATCCATCACCAGGAACTGATGAGTAAGGCCGACATGCGCAATGATGACGAACTCATGGCGCTCATCGAGACGCGCCTTGAACAGGAGCACCCCTACGAGGATCCCAATTTCGGACTCGCAGAACTCGCAGACTATATAGGCACCAGCAAGTCACGCCTCATCAAACTCTTCCGCAACCTCAACTTCTACCGCTCGGCCGACGACTATCTGGACTACATGCGACTGCTGCGCTCCCTATACTACCTGCAGTCCAAGCCTTCATGGGGCATTGCCGCTTGTGCTCAGGAGGCTGGCTTCGCGGTGGTGCGCACCTACAATCGCAAGTTTCATGACATCATCGGCATGACGCCTGGTGAGTTTCGGCAAATGCTCGAGACGGGACGAAAAAGCGAGCTTTAAGCAGGCCGTCTGGACAAAAAAACAGGCCATTTTGCCGATTTGTCCAGGATCAGTACCATTGTCCACACAACTTGAGAAGAAAGTCGGGAAAATCCATTCGTTGTATCATTTTGGGGAAATACTTTTGCATCGTCAAATCAAACGAAACAACAAAGTATAACCACAAAATGATCACAACAATGGAAACAAAGAATCTGTTCAAGAACGCTCTCAAGGCAGCAGCCTGCTGCCTGGTTGCAACAAGCATGATGACGGGCTTCACCGCCTGCACCGATGACATCTACGATGAGCCGACACTCGATGAGACACAACTCGACGGCATGCTCGGAGCATCGGCCGATACCTACAACATCAACGACGGCGAGTTCACCGCCGAGAACTGGCGCCAGCAAGATGCCATCTACATCTACGACAACGAGGGTCCCGAAACCGACGGAATGGGCCGCGATGGCTACACGCTGGTCAACCTGCCCTGGTATGATGGTGACAGGCTGACTAACCTGCCCACTGGATTCTGTGACGACCTCACGCGCGAGAACGGTTGGGAACTGGTGCTCAACCGCTGCGGCAGTCGCAGTATCTTGAACAACAACTTCTTTGCCATCTACAACAAGTACACTGGCACGCTGCGCTTCTTCTATTACCAGCCCGTAAAATTCCAGAGCGGTAACGACCACGTATGGCAGGTGTCGATGACCGACAACATGGCCCAGAATACATCGCTGCGCTATGGTGTTCCTCAAGACCTGAGACTGAACAACAAGGCGAAGATCGGGCAGACGGTAAGCGGTAATATCGTAGCTTACACCACCCCCTGGGTGAACACGATGAGCCAGGATGGACACATCACGCCCAATGCCGGCTGGTGGGCCTTCGATGTTGACCTGTCACTCTATAGCGGCAAGAACTACAATTATAATGATCAGATAGGATTGCAGATGCGTTCCTGGCAGGCTGACCATGTTTCGTGAACAGCCTCATCACCGCCAACATCGACGGCTCTATCCAGGCAAACGTTGACCTGCTGCAGTCACAGCACATCGGCAACTCCCTGTTCGGGCGATGATCACCCCTTCCGCACCTATATGCCCTCCTATGAAGTGACGGTCACGGTGATTGTGGAGCACGATGGCAAGCCCATCGTCTACAGCCGCTCCTATCTGCCGCAGTACATGTATATGCCCGTGGCCAGTATTAATATCGATCAGATGAGGCCCGCCAACTATGTTCCTGAGATCTTCGAACAGCAGATGAACCGTATCAGAAATATCCGGTCTTGGGTAAACCGCACCCTGCAGTCCAACGGATGTGGTACCAAGAATCTTTTCGGTGACCCCAAAGTGACGTGGACAAACCTCATAGATGGTGACGCGAACACAAAATGGAATCCTGTGGTGAAGGACAAGTACCATTCTTTGAATGATATCCACATCCGTCGAAGCTATTGGGATCAATCGCAATCCGGTTATTATAGCGACAAGAGATGTTTCTTTGCAGAGTTCAAGACCAACTACCCCGTTACACCGTGCAGTTATACACTCATCACTGCCAGTAACAATGCCAGCAATCCTTCAGGCCGGCCCAGGACATGGGTGCTCTTGGGCAAGAAGAAAGCCAGCGATCCCTGGACAATGCTGGATGCCGAAGAGACAGCAGGCGCTTTAGGAATACCCAAGGGCAATGCGCTGCCAAAGGGGAATCTCATAGAAAAAGAGTACTTCTTCAATGGTACACAACCTGATGGTTTCCAATACTTCCGCTTCGAAGTCATCGATACCTGGAATGATGATGACGATGCCCACATGCAACTTGGCGAATTCCGCTTCAACTATAATTTGCCATGGTAAAAGATAATGATTGGCATCACAAAAATCCCCTTCGCTTTCACAGGCGAAGGGGATTTTTTGCATACTCGCTGTTTCTGTTATCCATGATGATCATTTTTCTTTTCCTGACTTCGTCGTTGGGACACCCAAATTAGATTTGGAAGCCCAACGACGAAGTCAAGCGGTTGCTCGCCGTTAAGGAAACCAACCGCTAGTTACTATTCCGGAGTTTTAAGAATCAGTTCTATTTGAGCATCAGTTTGGTGGTCTTTTCTCTGATTCTTACAATGTAGATACCACTGGTATTGACAGGAATCTCGTTGTGCCCAGCCTGCAGGTTGACAGTCTTTGCTCGACCTGAGATGTCACTGATGATAGCGCTCTGCTCAACAGGGCTCTCGATGATGATGTTCTGCCCCTCGGCATAGACCTTAGCGTTCATCAACATTTCATTCACTAGAGTATTTATGCTTGATCCATTTTGCGCGTTCATCAAATCATTGCCTTCATTTTCGCAACTGGGAGCATTGAGTTGATCCGTCGCCGTTCCATGTAATGTCAAGGTGAGAGGTCTAGCTGAGCCTCCGAATAGCGAGATAGTTAAAGTCGCGTCATGATTCCCCACGCAATCAGGATAATAAGTCACAGTTACATAGTCGCTATACGGAACTCTCAGCAGCCTGATTCTTGAAGGAGTGATGTCAAAACAGTCATCTCCTGTCAACGTCAATACCAGGCTTTTAAACAGAATAGGTACAATGGGCCCAATGGGCTCTTTGCGATGCAAATAAATACTATCGAATTGAATGTGTGTTTTGGGCAGGTTTGATAAATCATCAAGCGCATTGAGATTTAACATGGAGTTTTCAACTCCGTCTTCATCATTGGAACCTGTCACACCACCACCATCCACACTATTGATCATGATAGAGCCATTGGGGTAGGAGTAGGTGACTTTGAAAGTTTGTGTGACTGGAGTGCCTACTTGGGTCTCAAATGATAGATTTGTCGGCCAAGCTGTAATGTAACCATCAGACTTGATTCCAGTCCCCTTTACAGGAATGCTGACTGTTTCGGCTCCATCACTCTTGATTTTAAGTGTGGTTTGTTTTGTCCCGCCAGTGGTGGGATAGAAGTAAACAGTCACTGGAACACCAGCTGCTGCTTGCTCAGGTGTAATAGTATGCTTCGATAGAACAAATCCGTTATTATTAGGCGAAAAGCTTAATTGTAAATCGCTGTGCAAGTTAGTTGCTTGGATTCGTAAAATTTGAGAACCCTCATAGCCGGTATAAGTTGGTTCAATAGTAATGGAACTCAGGTCAGTTGTGATGACAGGTACAGTCGAGCTCAAAATGTACTTAATCCCATCCAAGGCACTAATTTTGCCATAGGGTCCAAAGTTGCTTTTCTCCGTATATTTATCGGTGATGGCAGAGTGAGCGAAAATGTCACGAATGTCATCGGTTTTCAGCGTCTTATCAACACTTTGTGCAGCTTGCAAATACAATGCAATAATGCCTGCTGCACAAGGCGCTGACATAGATGTGCCCTCCATGCAGCCTAACGGTTGGGACGGATCGTCGCACACTAAATAAAATCTATAATCATCAGACATATACTCTTCAGTATCATAGTGGTTAACCCCTGCAACAACGATAGCGCCAGGTGCGCAAATGTCGGGCTTTGCTTTGCCTGTTGGACCATGGCCAGGCGTTTGATAGGAGGAGAAATATGCGATGTCATTAACGGTATAATAAGAGTTATAATTTTGAGTGTTGCCATCAACATCTGTAAATGTATTTTTGGAAACATAAGCACCAACCGAGATCACATCATCGGTGACTACATGATCACTAATACTTGAATCGTCAGACCCGGAAATAAACACATAATCGTCGATTGTGCCCTTATAGTTGGCAAACAGGTTGTAGCCATATCCTTCCCATCCGTCGATCATGCAAGGGCCTCCTTCGGAAGGATAGATGCTGATAGCAAGCGCAAATTTTGGGTTTGTGTAACCACTCTTCTTTGCCATGCCGTTGGTATAGACGATCACATTATACTTGCCGCTGAAATCATCTTCATAGACATATACTTCAGGAAGGCCAGTGAAATATTGGTTGATGCCCGAAAAATCATCAATAGTGAACTCGGTGATTTCATCAGAAGTCCAGAGTATCTGATTCGCTTTGGTGTTCACGACATGCAGTTTGCAGGCCAGTTGCTGCCCAGGTGTACGGTTATAAAAGCACTCGTAACCCGCATAATACCTATTGAGATTTAGAGTACTTGTAGCATTGTATGTACCATTGATTACGGTACAGAATGGTGCTTCTGCCGATGCTTCGCCCTCGACATACTCAAATCCAACAATCGGTGAATAACTTGCTGAATTGCCTGCAGACATCACCAAAATGTGGTTAGGGTTATCGCCTGCATATTCGGCGAACATCTCATTCAGTTCTCCGGTACCATCATGTGGTCCCCACATAGTACCCAAACTGATGCTACACACAGCAGGCATATCGTGACTGTCGGCATAATCAAAAACATATTTGATGCCCATAGCGATATTTGTATCATATAAATCCTCGGCTAAACCAACAAGTACGAGATCTGCTTCGGGTGCCATACCACCATAGTTGATGCCATTATAAGTGAGATCAGATCCTGCTGCCGTCGTAGCCGTGTGTGTACCATGTGACTGACCACTGCAGTCTGTTGTCAGTGAAGAAACCATCTCGCTTGAGTAGGATTCAAGAAAACCATTTTCATTAACGACATATGCTTGCTTGATGCGTGTGTTGCCGCTGGCATCCTTGAACATCGCATGTTGAAAATCAATGCCTGTGTCAATCACACCAACCACAACACCCTCTCCAGTGAACGCACAGGGTAGCCCGGACGCGATAGCTTTGCTGTAATCCAGAACTTGAAGCGTATTGGTGTAGAACCGGGACATATCGGTGTGTAAATTCGTCTTGCGGGCTACATTCACTTGTTTGACTGCCGCAATTTGGGCAACACTCTCGATCTTGTCGACAGGAATCATAGCAACCACAAATTTCTTGAAACGCTCTTGAATGATAACACCCATTCTTTCAATTTGAGCGGTTGCATTGGGATCGACGTGTATAAAGGCTGAAACCATCTCGACGCCATTAACGACTTCGGCCCGGGCAATCGTACGCTCCACCTGTTTGGCGCGCAGTAATGGCGCACGTGTTGGTAAAGTGGGGCCATCAATTTCCATATCAAGAGAAATACGGCCATCTCTTTCAGCAATAAACAGTTGTGTTGAAGCAGATAGCTTCTGATTAACATTTGCAATAGCGCTGATGCTAAATATCACAGCAATCAAGCCAAGAATTATTACTTTTTTCATAATATGACTCATTAAATGGTTAATAATTGTTTGATGCGAAATTAGACTTGATAATTAGTGAGTACATAAAAGATTTGCTTCTATTTTCAATACTGTAAATTTTTTTTACACTAAAGTGTCTATTTATTTTACACTTTAGAATTATATCTCCGCCCTTTCTCTATTTTCTTTGAGACTACGGCGATTTTCTTATAAGTTATTCGCTAATCCTCGGCTTTTCCAGTTGATATCACGTGAGGGGATTCCGGCTTTTCCTATAATATGAGTAGAACCCGTATAGGTTTTTGTGTCTCAGCATCCCATTTCATGGGGCCCACTATCAATCCAACAGAGAACCCGACTTCTGCTTTTTATTATTCCTACGCACTCTTATCACAATTTGATTTTTCGCATTGAGAAAAGTCCTTGTTTGTGCCTGATTTCTTTCATAAATAACACCTTTATATTTAAACTTTTGCTTCACAAAATGAGCATAAAAGCAATTTTATTTAACCGCTGTGATGCAACAAGATAGCTCATGATATAATATGATCAAAAATGATAATAAAAGAAGACATGTGAATGAATCCTTAAACGGAGGTATTGATGTTACTTTTCAATATTTATAACATCATCATTTATTGACTATAAATAGTGTTGCAGCAGGATAAATACACCTATTATGTCTTAATGAAAGTCAAAGCGCGGTGGACGATGCTTTTTGATGGCTGAATGATGTAATTTTATATAATTAATCCTAGCCAAATCTTTGGTTAATCTCAGTTAGCCCTGTGAGACGTGTCGAAGCCAGCTTAGGTATTACCTAATGAACTTATATCACCAACCTATAATTTATAATATAAAATGAAAAAAAGTGCATTACTATTTATTGTCCTGCTCTGCGGCATTGTCCAGGGGGCTTGGGCACAGACCTGGACGGATGTCAGCACATCGAGTGAGCTGACTAGTGCTATCGTTGACGGCGCTTACATCCGCTTAACCGACGACATCACCATGAGCCGATACCTTGGCATTTCAGGTGACAAGACAGTGACCATTGACCTCAATGGCCACATGCTGAAGCGCAACATTTCGTCAATAGCGGGCGACGGCAACGTCATCCGTGTCTCTAATGGCAGCACGCTGACCATCCAGGACGGCAGTGGCAACAACAGCGGACAGATTACTGGCGGCTTCTCCTCGGACGGTGGAGGTATCAACAACAGCGGTACACTCTACTTCAAGGGCGGAACCATCACGGGCTGCCGTGTTGACCATGAGGGCGGTGCCATCCTCAACTCAGGCACCATGACCATGAGCGGCGGCGTGATTACCGCTTGCCGTGGTAATGACTGCGGCGGCATCTATAACGCTGCCAGCGGCGCGATGACCATTACTGGCGGCACCATTACAGGCTGCTTCAGCAACGCTGGCGGCGCCGCCATCGTCAACCACGGCACTGCCGACATCAGCGGCTGCACGTTCAGCAACAATACCGCGACTACGCGTGGTGGCGCCATCTGGTCGGACAGCGACCTCATCGTCAGCAACTGCACCTTCACGGGTAACGAGGCAGAGCGCAACGACGGTGGTGCGATCCACCTGAATGGCGGCACTGCTACGTTGACCGACGTGACCATCAGCAATAACACGTCGTTGGACGCTGGCGGCATATATCTGACATCGGGTGCCACGCTCAACCTGGGTGGCACCAGTGCCATCACCGACAACCACTCCACTGAACATGGTGGCGGCGGTATCGACAACTATGGCACCGTGGTCATGAACGGTAACGTGAGCATCACGGGCAACACCTGTCATGGCTACGGCGCCGGCATCTGGAGCAACGGCACGCTGAAGATGGAAGGCGGCATCAATATCAATGGCGATATGACTGATAACGGTGTATCACAGAACGTTTTTCTCAAGTCGGGCAGAGTAATCACCGTGACGGGTCCGTTCACTGGCGGGACCAAGATCGGAGTGCTGCTCGAAGACTTAGAAGGCAAGTTCACTGCAGACTATAGCACTTATAACTCAGGTGTTGAGCCCTCCACTTACTTCACGGCTGACTTGTCCAGCCAAAGCGTGACACTCGTTGATGGTGAAGCCTCCCTTACCATGTTAGGCGATGCAGTCTATTACATCGAACGCGAGTGGGATGAGGAAAACAAGGTGGTCAAAGCAACCCAGAAGAATCTTACTGATTTCATCGAGCTGAGCGGCAACAACAGCGACGCCATCTACAACCTTGAGCCTGGTGTGTAAGAAAATCATAGCCCCCGCGGGCGACCCGGCCCATCTCGTATTGTGCGACGGCGCCTCTCTCACCTGTCAGGTTACCATTGAAGAAGGCCATACGCTCCATATCTATGGTCAGGTCTATAATTCGGGTCGCATCGTGGCCTCGTCTATGGAAGAACAACTTCCTGTAAGTGATCCCGCATATCATAAATTGATTTCGTCCGCAATTGGTTTTGCAGGCAACATGGGCACGTTGGTCATTCATGGTGGTACGATTAACGCCACGAGTGAAAATACCGTGGCTGCTATCGGCGGAGGCAATTCTGTTGATAATTCTGGTCAAGGTGGACATCTCACCATTTATGGCGGTACTGTTACGGCTACTGCAGGATATGAAGCGGCTGGAATCGGTGGCTCTCATGGTGATGACGGAGGTGTGACGATCATCTATGGTGGTGTAGTTACCGCTCGAGGTGGTGACCATGCTGCTGGCATCGGTGGCGGTAAATTTGGTGACGGAGGAACGCTCATCGTTAACGGAGGCTTTGTATATGCTTATGGCGGCGAATATGGTGCCGGCATCGGTGGCGGTTCAAATGCTGATGGCGCTCATATGACTGTCAACGGCGGTTACGTTTATGCTAAAGCCGGCACTGACGCTGCA
>ONIL01000033.1 GCA_900317835.1 uncultured Prevotellaceae bacterium | reverse complement strand
GGTGGCTATGAGATCATGCCCATCGAGTTCATCCCGTGGCAAGAGACCACTTTGCGTCTTGAGGAACTTGTACAAGTGGGTGTAAAGGACAATGAGTACACCATCTCTAACCCGCTGAATGCCGCTAAGGTGACTTGGGACGACAACTACGAGAAGTTCGCCATCTTTGCCAAGGACGATGAGATGTATGCCAACAAGCGTTATCCCAATGGCTTGAATGAGTACTCGATCGACTATCATAGCCAGGATGGCAACATTGTCAACACTGTCGAGCAGAGGGACTATGACCAGAGCAACTGGATCGAGATCCTGATTCCGAGCTCCGTTGCACACAAGACTGATCAAAATTACCAAACCACGCTTGAACAATTGCAGGGCAGGTATGAGAACAAGATTCTGGACGGTGGCACGATCAGCGGCTACTACCGTAACACCCTGAATCCGACCATCGAGATGAGCGCTGCTCCCGCAGCTCCCACAATATCCTCGGTCTACAAGCCCAACATCTTCTGCACGGCCAACTTCCTTTTGGAGAACATTGACGCTGATGGCGCAACCAGCCATCGCGACAACAACCAGTACTTCATGATGGACGGCAAGCCTCAAGAGTTTGCCATGGTCGTTTGGGCTTACTACCCGGGCAATGGCGACTACTTCTACGCTCCCATGCAAGTGAATGACCAGGTCAACGGTCACAACTTCAATGGCATCTTCAAGGCCGACATGTCGCTGTGTGAGGACATCCTCATCACCCACGAATCGGCTGTCATGGATTGCTTCGATGCCTCAAACGAAAACGGCAACTCGATCGACAACGTGAAGATGTATGGTTTCAACGCGATTGTGCGCAAGAACCCCGCCTACTGGACACCCAACGCCAACGGTGCTCCCCGTCGCGTGGACGTCGCTCCCAACACCGATGGCATGGAGACTATTCCCGCCTATATCGTTTACCCGCTGAATGCTGGT
Organism: uncultured Prevotellaceae bacterium; assembly: GCA_900317835.1. Classification (GTDB taxonomy): domain Bacteria; phylum Bacteroidota; class Bacteroidia; order Bacteroidales; family Muribaculaceae; genus Sodaliphilus. The sequence continues at coordinate 28,566 of ONIL01000033.1, read as the reverse complement.
GAAAACGCTAACGGCACCGTGACCGACGTGACCGAGGTCAACGTCGAGAAGAAGGTTGTCAACGTGCGCTACTTCAACGTGATGGGTATGGAGAGCGAGCAGCCGTTCGATGGCATCAACATCATCGTGACGAGCTACAGCGACGGCAGCCGCTCGGCCATCAAGGTGTTGAAATAATGTGAATGCGTGACCCCGCCATGGGGCTCAAACCTGAATAGTCAGGGCGACCTCCCGCAGTGGAGGCCGCCCTTTTTACTGCATCATTGGCGATAAAAAAACCGCACCGATATCACATCGATGCGATAATTTATCTGTTTACTTACTTTATACTATTGACGTCAAGTGATCAACTAATAACTAATTCACTTTTTCACGATGCAAAATTACTGCCTGCGCACAGGTCGTACAATCGCTAAAATGAGTCATTTTTTGGAAAATCTCTCATCATTATAGGGGATTTTGAAAAAAAAGCCGCTTGAAACCTGAGTAATTGCACGATTTTTGTTAGTTTTGTCATCACATAATTCCTATAGAAGAAAGAAATGACTATGAAAAGATTATCCCTCATCCTGATGGTGTGCCTCGTAGCATTCACCTCGTCACATGCCCAACTGTTGTGGAAGGTGAGCGGCAACGGCCTGGGCCGCCCCAGCTACATCTTCGGCACCCACCACATGGCCCCCGCGTCGATGATTGACCAGATCAAAGGCATCGATACCGCAATCGAGGGCTGTGACATCGTCGTCGGCGAAATCGAGAAAGAAATCCTGACCAGTCCCCAGGCCCAGATGAAGATGGCCGAGAGCATGATGGCACCAGCCGACAGCACGCTCGACAAGCTATTCAGCCCCACCGAGTATGCCATCGTCGAAAAGGTGTTCAACAAGTACTTCAGCAGCATGGGCGTGAAACTCAGCCAGATGCACATGATGAAGCCCAGCGCCATCAGCACCCAGTTGCAGGCGATGCAGGCCATCAAGTACTTCCCAAACTTTGATGCCAACAACCTGATTGACATTGCCGTGCAGTCGCGCGCCAACGATGCCGGCCGCCCATCGGCAAGCCTGGAGAGCCTGCAAGATCAAATCGACCTGCTGTTCAACTCACCGTTGACCGAACAAGCGCGGAACCTGCTCGAAGCATGCCAGCAGGACGAGTTTTTCCAGATACAGTCCTCGGCCCTCGCCGAAGCCTACATGAACCAAAACCTGTACCAATTGTTGTCGGTCATGACCGACAGCACCATGGGTGGTGACAGCGAGGAGGCCATGGAAGCGCTGATCTACAGCCGCAACCGCGCATGGGCCGAAAAACTCGTCAAGATGATGCCTGAGCGTGCCTGCCTGGTGTGCGTCGGTGCCGGTCACCTGCCTGGAGAGAAAGGCTTGTTGCAACTGCTGCGTGATCGCGGCTACACCGTCGAGCCCATGCAGTAGTTTTGAGAACCTTCATGCGCACAAGGTTAAATTGCACTATCGCTCCTGACCACAGCCGATGATAGGCTGTCACACAGGAATGTATCAGCAAAAAAATGCTTTTTTGCTTGGTACTCCGCTCGGCTTGCAGTATCTTTGTCGCATTATTCAACAAAACAACTTTAATTTTGGACCCTGACCCGTTATCGTGCCTGTTATCGGTACTCTGTTCAGCGAGCGGACATCCGCTTGTAACATTTAACGCGCCCACTTCGGGCAGTATCATCGCCATCATAGTCGCCCTGCTGGGACTTTTCCTGTCGGCCTTCAATTCAGGCAGCGAGATCGCTTATTTCTCGTTGCGCCCCGATGATGTGGACAGCATTGAGGACCAGCATCGCCGTGAACGCGTTAAGGAACTGCTCGCCATGCCCGAGAAGTTGCTCGCTACCATCCTGGTGGGCAACAATCTGGTCAATATCATGATCGCTATCGTGTTGAACTATGCGATGAACCAGATTTTTGACTTCAACAGCACAGTTCTCGACTTTATTGTACAGACGGTCATCCTCACCTTCCTGATTCTGCTCTTTGGCGAGGTGATTCCTAAACTATATGCCACCAATTTCAATGTCAAGTTCGCAGCGATGGCATCCGCTCCCCTCAAGACAGCCGTCAGCCTGTTCTCGCCGCTCACAGCACTGCTGGTGCGCAGCACGAGCTTGGTCAACAAGGTGGTATCTCCCCAGACCGAGGAACTCTCGGTTGATGACTTGACGCGCGCGCTCGAGGTAAGCGAGGTCAAGAACCCCGACGAGAAGGAGTTGCTCGAGGGCATCCTGTCCTTCGGCGACAAGACCGTGAGCGACATCATGCGCCCGCGTGTCGATGTGGTGGACATTGATCAGGACGACACCTTTGACGAGGTCGTCAAGAAGGTCATCGACACCGGCTACTCGCGCATGCCCGTCTATCAAGAGACGCCTGACAACATCAAGGGCATCCTGTATGCCAAGGACCTGTTGCCCTACATCGGCAACCGCGACAACACCTTCAAGTGGCAGACGCTCATGCGTCCCGCCTATTTCGTTCCCGAGACGCGCATGCTCGACGACCTGCTCGAGGACTTCCGCAGGAAGAAGATGCACATGGCCATCATCGTCGATGAATATGGCTGCACGCAGGGCATCGCCACGCTTGAGGACGTGCTGGAGGAGATTGTCGGTGACATCAACGACGAGTATGACACCGAGGAAAAGTTCTATAACCGCATCAGCAAAGACACGTGGATATTTGACGGCAAGACACTGCTGAGCGACTTTGCGCGTGTGCTCGACATCGAGGAGGAGGAACTGGGTGAACACGCTGAGGAAGCCGAGACGATCGCGGGCTTCTTGCTCGACCTCAAGGGCGACTTCCTGCAAGAAAAGGAGGTTGTTGAGCACGGACGATTTACCTTCACAGTCATCAAGGTGATTAAGCACCGCATCGCCAAGGTCAAAGTTACCCTCCATATTCCTGAGTGAAGGCACGTCAATCAACCGCCAACAATAAGCAATGCCTGCAAAGCCGTTTTACTTTGGCTTTGCAGGCATTGCCACATGATGGGGTCACAGGTCTATTACCACTCAGGCTCAACGACCTTGAGGCGATCGCCACCGTTGGGACCCTTGATGAGCATATCGTAGTACTCCTGGGTATAGCCGCCATAGGTGGGTGAAACAGGAGTTCCAGCCTCGTTGCGCTCAAACTTGCCGTCCTTCTCCTTCTTGATGTTACCATCGAGGTACTTGACGAACAGATACTCGCCCAGCTTCTTGTAACGAGCCGTGGCATCTTGTCCAGCGTTGACCGAGTAGTTGGTCAGGAAGCGGATGGCGGCATCGCGGTCGGTTGCGAGCAATGATGTTGCCTGGGCCTCGATGACCGACTGCTGCTTGGCAAAATTGTCTTCGATAGAGCCCTGAACCTTGCGGATGTCACCAATCATCTGCGAGTAGCGTGCATAAGCCTGGTTAGCCACCCAGTTGTTGACCCAGAAGGCGCAATCCCAGTCAAGGGTGTACATGTCGGCCTTGCCCTGGCGGTAGCTCTCGGGCACCTGGGTAATGCTGCAATACATGGGAACAAACACTGCAGTATTGGCGTCATCAACACCGAACCAGAAGCAACCACCCACCTCATCGGGCATCCACGAGCGCATCTGTGCGGCGAAGACCCAACCGGTCTGTTGAGTGGCGATAGCACGCTCCTGACTGTACTTCACGCCGTCCACCTCAAAGTCCATGGGACGCCAGCGGTAAGGCACGCCATAGGCGGTCGTTGCGCCTGGATCGACAGTCATGTCAAACGGGGTTCCCTCGAAATGGTCGCGCATCATCTCCTGCATGTCGCGCACGCTGACCTTGCGGTCGGGCTTGATGTAAAGAGGCATCACATCGGCATCGGCTTTTGTCTTGCCGTAGATGAAGGGCAGATAGGCGTCCATACCCTTATGGAAACGGTTGAAGTAGCTCCACACGCGGGCATCACAGCCACGCAGGGCACCTGCGTCAAACTTCTGATAAACGGGAGCAAAGGCGAAGTCGGCATCCTTGCCGCTGTAAAGGCCTTTCTTCTTGGCGAAGGAAATCACGTCCTTGCTGTACATGACGTTCTTCTTGTCCTTCATGTTAAACTTCCAGATGCGGGGATTGTTGGCATGGCCGGCAATGCAGTCATCGGGGATACGGATGGCCACCCAAACGGCACCAAGCTCATCGGGACCCTTACCAATCATGTCCATGATCCAGATCTCGTTGGGGTCACCAATCGAGAAAGACTCGCCCTCGCTGGCATAGCCGTACTGTGCTACCAGATCGGTCATCCATTTGATAGCCTCGCGGGCAGTCTTGGAGCGCTGCAAGGCAATGTACATCAGGCTACCATAGTCAATGATGGACTTGCCACTGGTGTCCCACAGCTGCTCGTGTCCGCCCCAAGTGCTCTCGGCAATGGTTACCTGGTGCTCATTCATGTTACCCACGACGGCATAGGTGTGAGGCACCTCGGGGATGGCACCCAGGTGCTTGCCGCTGTCCCAGTCATAGATTTCACGCATCGAGCCAGGGGCATGGTCAGCAGCAGGAAGGTACTGCAGATCACCGTAGAGCGTATGGCTGTCGGCGGCATAGGTGATGATGGTTGAGCCATCTACACTGGCATTCTTGCCCACCAGCAGGTTGGTGCAAGCATCAGCAGCAGTCCAGCCCACAAGAGCCAGCATTGCAGCCGATAAGAGTTTAATTGACAGATGTTTCATTGTTTCTTTTGTTTTGTTTTTGGTTATAGTGAATCTTAATGAATTCGTCAGTTGCCCACAGGGATGTCATAGCCCGTGAGACGGAAGGCCACCTTGAAGGGCGTTGCCTGCTTGCGGGGTTGCGGCCCAGCATAATAATAGAACAGCCGCTGCACGTCAAAGGACTTGACCTCGACCAATTTGGTCTCGCCAGGCTTGAGGTTAACCGGCACGGTCACGGTCCGCTGTGTGAGCATTTCGCCGCCCATCGTCGTGTAGCGCAGCAACAGGCGCACGGCGCTCATGCGATGCCCAGTGTTGTTGGTGATAAAGAATGATTCCTTGCTATCGCTGGCGCGCTTGCTGTAACCCTTGAGCGAAACCGCATTGGGGTCGATTTGGGTCAAGCTGTCAGGAAGCAGGTCATCGCCTTGTTCCAGCACCACAACAGGTACTTCGGTCGAACGCAGGTTCTTGCGAGTGGTACGCGTGCGTGCATCTAATGTGTTGGCGCACAACAATACTACAAGTAGCAGAACAGCAAAAATATGTTTATTCCAATTCTTCATCACAGGTAACGAATGCGGTTAAAGGGATTGCCATCGCCCCCTTCAGGATAAATTTTGCGAAAACCCACGGGCAGTCTCTCGCCCGTCATCTCAGGGATGATGCTCACACCATTGAACAACGTGGGCAGGAAACGGGCGATGTTGACGCGCACCTTGACCTTCCAGTGCGGCGGGTCAAACGTGAGCGTCGTGGCCGCCGAGTTGAGGGTTGCGACACACTCCAGAGGCTTGATCAGTGTCAGCCGGTCGCGCTGACTGTAGAGCCACAACTGATACTTGCTGTCCACGGCACTTGAGGCAATATAACCGATGACCGTGCCCGGCACAAGGTTAATGTCAGGCGACTCGAGCAGGATGATGCGGTAGCCGATGTTGTGCTTGCCGCGGTAACGCTCGATGCCCAGTGTCATCTCCTCGTTGGGATAGTACCAGATGCCCTCAAGTGGCTGCATGTCGGTCTCATCCAAGCGCACACGCATCGAGTCCACGTCCAAGCCATCGATCACAACCGACTTCTTGGGAATGCCGTTCCCTGCCATCACAAGCAGTGGCAGGAACGTCAACATGAGCAATATGAGCGTGACGCGGCGGTTCATGGGACGTTAGTTGACCGTTGCAAAGCGGTAAACGATACCCAGACTGAGGATTTCCTTGAACTGCCAGTAGTTCCAGTCGTCGTCGCGGGCACGCGAGCGGTCGAAACGCAGGTGGGTATAGAACTGGGTAGTGAGGTACTTGCCAATCGAAAAATCGAGGGTATTCTCCCAATCGCCCTGAACATACTCATAGTTGGTGAACATGTAAAGCCTCGAGGTAATCATCACGCTGGGTGAGAAACGCCACATCACCTTGGCCTCGAAATTGCTACCGAATGTGCTCTTGCTGTGATGGCCAGCATCGATGCCAAAGCGTACCGGGTCAATATCGGTGATATTGCGGCAATACTTCAGGTTATAGGATATGGGTGCGATGGCCAGGGTGAACATACGGTCATCGGCCTTCTTGTAGTTGTAGGTCATACCGAGACCGATATTCAGTTCGGCAGGTGACAGGAATGCCGCCGTCATCGTGCGGGTATTGGTCTTGTAATTGTTCAGGAACTGGGCCGTGAACTGCAACATGGCACTGTAGTACCAGTTCTTCACGGCCTTGTAACCCAATTGGGAAGTAAACAGGAAGTTATCCTCGTTGATGAGATACTTGCGGATGCTGTCGCCGTGGGTGGTGGCTATACCGAGTTTATAGGATAAGGCATTGTTGAACAACCAGTTGGGGTGAACATCCTGATTGAGATTGCAGTTCCAGTTGATAGAACCGAGCAAGGCCAGGTTGTTCTCACCGCCTTGATACCAGTTACCGCTGATATAGGCTTGGGTAAATTGCAACGAAGCATTGAACACGTGTAGCCAGTTGTGCAAGGGCAGCACCGGGGCATCAGGAGGGGTGACATCTTCCACGGGAACCAAGTCGGGAGCAATCGTGAGCATTCCGTGGCGCGGATCACCTGGAATAACACCCTCGGGAGGCGCCTCGGGCAGACGATTGGCATTATAGGCCACCAGCTGGGGGTTGTCGATCATCGCACGTTGGCGCGCGTAACGTGTGTGGCTGGAATTGTCCATGGCTTCAGTCAGCCAGGCGTCATTAGCGTCCAAAGCATACAAATCCCCGTTTTTGTCTGATTTCATCGTCAAAGAGCCATCCATGGGCGTGTAACCATCATAAATCAGGGGGGCATAGAGCATATTTGGCTCAGCAGCCGACGGCTCATTGCCCTGTGCGATGGCTGCAAAAGACGCCGCCATCATCAATGCAAGAGTTAAACAGGCTTTAGGTGTCAAGTGTTTCATAATTAGGTCTATTTTAGAGGTTCAGTTTTTATCTTGCTATCATTATCGGCCTTGATCAGGCATCATAGAGTTTCTCTTTTTTGACAGGACGTTCATTACTTGGAGCAGACTGTTTCTTCTTATCCTGTTGCTTGGCCTTTTGGCGGGTCTGGACCTTCTGGTGCTTACGCTCGTGGTTGGGTTTCTGGTCCTTGTTCTCGGCAAAGCTCTTGATCATGTCCTCCACAATCTCGCGGTTGCCGTAGAGATAGTTTACAGTCACCTCCACGATGAGGTTCTGGTGCTTGGACACGATGTCGGCAATGATGGCCCGCGAGCCGTCGGGCATGGTGCCATAGAGGCTGTAGGTCTTCTTGAATCCCTTGACCTTCAATTTGCCGTTGTTCAGGTCATACATGCTGTACCCCAAGGCCTTGCGTTGCAGATTCTCGGTGAGCATCTTCTTTTCGTCGCCCTTGTCCTGGCTGTAAAGCTGCACGGTCATCACCATGTCCTCCCACTGGATCTCGAAGCGGGTGTTGCTGTTAAAGGTGACAAAGCCTCCCTCTGGGGTCTCAAACGACAGGTTGTAGCGGCTCCAGTTATAAACAGTCGCAGACGCGTCATAGCCGCAGGTGAGCGACAGGATGAGCATCACTGCCAAGGCTATGAGATTTCTAGTCTTATTCATCATCGAGAGGGAAAATTATAAGGGTTTTTGTTCTGTTTGGATTCGGTCAAGGTAACGCTTCCATTCCTTCTTGTTACCACGATAGACATTAAGGTCCACCTTGCCCTTCACCCCAGCTACCGAGCCCTCGTGGCTGAACTGCTGGATGCAATGCGGCAAGTGCGGCAACAAGTCGGGACTGGTGAAGGAACACAACCACAAGTCATGGTCTCCAAGCATGTCCTTGTAGTACTTGTTGTAACCGTCAAGATTGGTATAAATCATCACGGTATAGCCCTTGTCCGTCAAGATATTTATCATGTCCATCACACGCTGCAACGCAGTCTTGCGGTCAATGGCCGCGCCGTTGCCCCAATCATCCTCGAGGTCAATGACCAGCGGCAAGTCAAAAGCCTTGTCCTTGATAGCGTTTAGAAAATTCTCGGCTTGCTCACTGCCCTCGCGGTTCTTACGGAAAAAATGATAGGCCCCGACCATGAGTCCAGCGTCACGAGCACGCTGATAGTTGCGTTCAAATGCCTCATCGCGATAGGTCTTGCCCTCGCTGGCCTTGATAAACACAAACTGGTAGTCATCGTCCCTGACTTGCTCGAAGTCGATGTCGCCATTGTGCTTGGACACATCAATGCCCGCCACAGGATAACGGTAGCGATTTACCTCCACCGAGTGGGGCAAGATGTAACGCCAGCCCACATAGGCACCCAGCAACACAACAAGTGCTGCTGCTCCCAGCAGGAGCAGCCACTTGATGTAGTCGGGTCGTGTAGGCACTTGGCGTTTTCTCACATGCTATTTTGAATTTTAGAATAACGGGAAATTGCTTGGCGAATACACCCACTTGTGCTCAAACTCCTCTTGTGTAGAGGTGAAAAAGAGCACGCCCTGGATGATGGCCACGATTGTGGTGACCGTGGCGAGGATGCCACACGAGAGGATGGCGACCATCAGGAACAGGATGCCTGCGTTAGTCTTGCCAATGTAGAAATAGTGCAGGCCAAACCCTCCCATCAGGATGGCGAGCAGTCCAGCTATACCGCGGCTCTTGCCTGAGGGCCCGTTGTTGAACACGCTGTCAATGGAATCGTACTGCCGTTGCTGACTATTGAACTGCTCCCAGCGGTTAGGTTCCTGCTCGGAATAGGAAACATTGGTCTCAGCACCGCAATACGGGCACTTCACGCGATTCACTTTATCTTGAGTGCTGTACTGCTTCCCGCACTCGGGGCACTGATGGATATACATAATCTTAATCTTTTATTGAGTTGTTATCATTATGTTCTTTTCCCATTAGACACTCGGGTCAGCCAAAAAGTTGCAAGAACCATGCCATTTTTCAAGACCAATAATGATAGACCTCATTCACCAGACCTCTCAGCGACGTTTCTTGCTGTTGCGGGCGGCCTGCTGCTTCTGGAGGGCTTGCTGCTGCTTTTGTGCCTCCTCAAGACGCTGCATCCACTTCGACTTCTTCTTGGGCTTAGCTGCGTTGGCGGCCATCGTCGCACGCACCTTGTCCTCGGTGATGAACAGGCGGCAGCTGTAAGTCTGGATGATGGTGATGAGCAACGAGATGAAGTAATAGTAACTCAAGCCCGATGCATAATTGTTGAAGAACACAAGGAACATCAACGGCATCAAGTACATCATCGCCTTCATGCCAGGCATCGACTGTGAAGAAGGCTGCGACTTAGTGGTGAGATAAGTGTACAATATGTTGGTAATCGTCATCAGCAGGCAGAAGAGGCTGATGTGGTTACCGAAAGTATTAGAGATGAACGGAATGTGGGTACTCCATTCAATAATCTTGTCCGGAGCGCTCAAGTCGTTGGCCCACAGGAAAGACTGGCCTCTCAACTCGATACAGGAGGGGAAGAAGGTGAACATCGCGATGAGGATGGGCATCTGCAACAGCATGGGCAGGCAACCACCCATGGGGTTGGCACCAGCCTGACGATAGAGTTCCATCGTCTTCTGCTGCTTCTTCATCGCATCTTCCTGGTTGGGATACTTCTCGTTGATCTTGGCAATGTCAGGAGCAAGGAAGCGCATCTTGGCCTGCGATATATAGGTCTTGTAAGTCAGCGGAGCGAGCACAATCTTGATGATGATGGTCATCAACAGGATGATGATGCCATAGTTGCTCATGAACTTGCCCAACCAATCGAAAATGGGAATGATCACACCTGTATTAATCCAGCGGAAGAGCTTCCAGCCCAGGGGGATGAGGTGGGTAAGTTTCAGGTCCTCCTTGGGCGAATACTTGTCGTAGCTCGAGAGCATGTGATAGCGGTTGGGCCCCAGGTAGAAGTAGAACGAGGCGGGCGTCGGCTTGTCGCTCGAGTAAGGAATCATCGTGTGGATGTTGATGTCCTTGAGGTATTTCTCGTAGGAGGGCGCATCGTTATCAAAGACGTAGCTTTGCATCTTGGCTGAGTTGAAGATACTGTCGCTGATCAAGACGGTCGAGAAGAACTGGTTCTTGGCACTCACCCACTTGAGGTTCTCTTTGACTTCCTTCTCCTCGCTCTTGCTCTCGCTGGTGTATTTCACATCGCCACCCTTGCCAGCATACTTATAGTAAATGCCGCTGTTGCGCTCCTCGAACTGCTTGCCAAACTCATGACGCGAAATCTTTTGATGCCAATCCAAGTCGACAAGGTTGATATTCAATGGAATGACTTGTGACATGTGCTGCTGCACCATTTCCATGCGCACCATGTAGCTGTTAGGCATTAGGGTATATTTCAAGCCCCACTGTGCCCCACCCTCAAGTTGAAGGTTCATCAGAATGGTGCTGTCATTAAGTTTCTTGGGTTCGAAATAGAAGTTCTTGGTCTCAAAGCGCTGGGTGTTGTTGCTCAAGGTGAAGCTATAGTCATTGTCTCCCTTGTCAAACAGTACCAATTGCGGTGAATTCCAAGTTTTGTACCCCTTTAACGTCGCACGGGCAATGATACCGCCCTTGCTGCTGAACTCGACCTTGAGCGAGTCGTTCTCGAGGGTAACCATCTGCTCGGTGCCCGTCAATGAGGCGGCAAAAGAGCCGTTCTTGGCATACATGTCAAGGGCCTTCTGCACGGCCTGCACTGCCAGGTTGTGGGCTGCGGGATTCTTGCTGGTGGTTGCGGTGATCTCATCCCATTGCAGGGTGGTGTCGCCCACGGTGACAGTACCAGTGACGTTGCCGTCCTTCAATGACAACAGAACGCCCTCATTGTTGATAACGGCATTGTCGGCGGGCATGCTCTCAAGCACACTGTGCAGGTGTTTCATCTCGGCAGCGCTCAGTGTATCCACATTACCTGCCGCAATGTCGCGACGCTCCTCGGTCTTCTGCACTGCAGCGATCGAGTCGATTTGTCGCTGTCGCTCGGCCAGTTCGGCCTCGCTGGGTCTCTGTAGCCACATGGTACCGAAAATCACGATAGCCATGAGCAACATTCCAATCCAAGTGTTTTTATCCATATATTATATTTAGTTTTTGTTCTTAGTTTTTCATCGATGAGGCGATAACTGCTTCGATGAAGGACATGAAGAGGGGGTGTGGATTGAGGACAGTGCTGGAATACTCGGGATGATACTGGGTGCCGATGTACCAGCGATGGTCTTTCAGTTCCATGACCTCGGCGAGCCCACTCTCAGGGTTCACACCAGCAATAGTCATCCCCGCTGCTTCGAATTGCTCACGGTATTCGTCGTTGAACTCGAAGCGGTGGCGATGACGCTCCTCAATGTCGGTCACGCCATAGGCTTCTGCAACTTTCGTGCCAGGCTTGACAAGGCAGGCGTAAGCCCCCAGACGCATTGTACCCCCCAGATTAGTCACTGTCTTCTGGTCCTCCATCAGGTCGATGACATTATTGGTCGTTTTGGGATCCATTTCGGTGCTGTTGGCATCGGTAAGTCCCAACACATTGCGCGCAAATTCAATTACCATGCACTGCATGCCCAAGCAGATGCCGAACGTAGGCACATCATGCTCACGGCACCAGCGCAGAGCGACATACTTACCCTCAATGCCACGCTGGCCGAATCCTGGAGCCACCACGATGCCGTCATGGCCGGCAAGCAGGCTATCGACGTTGCCGTCGTGGATGTGCTCACTGTTGATATAATCAAGCTTGAGGCGGCGGTCATGATAGGCACAGGCATGCAACAGACTCTCATCAATACTCTTGTAGGCATCCTGCAACGAGACATACTTGCCCACTAAACCGATGCGCACTTCCTGCTTTGCACCCTTCAGCTTTGCCAGGAAGTCGTTCCATTTGGTCAGGTCAGGTTCACCGTCGGCCGGAAGTCCTGTTTTCTCAAGGATGATGTTGTCGAGGCGCTGCTCATGCATCTTCAACGGCACCTCATAGATGGTCGGCACGTCCAGACTTTGGACAACTGCGTCAGCACTGACATTACAGAACTGGGCCACTTTCTTCAACATCGTCGTCGGCAACTGGTGCTCGGTGCGCAACACAAGCACATCGGGCTGGATACCCTCCTGTTGCAAGAGCTTGACGCTGTGTTGTGTGGGCTTGGTTTTCAGTTCCTTGGCTGCACTGATATAGGGCACATAGGTCAGATGAACGCAGATGCAACGACGTCCAAGTTCCCAACGCAGCTGTCGCATGGCCTCGATAAACGGCAAGGCCTCGATATCGCCGACAGTACCGCCGATCTCGGTGATGACAAAATCATATTTACCAGTGGTGCCCAGCAACTTGACGTCACGCTTAATCTCATCGGTGATGTGCGGCACAATCTGGACCGTTTTGCCCAGATAATCGCCACGACGCTCCTTGTCGATGACGCTTTGATAGACACGGCCCGTGGTCACGTTGTTGGCACGGGTAGTCTTGATGTTGGTAAAACGCTCATAGTGTCCCAGGTCCAGATCGGCTTCATGACCATCGACGGTGACATAGCACTCACCGTGCTCATAGGGGTTCAACGTGCCTGGGTCGATATTGATATAAGGGTCAAACTTCTGGCACGTCACGCTATAGCCGCGCGAGAGCAGCAGCCGGGCGATGCTCGAAGCGATGATGCCCTTGCCGAGCGACGACACAACGCCGCCGGTGACAAAGATGTATCTTGTTTCCACGTCTTTCTTCATATTAACCTGCAAAGTTAATGCTTTTTTTTGAGAAAAGACCCGATTGACGGAGAGAAACTGGATAGATACACCCTCACAACACCCTATATTTAACAAATCGCCTTATTCAAAGGTCTGGGCGACGAGCTTGAGGCTATCGATGATATCAAGGCGCTGGGGGCATTGGGCCTCGCACTGACCGCATTCGATGCAATCGCTTGCCTGACCGTGATTCTTGGCCAGCAGACCGTAGTAGAGTTTTGCATTGCTGTGCTGGTCGCTGAACTGCTGCACCATGTTATAAAGGTTGAAATACTCAGGAATGGCAATCTGCTGGGGACACCCCTCGGTGCAGTAATGACACGCGGTGCACTGGACGGCAATCGAGTTGCGGATGACTTGGGTCGCTTGAGCAATGATTGCCTGCTCCTCGTCGTTAAGCGGCTGGAAATCCTGCATATAGGATGTATTGTCCTTCAACTGCTCCATATTACTCATGCCACTCAACACCGTCATCACATTAGGTAAAGAAGCACAAAAGCGGATAGCCCATGAAGCAGGGCTGGCATCGGGGTTATAGTCCTTGAACAGGCGGTCGATGGCATCGGGGACGCGAGCGAGGGAGCCACCCTTGACAGGTTCCATGACAATGACGGGTTTGCCGTGCTTGACACACAACTCATAGCATGTGCGAGACTCGATGGCAGGGCTGTCCCAGTCCAGATAGTTGATCTGCAGCTGGACATATTCGACCTCGGGATGACGCTCAAGAATCTGGGCCAGCAATGCCGAGTCATCATGGAACGAGAAACCAATATGGCGGATCTTGCCCTCGGCCTTCTTTTGGGCAATAAAGCCCCATCCATCATGTTGCTCCATCGCCTCAACACGCTCGTGGTTGAGGGCATGCAGCCAGTAGTAGTCAAAGTAGTCCACTCCACACTTCTCAAGCTGCTCGTTGAAGACACGTTCTAGGTCGGCCTTCTCGTTGATAGCCCACACGGGCATCTTACTCGTCACAGTGAAAGCCTCACGAGGGTAGCGCTTGACAACAGCCTCACGCAAGGCGCGTTCGCTGGCACCACCATGGTAAGGATAAGCGGTGTCAAAGTAAGTGAAGCCACGCTCCATGTACACATCGACCATCTCCTTGAATTTCTCGATGTCGATACTGGTCTGGTCAGCGGGGTTAGTCAGCGGCAAACGCATCAATCCAAATCCTAACTTTCTCATTGCTTCTTATCGTTTATTTAAGGGCCTTGTGGTCTTTACGGTCCTCAAGGGGAACTAATTATATCTTATCATCAGTTGAGGGAAAAGTTTCACGCCGCGCAGGTAGTGGGCGGTAACGATGTTGACGCGCTCCTCAGGGAGCTGCTTCAACAGGTTGACGGCGGGATGCGCGGTATAATGCGACCGCATGCGGCGGAAGTCACGGTGGGCACGCAGAATGGCGGCAGCATCGCCAAAATGGAACTTGGCCAATGCCATGCCGAAGGCCAACGTGTCCATCAACCGTCGTGTGAACAGCAGGCGCTTGCCCTCCTCTACCGGCAGGTTCTTGTGCAACAGCAGCAGGTTGTTGCGGAAGTTAAGATAGGTCTTCCTGGGGTTTCCTTGAGGCAGACTGCCACCACCCAAGTGATAAACTTGGCTCGACGGCACCATCACAAGGTCATTGCCCGCGAGGCGGATGCGCCAACACAGGTCAATCTCCTCCATATGGGCAAAAAAGTCCTTATCCAAGCCGCCCACATCGTGATAAAGCTGGCTGCGCACCATCAGGCACGCTCCTGTCGCCCAAAAGACACTTTTAACACCGTCATCATACTGCCCGTTATCCTCCTCCACATACTCGAAGATGCGTCCCCTGCAGTAAGGGTAGCCATGACAATCGATATAACCGCCCGCAGCGCCGGCATAATCAAACATCGGCTTGCCATCTTCACAGTCGTGCAATAACTTGGGCATCACCGCTCCCACATCAGGGTGAGCCTCCATATAGTCCAGCAGGGGATTGAGCCAACCCTGGGGCGTGCGCACATCGTTGTTCAGCATCACCGTATAGGGGTACATCGTCTGCCCGATGGCCAGATTGTAGCCTTGGGCAAATCCGTAGTTCTTGTCCAGCGGCAACACCTTGACCTGAGGGAATTCACGTTCAAGCACTTGCAGGCTATCATCACTGCTGCCATTGTCGGCAACGATGATGTCAGCGATGGCGTCATCAGTACCCGCAATCACTGTGGGCAGGTAACGGCGTAGCAATTTGGTTCCGTTCCAATTGAGGATGATGACAGCAACTTTTTTCATTTTTCGGTATCGTCAACGACCTGGGCGTCAACACTCAGATCATCATTAAGGGTGAGTAGTTTCATGTTAATAATCTTGTTGGCAAGGCTCATGTCGGGTTTCACATTGATGCGGATGTAATTGTCGGTAAAACCGTGCATCATGCCCTTGCCACGTCCATGCTCCAGCAGCACAGGACGCACAGTGCCCAGATAACGGCGTGTGAAGTCGGCCTGTTTTTCATCGCTCAACGCAATCATGCGGGCGGCACGTTCCTGCTTGTCCTGCTGTGTGACGATATAGGGAATGCGCAAGGCCATTGTACCAGGGCGCTCGCTATAGGGGAACACATGCAGGTGCTGTACATCCAGTCCAGCGATAAAATTGTAACTGTCCTCAAACAGCTCGGGTGTCTCACCACGGGTGCCCACCATCACGTCCACACCAATGAAGCAGTCGGGCATCAACTGGCGGCAACGCGCCACCTTGTCGGCAAACAGCTGCCGGTCATAGTGCCGACGCATGAGTTTCAACACAGGGTCACTGCCACTCTGCAAAGGGATGTGGAAATGGGGCATGAAAGCCCTGGAATGGGCACAAAAGTCGATGATTTCGTCAGTCAGCAAGTCAGGCTCAATCGACGAAATGCGATAACGCTCGATGCCCTCGACAGCATCTAGAGATTTCAACAAATCGAGGAATCGCTCGCCCGTGTTCTTGCCAAAGTCACCAATGTTCACGCCCGTGATGACGATTTCCTTGCCACCATCGGCAGCCACGTCGCGAGCCTGCCCGGTGAGCTGTGCGATAGTTCCGCTGCGGCTGCGTCCACGGGCGGCTGGAATAGTGCAGTAGCTGCACCAGTAGTCACATCCGTCCTGCACCTTGAGCCAGTAACGGGTGCGGTCGCCACGGTCACAGGATGGTGAGAAGGAGCGGATTTCGAGCGACTGTGTCACCGCTAACTGCTGCTGACGGTCCTCGAACCACTGCATGACATATTTAGCGATATCGGCCTTGTGCTCGCTCCCCAACACGATGTCAACGCCCTCGATTTCGGCAATTTCCTTACCCTTGAGCTGGGCATAACATCCAGTGACCACCATGAGAGCGTCGGGGTACTGGCGAATGAGATGGCGGATGTGCTGACGACACTTGCTATCGGCCAGGGCGGTCACCGTACATGTGTTCACCACACAGACGTCGGGCACCTCGCCAGGAGCGGCGGGCATGATGCCCTGCTCGGCCAGCAGCGACTGCATGGTGGCGGTCTCCGAGAAGTTGAGTTTGCAGCCCAGCGTCTCGAGTTTTACCTTATGTACTGGCACAGCACTCATTTTTATCTCTTGCGGCCGCGGGGTTTACCTGAGCGACTGGACTTGCGGCCGGGTTTACCTATTTTATTGTCGCGGGCCTCGCGAGCCTGACGGCGAGTGCTGTTGCCACGGGCGCCACGCTGCTGGCGACGCGAGGCGGTACTGCCCTCATATTGCTGGCGTTGACGTTCATCACGTGACAAATGTCCGCTGATGCTGCGACTGTTCTGCTCGGTGATGAGCTCACGGTCGATGCGGTGGCTCCCGGCAGGATTCTCCTTGTCAACGAGGACAAAGTCGAGCTGTTTCTTGATCAGGTCGGCGCGTGCCACCTGAATGGTGATGGCATCGCCCAAGCGATAGACCTTGCCGCGCCGGCGACCACGAATGCAGTAATTCTTCTCATCGAACTCATAGAAGTCGTCATCCAGGCCACGGATGCCCACCAAGCCCTCGCAATGCGTCTCGTCGAGTTCGACATACAGGCCCCACTCGGTCACACCCGAGATGTGGCCCGAGAACACGCCACCCAAGCGCTGGCCCATGAATTCCACCTCCTTATACTTGATTGAAGCGCGCTCGGCATTGGCTGCGAGCTGTTCCTGGGCACTCATGTGCTTGCACTGGTCCTCGAGTTTGACGGGATCAACGCTCTTCTCGCCTGCGGCATACTTGTCGAGCAGGCGGTGCACCGTCAAGTCGGGATAGCGGCGGATGGGCGAGGTGAAGTGGGTATAGTAGTCAAACGCCAAGCCATAGTGACCAATATTGGTCGCACTATAGATAGCTTTGGCCATCGAACGGATGGCGAGAATGGCCAGCATTTCCTCCTCGGGTTTGCCATCGGCCTGCTCCAGCATCTTGTTGATGGACTTGTTGATGTCTCGTCCTGAGCCTTTGGTACGCACCTTGTAGCCGAAGTGGGCAGCAATGTCAGCAAAGTTTTGCAATTTGTCCACATCGGGCTGGTCGTGGATACGATACACAAACGCCTTAGCGGTCTTGTTTTTGGGCACCTTGCCGATGTGCTCGGCCACCTTGCAGTTAGCCAGCAGCATAAACTCTTCGATGAGCTTGTTGGCGTCTTGAGCCTCATGAACATGAACGGCAGTGGGTTTTCCCTGTTCGTCGATGTCAAACTTGATTTCCTCGCGGTTGAACGTCACTGAACCGCCCTCCTCAAACCGACGGGTGCGCAACTGCTTGGCCAACTCATTGAGCACGGCCAGTTCCTCGGCCAGGTCACCCTTGCCCGTCTCGATGATTTGCTGTGCCTCCTCATAGGAAAAACGCCTGTTGCTGCAAGTCACCGTGTGGCAGATTTTGTACTTCTTCACCTTGGCCTCGGCATCCATCTCAAGAATTACCGAGTGGGTGAGTTTATCCTCGTTGGGGCGCAGCGAGCAGATGTTGTTGCACAACTTCTCGGGCAACATGGGGATGGTGCGGTCCACCAGATAGACTGATGTGGCACGCTCATAGGCTTCCTTGTCGATAATTGAGCCAGGGGTAACGTAGTGGCTCACGTCGGCGATGTGGACACCGATTTCCCAGTTGCCGTTCTTGAGCTTCTGGATAGAAAGGGCATCGTCAAAGTCCTTGGCATCGGCTGGGTCGATGGTAAACGTGGTCACATCACGCATGTCGCGCCGTTTGGCAATTTCCTCAGGGGTGATGCCATCATCCAGAGCCTCGGCAGCCTCAGTCACATTCTCGGGGTACTTGTAGGGCAATCCAAACTCGGCCAGGATGGCATGAATTTCAGCATTATTCTCGCCAGCAACACCCAGCACGTCAACGACTTCACCGATGGGCGAATTTGCTTCCTCGGGCCATTCCACAATCTTGGCAACCACCTTGTCGCCCGTCCTGCCGCCAGCCAGTTTATCCAACGGGATAAAGATATCGGTGGCCAGGAACTTGCTGTCGGTAGCCAACTGGGCGAAATATTTCATCACCTGCAGCGTGCCGACAAAGACCTGCGGTTTGCGCTCGAGGATTTTAACGACCTCGGCTTCGGGTTCCAAACCATGGCGTGCTGCCCTGATGTGTACCAGCACACGATCACCGTTGAGGGCGTGCATCGAGTTGCGCTCGGCCACCATGATGGGCTCGCCGTCGTCGCTGGCAGTATCGACACTGTTTTTGCCATTGCCGCGGCGAATGAAAATACCCTCGGCCACCGATGAGCGGTTGGCGGCCTTGTAACTCCCGGCTCCCATCTGGACAAGAAAGCCATCTACAGCCAATTGCTCCAGTATCTCGACAATAAGGGCCCGGCGCTTGGGAGTGCCAGCGCCAACAACTGCCGAAACCTGCTTGTAGTTGAAAGGTTTCTCGCCCTGTTCATTAAAGAAATTGATGACCCTGTCATGATACTCACGACGCTCCTGCTTAAACGATTGTAATCCGCTTTTCTTTGCCATATCTAGTTATTGATTTTTCCTTGCTAATTATTGAATAACCTACAAAGATAGTGATTTTTGGAGAGATTATCAGGAGATAGGGCTATTTTTCGCATTTTTTCAACAAAAAAGCCTTATGACAATACCAGTAAGGTCAAGAAACCCAAATTGGGACACTTTCAGGCCAATGGAGAGCGCATGGAAAAGGAAAATGATTTTTGACAAACTTTTGCTTTATTCGTTAATCCAATTTAGGTTTTTTTCTTACCTTTGCAGCCACCTTACTCTGAAAACATATTTAGCAATGGTATTAACAGGTATGTGCAAGACCACGATATATTCTTTATTGTTCACTCTTTTTCTGGCTCTGCAGCCCGCCATCGGTGCAGCAGTGCCTCAAACCAACGTGGATATCACCAAACCCACCCGGGAGCGCGTGAAGAGTGACAAGAAAGACACCAAATCCACATCTAGCGACAAAAAGAACGATAAGAAGAATGAAGAGGCTAAACCCGTCGAGAAAAAAGACGAGAAAACCGCCGACAAGAAGGATAACGTCAAGACTGCACCAGTGAAGGTTGAAACGGCAGGTGCGGCCAAAACTGATACTGCTACAAAACCCGCACCTCCCAAACCCAAGGCCCGACCCGCCCTAGATCCTGGCAAGGTGCAGCTGGACGGCATCGACGTGTCCAAGCATCAGGGTTACATCAATTGGAACGAGATTAAGGAGATTCCCAAAATCAAGTTTGTCTATATCAAGGCTACTGAGGGCACCGACCTCGTTGATTCCCGTTACCGCGAGAACATCCTCAATGCCCGCAAAAACGGCATCAAGGTGGGCAGTTACCACTTCCTGTCAACGTCATCGGCCGTGACTTCCCAATTCCAAAACTTCATCCGCACAGCCAAGCGCGAGGACCAGGACTTGATTCCCGTCATCGATGTGGAAAAAATCAAGCCGTGGAACTCACAACAGCTGCGCGACAGCTTGAAGGTATTTGCCGACCTGCTGGAGGACTACTATGGCTGCAAGCCAATGATTTACACCAGTGAGAAGTTCTTCACCACAAACCTGGGTCGCGCCTTTGCCGATTATCCATTGTTCATCGCCAAGTACAGTTCGACGCCCCCCAGCATCGGCTATAAGTGGATTATTTGGCAATTTGCCGACAATGGCGTGTTCAAATCTGCCGTGAAAGCAAACAATGGGTTGGTTGACATGAGCCGTTTCAATAAGGACTGCAACATCAATGACATCCTTTACAAGCCTGGCAAGCACACTCCTCGCAAGAGCAGTGTCAAGGATGCTGTTGACCACAAGGAAAAGCCAACCACCGTCAACATGACCGAGGAGAAGCCCAAAGAAGCGCCCAAGCCTTCCAAGAAACAACAGGAAGAGTCCAAGCGCAAAGCAGAAAAAGAGAAAAAAGCCAAAGAGCGTAATAAGAAAATAGCCGAGGATGAAGCCAAGAAAAAGGCCGAAGCTGACAAAAAGGCCAAAGAAAAAGCTGAGCAACTGAAGAAAGAAAAGGAACGTCAACAAGCCCGAGAAGCCGCCGCCAAGAAAGAAGCCGAGGAAAAAGCAAAGCGCAAAGCGGCAGCCCAAAAGGCACGTGAGGAAAAAGCAAAACAAAACGCCAGCAAGGGCTCCAGCAAAAAAACGGCAAGCCTGCTGAGCAACCAATCATCCAAGTTGACGCAGTCGCAACGCAACGACAGCATCCGTAAAGCTAACCTCAAAGGCCGCAAAACCAACAAAAGTTCGGCCGACAATGATTAAACAAGTGAAGAAGGCCCGCACGTCACCATTGCTGGCATCCTTGCTGGCAATGGCTGTACTTGTAGCGTGCAACACTTCGACCGACAAATCAACAGGGAAACGGCAAGTGCCTCACCGCAATGAGGATGCGCGCTATGACGGCATCGACATCTCCAGCTACCAGGGGTTTATCGACTGGGCCAAGGTGAGCAGTGATAAGGATATCCGCTTCGTCTATATCAAGGCTACCGAAGGCGCCACCTACCGTTCACCGCATTACCCCCACAACATCACCCAAGCCCGACGCTATGGCTTGCTCGTCGGCAGCTATCATTACCTCACGCCCACATCATCAATCGATGAGCAATTCGAGAACTTCTCCAAGTATGCCCTCAAGCCTGTTCAGGACCTCATTCCAATGATCGATGTGGAGGTGCGTGGCGAGTGGTCCCGCAGCCAACTCATCGACAGCGTGGACAAGTTCTGCGAACTCACCAAGTCACACTATGGCGTTCAACCCATGATCTATAGCACGATGGGATTCTACAACAAGAACTTGACGCCCCATTTCAACAATCACCACCTGTACATCGGGCGCTACTCCAACGAGGAGCCCGAAATCAACTGGGAGGGCGAGTACACCATCTGGCAATACAGCGAGACGGGCATCATCCCGGGAATTGACGCCTACGTGGACCTGTGCCGATACCGCAAAGATGGGTGGATCGACGAAATCCTTCTACCTCAAGACTAACATCAAAAGACTGAATCCACTGGAACCGGTTCAATCCTGTCGCGATAGAGCTTGAGCGAATCGCTCGGCATCTTATCGCTTCCCAGGACGCATGGCATCAGGTCAAGCGTCAACTCGTAGGGTTTGTTGTCCATCATGTGCATGGTGCCAAAGGTGTCCATGTCGGGGTTGATGGCATAGAGCAGGTTCAACACGATGCTCAGCACAAAAGCATACTTGAACATGAACAGCAACGAGCCGCCCAGCCGGTCGATAAAACCCAGATTAACCGCTTTTAACCCCTTATTGAACAGACGCATCACCAGTCTGATGGCAAACATCAGCAGCAGGAAGGCGAATGCCATCGAGACGGTCTTGACCGTGATGCTCGACAACGGCCATTGTGACGCACTGGGCACAATGGAAAGGAAAATACTCTGGATGAGGTCACCGCACTTGTAACACAGCACAATGGCGACAACCCATGAGACCAGTGATGACAACTGGCCGATGAAGCCCTTGCGGTAACCCAGTACCACACCGCCCAGCACAATCAATATCAATAATATGTCAACCAGGGTCATGCTTCCTGAAGCTTAGGCATCCAGACCACGATCAATGCCCTGCTTGAGGGCCTCGACATAGTTGTTGACGCGCTGCATCTCCTTGGGGATGTCAATGCGCTGGGGGCAATGCTCCACACACTGCCCGCAACCGATGCAGTGGTCGGCCTGACGTAACCTGGGCACGCTACGGTCATAGCCGATGAGGAAGGCGCGGCGCGCGCGAGCATAGTCGGGATCGTTGCGGTCGCGCGTGAGGTTGCCCTCGGCGATGCATTTGTTATAGTGGGTAAGCACCGAGGGGATGTCGATGCCATAGGGGCACGGCATACAATACTTGCAGTCGTTACAGGGAATAGTGTTGTAATCTACGATTTCATCAGCGATACCATAGAGGAAGTCCTTCTCCTCATCGGTCAACTCCTCGAGCGGGCAATAGGTGCACAGGTTCTCTTTGAGATGCTCCATGTAGGTCATGCCGCTCAGTACCGTCAACACACGCGGGAATGAGCCTGCATAGCGGAAAGCCCATGATGCCATTGTCCGCTCAGGGTCGCGGGCCATAATCTTGCGAGCCAGCGGCAGCGGCAATGAGGCCAGGCGGCCACCCAGCAACGGCTCCATGATCACAGCGGGGATGCCGCGCTTGTCGAGTTCAGCATACAGGTACTTAGCATCGGTGTTGCGGTCGTTGATTTCCTTGGCATGGCCCCAGTCAAGGTAGTTGAGCTCAATCTGTACGAAGTCCCACTTGTACTTGTCGTGGTTGGCCAACAGATAGTCAAACACTGCAATCTCGCCGTGATAGGAGAAACCGAGATTGCGGATGACCCCCTTCTCGCGCTGCTCCAGCAGGTAATCTAGGATGCCGTTGTAGATGTAGCGATTCCTGAAAAGTTCCATGGCCTCCTCGCCAGTGCCGCCACCGATAGAGTGCAGCAGCAGGTAGTCGATGTAATCCACCTGCAGTTCCCTGAGGGAATTCTGGAACATTTCGATGCTGGCGGTGCGGGTTTGGGTCTCAGGTGCGAAGTTTGAGAGCTTGGTGGCGATGAAGTACTTGTCGCGTGCGTGGCGGCTCAAAGCGATACCAGTGGCATGCTCACTCAAGCCCTTGCAATAGGCAGGCGACGTGTCAAAGTAGTTCACACCATGCTCGATAGCATAATCCACCTGCTTATTGACCATCTCCTGATCAATTTCGTCTTCATTATCACGGCCGAACGGTTTTCCGCTCTTGCCAGGAAGACGCATCATGCCGTAGCCCAGGATGGAGACTTTCTCGTGTGTCTTGGGGTTCTCACGATAGGTCATCTTGCCCACGGGCGGCTCCTGAACGGGTATTTGCTTTTCTTCGTCAGTGGCACAACTCACGATTACGGGAGCTGCAGCAGTAGCAGTGCCCAGACCAAGTGCCTTGAGGAACGTGCGGCGGCTCAACGTCTTGCCACCATTATTGTTATTGTGATTATTATCGTTCATAATGAATATCGGCTATAGGTGTTAGGTTTCAAGCTCTAGCAGTAACCAAAAACCTTAAACTTTAAACTAAATCTGGCTATGTACCTCATGACCTTCGACATAGATGGCGCTGAATGGGCGCGCCGGGCACACATACTCGCACGTGCCGCAACCGATACACATCGCGCTGTTCACGGCAGGTACCATGGGCGAGGATTCTTCATCGGGGTTAGCGGGAACCATCATGATGGCGCCTACAGGGCAATGACGGGCACAGTTGCCACAGTTGACTCCGTCGGCAAGGACCACACAATTGGCCTTCACCCAAACGGCGTGGCCCACCATCGTCGAGGATTTCTCGGCCACGGTAATGGGCTTGATGGCTCCAGTCGGGCAAACGGTCGAGCACTCGATACACTCGGGGCGGCATGCACCACGCTCAAAGCTCAACTCGGGTTGCATGAGCCTCATCGGGTCTGAGGAGGGGCGCAAGACCCCATTGGGGCACTTGGCCACACAAAGTTGGCAGGCTGTACAGTGCTGGGCAAAGTGGCTTGCGCTGAGCGAACCTGGAGGCGTCAGGGGTGTGGAGCGCTTGGCTGGCACCTTATCCTCAAGAATTGCGAGACCACCATCTACCTTCTTGGCCGCCTGGGCAAGAGCGATGTCAGCACCAACGATGGCCGTCCCCACAAGAAATGCGCGACGGGTTCCA
This sequence comes from uncultured Prevotellaceae bacterium, assembly GCA_900317835.1. GTDB lineage: Bacteria > Bacteroidota > Bacteroidia > Bacteroidales > Muribaculaceae > Sodaliphilus. The sequence goes on along the minus strand of ONIL01000033.1, from coordinate 4,446 downwards.
TCGGTTGTATCTGTCGGCGACACTGTTTGGGCGACAGCCTTGGGATGCCCGTAATGCAGGGCTCCGAAATTGCACTTCTCGATGCAGTTGCCGCAGGTCACACAACGCGTGTAGTCCACCTTATGGGTCTTGAAATCGATGCACGATGCTTTGCAGTTCTTGGTACACAGGCTGCACGACTTGCACTTGTCGGCATCAAAATAGACCTTCAGCCACGAGAAGCGCGCCAACTGGGCCAGGATGGTGCCCACGGGGCAGATAGTGTTGCAGTAAGTGCGGCCGCCACGCCATGCCAGCACAACGATAATGATAAACGTCGCCAGAGCAATCAGGAAAGTGGGCAGACTCTTTATCCACACGTCCACACCGTAGAAGGCGTAGCTGTCCACGCGCGCCGCAATCGCAGCCAGCAGGTTGTTGCACCACTGGTAAATGGGTAACAGCAGGTTGGTTACCATGCGGCCATAGCTGCTATAGGGAGCCAACAATGCCACCAGCGAATGGACACCGGCTATAAAGGCAATGACAAACAAGGCCAGTATGCCATAGCGCAACCAGCGCTTCTCGGGAGAAGCGGTGAAGCGGTTCTTAGCGCCCCTGCCATGAATCCACGAAACAATGTCCTGGAAGATTCCAAGCGGGCAAATGACTGAGCAATAGATGCGGCCAAAGATGAGCGTCAACAGCACCAGCACCACGATAACCACCACATTCAGGGCCAGCAGTGCCGGCAGGAACTGGATGCGTGCTGTCCATCCCAGATAATGATGCAACACACCGCTCACGTCAAGAAACAACAACGTCACCATGACCATCATGATGGCCGCCAGCGTTATGCGTATCTTTCTTAACATAATGAGTAATAAGGGTCAAAAAAGTGAATGAACATTAGTTGATTTGGCAAAGATAAAGAAAAAACTCGAAATATCCCCTACCCTAGCCATTTTTTCTTGAAAACTCATCGAAGCCCTCAAAATGGCAAAAGGTGGTTTGGAGTATCACTCCTCTCCCTTTAATGACACACTTGAGTCAAAATAATATAGACGCCAAACAGCGCATAAAAGAGCTTAAAACGGTACATGGAATCGGAGAAACATCCCGCATGACAGGGAACAAACGGGTGTCAGCCGTTGATGGCTTTCTTGACGTGTGGCATATTGCTGCGAGAAACGGGTATGGACTCGTTGCAGTGCTTGATGCACAGCTGCATGGTTCCCGAGTTGGCGATGATCCTTTCCACCTGCCCCAGGTTGACCAGGAAAGCACGGTGACAGCGGACAATCATGGGGTAACCGCTCAATTCTTCTTCCATCTGTTTGGACGTGGCGCGCAGCATGTCGTTTCGCACTTGTCCGTCATCCCAATGATAGACTTTCACATAGTTACCCACGGCCTCGATATATAATAGGTTGGCAATCTCAAGGGTAACCATCTCGCTGGTCGTGCCCTTGAGGGTGACAGTGGATGGCATTGATGGGACAGGGCTAACCGATGGCTGCGCCGCAAACCCAGCCTCACGAGGCGGGGTAGCGGCGATATCCTTCATGCGTTGTTCGGCTTTTTCTTGCAGCAGTTGCAGCCGTTCGTTCAGCATGCGGGTCTCCTCCAGTTCGGCAGCCAGATACCTGCTACGGTACTTGAAACGCCAGTACAGGCCGATGGCAAAGGAGCAGAAGGCGATGATGAGCAATGTCTCAAAGAAATTGCTCCATGAGAGTACATTGCCTGCCACCCGGTCACTCATGGCGAAATGGCGGTAAAGGCAAATGAGCAGTGCCACCAGTGGGGTGTTGATGAGTTGGAACCACAAGTTGCGTTTAATGATATAATCGACGCCATGGTCATAGGACCTAGGCTTCTTGACAATATATTTCAAGATGCCCTCGGTCACCATGCAGCTCACAATCCCTAAGACACCAATGGCCAGCAGGTGAACATAGGCCATCCATTGCCATGCTTGTAACCCGAAAGGTTTGAAGATGGCAATCGCCAGCACCGTGAAGACGGTGCTGGTAATGCGGGTCGTGATGGTATCTTTTTTTCCCTGGCTCATACAGCCGACAAAGGTACTAAAAAGAATGGAACCGCCAATCCCATTCGTCACAATCATGCATTTTATCCCTGTTTTTGTGTCATTCGTCACATATAGTTGCAGAATATCCCAAAAACTTGCCCAGCAACGCCAATGGACCTTCTTTTGCAGTCGAAAGATAAACCGCGCGGCCCTCTCGGGCTGCATCAAAAAACAAAAGATTATGACACGAAGAACAATCATCGGAATTATTTTTATTGTGGCAGCCTTGTTGAAATTGGCTGACATGTGGGGTATGGTTCACCTGAACTGGCAACCATGGACTGAGTACTTTGGTCCGGTCCTCTTGCTTTACATCGGTTGTGAACTTGTCATCTACAGTTTCAAGAAGAATCCGTCACAGTGGTTACATCGCACCTTGCCGTTGGGCGAAGAGGGCAAGCGCATCTGCTGCGCTGTGAGGTTCGGGGCCGACGAGTATCAGTATAAAGGTGAGGCTTTCCACGGTGCGCGCCTTGATGCCTTTTGCGGAGGCCTCCGTCTAGACCTCAGCAACGCAGTCATCAACGAAGATGAGGAGATTGACATCAACACGTTCCTGGGAGGTGTGGAACTGTTTGTCCCCGACAATGTCAATGTGGTTGTTAAGAGCCACAATTTCATTGGCGGCGTGGGCAACGAGACCATGCCTAGCCCTGACAAAGCAGCCCGTAACATTCACATCAACGCCAGCAACTTTTTAGGCGGTGTGAACATCAAAAGGGGTGAGAAACTTTAGATTGATGGCTGCAGTATTGATGGCGGTATCGGTTTCGGCTAAAACGCCCGATGTGACCGGTACAGTACTAGACGAGAATGGCCAGCCTATGCCCTTTGTGAATGTGGTGCTGTTGTCATTGCCCGACTCGACATTTGTCCAGGGCGCGATGACCGACGAGCAGGGACATTTCCATATCCAGACGCTCAAGAGTGACGGTCTGTTGAAGGTGTCAAGCATCGGCTACGAGACAAAATTCCTCAATCCGACTGATGGACAGATCATCAAGATGAATGAGGCCACCTTGCTGCTGGGCGAGGTGGTCGTCAGGAGCCAGTTGCCCAAGACGCGCGTCAAGGGCGAAGCCATGCGTACGACTGTTGAGGGCACTATCCTCGAGAAGGCTGGTACCGTGGCCGACGCGTTGGCGCGCGTGCCGTCGCTGGAGGCTAAGCGCGATGGTGCCGTGACGGTGCTGGGACGCGGCGAGGCAGAGGTGTATATCAACGGCCGCAAGGTGCAGGATGTGAGCGAATTGTCCCGCCTGCGCTCTGACCAGATCCAGCATGTTGACGTTATCCAGAACCCCGGTGCCCGCTATGCGGCATCGACCAAGGCCGTAGTGCGCATCACGTTAAAGAAGGCCCAAGGTGACGGCTTCAGTTTCCAGGACAACCTGACGGGCATGTACCAGTATGGCCACACCATCACCAATAACCTGGATGTGAACTACCGCACTGGCGGATTAGACGTCACTGCCTCGTTCTGGGCAGGCCGCTACGGCCACTCAAAAATGTTGCAGGAAAACCAGTTGTCTTATTTTGTGGGCCCTGACCGGGTCGAGGGGCTTGTCACGCAGGAGGGCAAGAACATCTGGAAGGGCTTGTCGCCCCAACTGCAGATAAACTATATGGTCAACGATAACCACAGCTTTGGCGCCTTTTACAAATATGACCGCCATCCCAGCGCCGATTTTCGTGACCAGTTCATCACCGATAGCTATGTGAATGGTCTCTTTACCGAGCGCTCGGTGAGCGACGTCGAGCAGCACGACCGTTTCAGGAAACACATTTTCAACGCCTATTATAACGGCAAGGTGGGCTCACTGGGCATCGACTTGAACGTGGACGGCCTCTTTGACCGCACCGAGACGCCGGGCAGCACCAGCGAGGCAACCGTCCTGGATGGCGTCACCGTCAGCCGCAGCATCGAGAGCAACACCAGCAGCCGCAACAACTTCTGGGCATCGAAACTCATCCTGAGTTACCCCGTATGGCACGGCAGCCTGTCGGCGGGCGGTGAATACTCCTACAACCACCGCACCGATGCCTACTCGTTCTCGTCAACGGCAAGTGTTCCCGTCAAGGCTACCGACACCGAGATCAACGAGTCGTCGACGGCAGCCTTTGTGGAGTTCGGCCGCCGCTTCGGCCTGGTATTCGCCCAGGTGGGTCTGCGCTACGAGCACCTCAAGAACGACTACTACAACTTCAATGAGCGCGAGGAAGAGGTGTGCCGTGACTATGGCGACTGGTTCCCCACGTTTGTGGTGTCGGCACCCGTCGGCAAGGTGCAGCTGTCGCTGTCCTACCGCCGCGACATCCAGCGCCCCGCCTACAGCAGCCTCACCAGCTCGACCGTCTATATCAACCGTTAC
>ONIL01000028.1 GCA_900317835.1 uncultured Prevotellaceae bacterium | reverse complement strand
TCACCGTCTGGGGCGACACACTGTTGTTGACGATGGTCAACGTGCCTGTTCGGGTTTCACCTATGGATACCTCACCCAGGTCGAGGCTCGACTGTTCAATATAAAGGCGGTCATCGCTAGAGGAAGCGTAGGCCTGAACGGGGACAGTACACTTGCCGTTCTCGAACAACTCGTTTGCAAAAGTTACGTTGCCGTTGCTGGCTCCAGTACCAGAAGCCGTGAACGTGACCGCCACATAACTGCACGACTGGGCTGGCACCTCGACAGTGAGACTCGACACGCTGCTGTTGCCCTGGGTAAAGGAGAAGGGCGCGTCAACGGTAGCGGTTACCGTCTTGGCCGAAGTTGTGTTATTGATAAGGGTCAATACCTTGGTGCTGGTTGTACCCGCTGGCACGACGCCAAAGTCAAGACATTCTTCGGCGACATACAGGGGCAGGTTCTCGCCTTCGATAACCGTAACGGGCAATGAGACCACATCGCCTGTGCGGACATCCTTGACATTGACTGTAGCATTTCCGGGCGATACCGCCTCTACCCGCACGAGGAAGGTCTCGGCGCCGTTGACCCAAGTGCTGACAACAGTTGCCGTCGCCTTGTCATTGGTGCAGGAAGCGGTATAGTACCCCCAGCCTCCACAGATGGCCACATCGCCACGTGTGCCCTTGATCAATTGTAGCGTGGGCTTTTCCAGTGACATCGGCTCAGGGGAACAGAACACAGTGCGAGGACCGCCCTTGATCTCGAACAGGTCAAGCATCTTGTAGAGCGGGCGCACGACATACTCGCGCCCTGCCTCCAGTCCGGCCAGCGAACACTGCACAGCACTTTGGGGCCAGTCGTCCTCGGTGCCGAAGTACCAGCCATAATAGCTGTTGCGCAGGCAAGTGCCATTTTGGTCATAGACGCCAAGGCCCACCTTGCCGGGCAGCAGCAACTCCTGTGAAGGCACGGTGTACATCGACGTGGGCGTTACTGAGGGCTGCCAAGTGCCGTTCTGGTACTGCGGCAGGGTTGGTGCGGTGAACTTGGGGAACAGGTATTTTTCCTGTTTGAACAATGTAGTACTGGCACCCCATATATTACACTCTTTCTTCATGATTTTGCCTGAAATATTGACACCTAATTTCAAGCCAGTCGTTATTTTTGTATTGGACCAAACGTCATCATACCAGTCAAACTGCGCATCATCAACGAGTTCGGTCAAATCACAAGAGCATTCACCCGACAATTCCAACCCTGCCTTGGCTGTAACACCGAAGTTGAAGGTTTTTGGCTTCCAGACCACGAAGGCGGCTTTGACAGTGGGACCGAATGCCAATGTTCCTTTGAACTTGAACTTCACGTTGCCATTCTGCAAGAATTCACTAAAGCCTGGCCAACCACCGCTTTCATTGGATGTTATTAAGGGGTCGGTCCATCCACGATCGGAGCCGAAATAGTATTCCTCGACTTGGGTAGAAGAATATGGTAGTTTAGCCTCGAGTTCCGCTGCTATTTTGGCATCCATAAAGAGACCCGGATAAAGACTCACGCCAAACCATTGGCAACCTGTTGTATAGACAGGCGTGCTCATGAATATCGATGTGTCACACTCTGCCTCATTTTCTATTTTAAACGATACATTTGTAGAGTGTGTTATTTTCTTGGTGTGCTTGACATTGATGAAGTCATGGTCCAGCATTCCGATGCAGATCACATATTCAAAATCATTATTGATTTTCCCTTCGATCTTAACATTGCCATGACAACCCGTTAGCTTGTTGAGATTGAAATCCAGATTCCACTTGAGTTCGGGCATTGATATCGTGCCATCGGTGGCGATGAATGTGCCTATCCTGCGAGGGGAATTGGCTGGGACATTCTCGTCAATAACCTCGGTTGTGTCGGTCACCACCTTGAAGAAATTCACACAACGCTCATAGACCTCGTTAGGAGCCACGGGGTCGCAGAAGTACGTTACCTGGCTATTCTTGCGTTCAATGCCGATGACACGGCCGGCGAAGCCCATATAGAAAGGATCATCGGTGAGGTCACTGTACATGATCTGCCCCATCGTGGGCACCATATCGGTCGGCACGCTTGAGTTGAAGGTGATGGTCGAGTCGCTGGCGTCGATGATGTAGGGCATGTGACGCTCGTCGATGATGACCACGTTGGGCTTGTACTCGGTGGGCGGGGCCTTGAAACAGACGCTGTCGATAACAGCCAGGGGGATGCGGTAGAGGCTGTCGGGCGTCCATACCTGCTGCACGACAGCATTGCCGTGAGCGACACCGTTGAGGTCGGTGTTGCTGTAAGTGATGCTGTCCACGTCGATGTTGAGGAAGGCGTTGAAATCGCCATCGTTACGATAGGTAAACAAGGCATATTGTGGGCGATTGTCCCCATCGGGCATGACACCATCCTCTTGCTGGGGCACGCTACTTCCCGGTGTTTGGCCTGCGGTAACATAACGATGACCATAGCACAAGCGGGCCATCTGCTCCAGATCGTAGGTCAGCACCTTGCCGTCGGTCTCGATAATGAGGTTAGGCTTCTCGATACTCACGTGGGAGTTCTGGTCAATCAGATGCTCCACCGTCACACCGTCGCTGGTGGTGACAAGAATGGTCGAATAGAGCGTCTTGGGCTGATCACCGAGGATGACACTGATGATGACGTTGATATCGGCGATGTTGATTTCACCGTCTTGATTCACATCAGCTGTTAAAATGGTGGCATCGTTTAGGATTACATCAATGACAGCATTCACGTCGGCAATATTCACCTCTAGATCACCGTTTACGTCACCGTAGATGTTCTGAGCATAGGCAACTGTAGGTAACATCAGCACACCCAGCAACAGGACGATTGATTGCAGGACTTTCTTCATATTGTTAAAGATTTAGTTGGTTTATCTGGTTTTAATTCCGCAAAGATAGTGATAAAAACCTAACAATCAAACATTTTTCACAACAACTTAGTTTGAGTGGCCAAGAACGAAAAGAAAAGTAACACTATCCCAAAACGTGATTAGAATCAAAGACTATTGGTTATTCCACACAATCCAAGTGGTGTGAGGACTATGATAAGAAGAAAGACGGCAATATCAAAGCCGTTTTCTTCGTTTTGTTAGCGTTAAGATTGACTATTAATGTTTTGAGTTTTTTAGGTTCGAACTCATGATTTTGGGAAAATTGCTTGTCTACTCCAAGAATTATCACGAAATTTGCGTTCAAGTTTTGTATAAGGTGATATGTGTAGCTTCTGATTTTTTTACCTCTAAATTTCTAATAATCAGCGATATGTAAACCCTGTGAACATCCTTTTATTAACTGATTAATCCTTCCAACGGGTTCAAATAAAAGTAATGCATTGTCGTAATTGAAAATGGATAAAGTTATGAAAAAATATTGTATTCTTATTGTTGCAGGCTTCATGGCAGCATTGTCTGGTTGTCAAAGTGGCAATCAAATGAATGCTCTGGACTTGGAGGTAGTTGAGCAAATTGATACTCTTTATGGAAGTCACGAAGAGAACAGTAATTTATGGGCAGGATTCAATATCGACGTCCCCGTCAATGGGCCACAGGTGTTAGTTGACTCAGTGATGGAGCTCGTCAATAGAGAAATGTATAAGATGTGTGAGCATTGTATCCATGGCCACTACATTCAGCCCCCCGTGGCATACAGTCGGAAAGAGATGTTTACCCATGATGGCAAACGGTTGCTTAACCATTATATGGAAAAGTATAAACCGCTGATAGAAGATAGCCTTTGGGGTGCGTTTGGCCTCGAATTAATATTGGAAGCACAGACAGAGAAGTACGTCACCTATGGCTTGGAGCGCTTTTATTGTGGAGCAGGCAGCAGCTCGGATAAATACTACTATACCTTCGATAAAAGTGACGGGCATCAGTTGAGAAGTTTAATAAGTTTTGAGAACCTAGCAAAATTCTTTGAGGATTATCCTGAATACAACTCTATCGAATGGGTCGACCCGTTTTTGGGAACGCAAAAAGGGCAACTCTTCTATCCAGAGAACGGTGCTGGCAATTACGAGTATGGATTGTTAGAGGACCATTTCTCGCTTGCGATACAAGGGTACTGCAATCATTATTTACTACTTAGTTTCCCTTACGAAGAAATCTTCTCCTATCTCTCCCCCGAGGCACAGGCTTTGGTAGAAAGTCATGAAGAGGAATAAACCGATCCTACCGGCCTGTCTTTCTCTCAAAAATCCCAAAGTGAATTTAGAGGTAGACACGGTAAACAATGCTTTGATTGAATGTGTCAGTGAAGCGGGGGTGATTTCCACTATTCACATTATACCATCAGTTATATAAAAGGATGCCGGGACGGTGACAATAGATTCGGAAATAGACTTGGACAACGAGTTGACAAAGATGCTTTTCTTCCTTTATTAGAGGATTGTCGTGTGTTGGAAGCAAGAGGTTTAGAGGAAATTGTTTGTATGCTCGCCTCATGTAAAAACACCAAACGTTTTTTCTTGCCAAAGGAATACTAGAGAAGATGTTAATGTATTTCTGAGACGGTATCATATAACTAAGCTGCCTCAGAGGAATGGCAGTGGTGAGGCTATTCATTATTTTTGGGAATAGAATGCGGCTAACTCATCGATTTCAAATCCAGGGAAGATAATAGTGCATGATGTTGCCGATGTCGATTGGAAAACGGACAATAATAATCGTTTTAACCTTGGAAAAATGGACAGAATGCGCTATTTTTGCAAATGCAGACAAATAGGATAAACCATCAACAATTAACAATAAAAGTTGTGCCCGACACGAATGAAGGGCGAAGAAAGATGAGAAAATTAATATATTTCCACGGTTTTGGTTCTTCAGGTGAAGGTAGTACGGTTAAGACGTTGAGGGAATTATTGTCAGATTGGGCAGTACTAGCACCAGATATTCCAATCGACCCAGCAGATGCATTGCCTTTCTTAAAGGAGTTGTGCAAAGAGGAGCAACCCGACGTCATAGTCGGCACCAGCATGGGCGGCATGTATGCCCAGCCGATGCGTGGTTTCAAGCGTATTTGTGTAAACCCCGCTTTCGACATCCATGAGCATAAAGACATTTTGAAGGAAGGAACATTCGAGTTTTTTAACCCTCGAAAAGATGGGGAGATTACCTTTACTATCACCCACTCCATCATCCAGCACTTCAGAGAGATGGGGGCGCATCAGTTTGATGGCATCACCGATGAGGATTGCGAGAACGTGTATGGCCTCTTTGCTGACAACGACACCACTGTCAACTGCGAGGATGTCTTCCGCCAACATTATAATAACGTTATCCAATTCCACGGCGAGCACCGCTTGAACCGGCAGGTCATCGAGGAAGTACTGATACCGTTGATTAAAGAGATGACAAACGAGAGCAAATGAAGTTGAATAATGAAGAAACGACTATTTTTTGACATGGACAACGTACTGGTTGATTTTCAATCAGGACTTGACAAGTTTGATGAAGAAACCAAGAATCGGTACAGGGCAAAGGGACCCGGTGACAAAGACCGATTGGATGAAATACCAGGGCTGTTCGGGCTGATGGAGCCTACGCCTGGAGCCATTGAGGCGGTTCACAAACTGGCAGAGGTGTATGATGTCTTTATACTCTCTACGGCTCCTTGGAAGAATCCTTCCGCATGGTCTGACAAAGTAACTTGGGTAACCAAATACTTTGATGACGTTTTCCACAAACGAATGATCATCACTCACCGAAAAGACCTTGTAGAGGGTGACTATCTGATTGATGACCGAGGAAAGAACGGCACCAGCGAGTTCAAGGGCGAATGGATTCAGTTTGGCTCAGAGAAGTTCCTTGATTGGAATAGTGTTGTTGAGTATTTATTGAAAAAGAAGTAGGATTATGGAACCGAAAATGCATTTGCTTTACGAGTCTGTCTCAGGACAGCATATCGAATTTGATTTTTCTGTGAAAACGGTGAGTTCGGAAGAATGGCTGTTTCTGAAAGATCTTTTGTCTGTAAATAAAGAAGTAAGAAACAGATGGAGTGCTTTGTGTTATCACCATAATGCATTATATAACCTCATCAGACAGAAAGCCGCAAATATGCTGGAAGGGATATGTGGCAAAGGTGTTTATGAAGACAATATGATCAGCTGGAGTGCAGATTATCTTGAGACAATCAAACAGGAGGAACTACAGGTATCCACGGCTGATTGTGCCTTGTTTTATGAAGAAATCGGCGGTGTGTTAATCACAGATAAAAACCTCATTGGATTCCATTATCGGAGACATTATATATACGATCCCACCCCCCGTTCGGTAGGCCCCGTTGATTATCCCACATGTGACACCATAGACTGTGACATCTTTGGTCAGGATGAGGAACGATGGCACAAGAGGGCTCATTATTCAGATGCCTGGTGTGGGGTTAAAGATGATTGTGCCTACCTGACTGTAGAGTATCATTGTGGTGATCGTGTCAAAATGGTTACTGTACGAGAAGAACAGAGGTGTGACCAGACATCGACAATGCGAAGTTTGCCAAAATTTGGTTCACTTCATGATTGTGTCGACAGGATGAGACGGGTCATTCGAATTAAAAGAAGAAATCAACCTAATGCTGATCCCACGGAAATTAGCAGGTTGGGTGAACCAATGCCTGAGATTTACTTCCATGCATGGAAAATTTGCATAGATGCCCATAAGGGTCAAAAAGACAAAGCAGGTGAAGACTATTCTCACCACCCATTTAGGGTTGCTGAGAAATGCCAAAGTATTAGCGCAAAGGTTGTGGCTCTGCTGCATGATACAATTGAAGATACTGACGTGACGGCAGAACATCTGAGAAACGAGGGCTTCCCTGAGGAAATCATTAGTGCGGTGCTGTCGGTAACAAAACAAGAGGGTGAAAACTATGAGGACTTCGTGTGTAGAGCGGCCGAGAATGCTATTGGCAGAGAGGTAAAGATTGCCGACTTGGAAGATAATATGGATATTCGGCGGTTGAAAGAAATCACCGATGACGATGTGGCACGGCTACGAAAATATCATCGTGCATGGCAATATCTGAAAAAATTGTCCGCTGAATTTTAAAAACCTGTAACTCCATACTCCTTTTTTTCAAAAAAATAGAAATAACGTCATGAAACGATTGATTTTCATCTTCCTCACATTGCTCATAACAGGTGTTGCATCTTACGCTGAAGACACTTATGAGGTGGAGTATATCTTAGACGGCAGGAACTGCCAAAGGGCAGCAAGTGCCTTGACCGTTATGATAATGTTAAGGGTGTCAAATATGTCCTGGTCCCGATCGAATTGGAGAAAGGAACGTATGAAGCCTCTATCAAGCGGATTGACAGCGACCTATATGAGCTTAAATTTGGGTACAACGATGTGATTTACATCGAGACCCGCTACTGCTACAAATATACAAGCTATGGCGATAAAGCCATCCTGATCGTGTGTGACCGATACAGCTACAAAAAACCAAAACTGGTTTTCATGTGATAAAAACACGCCGTTGTAGATACATATGTTGCCGTTGCTTATGCTATTTCTCTGAAGTAAGTTTATGAACAAGATTTTTCAATTCCTGTGTGGCTGTCTCGCTCAGATAGGCCGTCCCTTTGGTTGGAGTTATGAGAAGATCAGCGTTTATCTCTGCATCCACCTCTGGCCGTTGTTATGTGTGGTGATGGCTCTGGTGATGCTTGGAATAGCTGTGTCAACCACAAACCCGCTATGGATAACCGCTTGTATCATCTATTTCCTGTTCAATAGCTTCGGATACTGGGCTGTGATTAAGCATTACTACCCAGGCACCATAAACGAGATATTCACCCACTGCTACTCGGACCTCATGACTATCGCTAAAGAATGGAACACCACATATGCGATAGTGAATCTTTTCGTCTATGTACTAGCGTTAATCCTCATTATGACCTTTGACGTATCACTTATCTTGTTGATGCTCTAGCTCTAATTTTCCCTCCGTCCCTATTCGCCCAGTTCCCTTATACAAAAGAGAGATATTTATGCCCCTGAAATGGACTGCCGGCAATATTAGAGGCTGGCGGGTAAGAGGGGCAACAAACAACAATATATCGATGGAGAAGGACCCGTTATGTGAAGAGCAAACGGGAAAACCACCATCCCGGACGCTATTATCTTGTTTTGGATAGACACCGGCCTTAAGCTGCCACCGTCGATTCAAATCAAGAGAGTCCGATCGAAGTGTGATATCAATGCTGGAGAAGTGTTGATGTCGCTCTTCTTTTTTTCGGTTCGGTAAAGGGGAAAAATGAAAGGGAATAGCCATTACAGCCATTCCCCTTCAAGCTAATAACACTATGATTTGCTAATCTCTTGCTTTAAGCGTCACGGAACCGTCAGACATAATATCTGTTTCGAATCTTTTACGCTTCCATGAGAAATAATTTTGGGATACGTATGTCCAAATAACAGGGGCATTCAGCGTATCATAAAAATATATCTGCTCATATTCTGCCACCATACTCTGTCCCCACATATAACCATCAACGAGAGTGTCTAACATGCCATAGTTGCTATCTAATTCATCAACGAGACGAGCGTTATCTGTTAAAATAGCGGAAGATGGCTCAATTACTCCACTAACATCAAGGATTCGATAAGTGGCATCTTGTTTTTTTGAGTAAAAGACTACACTATCCAATAAAACGCTAAAAGTCATTTCTGGATCTATGTCAATACTGTTTGAAGGTACCATAGACGCTAACATACAGAGCTCAGACGAAAAACACCAATAAACTGAACCAGAACAACACAAAAAGTTCTTAAAATCAGTTTCAATGGGTTGGCAAATGAGGAGCTTTTTACTCAATTTACTTTCAATAGTAACAATATCTTTCAGAATATCAGGACTGATACCTCCATCATTACGATACAAAAGATAGTTGTTGATAATGTTCTCACGAATAACCTGTCTAGCCTGATCTCGGTTCAGATGCCTAGATAACATGGAACCACCTGAAGAACCAGACATATCAAAATGTAAATTAAATTTTTCGTTCATAAAGTTTTATTTTTTTATCTGTTTTTAAAAGGCCCGCCCTGCTCTATTACGATGACGGGCCTGATATTTAAAATGCTCAATAAATACGTCTACTTAGATTTCTGTTGCTTCACCTCCTTACTGATTATACCATTTCATCTGAAACGATTTCACCAAATTGTTCGAGATCCTCCTCAGTGATGTTGAACTTACTTCTCGCCTGTCTGTACAAATAACGACAAGCGTCTTCGTGGTCCTTGCTATACCTTTGATGAACTTGCTTCTCAAGACCTTGAGCCCATAGATAACCTTCAACAAGCAGACCGATGAGATTCTGGCTCTTGTCTAACTCATCCAGCAGAATGCGACTGTTCTCCCTGATGTCCTCATCTAGAGTGTTGTCAATGAAATATTCATCGGCGACGATAAAGAACTCTCCTGGTTTGATAAAACTTACCGACAAGATGGTGTCAACCAATGGAATATCTTCTTTGCCATTCACCTCACACTGAATGAAACAACGGTACCAGTACATTGCACCTTCTAATCTCAAGTGTTTTGAGTAATTATTTTCATCCACAACCTGAACCATGGGGTTATGACCGACAACTTGAATCATCTTCACAAAGAAATCATTGACGGACTCAGCCCCATACTGGTCACGGAAGAATATACAATTGTTAGTCAAGTTAGTCTTGATAACAAATTCCGCCTCACTCCTGTTCATGTGTCTAGAGGAGTTTGGCAAACTCGAAGCATTTGAATTAAAATTTCTATTAGCCATTTTTATTGGTTTTTTAAATTTATAAAAAGTAATGTAGTTATGTTCTTACGGATATATGCCACGGATGTAACCTTTTTCATATCATATTGGTTTAATGGTTTCTCAGCCAACACTTTAGGTTGTTCTTCATCTCGACCGTGGTGAACTCCTCTAACTCATGGATCAAAGCCCACACGTCACAAGGTTCAGGAACATGAAAGTTCCAGTTTGTGTTGGTTCCAATCCTGACGAGGCTGGGATAGCATTTCTTAATCAGATCCACCAACGGCTGTCGATCAAAAGCCATGATCGGTTCAATGGTGACTCGGGTATTGATGCCCAACTCATGGAACTTCTCCATTGCTTCGGCTCGATCTTGAACGGACGGAGCCAGACCCATGAAGCCCTTATAATCTCTGTTCGTTTCAATCGTTGTAACGACAGTAGATTTCTTGAAAGTCTCGTTATCGGCAAATCTTAACAAGTTACCGGGGTTCTTGCTCTGGAGGAAAATCTTGGCATCGGGAAATTGCTGGATGTAATCCAGAATCCTTTTAACCCACTCGTCCTTGACGTTGACCGCTCCGAGATCACAACCGGAACAGACAAATATTTCATATTCCGAGTTCAAGTCGTAATCGAAAGCTGCTTCGTCCAGGTGTAACTCTTGCTGTGGTTTACCATATTCACCAACAAAGCAATACTCGCACCCATGACAGCAACGACCTTTGAGCGGGTTCCAGGTAGCGGTATTGGTATACATGTTACCACCAGTTTGTTTAAGTTGCTTTTTTTCTTTCTTTTTCGCCATATCTTTGTTTGTTTAAAAGTCGGCCCGCCCTCTCACCACGGGCCGATAATTGGACTTGAATTATTACTTCTCAGTGTTGAACGGATGCTGTTCCATGTAGGCATTGAACTCAGTCTCCAGAATATTGATCCTGATAGCGTCCTTGGTGACACGAACTCCGTCTTCACCCTTCTTGCCTTTCGCCTTTAAGATCTCCTTCACCTTGTCCTGGGGGAACTGGTCGATGAAGGCGATCATATACTCAGTGGCCTTCTCGTCACCGCTCTTGCTTGACAGGGGTAACCACAGCTCTGAGACTTTAGCGGGAAACGCCTTGGTCTTGAGGGTATTGTCATCGCCTTCACAGAACTTCTTCACCAGGGCATTGTGAATTTTCACAGCCGACTTGTAGTGAACGAAGATTGTCTGGGCAGCGCCGCTGGTTATCTCGTTTGTGGTGACGCGGTCGGTTCTCAGAGTCATCAACTCACAAGCGGCCTGGTACTTGTAGCCCTTTTGTTCGAGTTTCTTGATGGCCTTCCAACCTGGGTGACACTTAGCACCCTCTTCAAGGATACGCTTGATCATTAAGTCACCCGGTTTCCATACAGTTACTTGAGTATTCATTACCTCGAAACTCTTTGGGATGTCGTAGTAGCCAGCGCTGTTTTTCGTCGGGAAGACTGCATAGACATCGGGCCAGTTCTTGGGTCCACCCTCCAGACCCAGGAGGAAATTGCAGCGCCCGTTACCGTCCAAGATAATCAGGGTGTAGCCAGGAACAACAGGCTTCATTGGATCATCGTTAGCGAAACGTGTGACCTTAATACCCACGGCCTCGGCCATCTGCTCGGTGATAACGATGAAGGGGTGCTGTGGTCCATACTTCATCAAGCTCTCACCAGTGCTGGCTTCGTCCTTACCATGCTTGCGGTTGACCTCGGGAGTTTTAAAGCTCACATCGTCCATGGCTGCCTCCTTTAGGTTGATGATAGCGTTATCACCAAAGCGGATGGCGTGGAAACGGGAATCTTCACATACAAGCTCGATACCAGCATCTACAACCTTTGTTACCCTCTCCAGCTCTTTTTTCTGTTCGTCGGACTCGGGACCTGCACCCGTGGTTGCCTGAGCCTGCGAGTCCTGCTCAGCGGACGTGTTCTCATCACCCTGGACAGCATCATTGCTCTCCGTGGTGTCAGTCGTAGCCTCGTTGCCCTCGGTAGGTGCGGCAGCATCACCGTCGGCAGCTTCGGTGCTAGCCTGTACCTGCTCGTCACTTTTGGATGCGTTGTCGGCCTCATTACGGGATGCAGCATCTTCCGGTAACTTTGAGTTGGGCTTAGCTAAGTTTTCGACTTGGACCTGACCAGGGTCCAGTTCTTTTCCCTCATTGAGGGCGGTCTGGTTAAAATTCTCTTTAGCCATAATGTTTTTTTTAAAATAGTTTATAATTATTGGGATCCCATGTATTTATTTTTCAGAATTGAAAAGTCGCAAATACTTATCAATGTCGACCTCTGAAAAGCGGGGTGATCGCCCCACATAGCAGGACGGTGTGATATAACCACATTTGCGATGTCGATTAAGCGTGGCTTTAGAGATTCTCACGCGCTCGCACACTTCATTGATAGAATAGAGGGTGGGAGACAGCGCCTGCTGATCTTCTGAGCATGATGCACTATCAGCCAATACCAAGCCCTTCTCTTCTAAAATCTCGACCACCTTGGCTGCTACCATGGTGGCAAACTCGTCTGCTATGTTGAGATCATTTCTCATATCGAGTGCAAAATTATAGCCGCTGCAAAAACTGTATTGGGGAACTTTTTAGCTTTGTCATAGTCCATTTTCCCTCACTTGGGTTCTGGCTGTTGAACTAAAAAATCGATCCAAATTCCGCTGCAAAGGTCGATGATTTTGAAAAATGAGATTGGGGGAAGATTCACGTTATTGATAGCGTGATTTCCCCCAACATAACCTATTGATGAGCAACTGTATTAGTCGAATATTTTTAGGATGGGTTTTTTGATGTCATCATGAATGGCGCGGTACCTTTCGAATGCTCTACTACCAGGCCTATGTCCTGTCATGGACGAGATGAGTGCAGGATCCTGTACTTGAGCATAGAGGTTGCCGATAAAATTACGTCTAGCCATATGAGAGGAGGCTTTTTCCCAAATTGGATGGCGCTCCTCAATTCTGGTTGTTGGATTCAAAGTGGTAATCATTCTGTTAATGCCAGCTAACTTAAGCATCACTTTGATGGCATCGTTGTATTTTTGCTCACAGATGAAGGGCACTAAGCTTTTGTTGCTGTCGCTCTGATAGCGGTTGATGATTTCCTTTGCACGTTCAGTTAGTGGGACACGTACTACATCGCCAGAATCGTGAAGAGTTTTACCTGGAATGTATTCAATAGCATCATTAATAATATTGGCTGAAGTAAGGCTATAAAAGTCACCCACTCGCATACCGAGGTTGCTTTGAAGTACAAAAATGTCCCTCTGGATGGCCAGTTTGGGTCTATTCGAGAAATCAAAGTGATAAAGCGTGTTTAGCTCATCAATAGTCATGTAAAATGGAGTGCCGAAGACACAAGAGTCAAGGTGAAAAGTGCTGAATGGACTTTTCTTGATACGACCAGTTCTTACACACCAGTTGAACATTATTCTAAGCATCTTCATTATGGAATGGATTCTGTTGCCTCCACGTTTCTTAGGCACACGCATTTTCGAGAATCCCTTATAGATATACGCCCACTTCTTCTTGCATATCCCATTTTCAAAAAAAGTGTGTTCTATTCGAAGGAATTCCTGAAAATCGGCAAGATCTTCTCCGGTCCAATCTTTGAGTAACTCACAGCCCTTACTATACAGAATGTATCTTCTAACGATCCCCATTGTGGTAATCATGTGTCTTTTGGTCTTATCGTTCTTAATTCGAGCCTCGATAAATGCATTAAATGCATCAATGATACGCTCGCTCGATTCTGAATAGATATCACTCTCGACCGTCGCTGAGTCGGGTTCAGCCAATACACCGTTGTTGAAGAACCGAATCTTTTTTATCCAGTAGTTCTTGTCAGCCGATTGGGGAGCTTCGATGGATTCGGTTTTGAGAAAGTTGGAAAGGTCATCCACTTTGGCTTGTAGTTGAGACAGTCGTTTCTGCTCTTTACCGTGGATACGAGGGATGATCAGTTTACCCTTGGAGGGGTTCCAAGCCGTCTGGGGAACCCAGATGTTCGTGTGCAGGCGATATGAATGCTTGCGATCGTAACAGAACCGAACAATAAGTTCGGATGTACCATTACGGTCCTTCTTTGAAAGTTCATATTTGGTACTTGCCATAGCTATAGTAATTTATTAGATAAAACGATGCAAAAATATTTCGATTGTGTGATGTGGGTTGGGGGCGTTTTTGAGATTTAAGTAAGTCGTTTTCCCCCATTTGACACAGTAAAGTTAAAGACAAAAAAATGGTTGTCAAAATGACAACCGAGATTGACCCTTGGTGATTCAAGGTGAGTTTTAGTGAGTATTCGTCGTTTGTTTAATTATCTGAAGTTCAGCGGAATATGCGGCTCAATTGGTCTCATTGTGACTCATCCATCCGAGACTGTAGGGATCACGAAATTGAGACGCAATCGCTGAGAAATCAGTCGGTTGCGTCTCTTTTTTTTGTTGAAAGTGGCGCGCAGGGTGGTATAGGGATGTGTGTTGTGGGGACTAGAGTATGGTTTTCTCGACGAGGAAGCCGTCGAGCATGTTGATGACGCGGTTGGCATAGGAGGCGTCGCGTTGGGAGTGGGTCACCATGATGATGGTTGTTCCCTCGTCGTTGAGTTCGGCGAGCAGTTCCATGACCTCCTTGCCGTTCTTTGAATCCAGGTTGCCTGTGGGCTCATCGGCCAGGATCATGCGGGGAATGCAGACGACGGCGCGGGCAATAGCGGTGCGCTGCTGCTGGCCACCCGAAAGCTGGTTGGGGTAGTGGTTGGCTCGGTGCGAAATGTTCATGCGGCGCAGCACATCGGTGACTCTCTTCTTGCGCTCATCAGTGGGAACGCCCATGTACTTGAGTGGTAGTTCCACATTCTGCTCGACTGTGAGTTCATCGATGAGGTTGAAACTCTGGAATACAAATCCGATTTTGTCCTTGCGCAGTGCAGTGCGTTGACTTTCTTTGAGCCTAGACACTTCTTCGCCATCAAGCAAGTAATTGCCCTCACTGGGGTTGTCGAGCAATCCCAGAATGTTGAGCAGCGTGGTCTTACCGCAACCCGATGGCCCCATGATGGCGATGAACTCACCTTCCTCTACTTCCATGTTAATGCCACCCAGCGCTACGGTATACACATTACCATAGTTGTACACTTTCTTTAAATTGCTTATTTGTATCATAATTGCTTGATTTTTCCTGTTTTTGGTTGATGGTTTAATCGCTCTTGATGCTGTTGACAGGGTTTTCCCGTGCGATGCGCCAGCTCTGCGGTATCACTGTCCCTAGTGTCAATCCACCCACTATCAACAGTGCCAAAAGGGAACCCCACCACCAGTGAATTGGGGTTCGCTCGTTGAAGTATGCCAGCGTATTAGTGCCGATGAAGAACGCGATGGGTGCCGCAACGGCGAAGCTGATGATAATGAGCCAGCCATAGATGCGGCATAGCATCATGACAATTTCGCCGGTTGTGGCTCCGGCAACCTTGCGGATGCCGATTTCCTTGCGTCGGTACTCGATCTCGAACAGCGTGAGGCAGAATACTCCAATCAGCGTGATAATCAAGCAGAAGATGGAGATAAAGAGCATCTGCTTGAAATATCGGAACTCTTCTTTGTAAATATCTTGTAATCTCGTGTTGAAGTAATTGATGTTGACGGGCCTAGAGATGTTTTGACCGGAGTTTTTCTCCTTGATGTGTTTTTGAACCATCTCGCTGATTTGCCGTGATATCTCTTTCTTATCAGCGTCGGGGGCTATGCGGATATTGAGGCAATTGTTGTATGAATCCGGGTCATAGATGAAAAAGAAAGGTTTGTCATTGACAATGCGGGTTGTTCCGTATCGGATGTTTTCACACACACCGACCACCGTCGCGCTGTCGCTTCTCTCACTATCAATACCTGTCGAAATCCTGGTTCCTAACTTCAACCATTTCCATTCCTTGGTTGCTGCCTCATTGACGATGACGGCCATGGTGTCGGAAGGCGATATGGGGCGGCCCTTGATGACCTTGATTCCCATGGTAGTCATGTAGTTTTCATCCACAGTCATGTAACAATACCTGACTGTTTTGCCGTCCTTTTCGGTCCTCAGGGCGTAGTGGCCATCGGTTGAACCCAGCAGAATGCTGGAGAAGGAGGCCGCTTCCACGCCACGCATCTGCATCAATTCATTGTAGATGTCTGTGTGAAGGTTCCCATTGGGTGAATAGGGCAGGTTGACCACGAGCAGCTGGTCCCTATCGTAGCCGTAGTGTGATTTGAGGATATACCAGACCTGAGAGCACATGATGCCGCTGTAGATAATCAGGAACATGGCTAGTATCATCTGTAGGCACAAGAGCACGGTGCGCAGCTTTTTACCTTCGGGGGAAAGACCGAAGTTGCTCTTCAAGGCCATTGCAGGTGCATGGGATGTGGCGTAAGTGGCTGGATAGTAGCCCCCCGTGATGCCAACAATCACAGCAATAACGATCATGAACAGTACCGTCAGCCAATGGTCGGTCAACGCGGCAGAGCCCACAATGAGATTGCGTACTGGAGGCAAATATTGCACCAGATAACAAATGACAAGGGCCAAAGCGCAGGCGATGAGGGATGTGATGACACATTCCATCACCATGCCCATCCTGAGTGAGCGTCGTGAGGCACCCAAGACAAGGCGGGTGTTGATGCTGCGAATGCGCATCGGGCTCTCGACCATCATGAAGTTCAGGAAATTGATGGTGACAATAATGATGATCAGCAGGCAAGACAACTGCATGGTCGAGAAGATGCTCTTGAAGCCACTCGGGCCGGTGGTGAAAGTCGAATGTTCAAAGAAACTGTCCTTGATGGGGGTGAACTTGATTGTCGTTTCGTTAACTGATTGTATAACTGTTGGGATCTCGTCCTCGTATTCAGTGTGCAGGTATCCCTTGGTCAACTGGTCGATGATTTTGGACTTGAGCGAATCACCAAAGGCTTCCATGTCATCGGGCAGATGCTTGAACTTCACGATACAATGGTAGGTGGAATTCAGACTCAATGAATCCGCTCCTTGCATATTGCGATAAATGCAGTTGACCAGTTCGCTGTTTTCAGGGAAATCCTCATATACACCGCGGACAGGGAACTTATAGATTTCGGTTGTCTCACCATCATCATAAATCAGTTCCATGCTGTCTTTAACATTGGTAGTACCAAAGTACTCCATGGCGATGCTGGCTGGAATGATGTACCCGTCTTGGGCTGTGTCGGTCCATTCGATTTCACCGCTTAATCTCTTGTCGGTGAGCGTGCTCACAGCCTTGTTGTTGCCCTCTGAGAGGGTATAACGAAACTCGCGGTCTCCTTTCTTGAAAGGGAAAATGTAGGCTTCTTCAAAGCCGCCGGTACTTGTGTTTAATGTCAAGGAGTAGGATTCAACCTGTGGCATCCTTTCCAGCGCCATAGCGAATGGGCGTGGGACATTGTCGGTATATTGCCACTCATTGAACACAAAGTTGCTCTCCATGCGGTAGAGTCGCTTATAATCGGTGATGTCATGGTTATAGGTGGCCTGATAGACAATCTGCGTCATGAACAGGTAGAAGCAGGCAAAGCCTAATACCAAGCCCAGCATGTTGAAAAATGTTGCCAGCTTGAAACGTCTTGCCATGTAGATGATATTTCTCAGATGCTCTTGCATGATGGAACTTTCACTTAGCGCTGAAGTCTAAAGGAGGAGAGACTTCGTTTTCGGTGATACAAATTTAGGGGTTTTTCATGTGACTGGTCAAGAGTTTTTACCCCTAAAAATGACAAATGCCGTATTTTTTGCACAAAACTGTCTATTTTTTTGACGTTTTTCACGATTCAGTTAATTTGTTAAGCAGCATCTCAAGGCACGGTATGATGAATTTGGAAGATTGGAAGTCGAGAGAAGAAATGGTTTGTGATATGGGTAAACACCTAGTTGCCACCAGAACTAATTAAAAATATGTTAAATCATTGTTAATTGGGCAGCATGTATGAATAATAAATGAGAAAATAATCTAAATTTGTGCGCAAGAATTAGGTATCATATAGGATATGAACTGGTCAGTGTCCGCATTTTGTGATAAAGACTGATGTTCCTGAAGCCCAAGAAATGGAAACTATCATGTGAATATCCGATTGGATGATCGTTAAATAACTATAAACTAAATATTTCTAATTATGAGAAAGTCTCTATTTTTGATTCTGTGTGCCATTTTTGCCCTATCGGCAATGGCAGATGATCCGCCTATTAGCCGCAATCAGTTAAAGAAGGCGTTAGTGTCGAGAACCCAAAATGCTAAGCCGTCAGCAGGCGCTGGTGCGTCTGTTTCTTTGCAGCAAGTCATGCGAGAGCGCAATCTCACACTCGATGACAACCGCTTGACCAAGAAGGCCCCACGTCGTCTTTCGACTGAGGATTTTCAGGGTGAGAGAATTGTCATGGTCGAGGCTTTTGATTGGCAAGGAGATGAATCCTACTCACCGAGTGATACCGCAAACATGATGGGTTGGAAAGTGGCGTTTGAGGAGGATCTCCCGGGATTCGTAGTAATCAATGATTTCTATTCGGGATTTGACATTTACGCAGAGATTGATGAAGCCAATAACATAGTGTGGATTCTATGTGGTGAATATCCTGGTTTTCTTGCAGGAAGCTCTACCAGTGGCCGTTATACCTACGATACAGTGAGATATGTTACAATTATTCCTGAGGATTTTGTGTTTGATGACTATGATGAATTGCCTAATATCGAGGGGCACATCTCTCAGGATGGATCCATTGAGATACAGGATGGCTTTGCCGTCTTTGTCGAGGATAGTATTTTCAAGAGCAGGAATGGGCGAGTGATAAGTGTGGCTACCGAGGTCTCCCTATCGCCACTTTTCCGCAACATGTTGCTCCTGAAACCGAATGGAACGCATGAGTTTAATAGTCTCTACCAAGCATTTCAAATTAATCTTGGTGATTCAATAAATTTGATAGATTGGGTCAACCCCTTGATTGTTTCAAATACGGGTAATGGTTTCATTAGCACAACATTAGGTGTTGGTGGTTCAGTGCCTAGACCCATTGATCCACGTCGTCCGCCAAGGTCTGGAATCAAAATGAGTAGCAGAGATGAGGTCAAGCAACCTTCGCTCAATGTGAAGGATGATGTTGGACTTATTGATTTCATTAATCCTGGACAATGTGTTACTGATGGTGTGGGAGGGTATGTGCATAAACCATTCGACCCCAAGAATCCCGGTCGTCCCAAAGGGGGCACGTTTCCTTCCTTGGACCTCACAGCCTTGAATTCCACAACGTCCAACGTTTCTGCCCGCACTGATATCCCTTCTCTGGAACAGAATTATGCTGAACCTGTATATATGTACCAACTCAATGATAGCGACTTGATTGTGCTTAATCTATTCGGATCAGGATTTGGTGGTAATTACTTGGTTTTGCATGAGGATGGCACAATGGAATTCCCCTTTCAAGTGATCGGTTTCAATGGTGAGAATGCTTCTTTCTTCTATAATTGCGACATCTCTAATGACTCGCTCACATTTGGTAATGAGGGTGCTGTGACTAACCAGGTCATCTCATGGCAAAAAACAGTACCCTATAGGGGGCAACAGACAAGCTCTTTTTGTCGTTATATAAATAACACGTTGTATTTCACCAACGGTGCGGGTTTCCTGCTGGGTCATGCCGAAGTGCCAGCAATTGAGGTGACTGAAGGTGATGATTCATATACGTTCACGGGTGTCACAACCGAGGAGGGCGTTGTGGTTAACCTGATGACTGTCGAACCCGATGGTGAAAGCTTCTCTATTGTCGATTGCGTTGACAACCCCTATGTGGTGATGCGCACCGATGTTGACCAGACAATCTATCTGGCAGCTATTGCCGACGGCTCCAATATAGGCAAGAACGAGAGTAAGCCTTTCATGGCTCAATTTGTCGTTCCTGCAATTGGAACAGGTAATAGCCAGCGAGGTGACGTGAACAACAACGGTGACATCAACATCGCTGACGTTTCGGCACTGATCGATGCCATCTTGAGCGATGACTGGACTGGTCTGAACTTTGACAACGCTGACTGCAACCTCGATAATGATGTTAACATCGCTGATGTCTCAGCTCTGATTGACTATGTGCTGGGCGGATATTGGCCTGCAGCTCATTAAACGACAAGCCTCAGCATCTGATAATAAGTCTCCATCTCGGCAACTGCCGGGATGGAGATTGTCGTTATAGGAGAAGGTGTGACACAAAAAAAGAGGGGAACGTCGGCCGTTGCCCTCTTCTTAAACCAGCGTTTTAAAGATTGTTGACTGGAATTCAATAGTTTTACTCTCCTATGTTTTTATGGTGTGAATGTGATAGTCATTTTTTTGAAGAGCATTGCCAGGAACCTGAACTTACGTTTATTTTATTGAGAAGAAATATTCTTGTTTAGATTGATCACCCAGAATAGGTTCCTGGCTCAGCTCATTCGGCTTGTGTGTTAGTAGCAAGGCTGCGATTTGTGGATGTGTGCCGTATTCAACGTGACACATCTAGATTTATGAAAAAATTCTAGCACTTCAAAACTCTTAATAATATGATACTATGTCTGTATGCTTGGTTGTTCATATTCTTGGTTGTTGTTCAGTCAGTAGATATTTATCAGTAGAAACGGTTTTCGTTCCTGTGATGCAAAATTAATCACGCGACTCGGGTCGTGTCAAGGGAATCGATCTCCAAATCGTGCTATTGTCTAATTTTTTTACAATAAAGTGTCTAATTTTTTTACACTTTTGTGCCCGAGGCGTATGTTTTAGATAAAAAAATGTGTGATAACTGTGTGAAGAATCCGAGTTCTTTTGTAAATTCGCTGCCGATATGAATGATTACGGTACTATATTGGTCGTTGATGACAATGAGGCAGTGCTCACCGCACTGAAGTACTGCCTGGTGGGGACATTTGAGAAAGTGATGACCTTGACCAATCCTGATAGGCTGATTGCGCTATTGGGACAGGAGCATGTGGATATCATACTTCTTGACATGAACTTCACCCTGGGTGTGAATAGTGGACAGGATGGATTGTTTTGGCTGCAAGCCATTCACAAGCATCACCCTGAGATTCCTGTGGTGCTGATTACCGCTTATGCTGACGTGCAGCTGGCTGTGCGAGGCCTCAAACGCGGTGCTGCTGACTTCGTCACCAAGCCTTGGGATAATGATGATTTGGTGCGCAAGCTCAAGGATGTGCTTGATGCAAAGAAGAATGTGGCCACGCTTGACGAGGTGGAATCGGAGCACATCCAGCGTGCCCTTGACCGTTGTAACGGCAACCTGACAAAGGCTGCGGAACTCCTTGGGATTACCCGACAGACGTTATATAATAAAATAAAAAGGCTGCAATGAGTCTCGAACTCAAATTGCTGATTGCCCTTGTCCTGTTGCTGGTGGCTGTGGCTTTATGGTTTTGCTACCATCAGCGCCAGCTTGTGAAGCGTGCCCGCTTGATGCAGGAAGCCATTCGCAATCGCGACCTGACCTTCAGGCTGCCCACGCGCCGCCTTTTTAAAGGAGAACGGGCATTGCAGGAGACATTGAACCAGCTGGGTGAACACATCCGTGAGCAGGTTAACATGGGAGAGGTGGAGTCATGGGAGAAACTCACGCGCGTACTCACTCACGAGATCATGAATGCCACGGCTCCCATTGCCAGCATCAGCCAGTCGATGCTTCACAATCCCGCTGTCAAGGGGAGCGAGATGGAGGAGGGCATCCAGGCTATCCACAGCACGGTGACTCACCTCAACTCGTTTGTTGACGGGTACCGTAAGTATTCTGAGCTGCAGAAACCTGTGCCCCAGTTGGTTGACCTTGGGGCCGTCATTATCGAGGTGCAGCAGTTATATGCCCAGCTTGAATGGCATTGCCACATTGAGGGGCCTATTATCGTCAAGACTGACCCGAACCTGTTGCGGCAGATTCTCATTAACCTTATCAAGAATGCTATTGAAGCAGGCAGCCACAAACTGGGCATGGAATGTAAAAACAGTCTCGGGGGTAGAGTGTGTCTGTATGTGAGCAACGATGGTGAATTGATTCCTGCCGATGTGCGTTCCTCGATATTCATTCCTTTCTTTACAACCAAGCGCTCGGGCAATGGCATTGGCTTGTCGTTGAGTCGGCGTCTGCTCACCATTCAGGGCGGCATGATGTCGCTGCTCGATGAACCCCACTCGGGATTCACCACCACATTCCTGCTGGAATTTCCTCAATAACCGAAAAATAAAAGAGTGCCGATAGATGCTTATCAGGCATGTATTGCAAGAAAACTCGGGGCAGCACTGTCTTTAGCGGTGCCCCGAGAAGTGTGATTGTTGACACAAGGCTTTTCTACTTGGCGTTGCGCCCAGCCTCAAGTATGGGCAAATTACCCTCGGTGGGGATATAGATGACGGTTTTGTTGCCCAAATCGGCCTGTTGCCTTACCCATAGGTACTGGATATAGGTGGGTGTAATGCTTCCATTCTCGATCTCGATAGCCTTGGCAGCACCCTTGGCACGTTCAATCTCGGCCTGGGCGTTCAGCTTCTCGGCCTCAAGGTTGGCGCGGGCCTCCTCAATCTTGATTTTGCGGTTTTGCTCAGCCTTGGCAAACTCAGCTTTTCCGGCCATTTCCTGTTGCCATACCTTGTACTTGGGGTAGCCGAACATGATGGTTGCAATTAACGCCAAAATGAATACGCCTAATGCGCACATTGCAATGATCGTGGATTTGGTTTCTTCTTTAGTCATTGGAATTGCTGTTTATTGGTTATTTCTTTTTGTGGGCGATGAGGTATTGGCCAATCTGCACGGCGTTGAGGGCTGCGCCTTTCTTGATCTGGTCACCACACAGCCAGAAGGTCAGTCCGTTGTCGCTGCTGGTGTCCTCGCGGATGCGTCCCACGTAAACCGGATCCTTGCCCGAGCAGTCGATGGGCATCGGGTAGCGGTTGCTGCGCGGGTCATCAACTACGACAACGCCAGGAGCTAACTGCAGGGCAGCGCGGGCCTCCTCGGGCGTGATAGGGTTCTCGCACTCGATCCACACGGCCTCGCTGTGGGCGCGCATCACGGGCACGCGCACGCATGTGGCGCTCACGCGGATGTCGCTGTGCATGATTTTGCAGGTCTCCTTGACCATTTTCATCTCCTCGCGGGTATAGTCGTTGTCCTGGAAGATATCGATGTGGGGGATGACGTTGTAGGCCAGCTCATGCTGGAAGTGACGAACGGTCAATTCCTCCTTGCCGACAGCAATCTCGCTGGTCTGCAGGGCGAGTTCGTACATCGCCTCCATGCCTGCACCGCTCGCGGCCTGATAGGTGGCTACCTGCACATTCTTGATGTGCGAGAGGTTGTCGAGCGGCTTCAGGGCCACCACCATGATGATGGTCGAGCAGTTGGGATTGGCAATGATGTTGCGAGGCGTGTTCAAGGCATCCTCACCATTGACCTCAGGCACCACCAGGGGCACGTCCTCGTCCATGCGGAAGGCGCTGCTGTTGTCGATCATGATGCATCCGTGCTTGGTGATGGTTGGGGCAAACTCTCGTGCGGGCCCGGCGCCCATGGCAACAAATGCGATATCGATATCCTTGAAGTCATCGTTGTGCTGCAGGAGCTTGACCACATAGTCCTTGCCACGGAACGTGAAAATGCGCCCAGCACTGCGCTCCGAGCCAAAAAGAACAAGCTCAGTAACGGGAAAATTCTGTTCATCGAGGACACGCATGAATTCCTGTCCCACTGCGCCGCTGGCGCCAACAATAGCAACCTTCATTTCTGTAAAAACCGTAATTAATTAGTTTGAATTAGGTGATAAATACTCTCAGTAGAGGTGTTGTGCAAATCTCATGCCAATTCCACGGGCTCAACTCTTGATGTGAGTGCCCTTGTCGAGATTGCTCAACTGAGCAGGACTAGTGATGATAACCTCTTTCACGCCGTTGTCGATGGCGATAAAGGCGCTGTCAATCTTGTTGACAAACCAGTCCTTGATGATGTCCATCTCGCGCAGGGCCTTGTAGCGTGTGCGGCGCAGTTCGGCTACCACACTATCAGGGTCATGGGGGTTGAGCAGTACGCCCTTTTTCTCAAAGCAATAGATGAGCGTGATGTCATAACGCAGAGCCAGGGCGCGGGCGATTTCGGCAGCGAGCGCATCAGTCTCGTTAAACAGCAGGTTGCCGCGGCCGTCGTGGGTGATGGGAGCCAGAACGGGCACAATGCCCATATCGAGCAATTGTGCAATCCCCTCGGTATTGACGTGACGCACTTGTCCCGTGTCACCCAATTTTTCATTGGTCAACTTGGCACTGGTCACCAGGTTCATGTCGGCGCCGGTGATACCCAGTGCGTTCACCTTGTTGCCTTGCAAGAGTGAGACAAACAACCGGCTGACCAATCCGCCGTACACCATCGTGAGCAGTTTGAGCGTAGCAGCATCCACAACGGGGCGGTCGTTGATGAGTTTGGTCTTGATACCCAATTTGTTGCCTATCTCTTGGGCCATCATGTTACCGCTGAAGATGAGCATCTTCTTGCCCTTGATGGCGGCAAAAGCCTTGACAAACGTGCGCAGCTCGTCGGCTTTCTCGACGATTTTACCGCTCACCTTGACAATTGTGAATTTCTCGTTCATTTTTATCGTTGTGCTTGGTTGGTTCCGATGAATTAACTCTCGGCAAATTCCATGAGGTAAGCCTTGATGAACTCGTCCAGGTCGCCGTCCATCACTCCGTTCACATCGCTGGTCTGGTGGTTGGTCCGGTGGTCCTTTACACGTCGGTCATCAAACACGTAGCTGCGTATCTGGCTGCCCCATTCAATTTTCTTTTTGCTGTCCTCGACCTTGCGCTGCTCCTCACGGCGATGTTCTAGCTCCTTGTTGTAAAGGATGGAGCGCAGGTTGCGCAGAGCGTTCTCGCGGTTCTTGGGCTGGTCACGGGTCTCGGTGTTTTCAACCAGGATTTCCTCCTCTTCGCCCGTATAGGGATCCTTGTACTGGTAGCGCACTCGTACGCCCGATTCCACCTTGTTCACGTTTTGGCCACCGGCACCGCCACTGCGGAAGGTGTCCCACGAGATTCTGGCGGGATCGAGAGTGATCTCGATGGTGTCGTCAACGAGCGGCGTGACGAATACCGAGGCAAACGAGGTCATGCGCTTGCCCTGGGCGTTATAGGGCGAGACGCGCACTAGGCGGTGCACACCATTCTCACTCTTGAGGTAACCGTATGCAAAGTCGCCCTCGATGCTGATGGTCACGCTCTTGATGCCAGCCTCGTCACCGTCGATGAGGTGCTCGATGGCGGTCTTGTAGCCGTGGCGCTCGCACCAGCGCAGGTACATGCGCATCAGCATCGAGGCCCAGTCCTGACTCTCGGTGCCACCGGCACCGGAGTTGATCTTGAGGATGGCGTCCATCTTGTCCTCGTCGTGGCGCAGCATGTTGCGCAACTCCATCTTCTCGAGCATGGCGAGGGCCTTGCTGTACAGGTTATCGAGTTCGCTTTCCTCGACCAGGCCTTCCTTAACGAAGTCAAAACCAGTGGCGACTTCATCGACCGCCAGTTCCACTTCCTCGCAGCCGTTGATCCAGTTGCGCAGTGACTTGATTTTCTTCATTTGTGCCTCAGCAGCCTTCTGGTCGCTCCAGAAGTCGGGCACATGGGTTCGCAGCTCCTCTTCCTCGACCTCGATCTTCTTGCCATCGATGTCCAGATAGCGCTTCAGGTCGTCTTTGCGTTGTTGTAGTTCCTTAAGTTGTTCTTGAGTAATCATTATTCTTGTTTGTCTTTCTTTTTGCGGTAGTCGGCAGCATACATCGCGTCAATGAGGGGGCGGTAACGCTTGCTGATGACAGCGCGGCGAATCTTCAGCGTGTTGGTCAGCTCACCGCTTTCCATCGTGAAGGGCTTGGGCAGCAGCACGAAGCGTTTGATCTGCTCGTAGCTGGCCAGGTCCTTCTGGTAGTCGTTGATGCGTTCTTCCATCATCTTGTGGATGTCAGGGTTGTTGACCAGTTCCTCGATGCTGCGGTGCTCGATGTGTTTCTTGTCGGCATAGGCCTTGAGCTCCTCAAAGTCGGGGACGATGAGTGCTGACACATACTTGCGGCCGTCGCCGATGATGGTTACTTGCTCGATGAATTTGTCCTGGCCCAGCAGTGTCTCGAGCACCTGCGGGGCAATGTACTTGCCGTTGCTGGTCTTGAACAGGTCCTTGAGGCGCTCAGTGAGAATGAGTTCGCCTGTCGGGGCAATCTCGCCGCAGTCGCCGGTGTGGAACCATCCGTCGGCATCGATGGCCTCGGCTGTCTCCTCGGGCTTGTTGTAGTAGCCCTTCATCACCGTCGGCCCCTTGACGAGAATCTCATTCTTGTCGCCGATTTTTACCTGGATGCTCGAGATGGGCATGCCAATGGTGCCCAATGTCCACTCTCCGGGCTTGAAGAAGCTCACCGAGGCATTGGTCTCGCTCAGGCCATAGCCGATGCAGATGTTGATGCCCACGGCATGCATGAACTCGGTGATGTTGTCGCTGAGCATCGCTCCCGCGGTGGGGAACATCTTGCCGTCGACCACGCCTATGGCACCGCGCAGCTTCTTGAAGACCTTCTTCTCGAAGTACTGGTACTGGCGCTCGATCAGCGCGGGGGCTTTCTTGCCCAGGCGGGCATATTTCATATTGCGCGTCTTGCCCACGCGGATGGCCTGCTTGACCATCATGCGCACCACGGGCTTGGCGCTGGCAAGGTTGTCGTTGATGGCGGTGTACACCTTCTCCCAGAAGCGCGGCACGCTGCACATGTAGTTGGGCTGGACCTCCTTGACGGCGCGCTGGATTTCCTTGGGGTTGTAGTTAATTGCGACGCGGATGCCGCTGGTGAGGCACACCATGGTCCATCCCAGCTCAAACACGTGGCTGAACGGCAGGAAGCTCAACGACACGTCGGTCTTGTCGTCGATGAAGGCGTCAAAGCGCTCATGATGGGCATCCATGGCGGCATTCATGTTGCTGTGCATGAGCATCACGCCCTTGGGGATGCCTGTTGTGCCCGAGGTGTAAATCAGGTACATCGTGTCATCGGGGGTGCCGGCTTGCTTGCGCGCTTCGAGCTCTTTGAGCAAATCTTTGCTGAGTTTGTCGCCTGTGAGCAGGAACTCTTCCCACGTCAAGGAGGTTTTGTCATCAGCATCATGCTTCACGTCGGGATGAAGCGTGACGATGAACTTGAGGGTGGGGCAGTCGCCGATGACCTGGCGCGCGATGTTATACTGGCCTTGGTCGCCAGTAAACAGGATGGTCGCACCCGAGTCGTTGACGATATAGGCCACCTCGTCGCGGCTGCTCGTGGCGTAGATGGGTACCGGAATTGCGCGGTTATAGAAGGCGCCGAAGTGAGTGATCAGCACCTCGGGGCAATTCTGGGTGAATATGCACACACGTCCTTGGGCCTCAACGCCGCCGGTGAGTAACGCGCCTGCGGCGCGGTCGATCATATCGGCAAATCCGTTCCAGGTGATGGATGACCATATCTGTGTCCTGTAGTCACGAAAGCGTAAAGCCTCACGCTCACCATACTTATCACGTTGTTGGGGAATCAGTTCTACAAATCTGTTCATAAGCTTTGGTGCTTTGGTTTCTAATCGGCAAAGATAAGCAAAATATGTGAAATAACCATGGGAGGGTACCAAAACACTCACTTTTTCTTTATTTCTTTCCCTTCATGCCGATGACGAAAACCGTGTAGTTGAAAATGTTAATAACTATTATCCTAAAAATTTGTGCACTTGGATAGAAAAGTTTAATTTTGTAGGTTGTTTTTGGAAATATCTATCGATGACGATAGCAATTGGCAAATGTGTGGAAATTAAAATTATCAATAAATTAATACATTCAAAAACATGAGACTGACTACGCTTTTTTCGTTGATATTACTATCAACAGTGATGGCGCTGGCTGGGCCACGTCATTATTCGAGCAACATTGATGGCGATGTGAACGCCGATGGCGATGTGAACATCGCCGATGTCAATGCTGTTATCAACATCGTTTTGGGTGGCCCTTACGATCCCAAATGTGATGTAAACGGTGACGGTGATATCAATATAGCCGATATCAATTACCTGATTGAGATTATCTTGAATGGTCCCGTTGTGCCGACCGCCGAGGTGGGAATGTATATGGGCGTGACAGGCTTTAACCAGACGCTCACAAGCAAACCTATTGCCTACCTTGACTCGACAACAGTGGGAGGCTTCAATGAATTTGTGGGTTCGCTCACGACTCAGCCGGGCCGCTTGCTCTATTATTCAGTTGACAAGGCTCTTGATGAGCTCAATTCGGCTCAGTATCCAAAGAATCTTCAGAATGTCGCCGTGGTGACGTTTACCGAAGGCTTGGACCAAGGCTCATTGATGATGACCGACAAGTATGAGACCGAGGCCGAGTATGCACAGGCCCTGAGTGCCCGCATCGCTGACCAGCGTGTCTATGGCCGTCCCATCAAGGCCTACACTGTTGGCCTGATCAACGAGAATGTGAAGGATGCCAACCAGTTCCGTTCCAATCTGTATGCCTTGTCGAGTGACTCGACCAAGGCGATGGAGGTGAGCAACATGAGCGAGGTGAATACCAAGTTCCAGGAGATTGCCGAGGATCTGGTGCGCCGCAACATGTCTGAGACGCTGACGCTTGTATTCCCCGGTGTGGGAACAGGAACGCGCATCCGCTTCACCCTTGACGAGGTGGATGAAAACACTGTGGCCGAGTCACAGGTGTACATCGAGGGTACTTTCTCGCTGAAAACCCGCAGCTTGACCAACATCACCTACCACGGCATGACCTGTACCGCTGGTGACAGCATTGCTGCAACTGCAGTTGACGGTATGTTTGTTACTCTGGTGTTTGAAGGTATTCAGCTCGACAGCGAGGAGCGCATCGAGAAGAAGAACATCCAGGAATGGTACTGGGTAGAGGATCCCGGCACATGGGAGGCCAGCACCGAGTTTACGGTGAGCCGTTTGCCCGATGTTGTCGGCACTTACTCCAGTGCTCTGGTGATGCTGTTGCTGGATTGCAGTTCGGTACTCGATGATAACTTCGCTGAGTTGCAGATTGCTGCCAACTCGTTCATTGAGCGAATGCAGAACTATAACATCATTCCGGGCATGTTCACTGTGAATGGCGTGTCGTTCATGATGGTTCCCGTCGAGGGCGGCACTTTCACGATGGGTGTTGACTCGGCAATGGTAGAAAGCGGTGTTGCCAATCTCGATGAACTGCCAGCACATGAGGTGACCCTGTCGCCTTACAGCATTGGCCAGACCGAGGTGACGCAGGAACTGTGGCAGGCTGTGATGGGCACTAACCCCAGCGGATTCACTGGTGATCTGCGCCGTCCCGTCGAGCAGGTGAGCTGGGAGGATTGCCAGGAATTCATCGCCCGCTTGAATGCGCTCACTGGCAAGACATTCCGTCTCCCCACCGAAGCCGAGTGGGAATATGCAGCCCGTGGAGGCAACAAGAGTGGCGGCACGCTCTATGCAGGCAGTGACAATCCTGAGGAAGTGGCATGGTACTATTTCAACAGCTATGCACAGGGTGTTGACAGCCCCGATTATGGTACCCATGTTGTCGGTGGAAAGCATGGTAATGAGTTGGGCTTGAGCGATATGAGCGGTAACGTTTATGAGTGGTGCAGCGACTGGTATGGCCCCTACACCGAGGATGCTCAGGTTGATCCCGCTGGCCCCGAGACAGGCTCACGTCGTGTGACCCGTGGTGGCGGCTGGTTCAGCTCTGGCAGCGACCTGCGTGTGACCTTCCGCAACTATGAGGCACCTGGTAGCCGCAACTACTCGTTGGGTTTCCGCCTTGCTATGTAAAGAATTAATCAACTGGTGATATAATGCACCCGATGAAGCCCTCTTTGTGACCTTCATTGGGTGCTTTTAAAAAATGAAGGATGATGATACTCATCATAATCACTGCATTGATACCGGCACTGATCTTGGGCTGGTGGATTTATCAAAAGGATTCGGTGCGTCCTGAGCCGCCTGGTATGCTTTACAAGGCATTCTTCTATGGAGTGGGCTCTACATTTGTGACAGTCGTGATCACATCTTTCATGCAGATAGCAGGACTGATGGTGTATGATTTGGGCTCTTATTCTGGGGCGGTATCGACAGCCCTGTTTGCCGCCGCATTGCCCGAAGAGAGCGCCAAGTTGTTGATGTTGTGGCTCTTCTTGCGCAAGAATTCCTATTACGACGAGTATTTCGATGGTATTGTCTATGCGGCATGCGTCGGCCTTGGCTTTGCCGCTGCCGAGAATGTGCTCTACCTTCTCCAGGGTGAAGCGTGGCTGCTCACGGGTATCATCCGCGGTGTTACTGCAGTACCCGCCCACTTCGCCATTGCCTGCGCGATGGGTTATTTCTACAGTAAGCGCCACTTTGGTGACCGTAGTAATGTTACTGCTGTTTGTGTGCTGGCTGTACCCATCTTGATTCATTGGATTTATGACGCGTTAGCATTCAGTGAGGGCATCGCGGCCCCGACGCTCTCGGTTGTGCTGAATATCTTGTTCGTTCTGCTTATTTGGCGCGTCTATAAGAGCACCATGCGTCGCATTAATGAGTTGCGTTCGCGGGATCAGGCCCGCATGACTCCTCCTCCCCTGCCTGGAAACGGGCCATTGACACCCCCACCTCCATTTGATGGTGAGGAGCGCGGTCACATGTCTTGAATGTGATATAACGGCTCCTGGGCAAAGCATAAAGGTGAAAACTGACTGAAATGCCTTGCGAGAGAAATCCCACAAAGCCTTTTACAGGTTTTGTGGGATTTCTCTTTAATATAGGCTATCTGTTAGGTGTGTCAAGGGCGCTTGACCAAGCGTTCATACTCGGGGTTGCCTTCACGCAACAGGCGGTCGTATCGTTCACGGTCGTTGAGGACGTCGATGGCTGCCTGCAAGTCGCGGTTGCGATGGTTGATGATGACGTTGTAGGCGCTCTGGTCACCATACACGTCGCGGGCAATCAGGCCCTTGATGATGTCCTTGAGCAGCAGTTCGCTGGTGCGGTATTTCTCCTCGTCAAACTTGACGCTGTCGTTCTCGCCCATGGCGATGAAATCTTTCATCATCTCGTCGGTCACGACAAAGCCTTGGTCAAAGTCCTGTAGGGTCTTGTACTGCTTGCTGATGGGCTTGCGGTTCTTGTCCACGTACTTAATCACGTACTGGTTGATGATGCCCTTGGCAGTCAGGTCACGGTAGTAGGTGGAGTACTCGCTGGTGTCGATGGGAACATATACATCAGGCATCACACCACCGCCGCCATAGATGGTGCGGCCATTCAGGCGAGTGGTATAGCGCAGTGTGTCGTTGAATTGGATGCTGTCAAGGCAATAGTACTCACCCTCGTTGGCGCGGTCGAGCAGCTCCTTCTCATAGGCCTTCTTGTTGCCGCGGTCGTAGGGCTTCTGGATGCAACGGCCGCTGGGCGTGTAATAACGTGCGACTGTCAACCTCATCATCGAGCCGTCGTCAAACTTAAACGGCCTCTGAACCAACCCTTTGCCAAAGGTGCGTCGTCCCACCACCACAGCGCGGTCCCAGTCCTGCATGGCGCCAGCAAAGATCTCGGCTGCCGATGCTGAGTACTGATTGACCATGACCACCATGTGCAGGTCCTTGTATTCGCCCCATCCGTTGGCATTAGCCTCGTTGCGTGGATTGTTTTCGCCCTCGGTATACACCATCAGTTGGCCGCGGTCCAGGAACTCGTTGCACATGTCGATGGCTGCATTCAGGTAGCCGCCGCCGTTGTCGCTCAAGTCCATGATGAGTTGTGTCATGCCCTGTTTCTTGAGTTCTTTCATGGCGTCCATCATTTCCTCGTGGGTCTTGGCTCCAAAGCGCGAGATGCGCAAGTAGCCGGTATGATCGTCCAGCATGTACTTGGCGTCGATGCTGTGCAAGGGAATGTTATCACGCGTGATGCGGAAGGTGATCAATTCTTTCACGCCAGGGCGTTTTACCTTGATGGTCACTTGGGTGCCCTTCTTGCCACGCAGGCGTTTCTGAATGTCACTGTTTTTCATCTTCACGCCGGCAATGCTTGTGTCGTTGACAGTGATGATGCGGTCACCGGCCAGCACTCCCACCCGCTCGCTGGGGCCGCCAGGGACAGTCTGGATGACGTAGAGCGTGTCCTGGTTCATGTTGAACTGGATTCCCACACCGCTGAATTCGCCCTGCAACGGTTCTTCTAGGTCCTTGGTCTCCTTGGCATCGGTGTAGGATGAGTGCGGGTCAAGGTTCTCGAGCATGCCCTTGATAGCATCCTCGACCAGTTTCTCCTCGTTGACGGAGTCCACATACAGGCTTGCGATGGCATACTCGGCGTTCAGCAACTTCTGCATCGCTTGTGGCATGGCTCGCTGGGCGGTGGTGGTGAGGGATAATGCCAGGCACATGGGGATGGCCAGTAATATCTTCTTCATGTTCTGTTCAATTTGGTTGAGTTGAAAGTTACTTGGTCAATAGATTCGGGATTTGAGACAGGTCGGCGCCCTCTGGCAGATATGGCCTGATGTCCTGACCATACCTGAACAGTTCCCGCACGATGCTGCTGCTCACGTGGCTGTACTCGGGCAAGGTGTAGAGCAGGATGGTTTCGATGCCGGTCAGGTCGCGGTTGATTTCGGCCAGGTGTTTCTCGTTCTCAAAGTCCTGGATGAGCCTCACACCGCGCACGATGAACTGTGCCCCGACCTCGCGGGCCACATCCACAGTCATGCAAGTGTAAGTAATGACCTCAATTTGTGGCGTGTCCTTGAATATGCTTTGAATCAATGCTTTGCGCTGCTCGGCTGTCATGAATGAACGCTTGTCGGCATTCACGCCAATAGCGATGACAAATCGGTCGAACAGGGGCAGGACGCGTCTCACTATAGACTCGTGGCCGCGGGTAAAGGGATCAAATGACCCGGGGAATAACGCCACGCGCTTTCCTTCGTTATCAATGTACTGTGATGTCTTCATCATCCTCATTTACTAGGTTGTCAATAATAAAGCCTTGACGCTCCATGGTGTTCTTGCCCATGAAGAAAGCCAGCATCTGCTTGACGGAATCCTCCTTGCGCAGCTGCACGCGGTCAAGACGCATATCGGGTCCGATAAAATCCTTGAATTCGTCGGGCGAAATTTCGCCCAAGCCCTTGAATCGGGTAATCTCGGCATCGTCGCCCAACTTGTTGAGTGCAGTGAGTCGTTCTTCGTCGTTGTAGCAGTAATAGGTCTCTACCTTTTGCGGTTTAACTTCGCGCTTGGTCGAGCGATTCTTGCGCTTGGCCTCTTTCTTATTGAGAACGCGGAAGAGCGGCGTCTGCAGGATATACAGGTGCCCGGTCTTGATGAGTTCGGGACAGAATTGCAGGAAGTAGGTCAAGAGCAGCAGTCGGATGTGCATGCCGTCAACATCGGCATCAGTGGCGATGATGACTTTATTGTAACGCAGGCCATCAATGCCGTCCTCGATGTTGAGCGCCGCTTGCAACAGGGCAAACTCTACGTTTGTGATGACTTTCTTCGGGTCAAGGCCAAAGGTGTTCAACGGCTTGCCTCGCAGCGAGAACACGGCCTGGGTCTCGACGTCGCGAATCTTGGTAATCGAGCCGCTGGCCGAGAGACCCTCGGTGATAAAGATAGAGCTCTCGCCACGGCGGTCGTTGTCCTTGGGCGCGCGTGAGTCGTTGAAGTGGACGCGGCAGTCGCGCAACTTGTCGTTGTGCAGAGCCGCCTTTTTGACGTTCTCACGCACCTGCTTGCTAACGCCGGCGATGGCTTTGCGCTCGCGCTCGTTGTCCTGGATTTTTTTCAGGAGAACTTCGGCGGTTTCGGGTGCCTTGTGCAGGTAGTCGTCGAGTTCCTTTTTGATGAAGTCGTTGATGAACTTGTAGATTGTCGGGCCATCCTTCCACATGATGCTGCTGCCCAACTTGATCTTGGTCTGGGACTCGAACACGGGTTCCTCAACCTTGATGCTGATGGCGGCGACGATGCCGTTGCGTATGTCGCTATACTCGAAGTTCTTGCCGTAGAATTCCTTGATAGTCCTAGACAGCGCCTCGCGGAATGCGCTCTGGTGCGTTCCGCCCTGGGTGGTGTGCTGACCATTGACAAACGAGTAGAACTCCTCGCCCAACTGAGCAGCATGGGTGATGACCACCTCGATATCATCGCCGGTGAAGTGCATCAGCGGATAGAGCGGGTCGTTGGTCATGTTCTCCTTCACCAGGTCGCTCAAACCATTGCGGGAGTGGTATTTCTTGCCGTTGAACATGAGCGTGAGTCCCGTGTTCAGGTAAGAGTAGTTCTTGATCATCTGCTCGATGATCTCCTCACGGAACTCGTAGTTCTTGAATATGCTGTTATCGGGGGTGAAGCGCACGAGTGTGCCGTTCTCCTCGCCGTCGGCGGCTGTGATGATCCCGCTTTCTTCCTTGGCGATACCTTCATGATACAGCACTGATGAGCACTGGCCGTCGCGCACGCTGCGGATGTAGAACTCGGTGGACAGGGCGTTGACCGCCTTAATGCCCACACCATTCAGGCCGACCGAGCGTTTGTAGGTTTGCGTGTCATATTTTGCACCAGTGTTCATCTTGGAGGAGGCAGCCTTGACCTGGTCCAAGGGGATGCCGCGTCCGTAATCACGGATGGTCACCGTACCGTCTATCACGTCGATGTCGATAGTCGGCTTAGCGTAACCAGTGTTGAATTCGTCGATACTGTTGTCGATGACCTCCTTGATCAGGACATAGATGCCGTCATCGTTTTGCGAGCCGTCGCCCAACTTGCCAATGTACATACCTGGGCGTTGGCGGATGTGCTCACGTGGAGTGAGCGTCACCAGCCTGTCATAGCCGCCATAGTTATCTGACGCTTGGACCCTTGAATCTTCGGCGTTCTCTATAGTTTGATTCTGCTTGTCTTGTGACATTATTGAATAGATAATCTGCGTTTTTAACTTGCAAATTTACAAAAAATCCCGCAATTATCGTTCCAAAGACCCTAACAATAAGGTTTATTAACGATAATTGCGGACTTTTGAAGACCTATTAGGTCATTTGTGACTATTTCTTCTCGAGCAGGGCGACGTTCTCAACGTGATGGGTATGGGGGAACATATCCACGGGTTGGATTTCCATGACGCGATACTTCTCGTCGAGCATGGCGATGTCGCGCGCCTGGGTTGCGGGATTACAGCTCACATAGACCAACTTGTCGGGCTCGGCGTTGAGAATAACCTTGACCACGTCCTCATGCATGCCGGCACGGGGTGGGTCGATGATCATCACCTCGGGACGGCCATGCTCGGCGATGAACCCGTCGGTGAGCACGTCTTTCATGTCACCGGCGTAGAACAGGGTGTTCTCGATGCCGTTCACGCGGGAATTGAGTTTGGCATCCTCAATCGCCTCGGGGACATACTCGATGCCGATGACTTGGCGGGCCTGCCGGGCGACAAAGTTGGCGATAGTGCCCGTGCCTGTGTACAGGTCATAGACCAGTTCGTCACCTGTGAGAGCAGCCATGCGGCGCGCCACCTTGTAAAGTTCGTATGCTTGGCGGGAGTTGGTCTGGTAGAACGACTTGGGCCCCACGCGGAACTTTAAGCCTTCCATCTCCTCCTCGATGTAGTCGCGGCCGCTGTAGGTGATGAATTCTTGGTCGGCCAGCGAGTCGTTGACCTTGAGGTTGATGACGTAGAGCAGCGAGGTGATCTGCGGAAAACGCTCATGCACGGCACTCATCACGTCATCGATAACCGCCTGATTGTCCTCGCCGAACACGATGACCTGCATCACCTCACCTGTGCTGGCGGTGCGCGTCATGGTCATGCGGATGAAACCCTGCTGTCCACGGATGTCATAGAAGGAATAACCCTTCTCGACACAGTGGTTGCGGATGAACAGGCGCATCTCGTTGCTGATGTCGTCCTGCAGCCAGCAGCGCTTGATGTCAAGCACCTTGTCAAAAGCTCCGGGGATGTGGAAACCAGCAGCGTTACGGTCGGGGAACTCAGCTCCGCTGTCGAGTTGCTCACGCGTGAGCCAACATTTGTTGGAAAACGTGAATTCCAGTTTGTTGCGGTAATGTGTTGTAGCAGCCGATCCCAGTATGGGGTTGATGGCGGGGATGGGAACCTTGGCAATGCGCTCCATGGCATCCACCACCTGTTGCTGCTTGCACTGCAGTTGGTAGTCATAGGGCAGGTGCTGCCACTTGCAGCCGCCACACAGGCCAAAGTGCTCACACATGGGCTCAACGCGCAACGGACTAGGTTTGACCAAGCGTTCAATATGGCCCTCGGCATAACTATGCTTCTTGCGGTCGATTTTCAGGTCAATTACGTCGCCAGGGGCACCAAAGGGGACAAACACCACGAGGTCGTTCCAGCGCCCGAGGCTTTTCCCCTCGGCCGCCACACCCGTAATCTCAAAGTTCTCAATAACCGGAATATCCTTTTTCTTTCTCATTTCAACTGCAAAGGTAGTGAATTCTTGGTAGTTTGGCGTCAGGAATAGGGAGTTTTCGACTTCGAGATGCCACAAATTAAGATTGAAAGTCAAGAAGCATTTGCTGCTGTGAGGATAAT
Source organism: uncultured Prevotellaceae bacterium (assembly GCA_900317835.1). GTDB lineage: Bacteria > Bacteroidota > Bacteroidia > Bacteroidales > Muribaculaceae > Sodaliphilus. The sequence goes on along the minus strand of ONIL01000028.1, from coordinate 7,037 downwards.
TAGTTACCTTTGTACACTTTCCACTATAAACTTAAAACAGATTAAAATGAAAGCATTATTTGTCAACGGGAGTCCCCGCAAGAACATGAATACGGCGCTGATGCTGGAGCAAGCGATGCTGGGTGCGCGCGAGGCCGGTGCCGAGGTTGAACTGGTCAACCTGTATGACCGCAGCCTCAATTACAAGGGTTGCATGAGTTGTTTTGCCTGCAAGGTCAAGGGAGGCCGCAAGGGCGTCTGCTCGTTCAAGGACGACTTGCTGCCCATTCTGGAGAAGGCCGTCGAGGCCGATGTTCTCGTTTGCGGATCGCCCGTCTATTGCAGCTATCCGAGTGCCAACTTGCGCGCCTTCATGGAACGCCTTGTTTTTCCTGCTGTCAATTACTCGGACTACAGCCATCCTGTGGTCAATAAGGTCATTCACTCGGCGACCATCTACACAATGAACTGCCCTAACGAGGACATTTACCGGCAAATCAAGTATGACGTGCTGCTCGAAGCCAGTGCCCGCCAGTTGGGTATGTTCGGTCCCACCGAGGTGTTGCTGGCACTGAACACCTGGCAGTTCAACGACTACAACCGCTATGATGCTGCTGCATTTGATGTAGCTGCAAAGCAGGCCCAACGGGATACCCAGTTCCCGAAGGATTTGGAGGCCGCCCACGCTTTGGGCCGACGCCTCGTGGAGCAGGCAGGTAGCAAGTGAAAAGATGATTATTCCTCGAGGGTGTTGAGGATGTAGTCGCGGCTCAGCCCCAGGGAAACTGCGGTGTCGATGTCGCGGTTCATTTGGTCGCGCTCAAAGCGCATTTTGTTCAATTTGGCTCGCAACAGATACAGGTAGGGGTCGTCGGGAGTCATCTCGAGGGCGGTGCGGATGTCGGCCTCGGCCTCGTTGAGGCGCTTGAGGATGAGGTAGCAGTCGGCGCGGTTGCCCAGCAGTTGGGCATTAGGTTGAACCTTAATGACCTGGGTGAATAGTTCGGCTGCACGCGCATAGTTGCCATTTCGCTTGTTCAGCAGGCCCATACCCTCGTGGTAAAGGCCTGAATTGGGGTTGATGCGTTTAATCTCGTTGAACAGGTCTTCGGCGCGCTTTGTGTTGCCCTGTTCCATAATCAGCACCCCGAGCGAATAGCGGGCCTCGGTGTCATAGGGGTCGAGTTCGCACACGCGCTCATAATCGTCTATTGCCCTCTCGACGCTATCCATCTCGACGTAGAGTGCAGCCCGGTTCAACAACAACGTCACGGCATGAGGCGTCATGTCGAGGGCCAGCGAATAGTTCTTTACCGCTTCGGCGAGTTTGCCCTGATAGCGTTGCAGCGTGGCGATGTTGCTCAATACCATTGAGTTACCTGGGTTGTCAGGGTCACTCGTGAAAGCCTTGAGCAGCCACTGCTCGGCCATGGGCCAGTCATGACTGTAAATGTAGTTCTGAGCAGAGTCGAGATATTGGAAATAGGGTGTCTCGGCATCGATATCGGCAATAAGAGGCGTTTCAGCCTTCGACTGCGGTTTCAGTCCTTGTGGCACCTTCATGTTCTCCTCGCCGATAGAATTGACCACCTGTGCCATCATCGTCCCCGACACGAGCAAAACCACCATCAAGCACACAAGCAAATTAATACCAGCCCTCATCACTATTATCTGTTAATTATTACTATTAACGTGAACGTCCATTTGGGGGAACGGGAAGTGCAGGCCGTGATGAGGCAGTTGCTTGTAAATCTGCTCGTTTACATCATAGAGCACGCCCCAATAGTTGACAATTTCGGTCCATGCGCGGACAATCAGGGTCACCTGGCTGTCACCAAGGCTCTCGACGGCCACCGTGGGCGTGTAATCGGGCTTGGGGATGAGCGCGGCAAGCTTGGCCTCGTGCTCCTCACGCAATTCCTCGGTGCGGCGTCGATGCCAGTGGAACAGTCGTTGCCACCAGGGCATCTGCTTCGGCTCATGCTCTTCGGTGACAGCCGCGGTGGGTTGCTCGTCCTCCTTGACGTCGGCATCGGTGTGGACAACACGGCCATCGTTGGCTAGGATGTCGAGAATTACCTTGCGTGCCTTGTCCACGTCGTCGCCGTAGCTGATGCCCACACGCCACTCCACGCGGTGGTAGGGCTCGGCACTGAAGTTTTTCAGTGAACTGGTGGCCAATCCGCCGTTAGGGATGACGATGCGGTCGTTGTTATAGGTGTTGATGATGGTATTGAAGATTTGGATCTCGCGCACAGTGCCTTTTAACTCGCCGAACTCGATATAGTCGCCCACCTTGTAGGGCTTCAAAAGCAGGATGAGCACTCCGCCGGCAAAGTTCTGCAACGTGCCGCTGAGGGCCATACCGATAGCGACACCGGCACTGGCAAAGATGGCAATGAACGAGCTGGTCTCAATGCCCAGGACGCCGATGACGGTGATGATGAGCAGGAACAGCAGTGTGATGCGGATGAAACTGAGCAAGAACGAAATCAACGAGCGGTCAAAGTCCTTGCGTACCATGATGGCGCGCGCCAGGTTATAAATCTTGTTGATGATGAATTTGCCGATGTAGAAAATCAGGATGGCGGCAAGAATGCGCAGACCCAGCGAAATGAGCTGGCTCGACAATGAAGTGACCAGACTGCCCAGGTCCAGGTACTTGAACTGGTCAACAATCTTGTCGGGTGTCATCGCCGCAATCGAGTCGGGATTCAACTTCGTCGCCAGTGAGTCCACGCGCGATGTCACGGCATGGGTCGCCTCTTGGATCTTGTTGGCTGCAGCTGTGTCGGGAGCCGCAATGGGAATCTGCAGCAGTATCTTGTTCAATATCATCTTGTTCCTTGCCTTGAGCGATTGGATGAGGGATTATCGTAGGGATAGCTGATAATTATAATATTTCTCGTTGCCAGTGATATCCTCAACCACCTTGATGAATGGCGGCATTTCCACCTCGTCACCCTCGCGAACTCCCTCGAGTTCAAGGATTTGCATACCTAGCTTGGGCTCGATGTAGGTGTCGAGCTCGAAGTAGCGGTTTTTCCAAACGAAGCACTTGCGCATCTTGCTGATGGGCTTGCGGTTGGGATCGGCCAGCTGCAGCAGGTCCACATACTGCTGGGCAGTAATGCGGCGCTCGGTCTCGATCTGCTTGTCGCTGCTCACGGTCTTCTTGATGGTCTGGAAATAGACGTAGCTACCCTGCCAGCCGCGTTTGCGCACGCGCATCTCGGTGCCTGGCTCACTCAGCAGGTAGGTTTGGGTGATTTCGCTCTCAGTGTAGTCGGGGATTTCGCCCGTAACCTTGACAATGTACTTGCGCTCCTGCTCGATGGGGCTAGGCACACCCAGCACTGTCGAGATCTCGTTCAGCACTTGGCGCAGTTTGTCGTCAAAGTCCGTCTGGTTGCCGATAACCCTCAGGTGGGGGTGTCCCGTCCAAGCGCTCAGTACTTTGCGGTCGAGCTCACGTGCCAGTTCCACATCCTCGCTGCGGAACTTGTTGTTCTCGTTGGTGTAGAACTGCTCGGCACCAGCTGCTGCCGTTACCATGTGCAGGATGGCCTCGTAGCGGGCATCGCGCAACTTCACGGTATTGGTGCCCATCTCTTCGGTCAATGCCTCCCAAATCTCGGGCGAAACATAGGCGCTGATGTCCATCGTGCCGCGGTCGCACACGATGAGAACGGGCTTGCTGCACTCGGCCGCCATCTTGGCGAAGTGGTCCTCGAGGGCAAGCTGGATGTTGAGCGTCGATTTTTCGGCCTCAAAGAATAAGGTCTTGTTATGCGTCAGGTAATTCACGCCAGCGCTGCTGAACATCGTGGGCACCTCGGGAATGGCGAATACCTGGAATCCCAGGCTGCTGAAGTGCTCAATAATGCGTGCCATAGCGGTTGTCTTGCCCGCGCAGGGGCCACCGGTCAACACAATCTTAGTGATTTTATTGGTGATCTTATCAGTCATTTCCGTGTTAAAATCAATGTTTCACAAAAAGAAGGTCAAAGGTACACACAATCTTCCACCCCCACAACCTTTCCATCCTAAAAGATGTGAAAACGCGCCCATTATGTCAGCGACTAATGAAATTAAGAATGTTCCTTTCTTATTAAGATTTATTGTTTTGTGCTTCTTGCATTTCTTGTTATCTTATACTTGAACTGTCGTTGTTTTTATTCCAGGCGGCGCTTGACGTAGTCGACGATGAGTTGTGCGGTGCCCTCGATACCCAGCAGGCTAGAGTCCAGGCACAGGTCATAACTCTCGGCGTGGCCCCACAGCTTGTCGGTGTAGAAGTTGTAGTACTCGGCGCGCAGTTTGTTGGCCTTGTCGGCGCGTTTCTCGGCGGCCTCGCGTGTGTCGCAGTCACCACGAGCCATGATGCGCTTCACGCGGTCTTCGATGGGAGCGTGCAGGAACACGCTGATGACCGTGCAGTAGTCGCGCAGTACATAGTCGGCCGTGCGGCCCACGATTACACATGGCTTGCGGTCCACCAGGTCTTTCATCACTTGGCACTGGGCCTTGTAGATGTTCTCGTCGCTCATTGTCACCTCGCCCATGAAAGTCGAGCCCGCCATGGCCAGGTTCAAAGGCCACAGGCTGGGGAAGAACTTGGGGGTGCGCTCGTCGGCGGCCTCAAACATCTCGGGGTGGATGCCGCTTGCCTTCGATGCCTCGAGCAGCAACTGCTTGTCAAAGTAGTTGATATCAAGCATCTGGGCCACGCGTTGTCCCACCTCGCGGCCGCCACTGCCGAACTGGCGTCCGATGGCGATCACATAATTCAGGTCATTGGTTTTTTTAAGGTCTTCGTTCATCGTTTTATCTGGTTGTTGGTTAATCCTGCATGACGGCGGGAGTGTCGAATGAGTCTCGATCACCGTTTGGATCCTCGTTGATGGCAATACTGTCAAACTTGAATCCCGCTTTTGGTGTCCAACGCCCCGTGACTATCGTTGGATAGCGTGGGGTGGGGTATTGCACGAACTCAAACTCCTGCACATATTTTACCTTGCCTTGGCGCTTGAAGGTCTGCTCCAGCAGGCTTTGGTTGTCCTTGCTTGTGAGCACCACGAAGTGATATCGTCCATGCTCCAGGTCGCCAAGGTAAATCGTTGCGTCTTGCTTGCCGCGTGTCACGATGTCGTCGTTCTGGGCAGCGATTGTTACGCTGCCATCGGTTTTGGGCTCAATCAGCAGCGCAAAGGTGCGGTTCTGGTAATCCTCTTGTGCGATGGTATCCATTACCTGGCGAATGGCGTCAACAAGGGTGGCGTCGGCTTTTTTGTTGAATGCCAATCGTTTCAGTTCCAGTGTGATGGCCTTTTCGGGCAATGAGTTGCGTTGCCCCGTGGTCATTTGCCGGGTGACGATAACCTCGTTCTCCCCACTAGCCAGCAGACTCCCTGTCGCGAGCATGATGGCCGTCAATACTATGAAAAATCTCCTCTTTTCCATTTTTTCAACCTGCTAAGTTACACATTTTTTTAGACAATCAACAGCCCCTGGGGTTTAATTTTGTTTTCTTTATACTTTAGTCGCGGAATATGACACATTATTATATAAAAGAAAAAACTTATGCCTCGAGCCGATCATCTCAAGTCTTTTTAGTACTTTTGTGTCATCAATGTAAATGATATAAAGATGAAGCAAATTATTTTTTTGATCGCGATATTGCTGATGGCTTGCACGCCGCGGCCGTCAGAACAGACAGTAGCTCATGCCGCCACTACCGTTCAGCAGATGCGATTCCACTGTGATGCTGACACTACTCGCATCAACGAGTTGCTGATGAAGGGGTATGACAGCGGCCTCGATGAAGCTAACTCCCTTGTCGAGTTCTATGCACGCGAATTGTTGGGAACGCCATACGTGGCCCATACCCTTGAGGGTGATGAAGAATTGCTTACCATCAACATCCACGAACTTGACTGCACGACTTTTATCGAGAGTCTATATGCCTTGGCGCGTGCGACGCTCAACCGGCGGTACTCGTGGCGCGACTATGCCGCTAATCTCGAGAATCTGCGTTACCGCAATGGCGAGATGGGAGACTACTCCTCGCGCTTGCACTACATCAGCGAGTGGATCATTGACAACCGCATGAGGGGCAACATGCAGGAGATTACCCCCGATTTGCCTCATGCCGACTATTTGGTCAAGAATATAGATTTCATGACCCACCACACCGACAGTTACCGCCAGCTCAAGAATGATTCGGCCATGGTCGAGAAGATTCGCCGCTTTGAATTGCGCAATCATCGTTTCCCCTACATTAAGCGTTCCTGGCTCAACGACAAGGCCCTCAAGGCTGCTCTGCGTTCAGGTGACTTTATTGGCCTCGTGACCAAGGTTGAAGGGCTTGATATTTCCCACATGGGTATTGTCATTGTCGATGACAAGGGTGATCCCTATCTGCTCGATGCCTCCATGTCGGGTGGCAAGGTGATGCTTGAGTCCAAACCCCTCTTCAAATACCTTGAGCGTTCCAAGACCAACATTGGCGTACGTCTCTTCCGTATGATCCCATAACCCTCCATTTCGCCCATTTCGTCCAGTTAACCCATCTCCTTCAGCAAAAAAAATAAAAAATTTTTTATTAGCTTAATGCGCTGTTTTACAGTGAATTAAACGTTATTTTTCTCAAATTGTCAATAATTTCAAGTAAAAAAAGTTGCAAAAAAATTTGTCAGTTTCAAAAATGGCAGTACCTTTGCACCGCTTTTCGCCACGGGTGTGGCGCTAAACAATAGCTCTTTGACATGTTTGCAGCAATGAGTAGTACAAGAGAACAAGGGACAATTTATTAGTTGTTCCCGTCGATTCCGAGTCGTTTAAAACGATGTACAACAGGCAGTAAGATACGAATTCAACCTGATCACAGAGGCCAGGAATTGAGAACTGGAAAACTTCGGTCGAGTGTCACGTTTTCATTTATTCTTGCAAAAGAAGAGACGATAATACAACAACGAAGAGTTTGATCCTGGCTCAGGATGAACGCTAGCGACAGGCTTAACACATGCAAGTCGAGGGGCAGCGCGGGAGTGGCAACA
>ONIL01000009.1 GCA_900317835.1 uncultured Prevotellaceae bacterium | reverse complement strand
TGTCAATTTCCTCATTGCAAACATTTCAATGATCTCTCAGCTCCGCGGCGCACCGCCCCAAAAAGGCGTCAAAAAAATCGCTCACGCAATTTACCATATCGTGAGCCGAAAAGCGTTGCAAAATTACAACCACTTTTTATACTGACCAAACTTTTTCGGGAAAAACTTTTGAAAATAACACTCTTTAACAAAACCAAAACCAATGGCCTTTTCATCCCAATCATGGCAAAAGCCACAACAACCCGCTAACAAACAGCAAATTAAAACCCGGAACGGACAATGACCGCTCCGGGTTATATAAATATTATATAAATATATGTGTTCTATCAACTATCAAAACAATGACAACTGACGGGGATCCTCGCCGGGATGAGGCGGCATCGAGCCATCATCCTCCCAATCGATATCATCAATCGCGCGCATAGCAGGATCGTCCTGGATCGACGTGTCGGCAAAACGCTCACTCTGGCCTTTGCTCAACTCCTCGATTTGCTGGGTGAGTGCGGCAATACGACGGTCCTTCTCGGCAATTGCGTCGGTCATCGCCTGAGCCTCGTGCTGTTTCTTCTGTAGCGTCACTTGAGTGCGCTTGAGCTCAGCCTTGGCGTCATCACGCTCGGCAGTAATCTTGGCGAAATTCGCAGCCTTCTCGTTGCCGTCAACGCTTAAGGAATTGTACTTGCGCTTGAAGTCCTCGGCCATTGCGCTTGCGGCAGCGAGCTGTTGCTTGAGGCCATCAATCTGATTTCCGGTCTCAATGCTGCGACGGTTCTGCACCTCGGCATTCTGCTTGGCGGTCTGCTCCAATTGGTCGATGGTTTTCTGGAGTCCCTCATTCTCGTCCTTGAGAATGATGTGCGCCTTGCGCAGTTCATCGAACTCCGAAGCCCTCTTCTGGAGATCGATGATCTGCTGACGAAGCGAGGCAATCTCAGAGTTCTTCTTGTCCTTAAACTCCTCGACTTGGTCAACAGCCTTTTGGAGCTCCTCGGCACCCTTGAGTTCCTCGGCGGCAGCTTCCAACCTCTCCTCAAGCTCTTTCACATTACCGCGAAGGCGCTCAATGAGCTCATCGCGTTGCTCGATCTGCTGGTTGAGCTGCTCCTTGCTTGGCCCATCATCAGCAGGCAAGGGCATATTGTCACGACGCTCGATCTCAGCGTCACGCTCAGCAATCTGTCCCTGGAGCCCGTCGATCGTGGCGTTAAGTTCCTCAATTTTCTTATTCAACTCGTCGGAGCCGTCGCCACGCACTTCCATGGCTTTGAGCCTGCTCTCAAGGCTCTTTTTCTCGATGTCAAGACGCTCTTGGGCCGCCTCAAGTTCAGCCACCTTGGCCGACAGGTCATTGGCACGAGTCTGCGCCTGACGGCGGTTGGCCTCGACAGCTTGCATCTTCTCCTTATTCTCTTCGACCATTTTCTTGGCGTCCTCGACCTTGGCCAAGAGTTCTTCGCGTTCTTTCTTCCACGTGCCCTTAATCAGATCGATAACCGCCTGAGTGTGTTCGTTCATCAGTCGCGCTGCCTTATCGGCAAACTCAGCGTCAATGGCAAACTCCTCATGCTGGTCCACCTCAATCACGACCTCCTCGTCCTCATGTTCATGATCAGGCACATTCTTATCTTTGCTAAACGGATTGACAAACGTCGTTGGCTGTCCGAAAACATCATAATCGTCGTTGTCGGAGCCACCAAAGGCACTCTTAATGGATTTGAAAAATGACATAATTCTTGTTTTTTAGTTGGTTTGTTTTTGTTGTTGTCAAATTTTAAATGTCACCTCGGGCAGAAGCACGCTGTCCAAAGTTAAAATTTACTTCAAGTACAACTATCTAAGTAATTAATCTAGAAGATGTTGACTTAAAATTTCTGGTGAAGAAATCCACTATTTACACTAGGGGTATCGTCTCCAGTCGGTAAAATTACGACGATTTTTTTTAATACGAGCACTAAATGAGGTATTATTTTCCTTATTTAGACTGATTATTCTTTTTAAAAGCAACTATCATCACAAAACAAGAGATTGCACATAAGATATTTACCACGTACAATCTCAAGTAATGCTTTATAATATATTTATCAATCTTACCGTTTCTTGGTAGCGGTACGAGTCCTTGTTGTGCGGCGTTTTGCGGCACCCTTGGATAAATTGGACTCGTCGGCGACAATAGCCCGGCAATCCTCCAGCGTCAGCGCTTCGGCATCCTTGCCTTTAGGAATCTTCACGTTCTGTTTCTTGTACACGATGTAGGGTCCGAAACGGCCATCCATCACCTTGAGATCGGGCTCTTCGTCAAAGGTCTTGAGCACCTTCTTGGCCTCGGCCTGACGCTGCGCCTTGATCAGTTCTACAGCCTCCTCGAGCGTGATGGCCGTGGGTGAATACTCCTTGGGGATAGAGACATACTTGCCATTGTGCTTGACGTAGGGTCCGAAATGACCAACGCCAATCGTCACCCCAGCGCCTTCAAACTCGCCCAAGTCACGCGGCAGGTCAAACAACTTGACCGCTTCCTCGAGCGTCAGCGTCTCGATACTCTGGCCGCGCTGCAAGGACGCAAATCGCGGTTTGTTCTCATTATCGGCAGTACCCATCTGCACCAGTGGTCCATATCGGCCAATCTTGACCATGATAGGCAAACCGGTCTTGGGGTCATTACCCAGGATGCGCTCGCCCACCTTGTGTTCGAGCCTGAGCGAGGACACATCGCTAATTTTGGGATGGAAACCCTCATAGAAATCAGCTATTTCCTTATTCCACTCGACATTGCCCTTGGCGACCTCATCAAATTCATTTTCAATCTTGGCGGTAAAATTATAGTCCATGATTGAGGGGAAATACTTCACCAGGAACTCGTTCACGACCATTCCCACATCGGTAGGAATCAATTTTCCCTTCTCGGCGCCGAAAAGTTCGGATTTCTTGCTCGAGGTGATTTTGCTACCCTTCAAAGTAATGACCTCATACTCACGCTTGTGCCCCTTGTCCTCTCCCCTCTCGACATACTGGCGATCCTGGATAGTTGAGATGATAGGAGCATAGGTGGAAGGACGTCCAATGCCCAATTCCTCGAGACGGCGCACCAGCGAGGCCTCGGTATAGCGATTGGGTTGCTGTGTGAAACGCTGGATGGCCGAGATAGACATTGCCGACAGTTGGTCGCCCGTTGAGAGCGCGGGCAACATCTTCAGGTCACCCGACATGCGTGATTTCGATTCATTGACAGCATCATCGGTGCTCTCAAAATGCACCTTGAGGAAACCGTCGAACTTCACAACCTCGCCTTCAGCCACAAACAACTCGCTGCGGCCACCGACAGTGATGTTGGCCGTGGTCTTCTCAAGCTCGGCATCAGCCATCTGTGACGCGATGGTGCGTTTCCAGATAAGGTCATAGAGTTTCTTTTCCTGGATTGTGCCCGTGATGGTGTGGTTGCTGATGTAGGTGGGTCGGATGGCTTCATGAGCCTCCTGCGCCCCCTTGCTGGTAGTGCGGTAGTGACGCACCTTGAGGTACTTCTCACCGATATTCTCCTTGATTTCTTTGCTGATCGTTCCCAAGGCCAAGTTGCTCAGGTTGACCGAATCAGTACGCATATAGGTTATCAAACCTTCCTCATAAAGGCGCTGAGCCAAGCGCATGGTCTGTTTTACCGACAGTCCCAATTTGCGTGCAGCCTCCTGTTGCAAGGTGCTGGTAGTGAAAGGAGGAGCGGGAGTGCGCTTCATGGGCTTGACAGTCACGTCAGCGACCTTGAAATCAGCATTCTTGCAAGCCTCGAGAAAAGCCTGAGACTCGTCGTGATTGGAAAAATGCTGATTCAGTTCGGCCGAGAACTCGTCACTATTCTCTCCCTTGAATTGTGCCGACACGCGGTAATAGGGCTCACTCTTGAAAGCCTTAATCTCCTTTTCGCGTTCAGCGACAAGACGCACGGCAACACTCTGCACACGACCGGCCGACAAGCCCGGCATGATCTTGCGCCACAGCACAGGAGACAACTCAAAGCCCACAATGCGGTCGAGGACACGACGGGCCTGCTGGGCATCCACCAGGTTGAGGTCGATGCTGCGCGGATGCTTAATGGCCTCGAGAATGGCAGGCTCAGTAATCTCATGGAAAACGATGCGCCTGGTGTTCTCAGGGGACAATCCCAACACCTCAAACAAGTGCCATGCGATGGCTTCTCCCTCGCGGTCTTCATCACTCGCGAGCCACACAAGATCGGCTTGTGAAGCCTCGGCCTTGAGTTTCTTTACCTGATCCTCTTTATCCTCAGGGATTTCATAGAGCGGCTTGAAGCCATTCTCGACATCAATGCTGAAATCCTTCTTGTGCAAGTCGCGGATGTGCCCGAAACTTGACATCACCTTATAATCGCTGCCCAAAAACTTCTGAATGGTTTTTGCTTTGGCAGGAGACTCAACAATTACTAGGTTTTTTGCCATATATGAAGAAAAAATTTTTACGAAATCGGCTGCAAAGGTAAGTCAATAAATTGGAACAAGGAATGCTCTATTTGAGATTTTTTTGACCAGCATATGCTTTAATAATTTATATTATTAATGTGTTATAAAACTATTGTTTCCAGTAGCATCCATATTCACGGGGAAACATGGCTGCATTGCACCCGATTACAATAATGAAAGCTATAATTGCCCAGTAAGCCGAAATTTTGTACTTTTGCGGCAAATTTAAACCTAATTATAGACATGAACACCATTTGGATTGTACTGCCAATTTTAACCTTGCTGATGTTTGAGCTGGGCTTAAACCTGAGTATCGAGGACTTTAAACTGTTCAAGACGCGCCCGAAACCAGTTTTAGCCGGTCTCATTGGCCAGATTATTATCTTGCCGCTTTTGGCATGGATCATTGGACAAGCCTTCGGGCTCGAGCCGATTTTCCTTATCGGATTTGTGCTCATCGCCTGTTGTCCGGGCGGCAGTTCTTCAAATGTGTTCTCGATGCTGGCCAAGGGCGATGTGGCATTGTCGGTGTCGCTCACCGCGTGCAGTAGCATCATCACGCTAATTACCGTTCCGCTGATTATGGAGTGGGTTACAACCGCGGCAGGAAGTACCGTACAAGTCCACCTGCCCGTGGGCAAACTTGTCATGCAGAACCTCGTGCTCATGTTCCTGCCCATCGTCGTGGGTATCATTGTCAAGAAAAAATGGTCCACAGCGGCCTTGAAGATGCACAATGTCTTGTCGCGCATCGCCTTCCCTGCCCTTATCTTCCTTGCCGGCGTGTTCTTCTTCCAGAATCGCGATGCCATCATCGACAAGTTCGGGCAACTGGGTTTATCTGTCAGTATGCTCATCCTGTTGGCTATGGGAAGTGGAGCGTTACTGTCTAGGGCCATGCGGCTCAACGGCAAGGAGCGCCGCACCATTGTCATTGAGGTGGGTATGCAGAATGCAACTCAGGCCATCGCCATCGCCAGCAGCCCGCTGGTGTTCAACAATGACCTGATCGCTATTCCCGCCATCATCTATGCGTTGATGATGAACGTGATCCTGATAACTTATGTGGCCATTATCAAGGGTCGATAACAGCCACATTCTCCATTTATTTCATTATTCGTAGCGCTGACGGCTTGGGTTAGAACCCCTTCCAAGTCTGGAGCCAGAAGTCATGGGCCATTTGCTGCCAGCGGTAGGCTGCAGCGCCCAGACAGTCGGCAGTGTAGTCGTTAAGCAACTGAGCAGCCCGGTCCTTGTCGGTTGCAGCCATTTCCTGCCAGTTTTTCTCAACCATGGGCAACTCGCGCAAGCCTTTCTCCAAGAAATGGTCACGGGCAGGCTCGAGCGTCTTGCGGAACACGCCCCAACGCAGCGAGGCCAAGCGGTTAGCCTTGCGGAATTGCCACAGGGCTGTCGCATCGTTCTCGGCGCTGTGACCGCACACCTTTATTGATGAGGGCAGGTCGGTGTTGCCGCAGAAGATGGGAAATCTGGGGCTCTGGCCAGGGTTGTCAAATGCCATCCAGCACACGCCGCCCACCTCATCGGGGAGCCATGAACGCAGTTGAATTACAGTGCTATAAGAACACCATGGAACGCTGACGGTGCGTGTCCACTTCATCGCCGAGTCACCCATGGCATAGAACATCGCCATCTGTTCGTTGGTGATCCAAGGGTTGGCCACAGGCGAGACGATGCTGTCCGGCTCATTCTCGACAAGCTTGCCCTGTTTGTCCTTGCGTTTGGGATTAGGAATCTTGTGACGGGCGCTCAAGTCAAGTTCAGTACCTTCATAGTAGCTGCCCAGCAGACGTGACACGTCCTCGACACTCACTTTCTTGTCGGGCTTGATGCTCACGGGCAGGTTCTCGATTGAATCTGTCAGGCCGAGCGACGGGGCAAGCTGCTGCATAATATAAAGCTCACGCGTGCTGTAATTCTTCACTTGCTTGAGGTAGTTGGTGCCGCTATAGGCCTTCCAGAAACAGAAAGGCTCCTTGCCGTCCCACAACTTCAGTTTGCGGGCAACGTCAAACACGTTGTCCGACGCCATGTAATGGTCGGGGTCGTTGAGGTCGAGCGTGCCGATGCGCGAGATGTTGGCCGACACGGCAATTTCATCATCGGGAATGCGCACGGCAGCCCACACGCCGCCCACCTTCTTGGGGCCCTCGCCGAACACCTCAAACAGCCAGGCCTCGTTCTTGTCGGCAATCGTCAGGCACTCACCACTGTCACCGTAGCCATATTTCTTGACCAATTCGCCCATCAATCGGATGGCGTCACGGGCTGTCGAACAACGCTCGAGGGCGATACGTGCCAGTTCCTCGATCATGAACATTCCAGCCTTGTTCTGCAAGGTGTCACGGCCCGAGATGGTGGTCTCGCCCATCGCCAATTGCTTCTCGTTAAGGCAGGGATAGGCTGTGTCAAGGAAACGGTAGGTGTGGCGAACCTGCGGTATGGTTCCCGTCTGCACCATGCCAGTTACGTCGCCGGGAGAACTGGTGTGGAAACGCTCACGATAGATGGCGGTGACCGTGTCGCGCTCATAGTCGCGAGCAGGTGTCATTGTCATCCATGTGCGGTAACGGGCGTCGCAGGTGTGAGACGTGATGACCGAACCGTCGGCACTGGCAAGGCGGCCGACCATGATGCTGGTGCAGGACTCGGTCATGTGGTCCTGGGCATTGGTTTTCACAGTTAATGCCATCAACAGGATGGCCATGAGGATGATTGATTTCTTCATTGTATAGTAGGTTATAGTTGATTAATCCTTGAGGGTTACCTCGACAATCGTATCCACCGATTTCGGGGCAGCAGGCAACGTGATGGTGATGCCTGTTGGCGAAGCGGCATAACGCAACCTGGTCTTGTCACTGAACAGTCGCACCTGCTTGACCTGCTTGGCTTGCAAGGGGATGAACAGGGCGTCGTCCTGCAGGTCGAGGATGTGCAGATAGAGGGTGTTGCCGCGCTGGGTACTTACGCCCCAGTCATGAGGCGGAATGATGCCGCCGCGCGTGCCATAGATGCTTTCGCCGTTTTGGCGCATCCACTCACCCAGAGCATGAAGGCGCTCCAGTGCCTCATCAGGCAGGCAGCCATCGGGACGTGGCCCCACGTTGATGAGCAGGTTACCATTGCGGCCCGCAGCCTTGACGAGGGTGCTGATGATCTCGTCACTGCTCTTGTAGTCCTTGTCAGTGATCCTGTAGCCCCAAGTCCTGTTCATCGTCATGCAGGTCTCCAAGGGCAACTGGCTGATGCCGTTCTCGCCCGAATAGCCCGCGGTGTTCTCACCCGGCACATCCTGTTCAAAAATCTGGATATCCTCGCCAGGCAGGGGCACCTCGTGGTGGTTGTTACCGATGAGGCAAGAGGGCTGCAGACAGTGAATGAGTGCATACTGCTCGTCGAGCTGCCAGTCAAAAGGCACAGGGTCGGTGTCATGCTCCCACTTGCCGTCAAACCAGATGGCTCCCACAGGGCCGTAATTGGTCAGCAACTCGGTTAGCTGGTCGTTCATGAACTTGTAGTACTGGGGCCAGTTGTTCGTCGAGGGGTCATGGGGCAAGTCCTGCTGGTGCCGCCCCAACGGATAGTCCAGGCGATGCCAGTCGAGGTGTGAATAGTAGAAATGCAGCTTGATGCCGTGGCGCTGGCAAGCGTCTGCAAGTTCCTTGAGCACGTCACGCTTGAACGGGGTTGCATCCACTATGTTATAGTCGCTTGCGGCACTCTTGAACATTGAAAAACCGTCGTGGTGGCGCGACGTGATGGTGATGTAGCGGGCACCTGCGTCCTTGATGGCACGCACCCACTCGTCGGCGTCAAAGCGGGACGGATAGAAGCCCGAGGGCAACTGGGCATACTCGTCACGGTCGATGCGCTTGTTGTGCATCACCCACTCGCCATCGGCAAGCATCGAATAGACGCCCCAATGAATGAACACACCGAGTTTGTTGTCCTGGAATTCCTTGCGAGCCTTGAGATTGGCCTCGGTGGGGGTATATGACTGGGCTGTAGTTCCCAGCAACGACGAAACGGCCAACATGCAGGCCAACATTATCTTTTTCATTGTTATGTCATTTGTTTTTTTTCTTGAAGAATCGGCGGATTTTCACAATTAACCACGTGAGAAGCAATAGGACGGCTAAAAGCGTGCCTATGGCTATGCCCAAATACCATGGCGCCTTGTCAAGCAAATCGCTGAAAATAGGCGAGATATAATCGCTTATCAACGGTGCTATCAAGCGGCGTTGCTCCGAGAGAGGATCATTTTCCAGCTTGATGGTGTCACCCAATATCATTGTGGCGCGTTGCGTTGTCTCATAGGCGGGCCAGTAGTGCGCAGGAGTGCTGGGATTACCCGTAGTGGCAAAATTCACCCACATCTGTTGCACTTCGGCAGCCAATGCGGAATTATGAAGGTCACCTGTCTTGATCTGGCGTCCCGTGTTGAGGACATAGGAGACTTCAGCACCGTGACAGGCGCCATAAATTGGGTCCTTTAAAGGCTTGGTCCAGTAGTACATATAGGTCCTGCCTCCCGACGTGGCATGCCGTTGTGCCATCTCGATAGCGGGCCCACGGAACATCAGGTCGTTCAGCAATTCAGCCACAGGCCAGGGGTTATCGTCAGGAACCACGTCAAGGAAGCGGCTGGCGCTGCTGCGCTGGGTGCCGTCTAGCGACATGGAAATATAGAGATACCACAGCTGCACGGCCATGTCAAAGTTTTCCTCACCTCCCATTGCATCAATCCAGTAACGGGTTTCGTCACGGGTCGTGCCGATGAGCATGTCTATCCCGGCATTGAAACCGCCAAAGCGCTCATAGGGATCCTCGGGTACAACCACGCCATCACGCTCGGGGAAGCGGAAAAACTCACCCACCTCGTCGTTGAGGGCAATCATGTCGTCCTGAGAAAGGGCCTGCAGGTCGGCGACAGACTTGGCTCCGGTTGCATCGAGCACTCGCTTGGTCAAACGCAGGCAATCTTCACGGCTGCTGGTAAAAGCCACACTTCCGCTCTGCATGATGGCGCGACGGAACAAACCTTGCGCCTCGTCAATACTTGCCAGCAGCGACACACTGCCAGCGCCAGCCGAATGGCCAAACAGGGTCACATTTTCGGGATCACCGCCGAAGGCCTTGATGTTGCGCTTGACCCATCGCAGCGCCTCGACCTGATCCAGAATACCCAGGTTACCACTACGTGAAAATGCCTTGCCATCAGGCAACTGCGACAAGTCCAGGAAGCCTAACAGCCCAAGACGGTAATTGACTGAGACGAGTACGACTTCGGGGTGAGCCTTGACAAATTTGTCGCCCCAATTGCGCGGATTGACAGTACCGTCAGACACGTAGGATCCGCCATGAATCCACACCATCACGGGACGACGGGCCGTGCGCATGCCATCGGCAGCGGTCCACACATTAAGTGTCAAGCAGTCTTCACCCTGCGGGTAAAGTGATGCGGCGCTCGACTGCCACCGTTGCTGGATGGAACTGTGCCCAAAGTACAGCGCCTCGCGCACAAGGCGGCTGTCGGGCTCGGGCTTAGGCTCCTGCCAACGGCGGTCGCCTGTGGGTTGCAAGGCATAAGGGATACCCTTGAAAGACAACAGCGTACTATCACGTTGCCCCACAAAAATGCCATTGGACGCCTCGACAGCAAGCGAATCGGGATAGGCACCCTCGATGACCTTATTCTCGCCATAGAGAGCTGTCATCTCCCGCTCCAGTTGTGACGGTTCCTGCGGCTGAGACTCCTCCTTGGAGCCGCATGATGCCAACATCACCATCAATAACAGGTAAAAAGAAATGCGTTTCATATCATTGGAGTGATTGATGAGCGCAAAATTAGTGAAAGTTGCGCATAATAGCAAAAAATCACTCCTCGGCTCGCATAACCGCGAGAAAAAGTTGTACCTTTGTACCCAAATAACAAAAACCGAACAAATTATGGGACTGTTCAAGAAATTATTCTCACGCGAGAAGAAAGAGACGCTCGACAAAGGGCTTGAAAAGACCAAACAGGGCGTATTTGAGAAAATCAAGCATGCCGTTGCCGGCAAATCGACGGTTGACGATGACGTGCTTGACAACCTTGAGGAAGTGTTTGTTACTAGCGACGTGGGCGTGGATACTACTGTCAAGATCATCGACCGCCTACAGGCACGCGTGGCCCGCGACAAGTATGTGGGCACCGAGGAACTCAACGCATTGTTGTGTGACGAAATCTCGCAGATGCTTGCCGACAATAACAATGCCGAACTCGAGGACTTCACCGTACCCGAGGACAGCAAGCCCTACGTCATCATGGTTGTCGGCGTGAACGGCGTCGGCAAAACGACCACCATCGGCAAACTCGCCTACCAGTTCAAGCAGGCAGGAAACAAGGTGGTACTGGGTGCCGCCGACACTTATCGTGCCGCTGCCGATGAGCAATTGGAAATCTGGGGCAACCGCGTGGGTGTTCCCGTGATCAAGCATAAGATGGGCACCGACCCTGCTGCTGTCGCCTATGACGCGGTCCAGAGTGCTGTGGCCCAGCAGGCCGACGTGGTGATTATCGATACCGCGGGCCGCTTGCACAACAACATCAGCCTGATGAACCAGCTGACGAAGATCAAGAACACGATGCGCAAGGTGCTGCCCGATGCTCCCCAAGAGGTATTGCTTGTGCTCGACGGCTCGACAGGCCAAAATGCATTTGAGCAGGCCAAGCAGTTCTCGGCAGCTACCGAAGTCAACGCCCTGGCAATCACCAAACTCGACGGCACAGCCAAAGGCGGTGTAGTCATCGGTGTGAGCGATCAGTTCCAAATTCCCGTCAAGTACATCGGCTTGGGCGAACAGATGACTGACCTGCAGATCTTTAACAAACAGGAGTTTGTGAAATCGCTGTTTGGCATCACCGGTGAGTGACTGGACAGGCAGGTGTGACTGGACAAACATCTCATGCGGAAGAACAAGATAGACATCATCTCACTGGGCTGTTCCAAGAACCTTGTGGACAGCGAACACTTGATGCGACAGTTTCAGGCGGCAGGATACCGCGTTGCCCACAACCCCAGCCGCATCGACGGCGAGACGGTAGTGGTCAACACCTGTGGATTCATTGCTGATGCACAGCAAGAGTCTATCGACACCATCCTGCAGTTGGGTGAGGCCAAACGGCAAGGCAAGATTCGCAACCTGTTTGTAATGGGGTGCCTGAGTGAGCGCTTCCGTGCCGACTTGATGGAGTCGTTGCCCGAGGTGGACCGCATGTACGGCAAGTTTGATTGGAAAAAGATGCTTGCCGACCTGGGACACGCTTACCATGACCAACTTGCCCGTGAACGTGTATTGACCACGCCCGACCATTACTGCTACCTCAAGATCTCGGAGGGATGTAACCGCTTCTGCGCCTTCTGTGCCATCCCGCTCATCACCGGCCGCCACACCTCGGTGCCCATGGACGAGTTGCTCGATGAAGTGCGCCGCTTGTCGGGACAAGGCGTCAAGGAATTTAACGTGATAGCCCAAGACCTGTCCTCCTACGGGTTGGATTTGGAGGGGCGCATGATGCTCCCCGAACTGATCGACCGCATGGCTCAGATCGATGGTGTGGAGTGGATACGTCTACACTATGCCTACCCTACCCAATTCCCCTACGACATCCTGCCCGTGATGGCAAGCCACGACAACGTGTGCAGCTACCTGGACATCGCCTTGCAGCACATCAGCGACAAGGTGCTGTCCAACATGCGCCGCCACATTACCCGCAACGAGACCCTCGACCTGCTGGAACGCCTGCGCCGTGAGGTGCCCGGCATCCACATCCGCACCACCCTGATGGTAGGATTCCCCGGCGAGGGAGAAGAGGAATTCCAAGAGTTGATGGATTTCACTCGTGAGGCACGTTTTGAGCGAATGGGCGCGTTTGCCTACAGCGAGGAATCCGGCACATGGGCAGCAGAGCACCTCAGCGATGACATTCCATCGGAGGTCAAGCAGGAGCGCCTGCAACAACTCATGGAACTGCAAGAGGGCATCTCGCTCGACATCCAGGAAGGAAAAATAGGACAGACCTTGCGCGTCATGGTGGACCGTGAGGAGGATGAATATTACGTCGGGCGCACCCAGTGGGACAGTCCCGAAGTGGATCCCGAAGTACTCATCACCAAGGGAGACCAACCACTCGCCATCGGCGAGTTTGCGCAAGTGCGCATCCAGCAGGCATTACCATTTGAATTGGTAGGCACTGCCGTGCGCTAAGTGCAAACGATTGCGCAATAATTTGAAAAAAATCTTTCTTTTTTATAATGTATTTGTAATTTTTAGTTGTAACTTTGAGCGACTTTAAAAAGAGTTTCAGGAACCAGAACAAACCAACTTTAATTCATATTGTTTAACTAATCTAAAATTTTATTCAAGATGAAAAAATTAACGTTAATTTTATCATTGATGATCGCCCTCGTTGGTATCAACGCTAATGCGGCTATCTATCTTGTGGGCACATCTCCCCTCGGCAATGGATGGGATCCCAGCACGGGTGTAGAGATGACCGACAATGGTGATGGCACTTACAGCTACGTTGCCAACATTGATGGTGATGTATGGTTCTGCTTTGCAGATGGTTTGAACTCCAATTGGGATGTATTCAACGGCACGCACCGTTATGGTCCCACCACTGGCAATAACCAAGTCATCACTGCCGAAACCTGGACTACTACCCAGAAGCAGGGTAACGGCAGTGGTTCTTACCAGTTCCATGGTTCAGGTGAGGATTACACTGTAATCTTTGACTTGAACAACCTCCAGTTCATCATCAAGGGTTATGTGGCACCCATCACTTATGACAGCTTTACCGTTTGCGGTAACAATGCCACCATTTTCGGCGATGAGTGGAATCCCGCTAATGCCGACAATGACATGACCCTGGATGCAACCGATGGTCTGTACAAGCTGGTGAAGAACAATGTCGAGATTACTGCCAGCACCCTGTACTACAAGGTGGCTGCTAATCACGCTTGGGGTGAGAGCTGGGGTAATCCCTCTGGCCCCGACGGCAACCAGGACTACGTCTTCACCGAGAATGGCACCTACAACCTGACTTTCTTGTTCAACTTTGAAACGAAGGAAGTTTCGCTCGACGCCGTGAAGGTACAAGATGGTCCCGAGATTGATCCTTACACCGGTAACCTCTACATGGTTGGTCAGGTGAATGACAACGCTTGGAATCCTTCGACCGGTATCGCAATGACCAATGCTGGTGACGACGACACGTTCACCCTGGCTAACGCTCAGATCAAAGACTCGGGCGATGGTTATGGCTACTTCAGCTTCATGGCTGTTTTGGGTGAAGGCTCATGGCCCGCTGATGGCTATCGCATTGGCGCTGCCGAGGATGCAACACTTGCTGTTGTCGGTGAGAACAACGCTATGGGTGGCTTCGGCACCACTGGCGCATTCAAGATCGAGGCTGGCTACTACAACTTCACTGTTGTCCTGAGCGGTGGCGAGAACGGCACTCTCATGATTACTGCTGGTGAGGCTCCCGAACCCACTGTTGACGACGTTTACATCATTGGTGACGTGAACAACATCGGTTGGAGCGCTACCGATGGTGTGAAGATGGCCTACAATGAGGGCATCTACACTGCACAGATCACCACCCAGAACCAGGGTGACCTTGGCATCGCTTACTTTGGCTTCACCACTAAGCTGGCTGATCCCGAGAGCGAGACCGCATGGGATGACATCGCTGGTTTCCGCTTTGGTCCCGTCAGCGAGGGTGCATTCGTAATGACCGAGGAACTCCTGGGCGTTGACTGCACTCTGGCTACCGACGGCAGCTACGAGTCCATCGCTATTCCCGAGGGTACCTGGACGGTTACCGTTGACATGGAGAATCACACCTTCGCCATCACTGGTGAATGGCCTGACACTCCCACTCCCGAGCCCTACACTGGCGACGTTTATGTCCTGGGTGAGGTGAACGACAATGGTGGCTGGTTCCCCAATGTAGGTGCCAAGATGAACCGCGATGAAGAGAACAACCTGTACACTCTGGAGATCACCACTGCTGGTGAGAACGAGGGCTACAGCTACTTCAGCTTCACCAAGCAGCTCGCCGAGAACGACTGGGAGAACGGTGGCTGGGACGAGATCGCAGGTTACCGTTTCGGTGCCGTTAGCGATGGTGACTTCCTGGTATATGATGAGACGCTCAACATTGAGATTTCTCTGACCGACATCAACTATCAAGCCTTCAAGATCCCCGCTGGTAAGTGGAATCTGACCCTGAACGTTGACGACATGAAGCTCGTCATCACCGAGGTTAAGGGCATGCGTGGTGACGTGAACGATGATGGCGTTGTTAACATCAACGACGTTACTGCTCTGATTGACGCTGTTTTGGGCAACAATTGGGAAGGTCTGAACTACGCTAACGCTGACTGCAACCTCGATGAGGGTGTAAACATCAATGACGTTACTACTCTGATCGACTACGTTCTTGGTGGTGTTTGGGGCGAATAATTCAAACCCTATCCAACTACTCTAAAAGAGACAGGACCCGTAATCGGGCCCTGTCTTTTTCATTATGGTCGGTTTGTGAATCTGGCCAGACCTTAGCCGGCGCAATTATAATCCACACAGGCACGCGCCTGTTTTGCATCCTTGATAATGGCTGCAGCGGCAACGTGAGCCGGATGCTTGGCATAGGTGGCGACATCGTCCATCGTGGGCACGATGGCAGTGAGAACGATATCCCAGTCCTCGGCAGGATTCTCGTTGAGGGCCACCTCAATACTCTGGAGCACGTCAATCTGTTCGGGCAGCATGTCGAGTGCAGCCTTGAAACGCAGGGCCACCTCGCGACGCTCCTCATCGCTGCCCTGGAGTTTGAACATTACTATATGCTTGGTCATATTATCTAATGTATAGCGTTTGGGTTAATTCCAACTTTAAATAAAAAAAAGGCACCGGCCTTGTGGAGCGGACCGGTGTCTTCATCGTTATCATGTTGTTTTATTACTCTGCAGCAGGAGCCTCCTCGGCAGCGGGAGCCTCAGCAGCCTCTTCCTCGGCACCTTCCTCAGCGCCTTCCTCGGCAGCCTTAGCGGCAGCCATGGCAGCCTGGTGGGCAGCCTCCTCGGCCTTGCGTGCGGCACGCTCGGCAGCGAGTTCCTCAGCGTTCTCGGCGATCACCTCAAAGGGGATCTCGACAGCAACCTCCTTGTGCAGACGCACGATACCGGTGTACTTGCCAGGGGTCTTGATGCTCTCGTGCACGCTGACAATCTTGCGGTCAACATTGTGACCAGCAGCGAGCAGAGCCTCGTGAACCTGAGCAGCGCCAACCGAACCGTAGATGGTGCCCGTGGGACTCACCTTAACGGGGATGGTGAGGGAAACACCCTCAAATGCCTTGGCAGCCTCCTCGGCATCGGCTTTCACCTTAGCCAGCTTGTGAGCCTGCTGACGCAGATTCTCGGCATGAACCTTCAATGCACTGGGGGTAGCCAGGATGGCCTTGCCAGCGGGGATGAGATAGTTGCGGCCATAGCCGTTCTTCACTTCCACGACGTCGTTCTTGAAACCAAGATTGACGATATCTTCTTTCAAAATAATCTTCATAATTGTTTCCTCCTTTGTGTAATCGTGTTGTTATTTCATCAAGTCGGTCACATAGGGCAGCAATGCCAGATGACGGGCACGCTTAACGGCCTTAGCCACGCGGCGCTGGAACTTCAGCGAGGTGCCAGTGATGCGGCGGGGCAGGATTTTGCCTTGCTCATTGAGGAACTTCTTCAAGAATTCGGGATCCTTGTAGTCGATGTACTTGATACCACTGCGTTTGAAACGGCAGTATTTCTTCTTGCGGGTGTCAACTGACAGCGGGGTCAGGTAACGGATTTCGCCCTGGTTGTTGGGCCTCATTTGTTCTTGTGCCATAGTTTTTTACTTCCTTAATTAAGTTTTACTCGTTGGTTTTTCTCATGCCTCGGCAGCGGGTGCCTCTTCAGCCTTGGGAGCCTCCTCAACAACTACGGGAGCAGCCTCTTGCTGTGCGGCAGCTTCCTGAGCAGCAGCTTCCTGCTTAGCCTTGCGAACGGCGCGACGCTTAACAGCGTACTCGGCGGCGTACTTGTCCAAGTGGAAGGTGAGGAATCGGATGACCTTCTCATCGCGGCGATAAGCGGTTTCCAGCTTGTTCACGATGGTGGGCTCACCCTCAAACTCAATCAGGGTGTAAAAACCAGTGTTCTTGTTCTCAATGGGATATGCGAGCTTGCGCAGTCCCCAGTTCTCTTCGTTCTCAATCGTGCAACCATTGTCGGTCAACACGCTCTTGAACTTTTCTACCGTTTCCTTCATCTGATCATCAGACAAAACGGGAGTTAAAATGAAAACGGTTTCGTACTTGTTCATAAATCGTTTAAAATAAGTTGATTAATAAATGTTTCGCTAAAAAGCGGGGCAAAGTTACAAAAAACTTTTCACCCCGCAATCGTTTGGCGCAATTTTTTTTAAATATCCACAAAAAATGCGATGTAGTATACTTTAACGTATCGCTAACCACAACAGCCTGATTGTCGTTAATATTGCAGGTGGATGCCGTCCACTTCAATGTCAAATGTGAGGGCAACTGATGCCCAACAGGTCATCTTTCCAGGACCTGATTGATGAGGCGGATGTACTCCTGTTCGGGATAAAGGCCTGTGATACCCTTAGGCTCACCATTCAACGGACAGATAAGCAAATAAGGAATGGAGCGAACCTGGAATGCACCAGCAATATCCTGGTTCTTATCGACATCGATACGATAGAAGTCCACCTCGCCTTGATAATAATGGGCGATATTTCTCAGGATAGGATTCAATCGACGGCACGGGACACACCAGTCGGCATAGAAATCGACGACCACCGGACGTTCGTTGCGCATCTGCCATTCCCGTGCGTCATAGTCGGCAATCACTTGCTTGAATTGCGCCTGAGTCATCGAGTGAATGGTATAGATGGTATCCGGGTCCACTTCAATCTGCTGAGCATTGACAGCCATGGCCATCAGTGCCAGCAACAAGAAAGTCAATATTTTCTTCACTGCAAGCTGTTAACTATTATTCCAAAATTCACTGATGTGCCTTACGCAACAAGTCATTAACAGTCTTGACGGGGTTGAAGGTATCGATGGGCACCTCGACAAAGACGGTGTTCCAGTTGCTCATCGAGCCGTTCCACAATCCAGGAAGTTCAAGGGCCTTGATGTCAACTCCGTCTTTGCTCTTGATGCTGATGAAGCCGGTCTCTTGATCAACAAACTTACGCAGGTCAAACTTGATGCCCTTGTAATCCTTGATATAGCATACAAGGTCAACAGGATTGAAGTGCGTGCCGCTCTTCATCATCTCAACTGCAGCACTGTCATCAGGATTAATCTGGGCTGATTCAAGAATTTGGGGAGAGGCCGAGCCGTCGGCGTTATAGGCCAAGTATGGTCCTCCACCAGGCTCACCTTCATTGGGTACCACACCACACACGCGGATGGGCCTGTTGAACTTATCGCGCAGCCAAGTGGCGAGTGAGGCGTCATCCATACCGTCGGTCGCCTTGTCAATAATGCACAATGTCTGGCGGGCATAGCGCAACATGGCTTTCAGGTCAGCGCTCTTGACGTTACCCTTGTCAAGCATCTCAAGATATTTCTTGATCTGGCGCTGTACCATGATCAGGTAGCCGCCAATCACTTTCTTGTAACGTGTGCTCACACTGCGCAAGCGCAGGGGCACCACATTGTCCACGTTCTTGATGAACACAACGTCGGCGTCGCGCTCATTGAGGTTCTCGAGCAGGGCGCCGTGGCCCGCGGGACGGAACAGCAGATTGCCGCCCGCATCGCGGAAGGGCGTGTTGTCCATGTTCACGGCGATGGTATCGGTCGAAGCCTTCTGCTCGCTCAAAGAGATGTCATACTTTACTCCCCACACTTTCTCCATCAAGGGCACCTTAGCCTTAATCAGTTTCTCGAAGCCGGCACGGTGCTCAGGCGAGACGGTGAAGTGGATGCTCACGCACCGACGGCTGTCGGCTGCATACTGGGCACCCTCCTCAAGGTGCTCCTCGAGAGGCGTGTGTACCGTACCAGCAGCGGCACGGTGGAACTTAAGCAATGCCTTGGGCAAGGCGCCATAGTTCATGCCCTCAGGCAACAGCAAGGCTTTGAGCACATCGGCATAACGGCCTGCTGCGGTCAACTCTCCCACATTATTATGGTAAAGTGTGACGCAGGTCTTGTTCAATTGGGGAAAGAATGCAAACTGGGTGATACCCTCAAAGAACTGGCGCTCGAATTCAGTCTCAGGTGCGGTCTTGCCCTCATTGATAAAGGCGAAGAGGTTCTTGAACATGCGGCTGGCTGCTCCTGAAGCAGGCTGGAACTTCTCAATTGTCGCTCCCCCACCCTGGAAATCCTTCCACACCTTCACACACTGCGCCAACTGCTTGCTGTCGAGGCGCATGATGCCGTTATCAACTGTTGCGGCGGCTTCCAGCCTAAGCCAAGGGAAACCCGTTTCAAAACGCTTAAGTTGAGCCTCAATGACGGGCTCGGTGATGCCTTTGCGGGTCATCAGTTCTTTGTCTTTGTCGTTGAACATATCCTGTAAAAGTTTAAATTTTCTCCAAAATTACATTTTTAAAGACGTCCATGCAAGCAATTTGCCATAAAAAGACTATTTTTGTGTGATTTTTCAATCAAATAGGGTTATCATGGCGCAAGAATACTTCACTATCGAGGAACGCAGGCAACTGCCAAAACTTGTCAAGGAACTGAACGACAAACTGGAAGGTCAGCTGTCCTCGCAAGACATCAGTACAGTGCACCGCCTTATCGAGCGGGGCATCGTCGATGCGGGTATCTTCCGCCGCGACCAGTACGGCCTAAACCCTGTTATGCGCCACCTGAACACCGCCAAGACGCTGTGCGAGGCTATTGCCCCTGACCGCACCATGGCCATCGCCACGATGATCTATAACCTGTGCCGTGGCGACTACCTCGACGTGGAGCGCATCAGGACGATCTTTGGTGACGACATCGCCCGTGTGGTGCACGGGCTGCTCAACGTGGCTCCATTATATAAGAAGCAGGCTGCAGTCGAGAACGAGAACTTTCACAAACTGCTGCTGACGTTTGCCGAGGACGTGCGCGTCATTCTCATCATGACGGTTGACCGCCTGACACTCATGCGAGCGATCAACCATCATCCCAACGAGAAATTTGTCCACGAGATTGCCAGTGAGTCACGGTACCTTTATGCTCCACTGGCCCACAAGTTGGGATTATATGCCATCAAGACGGAACTCGAGGACACCTCGCTCAAGTACCTTAACCGCAAGGTCTTCTCACAAATCGCCAACCGCCTGAACGAGACCAAGCAGGAACGTGACCAGTATGTCAAGGACTTTATCAAGCCCATCGACGAGCGGCTCCAGCAAGAGGGGCTCAAATATGAGCTCAAAGGGCGCACCAAGTCCATCAACAGCATCTGGCAAAAGATGCAGAAGCAGGGCGTTGACCTGAGCGGCATCTATGACCTGTTTGCAATCCGTATCATTCTGGACACCCCGCCTCGAGACGAGAAACGAGCCTGCTGGCTCGCCTACTCCATCGTCACAGACATCTACAAGGCCAACCCCTCGCGTTTCAAGGACTGGATCACCATTCCCAAGAGCAACGGTTACGAGTCATTGCACATCACTGTTTACGGACCCGGGGACAAGTGGGTCGAGGTCCAGATACGCACCCGCCGCATGGATGAGACAGCCGAACGAGGTGTGGCGGCACACTGGCGATACAAGGGCATCAAGAGCGACGGCGATGTGGACAAGTGGATGAACGACGTGCGCGAGATGCTCGAGGCCAGCGGCCAGGAGGGCCAGATGAGCCTCATGCGCAACATGGACACTAACCTCTATAACAACGAGGTGTTTGTCTTCACGCCCAAGGGGGACCTCATCCGCCTGCCACAAGGAGCCACCATCCTGGACTTCGCTTTCCACATCCATTCCCGTGTGGGCAGCACCTGCATGGGCGCCAAGGTAGATGGCAAGAACCAGAAAATAAACTACCGCCTCAAGAGTGGCGACACCATCGAGATCATCACCTCTACCACCCAGACACCTCGCCTCGACTGGCTGAATATCGCTGTCACAAGCCGAGCCCGAAACAAAATCAAGAACGCCATCAACGAGCGCCGGGCTCATCAGGCACAACTCGCCCGCGAAACCCTGCAACGCCGCTTCAAGAACCGCAAGATTGAAGCCGACGACGCCACACTGGCCCGAGTCATCAAGAAGATGGGCTACAAGACGACAATCGAGTTCTATGCCGCCATCCAGGATGGCGACATAGATGTGAACGATGTTGTCGAGCAGTATGAGGCCATCACCACGAAACAAAACGAGGCTGGCAGCCGTGGAACGGCCGAAGAATTTGTCCTGCAGCAATCCACGGCCCGACAGGAGCGCTTCAACGATGACATACTTACCATTGGCGAGGATGTCAAGGGCGTCAACTACAAGTTGGCGCGCTGTTGCAACCCCATCCTGGGGGACCGCATCGTGGGATTCATTGCCAGTGATGGCGCAATCAAGATACATCGCAGCGATTGCAAGAACTTGATGCACCTGAAGACGCGTTACCCCTACCGAATCATCCGCACCCGCTGGACAGGTAAGACGGGCAACCAGTTTGTCGCCACGCTCAAGGTTTTGGGACGTGACGACATTGGCATCGTGTCATCCATCACATCAGTCATCAACAAGACCGATGACTGCCTCTTGCGCGGCATTTCGGTACAAGCCGAGGGGGGGCTATTCGAGGGTCACATCACCGTTAACGTCTCACACATCTCGATGCTTGATGACCTATCCAAGAAGATTCTCAACATCAAGGGAGTCAAACAAGTTGACCGCATGTAAACAAAGCACAGGGAAGATGACCGAGCTGAAATCTGACACATTTTTATTGCACCGCTCATCTAAAAGCACTACCTTTGTCACCGTGAAAACCTTCCAAGCATCATGCACGTTGTATCAATAGAGAAAAAGGCCATTAACCAGATGCCCATTGTCACCTTTGGCGGACGCATCCACGTCATCAGCACCATCTCAGCCGTCAAGAGCGCCGTCAATGCACTGCGCACATCGCCGATAGTGGGTTTTGACACCGAGACCCGGCCGTCATTCAAGCGGGGCGAGAACCACAAGGTTGCCCTGCTGCAACTCTCCACACCAACCGACGCCTTTCTCTTCCGCCTGAACAAGATAGGCATCCCCGCCCCACTCAAGCAATTCCTCGAGGACAAGGACATCATCAAGGTCGGCCTGTCAACCACCGACGACTTCCATCAGCTGGCAAAAGTCTGTGACTGCAAACCCACAAGATTCATCGAAATACAAGATCTCGTCAAGCAATTCAGCATCAGCGACATGAGTTTACAGAAGATCTATGCCATCCTCTTCCAGCAAAAGATCAGCAAGGGGCAGCAACTCACCAACTGGGAAGCCCCCATTCTCACCGACGCACAGCAGAGCTATGCCGCCATCGACGCATGGGCATGCCTGCACATCTACAACTACCTCAGCAGCGGCAACTTCACACCCGAACACTCCCCTTATTGGCACGAGCCCGCCGAACAAGAGTAACTTTTTTGAAAAAATCGCGCAAAAACGTTTGTCTGGCACGATAATTGTAGTACTTTTGCAGGCCGTTTACACGGATACATACTATTGGGGCTGACTGGCTTTGACAGCGTGTAGAAGTGGTAAGCAAGCATGCAGAGCGATAATGGCAATGCTCTTAAATCTCAGTCATTGACACAATTAAATGGCGAAAACAACTACGCTCTCGCTGCCTAACCGAAGCACAGTAAGTTCGGCTTTATCATCGCTCAAGGAGCGGTGACGAGACATCACCCAACTGCCCTCGCGCCGAGGCGGGTTGAAACGGTGGTGCAGGAATATCGGCGATAGGACAAGGCAAGCCTCGGGCCAAGTCCGAAATTTAGAGGATAAGCCGACGGTTGGTCGTCCCGGACCTGCCTTCGGTCGAAAACCAAGCCGGGACTAAGCATGTAGAAACCTTATTAGTTCCACGTTTGGACGAGGGTTCAAACCCCTCCAGCTCCACAAAACTAAAAATAAGTCGCTGAAAATCAGCGACTTATAATTTTTTATAAAATATGTACCCCCATTTGTATCCCCTCCCCTTTAGCGACATTGACAACTCAACGACATGTGTAAAATCTGTCACGTGCCAAGTCACTTTGTCAGTCCGAATGCGCTATATAACCTACCAAAATAGTCACTGTGTTGCACCCTCACTGACATTACATAACAAAAATTGACAGCCGAAATACTTGGCATGGATGTTGCTAGTCATAGGATTGTATGAAACAGGAATTTACTGTTTATAAGATTGAAGAAAGTATGATTTATCCGCCGCAACACTCACCCTTTAAAACCGCCGAACTGCCTATATAAATAAAAGATTGCCAAGAAACGATAACCCAACTATATATAGCAAGGAATGATCACTGATCACATCGTTTCTTCGTGGTTGAAATCACATGGGAAGAATTAGTATCTGCCCTTAAGTCAATAAATGGCGACCCGGAGATAGCCCTGAATGGACGATTGCAACAAGTCAAGGTAAATGACAAAGGCAAGATATTTCAGTTCCGGACTATTGACCAGAATCCGAAGAGAGAGTTAAGTCCAGATGTTTTTCAAAAAGTGATAGAATATGAAGACAAGGGGGTTGCTGACATCATGAAAGCAATCAATGTGGGAAAACGATCTGCAAAGATTACCTACTACCGCTTCGCATTCAACGTACTTGAAGGCCTCAATTATCATTTTATCGATAAAAACGGCTCTAAGCGCAGTATAACACTTAACTACTATTGTGATGCAATCAATGCTATCTGCCCTAATCGCGTGAGACGTGCTTCATTGCATAAGTCTTCCGTTGAGAGAAAGACAAAAGAAGATAGTGAGATTAAACGCAAGTGCTATAAGACATCTGATAGACTTTACCGGTTCGCTCATCTTGATACCGATTTGTATCTTATTGACGGCAGCGAGTTGCAATCAGTAGACATGAACAATTTAAAACACATCTATAATGATATAAAGAGACAGTTTATTAGTATATGATAGAGGATTAGTGCCGGGGCGATACCCGGCTTTTTTTTGCCCGTACCCAAGGCTGGAGAATACCACCATTATGATAAAAACGAAGACTGTGAACACGCTCCCACTAATGCCCAGAACAATCTCCATCGTTATCATAGCATACATGCTCAATAATGTATAGTACGTACGTGCGCGCGCATTTATGTCCAATCAATAAAAAGCGGACAAGTATATTCGTCATCGTTGATTTTCCGTACAACATACTCTTACCTGTACGACAAAGACAATTAATAACACTAAGGTATTTTGTAGTAATCCAATAAGGCTATATCTTTGTCTCTGGAAAACACGCCAGCGTACGGTGGCATAGGTGCAAAATAAGCGACCCTGAAAGCATCCTGAAAACACATATCTCAAAAACAAATCCCCAAAAACCGTACAACTCAGGCCCAATCGTACGGTAAAAATAGGTCATTATTGAGGTCTTCGTACCTTTGCCCCCATGAAATTGAATAACAGCGACATAAGCATCGAGCAACTCCTCAACAAGCGCGTCATTGACATGACGGGCCAGGAGTTGTTCGACCTCATAGGCAGCGCGGTTCAACAGGCCACGTTGCGTGACATGCCCGAACACAAGGAGAAGAGGATCCTGCACGGTAAGAAAGAGATTGCTTCGGCGCTCACCGTGTCGACCTCGACAATCAGCCGCTGGCTTGAGAACGGTACCATTCATGCCCCGGCTGTCATCCGTGCCGATCGTGTCCTGCTGTTCGACTACGACCTTGTTCTGGAGCAAATCCAGGCAAGCGAGGGTATTCGCTGGCAGTGTAAGCCGAAAGGTAAGAGTTCTTTGAAGGCAAATCGTCACACTGGTCTCACGGCCTAGCGCCGTTTTCGTCCGGACAAGTGCCGCTCCTCTGGCCAGAATTGAGCGGCGCTATTAAAAACAAAATTAAAACAAATAATAGTAGAAAAACAATGAGTATTAGAAATTTTTTTAGAAGTTTTCGGGATATCGAGAATTGTAAGAATCCCGGTAAGGTTATCGGTATCGCAGGTGCTCTTGCAGCCGTAACAGGACTTGCATATGCCGCCGCCAAATGTATCGGGAACTGGATTGACTCAAAGATTCAGGACAATGCTGATAAGAAGCGAGAGGATTACAGAGCCGAAAAAGCTCAAGAGACTGAGACTCACAAGGCAGAAGAAGAGAGAGCTACCAAAGAAGCTCAGGCCCAAGCCCAGGCAGATGCATACGAGAGAATGCGTAAGGCTGATGCTGAACTCTATCGCGAGAAGATGGAGATTGATCTTGAGAAACGTCGGAGGTATCAGGAGTTCTCGCAGCAGGCAGCTCAGGAGCAAGTCAATGGTGACACCTCACTCGACACGGTTCCCAACCTTCGCTCGAGCGCTAGCGTGTTCACCCGCCCCAGTGGCTTTGGACCGAAAGCCTGGCTCGTTGACGGCTATGCAAAGCCCGGACAGATCACGCTGGTGATTGCTGGTGGTGGTGTGGGTAAGAGCACCCTTTTGCTACAAATCGCCAAGGCGGTTGCCAATGGTGAGCGTGCCGAGTTCCTTCCCGACAGCTGCTGTGCTTCGCTCAAGCAGGATGTCGTGTACTACCGTATCGAAGACTTCCCTGACGAACTTGAGGGTAAGTACGGCAAAGGCAAAGTGTTCGATGGCCTTAACATCCAGTGGGTACTTCCCGAAGATCTGGGCGTTAACAGCTTGAGCGCTTTCCTTGACCACGTGAAGCGTTTAGCCCACAAACTGGAGCGCGACACGCTTGTCTGCGTTGATCCTGCGACAAAGCTTGATGGCCATAGTCATGAGGCATGCATCAAGGGGCTTGAAGATGCACAGAAGATTGCCAAGGCAAACAGCGTAACACTATCATTTATCGTTGCGGCTCACCCCGACGAGATTAATGACTGGAAACCCCTCACGACCGAGCACATCAAGGGTGGTGACAAAGGCGTTCAGCAGGCAGGCGCTGTTATCGCCCTACGCATGGAAGGAACGCCTGGAGGTAATCACAGATTTATCCAGTGCTTGAAAGCG
The DNA here is from genome assembly GCA_900317835.1 of uncultured Prevotellaceae bacterium. Taxonomy (GTDB): domain Bacteria; phylum Bacteroidota; class Bacteroidia; order Bacteroidales; family Muribaculaceae; genus Sodaliphilus. Next base: position 57,066 of record ONIL01000009.1, on the reverse strand, counting down.
CCGAAAGGACATCCGGCACCCTTCCCTGAGGGCGTGCTCGTATGCAAGTACGTTAAGACACAGCTTGATAATGATAACTGTTATCTGCACTTTGAGCATGTCGAAATTAAGCCAGAAAAGAATGCTTTGCCCAAGAAGCCCAAGACCATCAAGGAGGACGACAAGACGGAGGCAAGCAATGGAGAGTCAAACAAGACCACGGATGGACCCAAGAAGACCAAGCGGACGCTCACTGCTGAGGAAAAAGCTGAGGTTGTCATGCTGTTGGAGCAAAAGGTAAAATCGGCTGTAATTGCAAAACAGTTTAAGATTAGCTTGAGGACTGTTCAGAGAATTGCCAAAGAAGCCAGAGCCTAATTCTTTCCTACCAACGCAATGAAGGCGCATCAAATAACGGTGCGCCTTTGTTGTACCCATACGTGGCTTCTGTGGGCATTTAATAGACTGATTGGGTATCGCTATCGCCTGGAGGTGGTAACGGGAGTCCACGGCCTTCTACGCCGGTCAGGGCGATATGTCCTTCACGCAGCGGGTTGAAGTACTCATCGAGGCCGTAGAAGTAGTGTCCCCGGCGGCATTCATCGAGGGCAAGTTTGAACCACTCCACATACTCAGGATCGCTACCATGGGCGTTACGGGCGAGGCGTGGGTATTCCTGGATGATCCTCTCGGCATTCTCACGTGGGGTCATGCCGCTGTCGTCCCATGGTAGAGTGCAGTCGGGGGTATATAGTGCCTGATCGTCCCCGCGCTGCTCGTTGAAGAATGCGCCGCACCTCTTCCACGTGTTTTTCTTTATCGTGAGCCAGCAGCGGTAACACATGCCGTTAGGGCTGATGTACGGGCACACACGGAACAGCTCATAGCCCATCTGGTGCAGCTCGGCTACCGTCTCGTAGTACCTAACAAACCGGGCATGCATTTCTTGTTTTGCCTGCTCCTCGTATAACCGTTGGCGCACGTCCATAAGGGTAAAGCCGAGCAGGTTCTTACCGCACCACTTCCTCGGATCAAGAGCATCGGGGTTGAACTCATCAAGACCGATTCCCCATATTGTATCCTTGGGGCTCGCTTCAACTAATATTCTGTTCCCGGTGCCCAACAGGAACTCTTGCAAGTGTGGATTTTGACTGAACTTGGCCTCGTTACCCCTGAACACGACATCATAACGCTCACCTTCCCATATAGCGCCATCAAAGCCCGTTACTCTGCGTCCAAGTTTCTTGATGGTCATCTGGTCCGTTTCACGCATAATCTGCTCGCGTATGGGCTCGTCGTTGAAAATGCGCGCCTTCACAGCCATCATGTACTGCTCTGCACAGTTATAGGTCAGTCCGTCGACGGTAAACGAGCAAGGATACCACTGACTGAGACACGCCTTGGTCACACCATCACCCTTGTTCGTGTGCCCCTAGAAGAAAACGAAGTCGTCCTTGGTGTATTTGTTGTTAGTCACCGTCAGATGTAGGATGGATGTTATGTCTCATGATTCAATGCTATGATTGATTGTTAGTGAGCTCCCCTTCAATATGCTAAGCAATGATGAGACGACTCTTTCCTTTTCGTTGCTCTCGTTTGTCCTCAATCTCAATAAAGGCAAACCATACACCTCTAGTATATGGTTTTTCATCAAGTCGCGCTGGTGTTGATCAGTTTCATCATTGTGGTATGAATAGCCATCGGTCTCTATTGCCATGACCGGCTTCTTGGTGACATGGTTGATGATAAGAAAATCCAGGTGAGTGCTGTAATGGGAAATATACTTGCGCTCATCATCGTTAAGAAGTGCCCAATTCTTGATCACATTACGCACGGGGGTATGACACAGGATACCGAGATGGCTAAAATCCGGGTACTCTGCAAGAATGTTCTCGAGCAATGAATAAGTGAGGTTCTCGGAATCATATTCTGATATATTACCGTGCTCAGCCAGAAACGCCATTCTCTCATTGGTGTAATGGCTGTAGAGATAGTCGAATATCGAACTTATCTTGCTATCGGTAATAGACAGGTTGTGATAGGCGATGTAGTCAATCAAATCACTTATGTTACCCTTTCGCTCTTGCTCATTACCCGACACAACAAGACAGAATCGTTTCTTTGCTCGAGAGATAGCGACATTAATCAGGTTGGCATCATCACTGAATTCTGAGATTTGATCATCTACTGTACTCAGGATGATTGTATCCTTCTCACGTCCCTGGTACTTGTGTATGGTCGATGCTTCGATGTCTGGTAGTTGGCGGTTCAGCTCGTGTACCTGGCTGTTATACGGCGTAATAATTCCCACATCCTCCCCGGAGGCAAGTCGCGGCAGTACCTCGTTCTTAAGCACATCTATCTCACGCTGGTTGTAGTGGTTTCTGATATGATGGCCAGGTACAGTCTTGACGGCCATCATCACATCCGGCTCATCGTGGTCCGCGGTCATGATGAGAAGATTTCCGCCATAGAAACGCTGGTTACAGAAGTTGATGATTGTGGGATGGCATCTATAGTGTTCTCGCAGCAACGTCTGTTCAACATCTGGAAGGATTGTGCATATCGATTGAAGGAAACAATAATCGGCGCAGTTATATCCCTGTGCGACACGAAACTCATTGAAAATACCTTTGTATTTGAGGCTATCTTCTTCGGTCACCACATTGGGCAGCTGCATCGAGTCACCGACTATGACGGCATTTTTAGCGCATGAAAGGGCTAATGCGCCGGTATCGATCGAGACCTGCGATGCTTCATCCATGATGATGTAATCATAGACATGGTCGGGTAATGAAGTCCGAGCTGAGAATGTAGTGCTGAGTACTACAGGATACTGTTCGCTCACATTATTAGCAGATCGGTGCAGCTCCTTTACGTCCGCATAGACTATCCTTTGTTCCTTGTGATATTTGCCGTAGAGCGCTTCCTTCAACAAGGATAATGATTGCGCCGTCAAATCTGATGTCAACGCCTCAGCATCGATTGATGACAGCTCTTTTTCGATGAGGGCTATACGTTTGTTCAATTCCCGGCCACGTACGATGAGATACAGCGCTTGTAGTTCCAAGATGGTTGGCTGAGCATTGTCCGGATCGAATGGTGATTGTATGCCCAATAGAAACTTTCTGGTAAAGTTCAGCCAAGCCCACTTGAGCCGGTGCTTTAAGGTGCCCTGTGAAACAAAATCCTCACCTTCGGCACGGGCTTGATACTGCTGCCACAGTTTCATTAAGCGTTGAGATTTGGCTCTCTTCTTGGGTGAGTAGGTATCATCCGTAATCCCGTTATCGCGCTTGAAATACTCCCATTCCAGTTCAACAGCTTTTTCCTCCTGTCTCAAGATCGCCATTTCCTCTTGGAGTGCGTACACATGGCGCAGTCTTGATAGTGTGGATTTGGTGCTGTTCTTCAACTTTCGTGATTCATTGAAGGAGAGTTCCCATGAATGCAGTTCTTGAGGTATTGCTGGCTGGTTCTGGATGAATTCCTCTTTGTTCTCTCGCCTACCTAACGGCGCTACAAAGAAATCGAGTCCATAGCCCTGTAGCTTCTCCAGGACGTTAGCAGTTGCAGAATTGTTGTTGGATACCACAATCACCGACCTGTCCTGCATCAAAATATTGGCAATGATATTTAGAATCGTTTGTGTCTTGCCTGTTCCCGGAGGGCCTTGTATGACACTGATCTGCTTCTCGAAGGCGGATGTGACGGCCTTTTCCTGGCTGGCATTGCATCCGAACGGGAATATCAGGTCACCTTTCGACTGAAGACTACTCACCTTATACTTTTCTGGGTCCAGATACGGTGCTATCGCCAATGACTTATCAATAAACTCTATTTTCTCATATAGCGCGGGCAGAATGGCTTCATTTTCGTCGTCTTTGCCCAGATCATTCACCTTTGCTACGCGGGTCAAGTAGCAGAAGGTGTTTTTTGCGATAGGGTCCCCGAGGCATGACTCCACGACCTGGATGGTTCCATGTAGATAGTCCTTCACGAAACCACTCCCATACGTGATGCGCCAATGGGTCAGTGCTCCTTGGCTGAACGAATAGATATCAGAAACATTGTGCTCCTCTCGGCCATTGGTATAGACTTTGGTATGCTGAGGATCGTGCCACACAGCATTGGCCAACTGCACCACATCATCATAGCGATAGTTGTACCTCTTGTAACTATTCTTGAACTTGATAGAATACAAGCCGTTATCGCCCAATTCAATCCGGTCGATCTGGAGTGCTTTGGGCTGCCCTTTAACTATAATGAAAGTGCGCGGAGATACCATGGTTGAGAGTTAAAAAAATAACACTATGTCAGAGATCATTCTATCCTGGACATCACACATTGATTCGACCAGGGATATGAGTACTTGTTTGGTAAGATGGGTGGTCATGAAAACGGACTATGTTATTACCATTAACCGATACAAAGGTAAGAATAAATGACAATATCTGAAAATTTGCGCCGGAAAAAGTCATACACTCAGCGACGGCGGGGACAATGTCACATCAGAAAATCATCATGGCGGCTTCCCATATAAATTCCTCTCCCATCATGTAGAGAGGCAAAGTCAAAGACGAAGCAAGGAGGGATCACTACCAGGCGTTTCCCTCCTCACCGATAAAAGTCCCGGGACGCTCTGCGTTTCCGAGGCAATGACAAAATTAAAAAATCATTCCATTGTAATTAGCATGTCAACTGTGCTCATTGTCTGGAGACTGTTTAATAAGACCCGTTGGTTCACCATAGCCTGATATAAAGACTTGTTGGCAAGCACGTGTAATAGCAACATACAAAAGAGACCGGATGCTCGAGAGATATTCTTTTGTATCTGCAGCATCAAATCCTGTAAATGGATAAGAGTTTATTGCCTTTGAAGGCATACTCCGTTCACTCACACCTATAAGGAATATAATCTTAAATTCAAGTCCTTTTAGTGAGTGGAACGTGCAGAGGGAGATACCTCCTTTATCACCACTACTTTGATCGCCTCTTAGCTCTTTATAATCGAAGTTATTACGATGTAAGTAATCTTGCATCTCTTTATAGACCTGTCGAGTTTTTGCAGCGATACATATATCTGCCAGATCGATTCCGCATTTAATGCATTCATCTAATAAATCGCTTACGCCTTTTACTTCTTCATTGCTAGATCTGTAGATTCTATATACTGGGGGCTCTCCGTGCATCAGAGATACGTAGCCTTTATTGTTCTCTTCCCCACCATCAAGGTCATCGACACGAATACCCTTTACTACTGATACCGCCAACCGCTTAATCTCTTCTGTAGTTCGATAATTCACTTTCAGTTTAACGCTACGCTTTCCTCTGATATTAATACCAGCGGAGGAGAAGTTAATTTTACGGCCGCTATATATGCGTTGGAAGGGGTCACCTGTCAAGAAAAGGTCATTTGCACCTTCGTCCACAAGAGCACGCAAAAACCTCAATTCGGGATTCGAGAAATCTTGGAATTCGTCTGCGATTACGTTCGTATAGGGTCGTATCTCTTGCTCATTCAGATATGAAGCAGTCATGTTGAAAAGTTCCAATCGATCATAAACCTTTTTTTGTCGCTTTTTGGCTTCATATTTTTCCTTGAGATTCCATACTTCAAGTCGTTGCTTACGGCTTAAAGATTTGGTTCTTCCGGTTCTTGACTGCAAAAGGTAATCTCTGAGTGTTTTATTATCGTAGTAAAGGATTACATCGATATATTCATCATACAGGAAATCTTCATCAAACTCGCTTATTTCTTCTTCGAGTACTTCTCGCCAAAGTGCTATACTGCGATTGTTTCCACCTGAATAATCAAGTATTTCGTAGTCTGATGGAATAACATTATTCGTCTTAGCAACATCCAATAACACCTTATCGATGTTGTTTAAATCAAAACGATGTGTTGGAATATTTAACTTTTCGACTAACTTCCTAAGATTGCCACATAAAGCAGTAGTAAAAGTGGTGAATAATACTTTTGCTCCCGGTTGTGTCGTTAACTGTTTAAGTCTATGAAGCGCAGCAATTGTTTTCCCTGTACCAGCTGAGCCACTCACTTTAATAGATCCCTTGTAGCTGCTGTCAACTAACTTGCGTTGTGATGGATGAAGAAACAGTTGCCATTTTTCCATGCCTTGTTCCACTATCTCAGCAAGTACCTCATCATCTGTAATTTCAACAAAGAAACGTTTGTTGTTATTAGACAACAAGGAGTCTTCCCCTTCTTTAGCTAAGCCATTCTCAATTTCTGCAATCAGATCATCTACATCGATTTCATCCAAAAGCGCGAAAAGATTCTCATATGCATCTTTCGGAAGATTGGATTCATTTTTGTCTAGATCATCGAAATCCTTAATTGAATGCGTTAAAGCCAGTAATTCTTCTGGCACACCAATTTTTAGAAGTTTTTCGTCATCAATATCTTTTAGAATCCATGTCTCATTGCTGCTTGTTTGACTTTGATCGAATGATTCTTTAGATTCTTCTATGACTAAAGGGATAATCTGGCAGGATTGGGTATGATCATTCCAAACAAACTTTTTGTTTTGAGCCCATCTATAAGCATTGTCATGCTTGTCTACCCAAATGAGCATAAAGTTATCATTGCCAAGTGAGCCGATAATAGCTCTATACTCTTGATCTACTCTGGCAGAACGCAGATTACTATCTTTAAAACTGAATATTGGTTCGAGATGAATAGCTGAAGATTGTGAATTCGCACGAAATTTACATTGAAAATCAAGCACACGCTGCTGCACATTCTTCGGCAAATCAATTAACTTCTCGAAAAAGGAGTCTGAAAAAAAGAGTCTCATATTTACTTTCTTTATTTAATTGTTGATATATTAAACGTATTGGAATTGAATACTTGATAACCTCGATCCTTAAAAATGGTTGCAGTTTCTTCATCGAAATTATCTATAACAATATTCTTACCATTAATTTTAATTGCAGCTTCTGCAACAATTATTTCATTTTCAATTAATTCAAAACCACCATCTGTATTAAATCCGATTTTATTCTGAATCAATTGCTTGACGACTTCTTCAAGCCCAGGGAACAAAATGAGAATTTCATCTTCATTAATTTCTTGTTCAACTTCGGTTGTTGCTGGGCTATTATCGAAGAATTGAATAATGTTATATCTTCGCCAGAAATCTTCCCATTCTTCTTTATTGATTGCGCCTTTGATTTCGCTCAACCCCCAGTCGTAGCGAATGCTATCACCAAAGCCGTCATCTTCAACATCGTAGGCGAACCAAGCCGAGCCATTAGTGAGAGAATTGCTCGGTATAAATTTCGTTTTGATAAAGAAATGACAATTATCTTGATCTTCATCTGTGATGCCACTGAACTCGTCTTTTGCATTTTGCTTTACTGCTTCTTCGATGTGTGCATAAGACGAGATATATTTATTCTCATCCGTCCAACACGAAGCGATAAGGCTGAATGCTTCACGACGGATAATGTCTATGTCGGGATGAGTGAGCATGAATAAGAAGCGGTTTAATGAATTCTTTTCGTGCCAAAGATCGTTTTCAAAGTCAGCAAGCATATTTGCGTCAGGTGATGCGACAAATACATCATCAATGTCATCACCGTATACGTCATCTTGTTTGACAAATGATTTGAGGTCGCTCCATGTAAGCGTCCAAGTATGGCGTAAGGGATTTAGGCAGGAGCGAATTGCTTCACGACGTTTGAAGTCATTGACAAAGCCATTGTTCTCCTCACTAGCATGGAAAGCATATCCATCAAGATAGATAGACCATTGGGGAACTTGCTCGACACTGATTTCTTTACCATCAATCTCAGCATAAACGCAGATTAACTGAAAGTCTGGTTTGGTGACAAGCGCAACACCTTGTGCAGGGCCAAGACGATATTGAGGGAAGATATTATACTTCACTTTGAGACCATCTTGATCAACGGTTAGGGCGTAACTATATGTTTCGTTTATGGCATCTGCCTTGCGTTCCCAAATCCAATGCTTGTCGTCGGCTATCCTTTTCATTGCCTTGACAAAGATCAGCTCAAGCTCACTATCTTCGATAACGCCACTTGTTGTGATTGTTCCAATACTGCCATTCACATCTTCCCAGTTGTCGCATTCATCTACAATACGGCGGAACAATCCTTCAGCTCGCTCACGGCTAAGGTTTTCACGCTGCCACTGGTTGCCGTATGAAAGAATGCAGTGATAGCATCCGTCTTTCCCCTCAAGGCGGCATTCACAGTCGCGAATATGCTCATAGCTTATTCGCAGTAGGCGAGAAAACTCTTTTTTATCGTAAAGTTTTGTCAAATAACCCGTGCCACCAGGTATAGTATCGTAGATAACCAAATAGTTATCGAAGTTTTGCGTAGCTCGGTTGTATTCTCGATAAGAATCAATTTGAATATGCTCGGGGCAACTCTTGTAGTAGTAACGTAAACCCAATTCTAGCCCTGCCTTAAACAACTGAGTTGAAGCTTCGGTGTCGAACAATTGCACTGGCAATAGCACCTTGATTGCCTCAGTTTGCATTGTTCGGTAAAGGAACAATGGCAAGAAAGTATCACGATGTGCTTCATCAGGCGGAAAATCAACATCTTTGTGATTGCAGTAAGGATAGTGCAACGATTTCAACTCGGTATTGCTGTTGATAACTTCAACACTTTTACCGCAGTGGCGGCATGTGATAAATCCGTGGCCGGAAATCTGCTGAACATGGTTGACCTCAATTTTCTCACCCATCTGTTCTCTACTACCATAATTGACCTCGTATATTTCAAGATCCTTGCAGAACTCAATACCAAAAGCGACGTTCTTGATACCGTAAGATGTTACAGCACCAGCATGATTGAATTTATAATGCTTCATCGTGTTGTACAACTTGCGGTCACGGTCATCAGAACTGTCATCCATAGCAGCATCTTCGCGGAACATGCTACTAACCGCTGAAGTGAAACGCAAGAACGGATGGTGATTGGTTCGCCATGATGGACTGCCACATTTGGGGCACGCGTTCATGCCATATTCGGCGGTGCCTTCTATAGCTATAGCATCGCAATCAGAACAGTAGCGCATTTCTTTCAAGCCATCTTTGCGCTCATTAAGGTTTACACCATTAATATTGAGCTTCAATTTTTGACTATAGAAGTAATTGCCTGGAGCTAATTCTCTAATTCCTTGCGATGCTGGGCGCACTATTTCAATAGATTTTGGCTCTGGAGTATTTGAAGGGTCATCACCTTTAGCTCGATGAGAGAAAATAGTTGCCGATAGTTTGACCCCCGTTTCAGGGAAAGCGTAGTTCGGCAAAAGGCCAACGTTAGTCATAAACTCAACCACACCTTGCTCCTTGATGGTGTATTCCAATGAACTAAGACCTTTGCTTTGATTTTTAATCTCATCGCAGCGATCCTTATCATTTTTAGGTATAGTATCGAGTATTTTCTTAAGCTCTTTGCGTTCACTCCTAATTTGCTCTATTCTGAAAATGAGGTGTTCAAACTCATCAATGATACGCTTAAAGAATGATTCATCATTGAGCTTGTTGTTTAACTCATCAATGACAGGAGATATTTCTGCGGAATATTGCTTGCGAAATTTCTTCATCAGCGGCTCTTGATGCTGCTTAATGTAGTTGTTAATTCGGTTGATAAAGAATTGCTCATCGCTCAGCAAAGAGTATGTCAGCACAAGAAATCTAATCTTTTCAGGAATGCTGTTGTTCTTGTCTGCAGTCGTCCATGAATCAATGCAGAAAGCATAGAAATGGCGACGCAGAATGTCGCGCGCGCCCAAAAAACATCCAGGAGTACTGACTACGCCCTCAATCATAGAAAGTGGTTCGGCAAAATAGAACATGTCGTGCTTGCCGTCTTTGGCATAATTGAGCACGAGTGCTGAACCTTCTTTACGTCCTGCACGTCCTACTCGTTGCAGGAAGTTGCTAGGTTTTGGTGGTATTCCGGTATTGGTGACTACATTTAAGTCACCGATGTCGATACCCATTTCTAGCGTGGATGTCGCAGTAAGCACATTGGTCGATTGGGGAGATGGGTGCTCCTTGAAATCTCTCTCCAAAAGCTCTCGATCATCGCGGTCAAGCAAGCCAGTATGTTCATGAGCATATATTCGCGGAGAGACTTCACGGTCGTAAACACGATGATAATAGTTATTGCTATTGTCTTCGGGTTGATTATACACACCTTCAATGCACTTGTAGTCAAGACAGTGCATATCCTCGGTGAGCGTGTCGCTTTTGGCTACGAACATGTGAGACTCACAGCGCTCGCAACGGATAGCCTTCACTTGTGGCTCTACAAACAACGCATCAGGAGTGATTGCAAAATTAGTGATGCCATTAGCCTCTTTCTTGTCGAGCACACCATATTCACTGAGCGCTTCCAGCAGTTTTTGGTAAAACTCATTAATTACTTCAGGGTTAGGCTGGAAAACTTGTTGAGTAGGGGTAAATAGGCTCTTGACGAAATAACTGAAGAACCAATTGGAACGTTTGTTCCTAATGGATGTTACATCAATGATTTCGTCTTTCTTGCGAGTGAATTCATAGCCTATCATGTGAGGCACACGGTTGCGACCGAACTTCTTATACAAAAAGTGAACGTCATACATCCTTGGCCAGTTCAGCATTGGTATTGCTAGTTTTTGCGTGCGATATAACCGCAAGAATTCATGATCAACTCCACCTCGTGAGCGCAGACGGTGAAGTATACCATTGACGAAACGCAAAAACAATTCCTTGTTCTCGGCAATGAACTCCAAGTTGTTTGCTTTAACCCATGGTACCAACTTATCGAATACTTGTTGCAGTGTTTCTTCTTTGAAAAACGTTGCACTCGACCCCATCTTTTCAAGTGTTCTACCGAGCTGAGACATCATGCCGAATTCAGAGCAAATCTCCCAATCAACGCGCAGGTCAAACTCAGTTTTAAACTTGTCGGAAAGATCGCCTGATGGCGTACGGTAGTTCTTGGTGAGATCAATCTTCTCAATGTATTCGTCAGGCATAAAGCGATAGTAATACTCATCGCCTTCTAGACGTTCTTTCCAGAATTTCTTGAAGCCGTCTTGCAGTTCCTTTAGAGAGACTGCATGACCCACATGCTTTAAGTAAAATTGTATACTCTGACGGAAAAGGAAGCGGAAGGTCCTCACCTCGTAGAAACCAGCCAAGTGGGCAGCATCCTGTACCGAATTGCTGAATATAAGCATTTTGCGTCGTGACCCGTCTGGCGTGTCAAAGTCGCTCGACATGATTTGGCTTACAGCTACGGATGACAAGGTTGAGGTGCGGCCACCAACTATTGATAACGAATCGCTCATGCAAAGCGGACACTTCTTGTCAAGAACAGCATTATTTCTTGGTGTGAGATGTCTGCGGCTTGCCACCCTCACGCGCAGCGTTCCTGGTTCACCCTTTTTGCCAATGGTGAGGTCGTCAATGTGGATGTAATCCTCATAGTTGTCCGACAGTTCACCATTGTTATATTCCAAGATAGGCTCATGTTGCTGGGTCGCAGTGTTCAACAGGCATATATCTCTGCTGCCGTCCATGAAAGCACTATTGATACGGGAAGAATCTGCCGAGTAGCGGTTTTCGGTTTCTTTCTTTGTGGTCAGCCATCCGCTTGAACCACAATCACGGCAGTAATAGATAGGCAACGCTATACGTTCGTCACGAGGAATAGAGTCACGCCACGTAAATTCGGGCTCGGCTTGAACGAAACGCTGAATACCGCTTAACTCACGTTGCCACAACTGGATTTGCAGGAAGAGCAAAGGAAAGCGAGGTTTTCCGTTATCATCAGGCAACTTGGCTTCACTGATAAGTGCCAAGAGCGATTCAATAACAATGGTCGCAAAATCAGGACGTTCTATTAATAAGCGCTGGAATTTCAAGTTTTCCCTACCAAGGTGCTCTTTTAATAGCGTAAGCGTCAAGACACCCTTAGATGTAACGCTGAGCAGGTCGCGTGCAATCTTCAATTTGCGCAGTCGATCGCCTATCTCAATGGGGTCGTTAGGGCAGTCATTAAGCCACACTTTTCTCGCGTCATCAATATAATTCTCTGTCGATGGCGTTTTCTTAGTGTCGAGTTTTCTTAGTTGTTCGATGATAGGGATGAAATCACTGAGGTCATCACTAAAGAAATCATCAACTGCGACACGATGCTCTTCAATAATGCTGTCTTCAGTAAACTCCTCGCCAAATACATCACTAGCATAAGAGCAGAGCAACTGTTTTGATTCGGGGCCACTACCAATGGTTGCACTTGTTCCTATTGGGGTCAATGTTCCTTCGGAAATATTGAGTTTCAGTTTCAAGCGACGAATGAGATTTGCCACATCTGTTCCTTGTGCGCCGTCGTAGGTATGTAACTCGTCAAGCACGATGAAGCGGAGCATGGGTTCTTTCTCGCCGATGTTGCCTTTCCAAAGATCCATATACTTTTGCTGCATCAAGCCATAGTCTAGCATCTTGAAGTTAGTGAGCAGAATGTCAGGAACGGTTTCTATAATAGCACGGCGGCTTTCAATAATGTTGTGCTCACCCATCTGAGTAGGATGGTTTTTGGGATTTTCCCCCTCGCCGATAAAGAGACCAGCCGTTACTTTATCACGTAGGCGATCATCATTCCAGATGGCTTCCGCTAAACGCTTTGCTTGATCGCTGGCAAGCGCATTCATCGGGTACATGATGATGACCTTCACACCTTGCTGTCGCTCGTACTGATTGATGCGATAAACGTAGTCAAGCACAGGAAATAAAAAGCATTCGGTCTTACCTGAGCCCGTACCTGTGGTAAGCAATGTGGGTTGCGGCTGGTGTCCGTCTCGTGTCGTGAGACGATTGAATGCTTGCACCTGATGTCGATGTGGCTTGAACGATGGAGTGATTTCAAGCGGAATCACCTCGTCATCTTTTGCCTTAATGAACGGTGTTTTCAACGACACGTATGGACCTTTGAAGAGGCCCGTTTTTTCATCCTCAATAAAGCGATAAAAAGCCTTGCCTACATCGGCGTCCTTGAAATGGAATGTGGCTTTTATATATTCGAGTACCGATGAGCGTACTTCGTATGCTTGTTGTAGTGGTAACATATCTGATATTATTTTAATAGTTCAATAGAAAAATGATCTGATGAAATAGTTCGATAGCCTTCGCGTTCAAAGACTTTTTGCGACTGATTATCAGCAGGGTCAATGGCTAACTTGTGATTGAAAAGAATTAATCCAGCAGTAGCGATTACCTCTCCTATGGGGTCAACCAAATCTATGTCGCCGTCAAAACTGAATTCAATATTGTTGTCAAGCAGCTCATCAACTATATGTTCCAGTCCAGGATAGAGTTTTTTGATTTCGTCTCGATCGTTGTTTTTGAATTTAGTAATATCAAGCGAGGTCTCTTGCTTATCACCAAAATTCACCGATTTGCAGTCATTCAAAAAGTTCTGAACTTTATTAGAGTCGATTTTGATGTAGTCAATCGGCATGTCCGTTATCAGTAAGGTTGTACTCCTTGAACGGCTTGTAGCAACATTGAACAAGTTGTCGGAAAAAGCAAAACCTGGATTTCTCGATGGAACGTAGTAAATCGTATAGTCAACCGTTTCTCCTTGGATTCGGCTCACGGTTTCAACCATTATGTCTAGTTTCTGGTCATCGCCACAGAATTCTTTCTCAAGCATTTTAGTCGTTTGGACAAATGGGGAGAGAATGGCCAGTCTTCGTTTCGGATAGTATGCCTTGAAGACTGCAACTATCTTGTTCATAAGTTCAAGTGCTTCTCTTGAGCAGTGAGCGCTTGCGCTGCCAGCAGTATGATACAGAATTGTGCCACCTTCATCAGGAAAGAACGGTGCCATCTCAATAGGTACATTAAAGAGCGTTCTCTCCTTTTGAACACTTGTGAGATTGCCACCATAGAAATTCCGGGTAAGATTGGAACTGGCCGGGGTCAATCGGAATGATGTTGTAATTCTATAACATGGCACCTCGGTTGCTAATACATAAGTCATCATTCCGTTAGCTTGCGTATTGATATCAATGGACTTGTAATCAGAATCATTCATGATTTCAATGACGGGAGCAAGCTGCATGGGGTCTCCCACGATAATACATTTCTTGCCCAAACGCATGAATGCAGCTATTGCCGTAAGAAAAGCTTGCGAGGCCTCTTCTATAACAATGATATCATAGATTGGATGACTGGTTGTATTGATTATCCTCGAAAGGGAGTAATAGGTGGAACAAAGCAACCCACCTTCGGGAACCAGCAGTTCCTTGCTCGCTGGCATCAAGAATGGGTGCTTTCGTTTCTCTTCTGAAGATAATACGGTCTTACAGATTGGGCCGCCATTCTCAATTAGAGGCGATATTGTTTCTTGAGAAACAAGCGAAATCAAGCTGGCGTTACTTTGGGTGGTCACACACACGCTCTTTTTTTCAGCGGTCACTCTGCTGATAATAGAGCCCAAGGTATAGCTCTTGCCTGTTCCAGGAGGGCCTTGCAATACACAGACATTGTGATTCTCTAGAGCTTTCAGCACCTCACCTGCAATGTCATCTTTATTTGTGAGTTCTACAGGTTTCCAATCATCGTATGTCTTCTTTGGCTTAAGAATCAAGTTAGAATCGCTTTGGTGATTGACAATATATTCAGCAAGGTTTTTCAGCAGTTCAGTTGGAGGTAGTGATTCCAGCATAACAAATTGCAAATCTTTGTGCTGCTCCAATGCTTGTTTCACGGTACTGAACATCTCTAACCGAATCTGACCGCATCCAATGGTCATTTTATCGGACAAGTAATATATAGGAAGGACATCCGAGAAACTTGTATGAGCGTCTGCGTTCTCCCTGAATTTGATGCTGGTGCATTCCCATCTTGAAATCTGATCGCTATAGTCTACAAGAGCCTTTGGCTTGATAACGCACATTACCATAGGAACTTTTAGGCGTGGAGTGAATCTGGTTTCAAATTTCAGAATCAATTGACCATGCTCAGTTGCGCCCACAATTCTACCATGAAACGCTTTACCTTCTGTGAATAATGCGTTCAGTGGAGTTAATGCGTACTGCTCAAACTTCTTTTCTTGGTCTCTCCTTAAGAGCCTGAAAAATTTCTCGTATTCTTCCAGTTTATTGATCATATCACAAAATTATTGTTATCACCTTCAAACACTTTGTCGAACAAACTGTTCAATTCCACATTTGGCGTTTCGTGCAGTTTGATCATTAAATGGATGTCCATGTCTCCGTTCTTCTCTCCAGGGAACACCGTATGAATGACATCCATTACGTCATAGAACCCAGTCGGATGTAGTTTCATCAAGACATTTTTAGCCAATTGAGCGACCTGCTTCAAGTCATCTTCCGTCTTGATCAACTCAAAGTCATCTTCATTGTCGCCCGTGCAAATGCAAGCCCAATGGCCATCATCAACAATGCCGCGCCAAATGTTCGGATGTATGTACCAGACACCCCATTTGGCACTTGACGGATGCACCTGTTTGCCATCTTGTAGCCTGATTGTACTATACTTTCCTGATTTGACGAAATCTTTTTCATCAAAATCTGCGGCTATAGTATAGCCGTTTTTCTTTAAAAAGCAGAGAATTCTGAAACAGGAAACGATGTGCTGGCTCGACTTGTTGTACTCGTCAAGATTAAATGAACCTTCCAAGAAACTTCTGATTGTATGCTCATACGCCTTGCGCTCTTTCTCTCTTGCACTTGCTTCTTCATCAGAACGATTATGCTTCCCCTGACGAAGCATTTCATTTTCCTTACGCAATGCTTCATTCTCACGCTGTATTGCTTCCTGTTCCTCATAATAACCCAAGCAAATTGAAGTAAAATCCTCGAGTTTAAATGGTATACCATATTGGGTTATAGGCGCCAAGACAGAAGCAATTTCGGATTCTTTTGTGGCCTTAATATAAAGATGTTTTGTATCACTAAAGTAATAATAATCGCCTACATTTTCACGTACTAGAATCGTTTCGCCATAAACAATACGGCACGGCATTTCATGGTCAATGCAAAAGATAGAAATCTTATCGCTTTGTTTCCATGATTTATACATAATCGTATCTAGCTCTTTTGCACCACTATAATCTTCTTCAAGAAATACTTTATTTAAAGTAATATCTCTATAAAACTTTTCTGTCAATGAGAACAGCACTTTCTTTTGATTGGAACCTTCAATAGGAGACCATGTTTCTACCCAATCGAGAAACCGCCTTGGAAAAACTTTCCCTTCCCACTCTTCAAGCGTATCCTCCTTGAATTTTTTGCGTCGAGTGATCTCTTCGCAATCATCAAATTTAAAATCGAGTTTCTTGAGGAATTCTCTTTTCTGTTCGTCAGATCCGCACCATTGTTCGATTTTTTTATATGCTCTCTCATCCTCTAGAGTATAGTCATTAGAGAACAGATATCGTCCCTTAACATTTATGCTCCAAATATAAATGGATTTATAATGGATCATTGCCTCGGTTAGTTTATTCTCGAAGGCATAATCCAAGATCTGAGTCATTGTGGTCTCTATTTGCTCAGGAGTGTCCCCAAATTTGATGAGATCTGACCAAAAAGATATGCTACTATTGCGCTTTTGCCAATTGAGATGCAATATGAAAAGATATTGGGCTGGAGTGATCACTTGATTCGGCAATACTTCTCTCAGTCTGACTTCAATGCTTCCTGTATTGCTGTCATCGGCCGAGAAAATCTTCTTATAATCTGGTATCGTGGAGAACATTTCAGCTACCTTACCATAAAGCGCACATTGCATGTCTTCAGGCAGGATATCACTCAACTTCATCCAATAACAGCGAGATATATGTGATTCTTCACAAATGAATGATAGTTTATCTGATGACGCAAAAGAAGTTAAAAGCCTGTCGTCAATTTTAATTCTGTTGCGCAAAGATGTCGCATCTACCTTAGTTGCAATTGCAATCAAGCGATATTCAAACGAAGATTCAGAGTATGACTGATCGGATTTGATGCATAAATAGCCTTGCTTTTTTATGAATTCCTCGACAGCCGTTTTGCTTGGACTTTTTTCGAGTAGGGATAAAATCTCATCGGTACAGCCATAGGCCTTAATCATATTGATGGTCAGTTCCTCTGGCCATGTTGCTCCGTTTCTCTGATAAATAACATATAGATCATCAATGGATGTGCCGGATGAAATAATGTCACCATAGAAACGTTCAGAGACTTCTTTAAAGAACTGATCAGATTTGACGAGATAATCCTGTACCTCGCTGAAGTTCTCTTCCTTACAGATGACATAGGGTCGTTGCCACGATTCAACTTTATCGCGATAGCAAGTCAAATCATTTAGAGCTCTAACGCTACCATCTATACTTTTGAACATTTTCAGTTTCTTAATCTCTTCTGTGGCATCTTTGAATCCACAAAAAGTCGTAAATATCTCTAGTTTATCCCTAGACGTGAGTTTAGTCCAATTTTCATCGTCTTCAATCTTGACACGAGCTCTAATAAACTGCGCTTTTTCACCTATTGGTTTTAAGTGAGCACTAAGTGGATGGGACTCAATTGTACAATCAGTGCATTTTAGCCCCACTTTTTTTAGTACTGGGATTATTGATTGAATTTGATCAGAAGATATTATATAATCCCTATCAGCCATAATCTCATCACGAGACTTTCTTTCAGTACTAACCTTGAACAGTTTTATCTTAGGCAAGAGCGCCACAACTTCTTTTGAGGAAGTTGTGGCTTTTATCTCTGCGATAAAGCTGTCAAACTCAGCGTCCGTACATTGGTCAAGCCAAGCGTTCAATTCTTCCAAATTGGCATTCTCGATGATGTTATTAATATTCCATCCTTCGAGTCCTAACTTTTCAACGGCTGCGTTGCAGATTTCAGGATGAGCTTGAGCTTCCCAATAGAACCAGTGCACATCACTAAATCCTGCCTTGTCAAGAGGGAAATCCATTTTTACTTTTTTGACTTTGATGCCGTCTGTAGAATTAGAATAGCCGTTTTGGTAGGGGACTCTTTCTATCAATGCTGCATGCAAGATGTTGAAAAAGATGTAGTGCATCCATGTTTTCTCTTGGGCAGTGGGCTTGTCGGTGAGCAATATCGAAGCGTAGAGTTGTAAGAATTTATCACGATCATTACTGTCTTGATCATTGCGCCCGTAATAGCGGAGTGTTTTAATAATAAAGTTCGCGATTCTCGGCAATAGCTCCTGGTTGGTGTGGTGGTTGAGAAGTTTGCGCCTGTTGGCTTCGATCTGGAAACTGTCGCTATGGACAAACAGTGCCATATTATCTACCTCATCTCCCATCGGGAAATACTTGTAGAAGTTCGGTGACTGCTTGAGCTGACTCACCGATTCATAGTAATCTTTTGTTGAGAAGTCTAGAGGCAGATAGCCGAAAGAATACAGGATGTCGTATTCTTTAAATTGAGGATCGACGGCCTTGAAGTCCTCTGAATCTTTATCGATGGACGCGTGAAGTATCTCCAGGTTCTTTTTTGTGATGGATTCGCCGTTGAAGCAGATGTTAGTAAGCTGCTTCAACGTATTCATTGAATACTCGATACCGTTCTTGAGTGTCGCCAAGTCATCATCAAGCAGTTTTCTCTTGTTCTCACCCAGCTTGATAAAGAATAGTGTTCCTTGGTCAAAGGATGACGGGGATCCAGCGAACAAATCCTGGAGGCATTCTGAGACGTAGCCACGCATTTCCTCTAGCTCAGATTGCGGGAAGATCACAGTATCTTGATAGTTTATGTCCTTGACAGTTTCGCCCACGTTGGCCGGGAAATTAGTGATGGCGATTTTGAACAAGAATGGATTTTCGTCAAGTCCATCATGCTGGATAGGTTCATCGGAAAACAAAAATAATTCCATCTGCTCTTTCTTGTCCCAGCTGAACATTACAGGACCTTTATTTCCATGTACCAATTCCTGCGTACCGTTTCCCTTGCCGACGAGTCGGTGGGCAAGTTTAAATCCTATGCCCAATCTTCCGATGCTCGTTGAAGTAGATTTGGTGGATTGAGCGATATTTAGAATTGAATCTATTCCTTCCAAATCAAACTTCGACCCGTTATTAATGGCAAGGAAATACCGGTCATTATAGAACGCCCAAAATTTAGTTGCGTTACAGTCAACGGCATTCTGCAGGAACTCATATATGGCTTGATTGTCTTCAGCAATATCTAGTAGCGAAGGAAGATATTTTTCAATATCAGGTTTCATACCATGGAACATGTTAAAGAAACCTTTTATTACACTATCGCCAGTATTATAGCTACAGCCAATAAAGTTTTCGTCAACATCGGGCCTAATTTCTTTTTCTTTAACCCATTGTCTATATATTTTTGCTGAATTAACTTTCATGACAAATCAATTAAGTATAAGCAATTTTGTAATGAATATTATGAATGGTTAAGGCCTACTAGTAAATTATTAGCTAGACAATTCTGACTGTTTCATCTAATCCGTTCTATATTTGTTTTCATAATCGTTGTTATTATCTTGACAGGTCAAGACTTCTCGATTATCTCAACAAGTTTAAGTCCTAATTCAATATAATCTAAATCCAGAGCAAACTTCTGAAAATCAATTGAAACTGTAATTTCCTCTCCATTTTGAGTAAGGATGAGGCCCCCATTATTAATTTCATTCTGGAACTGTGTTTGAATATCTGATGCTAGCCCCCCCGCTGGTTTAATCACCCAGGATGTTTTTAAGAATTCAATTGTAACACTCTTGCTAGTAATCAACACAGGGCTGCACCCATGATCGCGAAGCTCATATAATTGCCCATTATTAAGCTTCTTAAATAACAGGTGAGTCATCATCATCCACTCAAGATTTGTCTCGCTATGTTGCGAGCTGTTAAGTATGATAAGATCCAAAGGATAATTGGCTTGATCATCCCACAATTCTATTCCATAACGTGTACCCCCTCTATTTGACTGCTCAGGGTATTTAGCTAAATAATATCGCCAATCATCTTTGTTGAACTCAGCGCATTTAGTTAATGGGTCCTTCAACATCGTTGGTGTATTAGGTAATTTATTCTCAAGAATACTGATGATTGCATCTTGATTTTTACGATACTGGTTCTTGATGAAGAATGATCTTAGGTTGTAGTCTTCAGTGATGAAATAGCGTTGTGTTTGTTGAGGCATCGGCTGGGTTGGATCAATATCCATATAAGGAGCATATTGCATATACTCGGTATCCTTGTCCAAGAATGCGATACGTATTATGTCGAAACGCGTTTGATAGTTATTGTCAAAGATGATTTCAAACTTCTCCAGTAAACCAAATAGCTTTCTTTTATCTATCGTTGAGTAGTCTGGATTGCTTGTATATGGATTGCAGCAGTAGTCAATAAACAACAACAATGAGCAATTCAGGATATTGTGGTTCTCATATTTGAGCAATTTTTGATAATCATCTGGTGTAAAATAAGCTTGTTTGATATGCTCTTCGTTCCATATGTTTTGTACAAAAACGAGTTTATGGTCAACACCATTGATCATCAAGCTGCCACTATAATATGGAATTACACCATCATGATCAATAATATACTCAACCTCAATTAAGAAATCATGTAATTTAGTGGTACGAGCATCCACATTTCTTACGTTTGCTGTCATCAAATTGCGAATGACCCGTAAGCATTTTTTAGCGATATCTCCTGAAGGGGATTTCTTCTTCAATAAATAAAGCGCATAGAAATAGACCATCTCGGGTACAGACAGGGGACCTTCGGTTGCAGATTTAAATACCGAGTTTTTTTTCTGCCCAAAAAGACGAATGCTATCAGATCTCCCTATTGTGTTGTCATCGGTATAAAAGTATTGCTCCCAGTGCTGTTCAAACCCCGGCATACTATAAATTGAATATAGGACATCAAGAATTTCCATGAAACTTCTAATAGAGGATTCATCGGTAAAAACTTTGCCTGGATCAACCATGTCATTATCATTTATCATCAATCCATGACGGTATTGTTCAAGCCTGAAAACGTTCTGGACAAGAGTCAAATACTTCTTATCTGCATCATTGGTGATATCGATAGCCTTTCTTTTGTCGTCCTCATTTTTATCAGTGAGATGCCAGATGACATCAATCCACTGGTTATCCATCTTACCTGAAAAGTCATCTTTGAGACCATCATTCACAGCTTTAATGGCGGCCACAATATCTGATTTTAGAATATCAAATTGAGTCAGCTTTTTACCTCTGGCATTAATCTTGATATAAAGATCATCAGTCAACCCGAATTTTTCAAGAGCCAAGCAGTAAAATCTGATGTTACGACGCCCTACGAGTCTCTCCCAGAGAGATGGGGTTAAATTCAAACAACCTTGATCAATGCATTTTTCTTCAATTACTTTTAATACGTTTAACATTGAAGAAATGGTCGGGTCATTGTCATAGGTACTCAAATAAAGAGAATTATCCTTAATCAGTTCTTTTAGGTTTTTCTTTTGTGGATCGTACTCCTTAATCAAGCAATCTCGAATGTCGGTAATCAGGTGTCGGCAAAATTCTGTTGCAGACTGTCTTGTTTCATATCTGAACTTCAATAGAATATTCTCAACATTTTGTCGATTAACCGTGCTGCCAGTAACGTCTTTCAATAGAGAGGCATAATAATAGAGTAGAAATAGTGTTGTGAGCCTTTGCTGACCATCTAGTGGGATGAAGCCATCATCAATATTGTTTCTATGCACATATGGTCCGCCATATACAAAATCGAGTATAGTAGTGGTGTCGTTTAAAACAGCATTAATCATCTCATCTAAAATCTCACTCAAGATTTTCTTTGGCCTATCCTCATCACGGCCATATGCATAGTCCCTTTGAACCTTAGGGATGATTATTGCATTCTTTTGGGCAATCAGCTCGTTAAATGTAATCAGATTATTTCCTATATTATTCATAATTTTCTTGATTTAATCTTGTTGTTAATTTCATCACGGTTCTACACTACTGAGTATCTCATTAAGAACCTTTTTGATCGCAGCAAGATAGTTTTCTCTATCTTTTTTGCTCCAGTAAAAGGATTGCTTGACGCTAAAATCCGTATCTCCCTTGTTGTAGTACTTCAAGAATACCAGTCGCGTACAATAGGGGATGTATTCGCCTGCTGCATCCTTTTCTAATATGAGTTGGCGCTTCACCTCGAATACCGAATTGCTGATGCTGGAATTTACCACATTGCTCAATAATGCCATATTCGAGATACTGTGGATTTCTGATGAACCACCGTCCTTTATCGCCATTCTATTGTAGTAGGCTGTTACGCTATCAAAGCAAGTGCTGAAATTTTTAAAGCCATAGCTCTTTTTCTTGTTGTTGAGTCTATTCAGGTGATTATTATTCATGTCACTAATCAAAGCAGTCGGATCATACGGTGAACTGCTATCAATTCTACTTTGCAGGCGCCTGAGCACTTTCAGGTTCTCCTCAATCCATTCTTTCCATTTTTCCCTATCGGTCCGGTCAATGCGCTCTGAATTCTGGGCATGTATATGCTCTAGGGTCCACTCTTTATCCTTATACAACTCAAACGGGAAATAATGTTGCGTTGTTGAAATCCTGGTAGATTCCACGTTAAAGAAAAACAAGATTCTCTTTAAGGCTTTATACTGCGCTGGATCATCATAACTATATGTATATATGTCATCTGGTTTGTTCACATCAAGACAAATATGCTTTTTGATGCGCCAATTAATGTCTTTCTTAAAATAGGATTTTGTCTGCTTCGATGACTCATCCAGTAAATCAATCAACATTTTGCTGCCCAACTCCGCAATCAAGAAGCCAATCTTGTGGTATAATTCACGATTCTGGTACCATGATTGCAACGTATTGAAGTAGCTTTCTACTTTGAGCCATAAGCTCCACAACCCAGCAACACCTTCCTCTTTTTTCTCAACAAGTTCTTCGAAGCGCAAATAGGTCGCTATTTCGTCCTTTTCATCTTCTTTTTTCTTTGCAATCAAATCAAAGAGATATTCTATGCGACAGCTATAGGATTCGCTCTTACCATCATCTTTAATAAAATTCCAGAAATCGGATTGCCTCAGTTGCTTTTCGATAATATCCCATTGCTCAATAATATGCGATTGTCTTGCCGCTCTTTCTTTGGATATCACAACTGGCCTCACTTCTTCATCATAGCTGTTTAGAAGATTTTGATCGTACTCAAATTCAGCAGAATCCGAAAGGAACATGGCACGTATCAATTCAGCATTATTCAACGATATCTTCTTATCGTTAATGCGCTTGAAGGTCTCAACTGGACTGCTACCATCCTTGAGCTCATACCAGATGACTTGGACAGACTTGGCAGAATTCTTATCATGCATAAACTGAACATTGAAATTGATGAAATTCTGCAAAGCATCTGTTGTGGTTTGATAATTCTTCATCCACTTCATAATGGTGTTGGCTGCCTGAAGAATGTGCCACGAGTCAATATCATCAAATTTATTCACGCTGGTATCAGCAGAAATTGAGAAGTCCTTAAAATCAACCTTAAAACTCTTGTAAATCTCACTGAGTATAGGACGTGTCTGATAATATATGGATTTATCATGTGTTTGATGCAATAACACTTTTGACAGAGCCATGATGATGTGAATGGTGGTCAAGCGTTGTTGGCCATCAATCACTTCATACCAGGTATTTTTATCTGTCTCGGAATGCAATTTAAACTCTTCTACCAATTCATCATCCATGCGTCTGACCACAATGGGTTGGAGGCAATAGAAATCGCCCTTCCCATTCGCGAAGTAGGATGAAATGTCGTTGAGCAACTGCTCGACTTGACGTTTTCCCCAACGATAGCCACGCTGGTAATCAGGAATAAAGAAATTCTTTTCACAAAGCTCTGGTATCGCTAATAGCTCCAGAGAATTCTGTTGTGGTGTATTACTAGTTGTATTTGACATAGGTCTATATTTTTAGTTATTAATTATTCTTATTGGTTGTTGAAGTTTTTTCAAAGAGGGATAAGGAGCAGCGCCCGTTCTTATTTAACACGAATAACAGAGTGAAAGACGAAAATGACCCTAAGTCTTCACATGGTTTACCGTCAACTATGTAGTGTATCAGCATCATTTAATATATTCTGTCTGTTATAGTCTTTATTGAAGGTCACTGCAATGGCTTGACCGAACATGAAAAATTTTTAATTTAGTAGCAAAATGAAATTTACTGGTTTAATGAAATGTATTGTTTCATTGAGCCGTCAGCCTCAATTTTGACATAAAGACTAGTTTTACAATCCAGTGTACTTTGTATCATTTTCATAGTCTTCTCCATTTCGTCAAAAACACGTTTTTGTTCATTCACCATTTCGGTTATTGCATCTTTTTGAAGGAGTGCTGATTCTGCTTCGAGCTCGAGGTATTTGATAACGTCGTGCTTTATTCTATGGAACTGTTCTGCATACTCATCCCAAAAATTAAGAACTAATCTATCAGAACAAATCTTTGCATCTTCCTCATTGCCCATAGATAAAGCCACTTTTGTTGAGAGTACAGCAGCAATAAAAAATAACACTTCGGCTTGCATCGCTATTTCGAGTATCTCAAAATACTTAGAGTTCTTAAGCGCTTTTATCTTTTTTTCTGCTTCCTTTTTGTCGCACCATTTAAAAGATATACGAAGGTCTTCAACTTTAATCGAATTTAGTAAATTGCGATACTTCACTCTGAGGATTTCCACGTCGTATGAACTATCTTCTACTTTTCGCATATCTGCATCGACATAATGACTTTTTTTATTCAGTTCAACAAAGCGATTATAAGCAGCTATTAATCTCGCGCGATCTTCCTCTTCAATAAAAGCTTGGATCTTGTCTAATTTAGACTCTATTGCATCTAGACGCTCAGTGATAATTTGTTGATAATATTGGGAAGTAACTGCAGCCATGCACTGATATATCAAAAGTGGAGCCATATTTGAAAAGCTGGCCTCAGTGAATGATGCGTGTTTTGAGATGCTTCCATCTTTAAAAACTAAGCCACGCATGGCATTTGGATCACCTTTCACCCTTATTAATTCAGTAAGTGGGACATCGCATCTGAGCAGGCCTTGAAAAGCCTCACCTGTAGCGCCTGCTTTAATGGCTTCGCTGCCTATGCTTGATAAAAATGACGCCCAATCATTTGCCTCTTTGGGGCTAATCGATATT
Source organism: uncultured Prevotellaceae bacterium (assembly GCA_900317835.1). Lineage (GTDB taxonomy): Bacteria > Bacteroidota > Bacteroidia > Bacteroidales > Muribaculaceae > Sodaliphilus. The sequence continues at coordinate 31,857 of ONIL01000009.1, read as the reverse complement.
TCTTCATATTTCGAAGGGTCCAATTTATCACTATCAATTCTTGTCAGCTGGATCTTAGACTTGTCAGCGTCGGCCTTGACACTCATAATTGCTTCGTCTATTAGTTTATTAATATGTTTCGGAAGTGATCTGTCCACTTCTTTTTGAAGATTCTTCTGCGCTCTTGATCTATAATAACAGAAGCCGCCGCCTGCTGCTAGTATTACTACGCCGACTCCAGCAATAACTAAAACTTTACTAGCCATACTTCTAAATAATTAGTTGTTAAACAATTTCTCAAAATGGACCCAGGCGGTGCGGTTGTCGGCAACGCGGTCGCAGCAGGTGTGTGGAGCTACGAAGGTTTGTTGCTGGGCACCGTAGAGTTCGCTGCGGGCCTGGTCTATGGTGCAGGTGTTAGTGAAAGAAGAGACTCGAAAAATGATAACAATGCTTTTCTCGTCAACATCGGGTCGAACTTCTTTGTCTTTAACCCACTTTCTGTATTCTATCGCTGAATTTACAATCATATTAACCTTCCTTCTTTAGAAATTTAGAAACATCAAAATCAAGATTCTGAAATTTCAAGGCTGTATCTATGATAAACGACATACACATCTCACAAGTATCTTTTGTCATGTATACAATATTCTCCATGTAATCTTGTTGAGGGTATATGTCATATTTATCTTCTTCGGGCCAATAATGAAATTCTGGTGTAACTGCATTGAACAGCACATATCGATTGCAATCAACACCCATTAACATCAATTGCTGAATATGTCTAACATTGTTGATGGTTTTTGATGTTTTTTCAAACCATCTATTATGGCGACCAAAACTATTGTCAATTGCTGCTGCATTAACAAAACGCTCGTATGATTTATCGCATTCTTCACCTATCTCAAAGATATTCTTAAAGCGGTAAAACTTACTACTATTGTATTCTCTTAATAGGCAATCGAATGCCTTACTGCATTCAACGAGGCATTCATAGAATTTGTTTTTTTCCAAACACTTTTGCGCATCAACAAGGAACGAATGAGTTTGGGTGAATGACACCAAATCTATTAATGACACAGATGTAAAATCGATATCAAAGAACTCTTTGCTATGATAGACAAAAAATTGCCCAACATTAACTCGATGTTTTTCAATATCACTTTTGGAAGGGAACTGCCCATTATGCTTAATCGCATTTCTACATAAATTCAAGGAATTGATGGCAGGTTTCATCGTTATGCCTTGAAGCACATCGAAGAAATTCATTAAGAACATCTTTGATTTAGCGTTTGTCTGATTTTGTGCACTTGTCCCCATGTGTTCCAATGCCAGTAATAGAAACATTTCAACAGCATCATGGAACTGCAAAATAGAGAAGCCGGCAATAGCATCGGCCTTGTATGATGTTTCTACTCCTTGTTGGTAAAGATACTTAACCAACGATAGCCGCTTATATAAAACTTCTTTTGTCATTGTCTTTACAAGTTGAAGATTTTGTCGAAGTGGACCCAGGCGCGGCGGTAGTCGGCGATGCGGTCGCAACGGGTGTAGGGGGCGACGTAGGTCACTTGTTGGCCACCGTAGAGCTCGCTTCGTGAGGGATCAATAGTGTGGACATAGGTGGGGGCGGACCCTGCGTAGGTCATACCATCAGCGCTAAGTTCACCACGCATTTCTTCCCATTGGGGACGGGTTAGACCCACCCCGGTCAAACCTTTTGAACAGGTAAAGACAATATCACCTTCAGCGTCATACCATGTGTCATCTTCGTTTTGCTGGAGTACAGGGAACTGTATCGTGTATATCATTTCCAAATCTTGTAGGCTCAAACCCAATGCCATGGCAGTAATGACATCAATCTCTACAAGTGCCTGGCGGCGCTCAAAATAGCTGCGAAGCGGCGTTTCCATTTGCCATTGTTTTGAAAGTTCGGAAAACGGCTTTAAGCGCACATCTTCTAAGCTCCATTTCTCTTGCTTGTACTCTTCTTGCCACATATCTTCCCACAAATTGGCGTAATACTTGGTAAGACAGTTGAGTTCAAGTGTGCGAACAAAAAGAGACGTTTTGAATTTTTCTGCAATTCCAAGAGGGAATGAATTAATCCGTTCTTTTTGCAAATTCTGAGCACCAATTGTTTTGACGTAAAAATCTAATACAAGTGAAGCGGATAATCCAGCACATTCAATCAGGTTATCTTTGTTGCTAAAAGTAATAGAGACTATACCATTTATATGTGATACTTTAGGCGGTAAAATGGCGCCAGTTAAAGTGCGCTCTCCTGCTTGATTTTGCATTTTGCGAAATCCTACCTTATAATGCTCAATCCAGTTATCTGTTATTTCTTTACCATCGCCGTCACGACCAATCACAAACCCCTCGATCAAAGAGACAAATGATTGTTTAGTTATAACTGGTACATAATTAGTTCTTGCTATATAGTCATCTGATATCTTTACTAAATCAATTGTATCATAATCTGCTTTGTTAATACATTTTGAACGAGGCGTTTTATATAATGGGTTCCCAACAAAAATATGGGGCCCACTATAAATGGCTTCATACTCAGATAAACGAGGTTCACAAGTTTTTCTGACAATTGTTCCATCATTTACAGAGTTTGCTTCGTCCCATGCTACTGTTGTACGTGAATCAAAATCTCGAACATGAGAAGGTGATAATGACAACGCTTTCAACACTTTTAAGATTTCCCGTGAATGAATTGATACCAATTTAACTGTATCAGGATTATTTCCATCTTCAAATGTATCAGCAAGAATTCTTAATTCGTCTAAACCATAATGAACAATTCGATCCTTATGACCTTGAAGATTCCATTCTCCGTCAACCTTTATTCCACCACAATTACCATGACCGTCATGAGCAAAGCATGAATCTATCACAGATGGATGGAATAGATTGTTAATGTTGTCAAAAGAAATATCTTCTCTGTGACAACCATATATATTTGTACTGTACTTTTCTCGATGAGCAACTTCAGCAAAAAGATTGAGCGCATTTTGATACTGGAAATGGAACCTCAATCGTTTATATATTTCTCTTCTTAATGGCTGCCCATTGGGATCATCATATACAGTTTCAGGATGGAGCAAACCCATATATCCCATGTCAGACATCATCGAGAATCCATTCTCAAGTACACATTTATACAGATTAGTTTGCTGACCAACAAGCAGTGGATAGTTCTGATAGGCGTTCATAAAAATACCAGAACAAACATTCTCTGTTTCTTCATCTCTATAAAGCTTTTCAAGATTAGGATTCGTCGTAAATAATTCGTCTCGTTTACGGCGCACATTGGGTGCAGAAGTTCTACGAATAGCGACTTCTGGGTATTTCTCAGAAATAATCCCCACCTCATCAAACTCCAACTTAATCCAGGGTGGATTACCACAAACTATATCAAATCCGTCTCTTAACCAGAACACTTCAAGGAATTCCAGCATGGGATGGAAGAAGTGATAGCGGTTGCTTAGGCGTTTCACAATTTTGTAACGATGAGAGTTGTCAAAGAGTGTGGTGCGGGCTCCATGCACTTCGGTAAGAATCTGCTCTTTGGTGAGGCGCACGATTTCCGACTCCTCATCGGTGCGCTGCGTATCATAATTGACAGCACCTCCTTCCGATACCGTCGGCTGCTCAAACAAGTTGCCTGGATGTGGTTCGGCAAAGAGAGCGGGATTGCCGTTGCGATCACGAGAAATGGGCTGTTTGCCTAGGGCACGAGCCGTGCGATAGTCAAGTTTGTCGTCAATCACGTCAAGCATCGCCTCGATGTCATTCCAAAAATCTACACGAGTAGGCAAATCCTTGGTATCATCATATTCCCAGAACCACAACGAGCACCAGTAATCCATCACCATCTTCAAACGATAGTATGCGTTGTCATGGCGATAGCGCACATCGTTGAGACGTTCTTTCTCTGCATAAGAGTCAAACGCAATAACAGGGTTGCCCGGCACACCCCAAACAGCCATTTTGTTTTGCGTAAGATTTTCAATGCTCGTCTGGAATTGGAAATACTCTTTTAATAGGACATCAATTTTGGCGCTGATGCGTTGCAGCCGTACAAAATCCTGGGCACTTATCGGTGCTGTCCAGTCCTTAATTATGTCAGTCATGCGTCGATGAGCTACTGGATTTGCAGCCTTCTGCTCCCTGATACTTCTCACAGCCAACATAGCATTATCGGGCAGCAAGAAGTGATAGACCTCGTTGACCGAACGGTTCACGCCATTCTTGCGGAACTTAATCTTGTGCGGTGCTTTTTCCCACCATTTATTTAGTATCAATCTGTTGCCTCGTCCAGGTGACGCTATCACTTCATTACGATTATACACTTTGAGCCAAGCACCGATAACAGCGTTGCCTAGTGCCAACCTGTTGCTGAAGAAAGGCGTTTCCATGTCCTTGTGGATTACGTTTAGCCACAGGGACAACTTTCCCAGTTCAATAGCTGTGGGGTTTAAGTCCACGCCATATACATTGTGGGTTGCGATGTAAGCTTTCACTTTTTGCAGCTCGTCACGATACTTGTCTGGCGAGATGCGCCAGTTTCCTGAACCGTCTTTGCGTTTCTCCTCTTGACGGTAAATGAGATAAGCTTCAGCGATTTGGTTTACCACTTCGTTTTGGAAAGCGGCAGCACCCATTGCCGGTTCAAGAATCTTCAGGTCTAGCAGGTCGGTAGCTTTGCGTTTGCCATCCCGCACATCGTCGAGGATTGACTTGAGCGTATATTTCACCGTACTGCGGGTGAGGATTTCGGGCGTATAGTAAGAAGCCGACTTCTGGCGGTCGCGACCGTTCAAGCGATAAACGAAAGTGCCCTCTTTGAGTATGACAGGATTGCCATTCTCATCTTGAAGGATTTCATCGGGCGTGAAATCATCCATGCGGCTATAAGGCACAAGGTAAGTGCCGTCGGCAGGATCCCCTGCTTTGTGGACCTCGATATAATCCTCTTCAGCATAAAAACCACGATAGGCAAGCAGACTTTCATAAACGCTGCCCAACTGGTTGATGCCAAGGTTGGCGTAGGAAATACGGCCCACTTGTCGCTCAGTATGACTCAGCGACAGGGAGCGAATGATATCTTGCCAAGCCACATTGCGGAACTTCACACCGCCGAGGTGATGAAGACGACGGTCGTCAAAGAGTGGAGAGTCGATATGGCGCACCGAAAAACTCTTATCACCAAGATTTCGGTTATCGTTGTAGCCAGTCGATAAAAGTTTGAATAATCTCGACAAACTCTCGTGAATAAAGAAACCATCACGAGTGCTTTGGCTCAACAGCGGAACTTTCTCCAAGTCACGCAGTTTTTCTAGCGAATAGCCTTGATTGTATACCTCATCGTTTGTTGGCAAGATCTCTAGTTCATCACGACTCTCGGCATAGAAAATAAATAGCAAACGGTAAACGATCTGAATGCAGTCGTCCTTGACTTCGTTTGCAAAAGTGTCATCGGTATAATCAGCAACTGGCAGATTGTCGTTGCGTTTCCAATAATACAATGCTTCGTTAGCGAGCATCTCAACCGAATGTTCGACACCATCTTTGAGGTCTTTGGTTACCTCGTAGGCACTCTTGTAACTGTCTTCAACAAGGCGTTCCATGAGCACCGTCTCACTGTCGGCGGCAAGGGTTTGCTTGCACACCATCGTATGGAATAGAGCGAGGTAGTCGCGATAGGCCGATATACTTGCTTGTGAATACAGCTCATCAAGGGAGAACTGCAGGTATGCCCCACGGTTCCACTTCTCAACATCGAGTAAGAACACCATGTTGCCAGCGAGCATGAGAATGTAGTGAGGTCGACGCTCGGGGGGCAGCAGGAACAGGGCGTCAATCGCCTTGTTGATAATAGCAGGAGAGACGTGAAGGTCACTTGGGAGCGAGAACACTTCACTCCACTGACCGGCATAGAAACGCTGATGCTTGACTGTCTGTTCGGTCATCTTGCCATCAACATTCACGTTATAGCGTTGCTCGAACAATCCTGCTGGCTCATTCTCGTCGGTCTTGATTAGGTGCTGCATTTCCATGATAAGCATTGACGTACGGCCACCGCGCGTGAGGACATGTCGCACAGGAACAACAGCTCCTTCTTCCTCATTGACGCTGTAGAACTGCTCATAAGGGTTCTCGGTAGAGTATCCCAAGATTTTCAGTAACGCGGTGTGAAAATCGTGCGTATGGCGAATAGCATCCTTGACACGAGGGTTGGTGTTGATGATGTAGTTCTTGTAAGCCTCATAAGTTTTACGCAAAGCTACAAAAGGTTTATTCAATGCGGAAAACTCCTCGCTGCTCAGTCCCGAGGCTTTCTTTACTTTGTCGATGAAGTCTTCGCTGAAGTAGCCTGAGGGGAAGTAGTCACCAACGTTTTGTATGAAACGGTATTTAATATTATCTGCCATAATAGTAATGAATTAATGATTGAAATAAACTGCTAGAACTTTAATGTAAGGTTCAACCTTGTCGAGCGTGCACAGGTCTTTGAAGAATTGACTTGACTCGTCACTGATTTTTTCGACTTCTTCAAGTTTGCCCTTATAGTTGCGCTGCATGATAGGGATTGCATCTGGACCGAAGTCAATGGTAACTTGTCCAAGTGCATCATCGTGCCATTTTTTGAGTTTGGCATTGTATTCTTTAAGTTGGTCTTCCATTATTTTACCAACTTCGTCCTGCTTCTCAAACATATAGTATACATTGCCGTTGTCTATCGCATCTTTCAACAAATCTTGCAATAGATCAAGCTCATCCTGGCTGGTGTGCTGCGGATAGATAGCACCCGACAATGCAGGGTATTGCTGCATGAAGTCGGCAAGTGAACATGGTCTGCCCGCTAAAGTTTGCTTCTCCATGTCCATCGTAACTACGAAGAACTTGCTGATGAGGTTTTGGCCAAGACCATTGGCAAGACTACCGTAGAACACGTAATGGGCAAGCCCCGCCGTGAACATGTCATGCTTTACAACGAAGGCTTGCTCTTTTGGTACTGAAGCGGCAAGCTTGGTGAGCATATATTGAATGATTGGATGCTGGTCATAGAGAATCTGCATCCTCGCCCAGGCATTTTCTTTTGTCTTGCGGCTTTCGGCGATAGAGTTCATAACGACCTCCTTATTATTGCACAGGCGGTAGATGTGGTCGGCGCCTGGCTTTGCCTCACGCGGCATATCATAGAGCACTTGCTGCAATTCGTCTGTCTCTGTGACTTCGATATAAGGCACGTCGGCATCAACGATTGTTACATCGTCGTGTCGCACGCTGCCCTTTGCTTTAAGTTCATCGAAGAGGTCGCTGTAGAATTGCATGTCTCCGTCGTAGAGCGAAAGCTGCGGCTCAAGCAGCTGTTCATGTTCTACGGGCGGTGTGGTGTTCTTGTCCATGGCAAAGAAACCTCCACGGCGGCGGCGTTTTTTCTTTTCATCGTCGCCAGGTTTTTCTTCAAGAAAATCCTTGTCGCCTTTCTTTATCGCCTCTCTAACTGCGATTTCTTCTTTGTCGGCGCTGTAGAGGTTCATGACGCTTTGCGCGTCGCCAAGTGTTTTGTGAACCTCGTCTTCTTTGGCAACAAGTTTTTCAATAACAGCGAAATCGCTTTTGACGCCTTCTTGTTTGCTTTTGGCTACAAGATAGAAAATATATGGTGTTTGTTTCTGACCATAACGATCAATGCGTCCGTTGCGCTGCTCCAGTGTAATCAAACTCCAAGGAATATCGTAATTGAACATGAGGTGGCAGTAGTAGTGCAGGTTTACTCCCTGCGAACCGCTGTCGCTAGAAATAAACACACGCACATCACTATCTTCCTTACCAAAGTCGGCAACCATTTCTTCTTGCTCGGTATCTGAAAGGCTTCCGTTGAAAAGCACTATCTGCTTTTCATTCATATTAAAGTCTTCGAGCAAACGACGTTGGAGATATTTCATCGTCTCGATGCGCTCGGTAAATACAACAATGCGTTCATCGGATTTTTTGCCTTTCCAACCAAGTTTTATAAGCATGTTGCGGAAAGCGATGTAGCGACTGTCAATATGCAAATCAAGCATATCTTGCAGCTGATCGGCTAAAGATTCCAATTCCTCACGATTGGATTCAGTTTTTTCCATTCGGTTCTGTACCGATTTTAAAGCAGCAGCAGGACTTGATAGGAATGTTTTGAAAAGTGAGATAGCAAACAAGAGGTCTTGTTTCTCAGAATCATTGCTTTCTTTAATGCTACGGAACTTGATGCGCTGTTGCAAATTAAGAAGCGCTTCTTCTTGATCTGTCAGTTCAACAGAAATAGGAACCACCTCGCGTTCTTGGAAGTTGCTGCGGATTTTGGCATCTTGAATGTCGTTCTTGAAACGACGGACATAGTAGTCCTTGACATCTTCGCGAGTATATACACCACTTTGAGGAATGGACGTTGGCTCAAGCATTCTCATCAGGTTTGCAAATGATTCGGCACTTCCATTGTGCGGTGTGGCACTGGTGAGAATGAGGCTATCGCAGCGGCGAGACAGGAATTGAGCAAGTTCACCACGCAGACTGTCGTCGTTTGCCACGGTGTGGCACTCGTCTATAACTATGATGTCCCATCGGGTCTTCTCCAACCACGCACGGAACTTACCGTTGTTCTTCAGCGTGTCGATTGAGATAATGGTTTTATCGTAGAAGTCGAAAGGATTCTTATTCATTGGGATTTCAGTGCGGATATGGTCAACACCAGCACTGTCAAGACGCATGAGTGGAATAGCAAAGCGGTTCCACATTTCCTCTTGGAACTGTGCCAAAATACTCTTGAGCGCACAAACAAGGATGCGACGTCCACGACCTCGACGAATCATCTCAGTCAGGAAAATACCCACTTCAATAGTTTTTCCCAAGCCTACACCATCAGCTATTAACAGTCTGGGGCGAGGCTGGTCAAATGCCTTCAATGTAGGCTCCAACTGATAGTCCGCCAAGTTGAATGCACCCTTTTGAGCGATACAGATTCTACGAGAAGTGTAATCGTTACTACGGATGTTTGATTCGATTAACAAGCGAGTAGAACGGCATTGAGGGCTCTCGTCGGGTACGAGAACTGTATTCTCTGGCGATACCACGAAAATATCATTATCAATGGCTGTGTCGAAAATGTAGTGCTTATTGCTGACAAGTTCGCTCAGACCAATAGCGTAGATTATGTGTTGCCGGTTCTGATTTGGCTCAACTTTAGTAATTCTAAATTCTTCTCCTCTTACATTAATGCGTTGTCCTGCTGAGTAATTTGCCATAGATGATTTTTATTATTAAAACAAACTCCAATGCAGTCCCTGCAGGCCGACCAAAGGTCGCTTTCAGGTGATAAGAAGATTATATCTTCTTATTCGTGACCGCAAATATACTAAAAATATCAATAATTCCAGTCAAAATCAATATAAATCATATTCAATCGGCTCTAAAACGTGAAAAACGCGGAAAATGGCGGGGTAAAGCCTTATGAAATGATGAAAAAGGAGATTTGAACGGTATTGTCTCCTTATTACTATAATGAATATTATAAATATCTAAATAACAATAAATTATGGAGAGTAATTGGTCTGAAGATTATTACGAAGGTGCAATTTACATGACCTATCAGGACCTTGTGAAGTGTATTGGGGAACCACATTTTGAACGCAGTGATTTCATGATTCAGAAAGAATGGCATTTTGACATGGAAGATTTGACACATTTCTCAATTTACGATTGGAGAGAAACTGAAAGAGATCGTGATGTCACTGACGGCAAGGTCGTTGAGTGGCATATCGCTCACGATGGTATGCCTGGAACACTTGAAAAGATTAAGTCTTGGCTACATGATAAAGGTGTTGAAGTCGATAAATCAATGTCTTATAAAATAAAAGCATCAGATGTTAATATGAATATCCAGGTTAAGAAAACGGACATTTGTAATATTGGATATGAACATCTTAATGAAGGTGGATTCCTGGCGATAGTATGCCACGATGACACTACTGAGATTGAAGAGATTCTGCTGAGATCCATTTTGAAGTGCTTCGGCGATGAGTACAAGGTCATTGACGTGAAAGACTACGTATTGAATGAAGTCGATGAAGTATACGATGGTATGATTGTCACAAACCTACCGTATAAGATATATGATATGATAGTATGATTCAATTGATGCAAGCGCTGTTTTCTGTTATGCCAGAGACAGCGCAACAGCCGATGACAGATTTCCGCAGATTGTGTCTTGAGGCTGAGGAAAAAAGTGAGTTTAATGCGGCACCGGATGATATGGATGACGGGCAACAACCAGTTGACCCATATGCCGATGAGATCAAAAGACTAGAGGCTGAATACGGACCTTTTGCCAATGGGATGAGCATCACGGTAGAATTGAAAAAATTACTGGAGATTTGTCCAAGGAGACGGCGAAGGAAAGATGCGTATCGTAACCTCCAGAAAACGCTCGACGAGATGGGCGTGACGTTAAAAATTAAATCTCAAAAAGGATGAAACGTATTTGGATAATGGGTAAAGTTCGGAACTTGGACCTAAAAGACACGAAACCGTTTGAAGACAGCGTGAACGATGATCTTGCCAACTTCAACGGGAAAAACTTGAAAGGAGTATTCAAAGTGGAGCTTTCGTGTGCTCAGAAGGTTCAATTTAAGTGGACAGTTTCAACATCAAAGCCTGATACTCCTTTAGAAATGCCTGAATTCGTTTCTTGGTTGATAACAGGCGAATGTGATGGGTTCCAGCCTGCATATGGCTATATGCTCCCCCGCTTCCCTGGATTTGAATATTCGATCAACACTGACGATTTTGCTGCTATCTATAAAAGGAATTCAAATTACTATAAAGCCAGCAAGTTCAAGAAAGCAAATATTATGTATTCAAATTTCACAGGGCTGATGATGTCAATCGATTATTACTATTAAATCTTAGTACAATGAACAACACATACCAACATGCAAATGAAATAGAGGAGCGGTATTTCGCCCTCGACATAGAATCCCTCAAGCAACATGACGAGGGATTCAAGGCGGCTTATAACTGCGGTAACGATTATGAGCTGACGATAAAGCTGATGGACCTCTTTGTGATATGCCCCAGAAAACGCCAACGCAAACAGCAATATGGACGACTTGTTAACTACTTAGCTTCGAAGGGAATCACGTTGAGAATCATCAGCAGGAAACATAATAAAGAATTATGAACATTCAAGTAGAGAAAGAAGACATTAGTAAAATAGGTTATACAGGGTACAAAGAAAATGGATTTCTTGCAATCATCTGCAACGGTGACACTGCAAATAAGACAATGACGGTGAAGAAGTATATGATATCCAGTTCACTACAAACCTGCCATATGATATATATATGGAGTGTAACTATAAACAAATTGAATTATGCCTAAAACAGTAATTATTGATGGTGTTAGCTGCCGGTATTTTGTCAAAGGCAGGATTTATATTTCAAGAGACGGCAAAGTGGCCGGTATGAAATATGGTATCAAGTATAGTAAACCTGTTATAAAACAGATTAAGATCAAAACAGATGATGCTGGCAAATATATCAAGAAGCCGAATGGTCCTAGGGTGCCTATCGATCTAGCTGTAATCACTTGCTATTGTCCTCCAAAGCCGATGGACAACAAAAGATACAGAGTCAATCACAAGGATGGCGATGCCATGAATTGTGATGCCAGCAACCTAGAGTGGGTCATTCAGCCGTATGAGCATACCGATGCACCGTCTATCAATCTCAGATGCTATGGCAATATCGTCACTATATTTAAGGACGGGCACGTTGAGCAGGACGGCAAACCCATGACGATTTATGACAGCATGTATGATAGTGACGTTGATCTGGAAGTGTGGATGCCGCCTCATATCATAGTGTCCAAGCCTTACTCAATTTTTCCTGAACGTGTGTACCTTGATAATCTCATGAAAATTGCTGGTTACATACAGGGTGACGACAGTGTCTTTAAGGATCCAGCGATTCTACATATTGACTACGACAGGATGAATTGCTCGTCAGATAATCTTATGTGGGTTGAAGGTGATGATGAAAGGCTCAATACTTATTATGCAAGAAAGAAAGAAGACGGGCACAAGCGGAATATCGAGTTAAATCCCGGGAAGTATATTCCAGACTTCTTGTAAATAATTTCGTATAAATTCACACACCGAGAGTGTGTAATATATGTGGTCTTCAAACTGATTTTGCTAGTTATTATGATCTATTCTAGCATCTGGACATAAAACGACAAAACAAAATGTCCATCTTGCATCGATAATGCTATTGTCGCGACATAATTCCGACTCTCATCATTGATTTTCAGCAGGATAGACTTGAAATGCGACAATTTAAATAAAAAATAATACTATGGGGGTTCTGCCGTTTTGAGCGTTAATCCCCCATGGTATTATTATAATAACATTTGTCGCACCCCAGTTTTCTGACTTTGATGTGCCCTAATCGTGCCGCCAAAGTCCCGATGTATAACACACAAAGTATATTCAATAAATGACTTAATAATATGCAAAACAAATATTGCATTTATAGAGTGGAAAAGTGTATGATAAAAGAAGAAATCGAAGTAAATACGACATCTCATCTAAGCAAAGAAAGAGCTGGGGCTAAGGGCTTAGATACCAGGATGCATTGTGTAATAAAAAAAGGGGGAATTCAAATCCCCTCAATTCTTAATACCTGTGAATGACAATATTTATCATTCGAGATTAACAATTTTAAATATAAAAAATATGGTTAATTATGACATTAAGGTACCTAAAGAGTGCCAGTATCTATCTGATTGGACAGGGTTTGATAATGAATTGCCGCCAGGACACATCATCCTTAATAAGTCGATATGCGGTTGTGGATGCACGGATCACTTCTTGACGAATGACCAACCTGTGATTCTACTGAGCCCAAGGTGTAATCTTATCACCAGCAAGCTAAAGAACGGCAGGACGGCTGGGAAAGTGTACTATTTCGACAGGAGTTGCGGATGTGATCTAAGCGAGTCCATTGCCGACATGGAGAACTACTTGTGCCGTTGTGGGGCAAGTCCTTTCGGAACTCAGCCACTGGTGCCGAAGATCATGGTGACGTATGATTCACTGGTTCATGTGGTGGATGCACTATTAAAACGGGGATTATTGGATCAGTTTGTAATCGTTGTTGACGAATTTACCTGTATTTTCACTGATGTCAGGATGAAAGGATCGACTGAAATCAACCTGCTGCACCGACTGAATACACTTCAAAACAGGATTGTCTATATTAGTGCCACTCCATTGAACGAAGTCTATCTTGACCTAATGGGTGAGTTTAAAGACATGCCCTACGTGACACTTCAATGGGATCCGGACCGTGTGGAGTCTGTTCAGGTGTTTTACTCGAAGATGCGTAGTACAACGTCCGAAGTAAGCAAAATCATTGAAGATTATCGAGTCAACGGCTTCTTCAAATCTAAAATCATAGATGGACAGCAGTACAATTCGACTGAAGCGGTGTTCTTTCTGAATAGCGTGACAGATATTGTCTCTATCGTCAATAAAAACAACTTGATGCCAAGCGAAACATTGGTGATCTGTGCTAATGAGCCGAAAAACAGAACGGCTCTGAGAAAAGTTCATCATGCCATTGGCGTTGTGCCTAACGAAGTAGAGTACAAGTCGCAAAACAAGCCTTTCACTTTCGTCACCAAGTGTGCATTTGAGGGGACGGATTTCTATTCCGATTGTTCTACGACATACGTATTCGCTGACAGTAACAGGGATAATCTATGCCTGGACATCTCTATTGACCTGCCTCAAATAGCGGGCCGATGCCGTTCAAGAAACAATCCGTTCAGGAACGAGATATATTACTTCTACAAGGACACCAACCTAGAGGATAGTATGAATGAACGACAGATGATCCAGTACTATGATGCAAAACGCAACGCAACGATTGCCAGGGTTCAGCAGCTACAACAGATAACAGATCCAGGCATTCTCAACAAATTAAAGACAGCCCAGGTCATTGACAAGTACACTAAAGACTATCTTGACGTCGAGGACTATGGCAGTACGCCATGTGCCGTTTGCAATGATCTGGCATTTATCGCAGATCTCCGTGCTGTGGAAATCAAAATGATGCAGTACCGAGGCTCTTATCAAATGCTACGTTGCATGAGGAACAATGGCTTTAATGCCACTCACCAGTACTCACAGGCCGAACAGCTATATAAACAGTTCTGCCAGGAATTCTTTGTTGACGCTAACTTCCAGCGCCGGATGAAACTCTATATCGATACAGCTCAAAGCTATCCTGAGCTGTTGCCGATAATCGAAGAAGCATCTGTAATCCCGATTGAATTCAAACAATACTATCGGGGTCTTGGCGCTGAAAGGATAAGACGCTCCGGATACGTTGAGAGCATCCTCAAGAAGCATCTCGAAGACGCATCCAAGTTCAGTAGCGTAAATATCACTTTAGAACAAGACAGGGTATATTCAAATGCCGAAATCAAATCAATGATTCAAGCAGAGTATAACCGGCTTGGTATGAATGCTACTGCTAAAGCAACGGATATCACTAAATATGTACCCGATGCAGTACCCACCCGTTTCAGAGACGAAAACGGTAAAAAACAAAACGGATATAAACTAAAGTAATAATTCAAGATATGGAGAATAATTTATTTATTAACAGAGTTGAAATTAATATGTTCCGTAACATATGGGACATAGAGAATCCGAAGCAAGAAAAAAACTGTCCTATTTGGCTCCCTTTGGAGGCTATTCGAGGTGGAAACTGCGGTATCGCCGAAAATATACAAGCCATCAGAAATGCCGCCACCAAAGAAGAACGAGATAGGCTAAAACTGAATCTGTTCGTCGTTATGTGGCAGGGGATTTTTACACGTAAGAATAATAACGGATGCGTATCACTATCTTCACTGGTATGTATTGATCTAGATCATCAGACAGAACAGGATTTGGATCATATCAGAAATAACATCATATGGTGGCCGTTTGTATTGGCTTATTTCAGGAGCCCTAGCGGTGACGGATTAAAGGTAATCGTCAGAACTGATAACTACAGCATTGCTGACTATGGCAACTGTTATCGTCAGGTTGAACAGTTATTCACTGATGCGTTTGGGATTAAGCCCGACAAACTATGTGAGGATCTTAGTCACCCGTGCTTCATCAGTTATGACCCAGATTTGTATTATAATCCCTATGCTCAGCCTTGGCACTATGTGTATGACCCAGCATTTAATAGACCTGGCAAATCCCAACAAGGCTCATCGAATGTTAACGCTACTGCTCAGCCGAATTCACCGCAATTGAATTATGGTCAAATTTTGGCTCAAATGGGGCTCCCATCGAACCATATAACGGACGATGAAATAATCAGAATCCTGGATTGCAAGTGGAAACCGTTCAATGAAATAAACCTTAGTGACGGCAATAGGACTAGAAGCGTTTACGTTCAGGCTCATACGTTATCCAAAGCAGGTGTTCATGAGTCTACCGCGCTGGAATATCTCAGACGAAAGTTTCTGCCAACGCAATACGATGGGAATAAACTTCAATACGAGGTACATCAGGCATACAAAAAAAGTCCACACCTATTCGGTACTGAAAGGGACATGTACAAACCTTACTATCAGTATAAACAAAGACCGTGATGTTTTAGGCCAACTCTATGATGGGTTGGTCATTATTTTTTCGTTACATTCAAAAAAGAGGTATTCACTACACTTGGGAGGGATGGTATTGATAAGTTCCTTTCCTTATCATTGGACCTATTTTTTGCTGACCTTTAATAAGAAAGCAGATTTTCTTAAAAAAAGTGGTCCATATTTCTCACAATCCATCTAATAAAAAGCGAATAATAATGATAGTAACGGTTCGCCTTCAGCGAACCCAAGCCGTCTTTTTTTTTAGTTAGTGATAGTCTCTTCCCCAAAGCTTTATCATATATCATCAGCTGCAATTTGGCCAGTTTTTTTACAAGAGAGAAAAGGCGGATTGGGTGAGCGTTAGCGAGCCGTTCCTATCCATTGTTCTAATGACTATAACACTGGAATTCTTGACCTAAACCGCTATAGATCAAGAGAAGGGAATTCACATTTTACTAGATATTTTGATGTAGTTCCCGTATGTACAATTTATATCTAGAAAAATGTTAAAAGCCTGTTTTTCAATGCGGTCTCGTTTTCTCCTGACTTTCCCGAAGCCTAAAGCGAGAGGGAAAGGCAGATCAAGAGAAAACTCCTTATTGTTTTGTAGGCTTGTTAATCGATCTCCCTCTCCCCGTTGGCCTGTAGGGCCACGGGTCGATAAATAGATCGTTATAGTATCTCAGTGAACTCCAAGGTCAACAACGATCAATATGTTATCTTTAATTATTCTTCTGCAAGTGCCAAAAGTAACATCTTTCTCGAAAACGTGACTATGGGAAGGAACAAAGCCTTTACATTTATCATACGATAGGATGGGAAAATTTACAAGAATTGTAGATACTGATGAGAAAATTTACAATTTTTGCGGATACAAGATAATGGCGTGCTTGAAGTCAAAAGGTTATCCAAACACGCAAAAAGTCATATTCAGAGCCATCAATACCTCATATAAGTGAGTTTATTTTAATTTAAAGTATTATGAGTAACAATTTAGAGAAAGGCTACGTTTTCATCCTCACGAACGAATCTTTTCGTGAAAACATGATTTTAATCGGCTCAAGTACTCTGCCAATCGATGACCTAATTGAATCTATGGACATCGAGGCTCTGCCGACAGATTATGATCTCTTTGCAACCATGCACACCGAGAAATATGAAAAGGTAGAGAAAATCATCCAACGACAGATAGATCGGCTCTCGTGTAAGCGTTGTTTGGAATCCTATGACTTCTTTATCCTAAGTCCCAGCGAAGCCCTTGAGATGTTAATGGATTTTGCTGAGTTAATTGACGATGCAACTGTGTTCACATATCATGGCGGGAAAGCAAAACAAGTATATCCTCCCGTGACCCCCTAGTCGGACGAGGAAGAAGAGTCGCTGAACCAGGAGTAACCCTTTAGCCGTGAAGTTCAAGCCGTACAGATGAAGGTTTATAGCCGCCAGCACCCATGTCTGTGGTGCTGGCGGTTATTTTTTCGCTCTGATAGTGATTTGAGGGCGACCGAGAAACTGAATGGGTTCTCGAGAAATGTGATATCAGAATAGGAATAAGCCATTTAACGACAATTTTTATCTGATTGCCCCAGACAAAAACAAATGAAAGTGGTCCAACTAACACAAAAAGACGTGCAGGTTGGATTTATTATAGCCTTATATTCTGCCGACAATGCAGTAAAAAGTATCGATTCGGCAAAATATACTATACTATATTCTGCCGCTAATGGGTATTTTTAGTATAATTCGGCAGGTTTGAAAAGAGAAAAAGAAGAGAGCGATAACCGGCAATGGGCTGTTCATGACTATTTTTGTTAGCAGAACAGCTGATCCAATGTCAATTCCTTTTGGACTCCTTCTGAGTGTTCGTTCCTTTCAAGCCCCTTTGCAGTAATCATTGTTACAATAATATTCTTGTCCGTATGGGTCGCCTCAATGAATGATGATACTTTACGTTCAATGTCATCTTCATCTTTAGCTGTCATGGCGTATGGCTTGTTATAAAATTTCATTTCACAGATGTTGATGGTCTTGTCTGCCCGGTCAATCAGCAGGTCAATCTGAGCAGAGCGGTCTTTCCCCTTTCCGAGCCATGAGAACGCATTAGCGGTTATGCCTGAAATCCCTAATGACATCTTTATCTGCTCAACATGATTCAGGCAGAGCATTTCAAAGGACAATCCGCTCCAAGTGCTATAGACGTGGGAGTTCTGATTATTCGACCAGTAATTGGGATCATGTGTATCTGCTTTTCTCATTACCTGGAAGTGAAATAGTGTAAATGGATCCACAAGCTGGTAAAGTGTGACTGGACTTTGATGATCAATTGTTCCTGTTTCTCGGCTTCGGGTGTTTACAGACAAATATGGTTCGTAACTTCGGATAAATCCACAACTTTTCAGCTCTTCCAACATCAGTGAGAACTTTCCATTGGCTGAGAGCTTGGTCTTCTCAATCAGTTCCTGACGTGTCAAACCATGTCCCTTCGTAGCCAGTGCGGTAACTATCTTGATGTGATTTGTGGCGTTCTTGTATAATGAGTTGTAAAGGCTTTGGAACTCATCGTGAAGTTCTCCGTCTTCGTCGAATAACAACCTGTCGATGTTTTGTGCCACGCCCTCTCCTTTATTCAGTTTTTCCAGATAGAATGGAACGCCACCCAACACCATGTAGCATTCTGCAATCTGTTTATTTGATAGACGAAAACCTTTGGCTATGAAAAACTCCCTGCATTCCTTTAATGTAAATGGTTTGAGCGGTATCTTATGGGTTACACGGTTATGCAATCCGCCACGGTTCTTGATCAAATTGTTGATGATCCAAGATGTAGCACTTCCGCAGACAATGAGTTTGATATCGTCCCTCCATGATGCCCATGAATTCCAGAAATGCTCAAGGCCACTGATGAAGTTAGAGCGTGGTGTATCCATCCAGGGCATTTCATCAATGAAAACAATTTTTTTCCCCTCGGGCAGTGATTCAAGATAACTCTCCAATGCCAAGAATGCGTCAAGCCATGTTTTTACATGTGGCAGCGGCTCGTCAGGACGATGTTTCCTGATACCCTGCATGAAATTAACCAGCTGTATTTCCTTTGTCACCTGATTCATACCAGCAACATAGAAAGCATAGTTATTGCCTATAACCTGTTGGATAAGACACGTTTTTCCCACACGTCTGCGCCCATACACAGCGATGAATTCAGATTGATTTGAACCAATGTAATCCTTCAGTTGTTCCTGTTCTTTTTCTCGTCCGATAAATAACTTGCCCATATATAGTCTGTTGCATTGAATGTTAAACAGATAATTTCTAGGCTGCAAAGATAATCATCTTAGTTTTAATTACCAAGAAAAACGGAATGAAAGTGGTCCAACTAGCACAAAAAGACGTGCGACTTGGACCGATTTCATTTTCTAAGTGAGCTATAACTCATTTTTTTGACTTATAGCTCACTAACGGTCACCTCATGAAACTCAATTCGATGCCTATATTAACCAGTATGAGCCTTTGTTTTTCTTTTTTTCCTGATTTATCTATTTGTTGTCCAAGTATTTATGAGCTGCTTGCCAAATAAGCACGCTGAATCATGCTTATTTTCCCTCAACGATATTCTGTCGAGCCTTTTCTGCGATGGCCTGCTCCAGGGGTTGGCGTATCTGGGTGACGGCATAGGAGATGAACTTGCAGTTGGAGTTTAGATCATAGTTCTCAGCGGCGTTTCTCAAAGCGGCCTTTCCAACCTCAATCAGTTCTTCAAGGCTCAATCCGCGATGCTGGTATTGATTGATCAGGGACACTACAAAGCGCATATTGGCCGCTTCCAATCGCTTCATCTCGCCGCAGTCACGGCCTTTCTCCTTCACGGCCTTGAGCAGCATCCGTTCTTCCTCACTGGTTATCAATGGTGCTCGGCCAATCTCTACCAGCAATTCATCTATTTGTTCGTTTGTCATATCCTTCGTTTTGTTTTTGACCTCAATAGCCAATTTTGTTGAGAAGATACTTAACTACTGCTGGCCAGTCGGGGAACCCTGATGAGCCAAATTGGATTAACTCGCCTTTGAACTCCTTGGCGCCGTTCTTCTTCCGATCGTCAATAAGGAAGTCGCCGCGGTTAAGGTCCTTGTGGTGTGAGATGATGAGGCGTTTGTAGAAGATTGAGTCTTTTCCTTTGCCGAAGTGGCGCTGTATCCACTCCAGTTTGTCGCTCCATGCAGACGGATTCAACCATGGTGCTGTGGAGAGGATGTAGAGGTCGAAGAACTTGTTCAGTTCCTGCATGGCTTCGATAGCACCGGGCATCGGGTCCATCAACGAGAAGATACCGGGGATTTCGTCATAATGAGGTTTACCGGTGCCGTCATCGGCATATTCAGCCTTGACCGCTTCGGGTATTCGGTCTAGTCCGCTCTGGAAATCAACCAGGACATTGTCCATATCAACATACACGATTTTTCCGCATTTCAAACTGGTGTTTCTGCTAATTTTAAATCCCATAATCTTTTTTATTTTTAATTGGTGATTCCTACTCCCTTCCAGTGAGCGTTTCGGATACCTCTCATCATTTCATTAATTAAAACCTATTCTTTGAGTTTTAGCCGTGGATTGCATGGTCTCGACCTTGCAGTAGTCCATGAGGACAGAGAGGCGGTCCTTGGCCTTTCCCTCGCCATACAGGACTCGGTTGATGGTGTCTTTGCGGGCGATATTCTCGATTTGACCTCCGCTCAACTCATAGGCTTGTGCCAAGACATTGGCATCACTCTCGCTTAGACCGGACACCATACTTTGCCAGATGCGACTGCGAACCCTAGCGTCGGGCTTTTCAAACTCGATTTTGTAAAGGAAACGACGCTCAAAAGCGCTATCCAGATTAGTCGCGAGGTTTGTCGTAGCGATGAGGATGCCGTTCAGGTCTTCCATCTCCTGCAGTATGATGTTCTGGATGGTATTCTCCATCTTGTCCACGGCACTCTCGGCGCCGTTCTTGCGCACCCCGAAGATGGCATCGGCCTCGTTGAACAACAGGATAGGTGCAACGTCGCTGCGCTTGACCATTTCACGGTACTTGTCAAAAAGCGCCTTGATGTTCTTCTCGCTGTCACCCACCCACTTGCTCTTGATTTGCGGAACATCCACCGTCATGACACACCGGCCCGTCTTTTTTGCCAGCTGATAAACCGACTCGGTCTTTCCCGTGCCTGGAGCGCCATAGAACAAACAGGCGAAGCCCGTGCGGAAACCGTTGTCCATCATGCGTTGCTGAATCTGTTTGAACTTGTCGACCTCGAGGAAGGAGTTCAGTTCTTTAATCTGTTGCGCCATTGCCTTGGGATAAAACAGGACCTTGGGCGTGATGCCGTCAGGATAGAGCACATTGCTCAGTTTCATCTCGGGCTCGGTAAGGTCAAATTCTGCCAGCAAGTCCGTTTTTGCCTTATTGGTCAACGTGAACGTCGAAGTACTTGCCCTGCCGTCTTCACAGACGGGTTCAATCAATCCCATTTGTGCAAGGACATGTGCGCCATGCGCCAGATGCATGACGGTCGTACGGTGCTGGTAACATCTCTCATAAAGGCACTTTAACTGATGGCTGCAAATGCGATTATCATCCTCGTTGATGAGCTGACTGCAGAAGAACGAGAGAAGCATCATGTTGGCGCAGGGGAGCTTCAGGTCAAGCATCTTTCGGGCAAAGCCGATATGCAGGTTGTCCTTGAAGAGACTCAACAAGTCTTGGCCCAAATCATCGGGACTGATGTCGTTATTATCCAGAGCATCGAACCACGTGCCCATCAGGTCAAGCATTGCAGGGGCATCTTCAACCGTCAGTTTGGGTAAGATTTGTGCTTTGTTTTCCTGCAAAGCATTGATTACATGCTCAGGAATGTCAAAGGCCTCACGTTCCCGGTTACGGTAGCGCATCAGCCTCATCTTAATCATAGCCTTGATGTCGGCATCAAAAGAAAGGCTCGCGACATTCCTCATGTTGAGGTGATGGGATAACTCGATGAGACTCACATTGCGAGGGCCGCATTCGACCGTGATGCAGAACAGGATGGCCTGCTGCGGCGTGATGTTGTAGGCATCGGCGACCAGTTTGATTTCTTTCTTGCACTGCTTCAAGAACAGGTCGCATAGTTGCGAGTCGCAGGATTTCTCAACGATGGTCTCGACAGCTTTCATCAAGGTGAGTTGCTTGCTGGTTGTACGCTTGGTTGTTTTGTTCTCTTTCTCCATTATAAAACGATATTTTGGTTGATAAATTGAGATGAAACTTGCGTCGCACCCGATAAACGGGCACAACAATGATGATGTTAATCATTGATATTGAGCGGATGTTATTTGCAATCCGTCCAATATCAAGCGGATGCAACCAATTAGGCTGCGAGGGTTCGTTGCGAAAATGGGGTCAAGTGGAAATGTTTGATGAGTTTTTCAAGGAGTTGGTCGGTTTGATTTTTGTCAAGCCCAAAGAAGGATATTTCGAGTTTTTCGAGGTCCCCCCAGCATTCAATGTGTTTGTTGTAAAGGTAGTTGTGTACCCGGTTGTAAGTTCTCAGTGAAGTAGTTTTGATTGTTGTCATAATTGTAATTATTTAAAAGTTAAAATGAAATTCGTTAGTAATATGTAAACATGGCCCAAAAAATTCAAAAATTTCGGAAATATTTTTCAAAAATTTTTCAAGCCGTTGATATATAGGCATTTGGAGATGCGTGAATATGACAACATTTTGATGAAAAAAGCGCCATTAGCGCCCCATCAGTCCCAGGAGAAGTTCTCGCCGCTCTTGTAGAGATGCACCACATAGCCCCCTTTCTTCAACTTCTCGGCAAGGAAATCACACTGTCTGCCCGTGGAGATATCCCATTTGCATTGAGGTTGACTGTATTCGATGGTCTCGATGGAGTCATGAACAATGACGTGGCGCAGGTTGGAGCAGCCGGCAAAGGCATTGAGCCCGATCTCCTTCAGCCCCTCAGGGATGTAGATTGCCTCCAGGGAGTCGAGATTCTGGAACGCGTGGTCCTTGATTTCCTTGACATAGTACGGGAAGATGATGCACACGGGGTTCTCGCAGGCCGAGCCGACCGCAACCCTGTCTTGAGTGATCTTCACACCGTCAGTGACCTCAACACCATTCCTGAAGAATTTCACACCATACTTTGTAATTGCTAATCCCATAAACAATGATTTATTTAGTTGTTCCTACTCCCTTCAAGTGAGCGTTTCGGATGCCTCTCATTATTATATGATTTGTTGATTCAACAAACGATTGGAGTTTTTCCGAGATAAAATATACTGAAATTTTTCTGGCTAGCCAAATTTAAATGTATAATTTAACTCATTTTAACGCATAATTATTCTATTCGACCAGACCTATTTATAACATAGGAACAAGAAGGGAAAAAATTCAAAATCTGGACCAACTTTTTTCATTTTGGCCTCAATTTTTGATCATGCAGCATCCCCTTGCTGCATGGCTGGTTTCAGGTGAAAGTGTTTGGTAAAGGCATTGAGAAGGAGCTCAGCTTCAGTCTGTTCTAGGTTAAAAAAGGTCAATTCAGTTTCATTATTGCACAACATGGTCTGGACATTTTTGTTGTAGAAGTAGTTGTGGGCACGATTCATCAGATAAGGATTGCTGATTTTAATGGAAATGGTCATAACTGAAAATGCTTTAAATTGTTCAACATGCTTTTTTCACTAATAATATAGTAATTTTTGGAAAAAAATTCAAAATTTCGGGCAACTTTTTTCATTTGGGACCGTTAAACTCCTAATTCTGGTAATCTATCGTGCTTTTCATGGTAAGCGGACGTTCAGCTGGCAAATCAGGGTATTGCCTTCGCAGGGTAGCAAGTACACGCTCATTCAGATCTAATTCATGCTGCAGCGTGGCAATACGAGTCTTGTGATCATTTATGCGTTCGACAAGATTGGCGAGAATGAACCGCACAGCATCATCGCGGCTGGCAAACGTCGAGTAATCTTCAACTGAATGGGCATCTTTGACAACAACATCACCGTTGCTCATCACTTGACGATACTCGTTGCCCGATCTCTGAATCTCAACAACACTCGCCCGCCTCACTGCATAACAATTATCAGGAGAAATGTAATACACAACGTCGCCGACTTTAGCTCTCGGCTTAAAACAAGGAAGTTCAGGCATCTGTAATCTCATAGTTGTATATTGTTTATGAACGATATTCACACTTATAATATAGAACGAAAAAGAAAAAATTCAAATGGGAACACATATTTTCTATGTGCTCCTCTAATTAATTCACTGAGCAGCAACCTATTGGTTGGCTATAAAAATGCTTATTGCCTCCTGGATGTTTTGTGTTATTCCGTTACCGATCTCAGTTTTTGCCAGACTTTTACCATGGCGAGGGTGTCGAGTTCGCAGTAGCGGAGCAAGGCTTCGCGGGTGGCTGCGGCCTCGTCGGGGTCCATGTGTTGAATCTGGGGGAAGATGGTCATTGCATCGCCACCGTTCTGGACACGCTCGTCGAGGTTGTGGTAGTCGAGTGACGGGTCATTGGGGAACAGGGCTGGCAGCACGCTCTTGATGGAGAACGAGCCGCCCATGGCGGGCACATAGTAATGTCCGGCACGGAAGGGCGTGATGAGGTCTACGATGTGGTCGGCGATATTGTGAAGATGTACGGCCAGGTCGGGATATATCGCAGCCAACTCGTTAATGCGGCCACACTCAAAGCCCTTGTTATAGGCCAGCGAGCAGACGTTCATCGGAATGTCCTGGCACAGGCGTTCGGCAAGTGCCCGCCTGGGGTCGCTGCCGTCACTTTCAGCCAGAAACTCCTTGTGAATCAACTCGCCGCCCTCGCGCTCGATGATATGCAGTGAGTATTGGAAGGGCACCTGCTGGTAGGGCTTGATATGATCGAATGGCGGGATGATAGGCTGCATCGTCTCAAAGTCCAGGAAATAGAGCGGATAGAACAAACCGTCAAGGAAGCCTCTGATGCCGTCGCGGTCAATATGCTCGGTGTCGCCCAAGGTGCATTCAACCTGTAACTGCTGCATGGCGCTCAACTGCTCGTCACGTATGTCCTCGAAGGTGATTTTGCCAGCATTGTAGTATTCCCATTTTTTGCTGGCATTCATCCGATAAAGTTCAAACACGGTGGGCACGCCCTCATCTAGCGTCAATCCCTGTTGGGCTGCGCAGTACTGCCAAAAGCCGCACTCGTATGGATCCGCACAATGAGAACCCACAGCGCACTCGGGTTCCTGTTTCTGGTCTAAGACCTGCTTGGCGAGTTGAACTCGGGCGGGAACCAGCGGATATTCGAGATCTACTTTTTCCTTAAGGTTAATGACGCGGAACAATTGATGGGTGTCAAGGTCTCCCTCACGCTCATAGTCACCATTGATGGTTACTAAATAAGTGCCTGTCACCTTGATACCGCATTGCTCAAGCACCCAACGCTGGAAGGCGATATCCACGGCATATTTGTCGAACTTGTCAGGCAACAGGACCTCGTCGCCACTATGACTCGACGAACTTTTCACCTCATAGATGGCCCAACCGCTACTCTCACGGCGTAAGATGTCGACAGCACAATAGCAGCCCTCGTGCGAGAACGATGCCTCGCAGATGACCTCGGTGCCACGATCCATCTCCTGCTTGGTTTTCTCCATCATCGCTTTGAGGTCGAGCTTTCCATCGGCAGTGTGCGTGGTCACCTCAACAAAGGGTCCGAAAAGCCCCATCGCCAGGTCGCCCACCTCGTTGCCTGCATCAAATCGGGCTTGCAGGTTAGGATCCTCGGGTTGCAGTTCCGGGTGATAAACTCGAAGCCACAAGGCCTTGCTGCACTGGCAGAAGGTAGTGTATCTTGATTTGGAAAGTCCTGGCATAGGATAATGATAAATGGTTAATTATTGAGTCGCAAAGATAATAAATCTATGGCATATTTCCCAACTTTTGTTGAAAAAGCAACCTGATGAAATTTATATCGGTTTCCGTTTTAATTTTTTGGGGGCTTGTTTACATTTTATCGCCAGAATAAGGAACTAATGATTGTTAAGATTATGAACAAGGACAAGATTTTTATGGTAACGATTCATGTAGTGGCAGGTGTGCTGATGATAGCCGTGTGCTGGACACCTGCGATTGTAGGTAACATCTCGGTTTGGAACAAACTGTTCTGCACCGTAGCTATCATTCTCTTGCTGCGGTTCCACTACTGGTGCCAGCAATATGAGCCATGACACCAGTAGCGGTTACCCGGTTGATTACTTTGTGAGAATTCTTTTGGCGGCGGGGATGATAACGTCGCGGATAACTTGGTTGTTCATGCGGTGCTCGCCGTGGAAATCATCCACATGAGTGAAATGCTCAGCAAACTCCGATTTGCAGTTGACGAGCGTATCCCCATCAGCAAAGAAGCCCCAACACAGTGACTGATTCTCACTGGTGATGCCCTCAAACAGGTGATCCTCCATCTCCTTGAAGTGTTGGATGATTTCTTCGGTAATCGTAAAGTGCGTCTGGCCATCGGCCGTCGGTTGGAAACGCTCAAATGTGCCTACCTGCAAGACACCGGTCAGTTGTGACATGTGCAACGCAGGATTGACGCAGATGCGGGGATAATCTGTCAACTGCATGGCGTACATGCCACCCATGCTGGTACCGATGATGAGGTTGGCTTTGTGGCTGGCACAGTAGTTCTTGAGGAAAGGCAATGCCTCCTCGGGGTCGGTGGGGATGTCGGGTGCAACCACATTGCAGTCCGGCATCTTCTTGATCAGATACTTCACAGTACTGCTTTGGCTACTGGATCCGTAGCCGTGTAAATAAACGATAGTTTTCATTGTTTCATTAAGTGTTGTTAAGTTGTTTTATTTCCAACATCAAATATACAAAATCTTTTCAAATAAACCAAACAGCCCTTTGAAAAACTGCAACAAAAGGTGCAAGTTCAAATAACAAATGCGGACGCCGTTTATCCGACAAAATCGACCCTCGAAGCCTGAAGCGAGAGATGAGCGTCAAGTGAATGAAGGTAAAAGTATAGTAAAAAGGTTCTGAAGAGATTTGTAATGTGAATGAGGAATCAATCCGGACTTGAGCGGATTGTGATTGATGAAGAGAAAACCTTGTAGTATCAAAACTCAATAATTCAAGAAAACGATTAAATAATAGAGAAAGTTTGCTTACCTTTGCTGTTAATAGATAACTCAAATAAGGTTTTATGATTAAGCGAGGTCTTTCTTTTGAAGAAATGGTAGTCTCTACACGAGATGACAAAGAATTCAGAGTTGCAAAAGAATTTGTTGAGAATCTTTTTTTCGATATGGCAAAAATGAGCACAAAGTATTGCAATAAGCTATTTTGTGATTTACCATACACTTATAGAGAACGAGCGTTAGAAAGCATCATGTTGCCGGTATTATCTAAAATGTGCAATAATCTAGTTCTAGTTGAGATTCCGGTTACTCGTAAGTGTGATAATAGAAGGTTTTATGTTGAAAAATCATCTGGGCGAATTGATTTTTGGTGTATTTACAACAACTACACCATAATAATTGAACTGAAACATAGTTTTGATTGCTTTACTACGCCAAATACAAGAGAGAGGGTTGTGACTAATCAATGGCTAAAGGTTAATGAGCAGCTAGAAAGCATAAAAGATGATGTAAAAGAATTCGTTGAAGAGACAAAGGGGATTATTCGAATTGGATTACATGTCATCACATCCTATTCTGATAAACCCCAGAATAGGAAAAAGCTCATTAGCCAATTTACGGCTAAGATTCCCGATACATTTAAGCGATTTGCCAAAGATCTGAGCAAACCATATTCATCTTTAAAACCTGATTTGATGATTTGTTGGAAAATTCCGCCAAGGATAGTTATGGATGAAAGGCAAGATGGAACCTTTGCCGGACTATGGTGTATCGCTAAGATATATTCTACCTTAAGACACCAAGGTGCAGTTAAGTAGGCCTCGCCTTATTCATGCCTATCATATAGTTTCTTTATCTCATTCAGCATTTTTGATGTTGGGGATAAAGATTGTCATTCCAGTATTCCAATAGCAGCTCCTTATTCAGTTTAACCCAATCGATTACATCACTCATCGAAACCTCAACCTGGGGATTGCCTATTATCTCAGGTTTATCAGATATTGGCACGGAAACCTCAATATTATCAAACCGGGCAATTACCACAGGATCTTGTTCTGGACACCCGTGATTTACCAGAATAACGGCATCAACGCCGGTATCCTCCTTAACGAGAGTAGCAGCATCGGCCCTCCACTTATCGAGAACTGGAGGCTCATTCTCATAATTGCTATAGTTCTGCATTATAACTTTATAGACTTGTTTAAATTTTGTCGTTAAGTCTCTTGAGACCGATCTTATTTGAGGGATATACCCGTTTTAGCGTCGATAAATACATGATAGAGTAGAGGTTTTACTTGGTTGGGATTAAGTCCCAAATCGGTCATCTCTTTCTCTATTTCATTCATATACTCATCTAAAGATACAACGCTTAAATCAATTTGATTTGGTTTTTGAAAACCATTGAGGAAATAGATATATACACACTTGGTTTTATAACCTTTATTTGTAAGAAATGCTGCTGTAGCTAGGCGATTTGCTAATTGATAATACTTACCGAGACAATGGTCTTTGTTAATTGAGATTTTTTGCTTCGCGAGATTTTCTATGATGAATTTTTCTATTTCATCTTTAGATTTTCCACCATTATTACCTTCGTTAGACATTTCTGCAATATGCGCTTTTGCCTCAACAAGATAAATAACATCACCCAATTTAAAGACAGCATCCCAGCTTTGTGAAGTTCTCCATCCCCTTATGTAGTCTTTAAAGCTTTCGGAATTATCAAGAAAAGATAAACCTTTCAGTTCCTTATCAGTAGCAATGCCTGCTCCTCCAAAACCAAAATCGTACCAATAAAATGATTCTGTATCAGTTGAACCAATAGCTGCTCGAACTGCGTCTTCTAAATGATGGCGGTGGCGTGCCATAAATCGCATCAGATGCCACTCGCTACCGTAACCATATCCAATTTCAGCCATAATTATTTATGGATATTTTTGTTTATAACGTAAATCTATTTGTTTTTAGTGTTTAATTTGAGAGCTTCCGACTCACTATTTCTCATTCGGCAGACTATTATAAGCTCTTGATAGTTCTGCACTTAAATCTTTACCTTCTTCGAGAGAATAGCACAGAACAACCGTTTTGTTGTCTTCGTTTTCTTGTTGAACCTTATTCTTCAGATTAGGAATAGTGCCGTTGTTATATGATCTTAGAACTTCAATGAAATATCGACAGATTTCACCCTGTCGTTTGAGCTGACCTTCTGTTTTTAGTTTAAGTAAGTCTTTCTTGTGCTCTATTGGTCCAGGATTATTTGCTTTAAACTCAATTAAACA
The DNA here is from genome assembly GCA_900317835.1 of uncultured Prevotellaceae bacterium. Classification (GTDB taxonomy): domain Bacteria; phylum Bacteroidota; class Bacteroidia; order Bacteroidales; family Muribaculaceae; genus Sodaliphilus. The sequence continues at coordinate 2,724 of ONIL01000009.1, read as the reverse complement.
AATTCGCTCCAACTTGCCATTATAGATCGCCATGTCGAACTCACCACTACGGCCTTCTCCATCTTTTGCGACCTGGGGATTCGATGAGAAGCCTTTGTACTTGCATTGGGTAGGAGTCTCAATAGAATAATAATAGTTCTTAGCCCTCACCACAGGAGAACCATTGAAAGCCTCGACGAAAGCAAAACGAAGTTCTTGCTCGCTAATTCTTGTTACACCATCAGAATACTGAGGGAATACTAATCGTGTTATTTCACCACATCCATTATGATGCTTTCCCTCTCGCTGGTATCGGTATGCGTAATCAATTCGTTTGAAGGCCTCTTTTGCTAAGTCCCTTATTAGAGCGTCAAGATCGCTTTTCTCTGTTGTTGTCATAATAGTTTTGTTTATATTGTTAAGTTTAGAATCTCTGTGAATACGATTTGTTTCTTTGATTATAAGCCCTGTTACTCCTTCACTATCTCTTTCAGTTCGTAGCTGATGTCTAGTGATTTGAGCGATGTTCCAGGGTCCTTGTGGATGCCGATGATGGATTCCTTGGGGTTGATGGCGGTGATGACACGAGCCAGAGTGTTGCAATCGGCGTGGCCGCTGGTATGGATGTCCACAACGTTGGCAAAAGCATCGTGGAAATACTTATAGCGGGGATTAGCTTTTACTTGTTCAGGATCTTTGTAATAGCCGCCCCATGTCGAATAAATGAGCACCACCTCTGAAGGTTCCAAATTGTTGCAGATATATTGGGCATTAGACAGTTGTGCTACAGTGGCGATAAAGACGAAGCCCCGTTTACGCATCGTGGCGTTAGCGTCAAACTTCACAAATTTTGGGTGAAAATCGAACAAGCCTTTGGAGATGCTGGCCTCTCGGCGAGTGAAGATCGACATCGTCTTTCTCATGAACCGATTGCTGATGTAATAATCTTTCTTGGCGATGCGGGTTGCCTCCTTTATGGATGCCAGACGCTCTATGTTCGTGGATGAAGCCAGTACCACTACATACTTGAAAGCCTCCATCACTTTGGCCATCTTGCGGGAAATCTCCCTCTCATGGATACATTCTTCGTGCCTGTCCAGCATGGTTCCTTCGGTTATCAGAACGTCGATATCGGTTGCAAAGTGCTTGATCGTAGGCATCAGGCCCTTACCCAAGTAACCGTGTTCACGAAAGTCGCCGGTATGCCATATCCGTTTTCCGTCAGCCTCTATCAGCAGCATGTAGCAATCATAGGCGGAATGGCTGCAGAAGAACGGTGTGATGCTTATATCGCCCACCTCGATGGTACGTGGGGCTGTATGGGGTTTGGGGCGCTCCCATGTGTTGAAATCTTTCAAACGCTGCAGGATGGCATTGTGATTTGGAGCTACAGAATCGGCCCGTTCCTCTGAAGATTTTTGTACGGGATTATCGTCATTCTTGAGCTTAAACCTGTTGACCTTGTTTACCAATTTGATTGCCTCAATGATCGACTCATATTTGGCTATCATAATTTCTTTGGCGCCCTCACCAATAAACTGCGGCACGTCGTCTGGAACAAGACTGAACAATCCGATGTGATCCTCATGGGTATGGGTATAGAATACGGCCTGATGATCCTTTCTGTTTTGGGCAAAGATGTTCTCGACCATCTGCCGGTCTTCTTCGGGAGTTGTTGGTTCACCAATGCCAGGTAGGTTCTGTCCCATATCGATGAATACTCGTGAAGTAGCTGTGGAAATCTCGGTGATGCAACCACCAATCTGTTCTAATCCTCTGTGAATTTTAATGTCCATTAATCAATAGATAAGAGTTTTGTTTATTCTGCAAAGTTACAATAATCTGTTGTTATATCCTAGAGTCTTTGGTTACCCATTCGCGGATTTTGTCTAGTCTCTCATCATCAACAAAGACTACTCGCAGGGTGATATCGTCCTGGTAACTGCTAGTGCTAAAGAAATGGTCAAATACCATATCCAAGGACTTGCAGTCGTCGATAAACCTCAGTATCTCCCTGCTGAATGCCTCGTTGTCACTATTACCGTCTGACATGATGATGTGGATGAAACACAGCAGCCCGTAGTTGGGGTATACTCCCTGGATAGGCATCAACATGTTTCTCAATTCACTAAAGAGATCATTAGCATTGTCGTATGTGTATTTGCACTCGACCAGATTCACTACATTGAAGTCAAACATCCATTCCATGTCGCTTAACCGGCATGAGGATTGTTCAAGACGGGCACCTGCCCCGGGAGCGAATATCTGCTCCAGCAGGGTCAGGCGTTCAGTCGTTGTCAGGTTCTCGAGTATCCGCTGTTTCATTGCTCGTTCATCTTTAGCCACAGGCGTTCCACTTCTTGCTGGTGCAGGGCGAACTCTAGTTTTGATCCGCTGAATCCGTTGAGGGGGACTCGCTCGAAGAATTGGGAGTAGAACTCGCGGGCGTCGTAGTCTTCCCATGAGCGCCAGGCCATTGCGCTCCAGTCCCATTTGTTGATGTACTTGCGGACAAGTTCATTGGTCATTCTCACGTTGGGATTCGCGGTGAGAGCTTTCCAGTCCCACAGGAGGGCGAGGGTTTCGATTCCTTCGGCCGTTACCGCCTGGCCGTGGGCGCATCTTGAGAATAGGTTCCAGTTCAGTTTGTCTTTCCATCTCAGGGCCATCTCGTTGGTCCACTGGATTTCATTGTTTCGGGATACCTCGTCCCACAGGAGCTGTTGCTCGTACCGTTCGAGGTGG
>ONIL01000011.1 GCA_900317835.1 uncultured Prevotellaceae bacterium | reverse complement strand
CCTTTGGGGCAGGTAGTTATACAGACGCATTTTACCCAAGATAAGGGCAAATTGAGTCTCTGACAGGTAAAGGTCTCCCAGCGATTGAAGCAGGTAGATGTGTTTAGCCATGTCGTAGGTATCGAGCAGCCTGAGGGTGTGTTGGTAGATTTCCCCCGGTGATAATGCTCGAATATCGTCTTTATAGCCGTCTGTCCAAATGCATTGGTTGCAGCAGACGGTATTCTGGAAGCCGACAGCGATAGAAAATTTCTGTGCCGTCAGTTTTCCGTTCAGGTTGTCACGTCCGTAGGATTTTACTCCCACGATGGACAGTTGCAGCCTATTGCTGTTAACGTCCTGGTAGATGGTGGGAACGTTGATGCAAAAGGCCATTCGTTCATAGTACTGGGTCATTTCGTGAGGCAGCAGTTCCGAGCTCTTCTTGTTGATGGCTTCGGGAATTCGGCCTCTAATGATATGACTTACTCTGATTTGGGGCTCGTCAATCTGCTCTGACCTGTAAAAGTCCCTGAGCGCTTGATAGGTTGCCCCGATGAATTGTGAGTGTGAAATTACCGCCACACAGTCGTTCTGAAGGCTCTCCAAAGTGATGGGTATGGAGTTAGCCTCAATGAATGGGGAGCGGGTATCTTCGGTAATGATTTCAGCGTCGATAATAGTCTCCCCGATGTTTGTTGTTTGCTCCGCTTCGACTACCATTGGGAGGTAGGATGGCGGAATGATTGTTGTTTGTTCCATTTGTTCTGTTGTTAGTTAAATGGTTAATTACTTTGGTGGACCACGAAGTTTCTCCATGATCTTCACCAGCTTTTTTGAATTCTTGAGTAATGTGGCTACAGTTTCTGCAACCACGATAATCCCATCAATTACGGTGCTTGTCTTCGATTTCTTTACAGCTACACCCGTGATGTTGATGGTTCTTCTTTCTTCTCTTTCTCGTCTTTTTTCTTGTCACCGCCCCAGTTCTTGATCTTCTCTGCGATGTCCAATAATGCAGAAATACCGAATAGGGCCATGACTAACTTTGGTAAAATGTTCATTGTTCTCTCTGTTTTGTCTGTTTGTTGTTGTTAAATGTTAGTAAATAAATGTTAGTTAAATCTCTTATGTATAAGGGTTTTCCGGGAGAACAGGTAGGGGTGGAAACGGAGAGTTGAGAGAGCAAATCACTAGAATTAAAGAGAGGAACATAACATTTTACTATAACTTTCAATGTAATTCGCGTTTTACACAATAATGTAGTGAAAAATGTTAAAGCGCTATTTCTATTCTAATATCACATTTCTCGAGAACCCATTCAGTTTCTCGGTCACCCTCAAAACAAAACCAGCATTACTCTTTTCATTATTTGAAATCAATTTTTAATTTATCTTTTCTGTCTGTAAATGAATGTTAAATAATTGAATTATGACATATTTTTTTGACTTACATTTGGTGTTATCTAAAAAATAATTGTAATTTTGCATTGAAATTTGATTAACACTTAGTGTAAATTAATATATGGAAGTATTTTTTAAGAACAAGAAACTTCAAAAATATGCTGAAAATACAAAGTTTAGTATAACAAAATTAGGCCCCCAGCGTTCCGAATTGTATATGAGGCGAATAGGTGATCTTATTGCAGCTGAGTCACTTGAAGACCTTCGTCATGCTCCTGGTCACTATCATGAATTAGTAGGTGATAGGAAAGGACAATGGGCTTGTGATCTTGACCATCCGTACCGTCTGATCTTTGTGCCTCACGAGGAGCCCATACCCACAGATGAAGGTGGGAAATATATATGGATTGAAATTAAAAGTGTGATAGTAATAAATATTGAGGATTATCATTAACCAATTAACTAAACATAGATTATGAAGAAGACGCCAAATCAGTTATCACGGGTAGCAATTGCCTATCATCCCGGTGATACTCTTAAAGAAAAGCTTAATGAACTTGGTATGAGTATCAAGGAATTCTCAGTGAGGACTTCAAAGCCGGAAAAGACAATAATTGCTGTAATAAAAGGCACAAGTTCTATCACATCCGAAATGGCGGTTTCATTTGAGAGTGTGACAAGAATACCTGCTCATTTCTGGATGAACAAGCAGCGCTTGTATGATGAATATCAGATAAGAATGAAAAGAGAGCAAACCATCCTTCAATCGGTATCTTGGATGCGTAGATTTCCAGTTAAAGAAATGGCAAACCGAGGATGGATTGCTGCTTGTTCTTCTGTTGAAGAGAAGGTTGATGAACTGTTTCATTTCTTTGGGATCAGTACTGAAAAGGCATGGGAGGACTATTATCTCAATCAGGAACTAAAGATTGCCTTTAGGATTTCTTTGGCTCACGCAAAGGAACCTGAAGCTATCTCGGCTTGGTTAAGAAAGGGTGAATTGCAAGCCGCTGAAATTGAGCTTGAAGCTGTATACTCAGACAAGTTGCTTAGAAGTAATCTGATGTTAATGAAACAACTAATGGTTGATCAACCTGAGGATTTCTATCAAAAGTTACAGTCCCTATGTTCTAAGTCAGGCATCATTCTGATTAACACCAAATGCCTGCCAAAAGCTCCAATAAATGGAGCAACACGATGGATAAATGATAGGCCAATAATCCAATTATCAAATAGATATAACCGCTATGACATGTTCTGGTTTAACTTTTTTCATGAGTTAGGGCATATTCTCTTACATGGTAAGAAGGATATTTTTCTTGAAGAAGCTGGCTGTATGGAAGTTGTTCGTGACAAGGAAGCAGAAGCTGATTTGTTCGCTTCAAATATACTGCTAACAAAAGAACAGGAGGCGGAGATTATTGCAGCACATAACTATACATTAGATGGCATCAAAGCTTCTGCCGCGAAATACTCTACTCATCCGTCAATTATTGTCGGTAGGCTTCAACATTTAAAAGAAGTGAAGTATTGGCAAGACAAAGAATTGTTGCCGAAAATTGATATTTAGTCTCTTTTTGCTCATTAATCGTAAGTAAATCTAAGTATTTTTAGTTACTGACAATTAAGGATATCAAAAATACAGGACAGTTCATTATATATCAAGTTGAACTTTTTATAATCACTCATTTTTATCTATCACTTGATGGGGTGTTCAAAATCTGTGCGTTTCTGCCATTCTGCTATAATATATAGGGGATGGGGATTGGTCAAAATCTGTGTGTTTTTGCCATTCTGCTATAATATATAGGGTCTTGATTTCCCTCAAAAAGTGGTCAAAATCTGTGTATTTTTGCCATTCTGCTATAATAGTAGTAGTTATATCAAATAACTACTCATGCATTTTGAGAAAAAGAAAAAAGACTCGGCAGGATATCTTTGAGGAATATCCTGCCGGTCTGTATCATTAGTTCATGCCATTATATGAATACCAATCTTTCCATTGGTCATCATATACACCAAAACCTGTATTTCCAGTCTGGCCAGTATTAAAGGTTGGTTCATACGTATTCTGAGATCCCCAACTGAAAGCATTATCCATCGTCGCTTGGGGTTCGGGTCGCAACAGTTGGTCATAGCTAACATATCCTTTACTCCATTTACGGATAGTGTTTTTAGACAGTTTCAACCCTTCCTTCATCATCTTCTCCCTGTTTTGGCCGAGAGATAGTGTTGGATCATAAAGCATCATGAACCGGGCTTTCTTGTCTAACCTGGCTTCTCTGTTGGCTTCTCTCTGCTGGGCATAAGTCATTCCTTTGCCTGGATTAGTGTCGATGCCCCTTTCTTGACAGTAACGATAAAGGCTTCTCTCGGGGATATTAATAGATTCAGCATTCTCCCTCACTGACTTTGTTCGATCATACTTCCCATCGATTTCACTGTATCTGATGGACGTTGTGATCCTCCCTGTCATCCATTGTGTTTTATTACAAACCGACGGATGATAGATGAACTTTGGCCTGTGTTCTTTCCAATAGCCAATCTCATAATCACAATAATCCTCCAACTCCTCCTGGCTCATCTTCACAACACTCTTGACCCTTCTCTTCAACGTCTCAATCGTTATAATCCCGTCGCTGTTGTCTATGAAACGATGAAGGTCCACAAACATATTGAATAGCAGGGTGTCTTGGTCGATATCGGGTTCCATCAATCTTCTCAGGCAAGCGAATTTGGATAATGTTCGTCTTCTGTGGTGTCCGTCCTTTATCCTTTCCCTTACCCACCAGAGCTGAATGTAACTGTCATCCGTCAACTGGTAGAGCCCGTCAATCCACTCATCCTTTTGTGTCTTGTAGATGTAACGGTATTTCCAGGAGTAGTAATGCATGAAAGTCTCGTAATCCATCGTCCCCATATCGTGTAACAGCTGAGAGTCAAATTCCACTTCAGGTATCTTTTCTTTGGTTGGTTTTTCCGGCATTACAACTTCAACCTCAGGCAAACTATCGGGGAAATCAAGCCTGGAGTAGATACAATCAGTGACATAACACTCCTCATTGCCATAAACCCCATTGAAATACTGACTTACTCTCGTCCCACAGTCATCCTTCATTGACTCTCCCGTATCCCTGATGATGCTGTCCGTGATGGTTTGGGAGATAACGTTCAGATCATCCTTGCCCATTATCCTGTCGAACACATACACCATCCTGAAACGCCTTGATGTCACCTTGTCCTTTTCAAGTTTGTCGGAGTAGGACATATAGACACAGGTGGGCTTATACGTCAGGCATGCAAGGTATTCAGGAATCAACTCAAACCTCGTCAAGTCTATATCCACAAACACAGTCTGAGCTCCACTGAAGAACCTGTCACTCTTAAAAACCAGCCTCATGCAGCCTTTGTTTTTCCCGTTCTTATAGAGGGGAGTGGTCTGGTATCTCTGCCCGTTACCCGTCTCAAACCAATATGACTGGTTCGTATCAAAATGGAAAAGGTTACAGAAGGCATATCCGTTGAGAGCATACTGTAGAAACTCGTCAACCGTTACATCCTGCTCTCTGAACGCCATCTTCACTTTCCCGATAGACTTTGCCCCATCTTTGCTCAGACAGGCCGATGCGTCAGTTTTCTTTACATAATAGTCATTGCTTACATTTACTCTAAATTTGAAATTGTATTTTACTTCCATAGTCGGCATATGAAAATTTTATTGGTTATTGGTCGCTGTCCTTGATAAACAGCATCAGACCGTCTTTCAAGGCCTTGTTGAAGCGGGAGTGACCCATCTTCAGTTTGGCCTCTTTTCTGTTGTTGTATTCTGCTCCACTCGGCAGATACATGATTTTACTTTGCATGTGTGGTATGGTATTTAGTTTTATGTGGTAGTTCAGAGAAGGATGGTTATAGTACCACCCCTCCCTGAATGACCACGATTCTTGTTAAGCGGCTGCACTTAAAGCTTGCAGTTTGCGTTGCTCTCGTTCCCTTTTCTTTCTGGCTTTTCTCATGCCTTCAGAAATGGCCTTACGTGCAGCCTCACTCCTCTTAACGCCTAGCTTAGCCAATGACATCTTGCGTCTAGCCTCCTCAGTGTGACGAATCCCTTTCATTCCTCTCCCATAAGACGTATTGAACCCTTCTTCCACCGAATTGAAGTGTTTAATCCATTTCGTCTCGAGATCGTCAAGCTTCTTGTCCCGTGTTGACTCATTTACATATTCTCTCTCCTCGAGTATCACAAGTTTCCAATTCTGCCAGCCATATTTCTCACGAGCACGATTGATCTTTTCTCCTGCATAAGGGGTGTAAAGGTCTCGCCAATCTGCTTGACGCTTTTTGATATCATCGGTCTGACCAATATACATCTTTTTGTCATCACCGTTAGCTCTTGCCTCATCGCAATCCGGTATCAGCATGTAAACATACGCTTTAAACTTTTTTTCCTTCTTTTCCATAAGATAGCTTCTGATTTAAGTGGTTATAAACAGAGTTGCCGTCACTGATGAACAGCAATTCTCCTCTTCTCATCGATGCGTTAAAGGCACCAAGCCCCCCAAGTCGCATCTTTGCCTCTTTTCGGTTACTGTATAAGTCACCGTTTCTCAAATTCTGAATCATGTCGTTTAGATTTTTGAGAGTTAATTGTTAGTGTCACGCCCATTTTGTTGAGCCTACCCACTAGGCCCCGATATGCGTCTACGCGCTTTCTCTTTTTCGGGATTATCTGTAGAATGTCCTGCAGTGTAATATCAATACAGGTGCCGTTTTCTATGGGATGCCCGTTGAACAAGGCATTCTGGAGTTTGTCAATGTCACCGGCATATGGATCATCATCCCTCACAGGTGTTGCGCTACTAATACTTTTTCCATCTTGAGCCTTGATGAGCGAGCGCACGTCCCACTTCGACCCATGCCATGTATCCGCTATCGTTGAAAACATGGCTTGTAACAAATTAAACATTTCATCCATAATTAATTATCGTGCGACCATTAGACCTGATCGCCATTTTCTCAATTGTATTCACTTTTAGCACGTCATGAACAAGGCGCGCGTTTTATTTCAATCTTAAGAATAAGGTTCTGCGAGGAAATCGCGCGCGTTTTTCTCATTTCATAAGGAATCTAAATGCTCGAGAGCGCGTTTTTCTCATTTTCTCATTTTCGCGTTTGGAACTCTACTGGAAGAAAATGTTGACAAATTGAGCGAACTTTTGCGGAATTATTAGTAATTTTATGGCGATAAAAAGTTTAGAGCTATGCCAACTACTAAGAACGCCCAGTTACGGTACCAAGTGCTTGACCGTTGCTTTCAAGACAAGAACAACTATTACTCAATTGACGACTTGCTTGAAGAAGTGAATGAACGTCTTCGAGCTATAGGTAGTCATATTGAGTTGAGGCAACTAAGACAAGATATCGAGTATATGCGTTCAAGTGACCATTTTAATGCTCCAATTGAGGCTGTCCCGTATTGGGGGAAGAAATGTTATTACCATTACAGCAGACCATTCTCTATTTACAACAATGAGTTGTCTCCTGACGAGTATGATAAGCTTGAAACATCGATTCGGATATTAAAACGTTATTGTTCAAGTCCTTCCTATGCCTGGCTTGAAGAATCGTTGTCGCAGATTGAATGCAAATTCGGCTTCGTTGCAAACAGTAATAATTTGGTATCATTTCAAGAGAATGCTGATCTCAAGGGCCTAGAGTACCTGTCCCAAGTGATTGAAGCAACTGTTGAGCACCGAGTACTGGATATCAACTATCAGCCGTATGGAAAAGATGAGCGATTAATGACAATACATCCTTACTATGTCAAGCAGTATAATAACCGTTGGTTCTTGATAGGTTATTATGCTCAAAAAGAATTGTTGAGCAATCTGGCGTTGGACCGTATTCTATCCATTACCGAAGCTCAAGTGCATTTCATCAAAAACGAATCATATGATTTCGAGCATTTTTTTGATGAAGTTGTAGGGGTTACAGTCCGTGATGTGCCTGTAGAACACATAAAGTTGCAGTTCACCGAGAAGCGCTTTCCTTATGTTGTGTCAAAACCGATACATCATTCCCAAGTGGTTGAAGATGAGGATCAGTTCATAATTTCCATTGATGTGAGGCCAAACCCTGAGTTGGAACAGCAGATATTCTCGTTTGGTAAAGACGTTGAAGTATTGGAACCAGAGGCTTTTAGGCAGCGTATAGCAGAAAAAATCGCAGAAAATTATGAGAAATATTTTCCTATGCACGATGACTGCACAGATGACGCCTAATTTTGCACTGTAGATCTATTTCTTTCTGATAGTAATGAGTATGCAAGTGATAAATAATAATGTATGGGCCGAGTTCCATGAGATAAGGAATGCGATGTATTTCGAGTTCTTAGTCAACAAATCAGGAATGACGAGAATGAATGTTAATTCGATCTTAATGCTCGAATGTGCATTATTGTATTTGATTAAAAAGAATGCGCTATCATTAGTAGTCGATAATACAAATCACGACAAAGATGTGGCTTTTTCCTTTTTGCCTACCAATAACAACAATCAGCGTATCAACGCAATTGTTACTTTCCCAGACACACAAGCTGGTGAGAGAAGTAAATTGATACTCAAAAGTTTCAATGAGGATCTAGATACAGATTCTCACCTCCTTGAATATATTACTTTTTGTTTCAATACTTTTACTTCTGACAATTATTTCGAAGAATTGCCAGACCATATTTTTGCAAGCAAATTTGATGAAACTTCCATCTTACAGCCCAAGGAGGTTACTACAATTGTTAGCCATCTGATTCACAAGAACGAGCCATTTTCGATCTATAATCCTTTTGGTGGCTATGCATCTTTTGGTGCATCAATGCCAAAATCCTGTGATTATTATGGGCAAGATAATAATGACTTTGCCGTCTCAGTTTCTCAGTTCAGGCTTGCATTATGTGGATTTGACCGGGCATTTTTCTGCAACTCGGATAGTATTCGGAATTGGCCCAATGAAAAATATGATTTGATCTTGTCATCTCCTCCTTTCCATATGTCTATGGACGGAGTTGAGGATGAGTATAATCCCATGCATTATACAGACATTGAAAATTGGATCTTAGATAAATCTTTAGCCTCATTGAAAGAGAATGGCCAAATTGTTATGCTGTTCTCTGCCAGTTTTCTGTATGATAATAAGCATGATTCGATACGAAGACTATTAATTGAGTCTAATTTACTGGATTCAATTATTATGTTGCCTCCCAACATTTGGTCTAATACCAGCATTAGAACAGCAATCGTCAGCATACGTAAAGATAGGAAAAAGGACGACAAGATTATGATGTTCAATGCACAAGAGTATTATTCATGGACAAGAGTTCCTAGAAGCCGTCTTAAAATAGATGATATTCTTGATGCTATCAATGGCACACATTGTAAAGATATTGTTTATGTGACACCAGAACAAGTTTCTGAAAGTGGTTACATCTTTACTCCTGCTCAATATCTTTTCTCAATCAAAGTGCCAAAGGGACATCAATTAGTAAGAGTTCGTGATATCGCTAAAGTTAGACCCATTATCCGGGATACTATAGCAAAAAAAGGTAAACTCTATCAGAGCCCATCGTATGGCGCAGAGCCTTATTTTATATCTGCCTCTGCGAGTGTCAGAACATTTGTGAGAGAGTTGAGGGCTGCTGTCCTTTCTGAACCGACACTATTAATTTGCCCTCATTCCTCATCATTCTCAGCTGTTTTCGTTGTTGCATCTAAAAATGACCCCATTTTAATTGACCGTGATGATTTATTCAAATGCGAACTAGACAATAGACTCATTGACCGAGATTATTTTATCAGAGTTATGGGGCATATTGACCCCATGGCTAATCGTCAATTATTCGGCGTGTCAGAAGGTGTTTTTGAAATTAATACAATTCCGTTGTTGCGAATATGTATTCTGCCGAGTATTTATGATCAAAAAAAGGTTGTAGAAGAAGCAAGATATAACGCTAAGTTGGCTAGTATTAAGAATGCTAGTTTAGAATCATTGCTTAAGCAGAAAGAGGATGAATTGAAGCAAATGAAATCTGATGTCATGGATGAGATCAGAAACAGAAAGCACGACATGAAGACTCCGATGGCTCAACTTAGGAATACATTACTTCTTCTTGACAATTTGGCACTCCAACTTCCCGAAGAGTATTCTGCTCAGCTAAAGAAATATGCCAAAAGGCAACGGGTCGCTTTGGACACGCTCTCTGAGATTGTTCAACATATAGCGGATGAAGATATTTTTGCAAACCCGGAACCAATTGACATTGAAGACATTCTTTCTAGACAAGTAACAAAGAATGATTCCTATGTTATAGAATATCTTCGTGATGATGCCGCATTGAAAGAAGCCGGCATTGATAAACCGAAAGTATATATTGGCAGGGTCGATTTCATTCGTCTTGTACAAAATATTGTCTCAAATGCTATCAAGCACGGCTTCAAACGCAGAGATGTTGAATATACACTTCAAATCATTTTAACGGTTGAAGATGATTTCTTTGTTATTAGTTTTACTAATAATGGAGAACCCCTACCTAAAGAAATGGACACGGCCCGTTTTGGTATGAAGAATGTAAAGAGTGTGGATTCGGATGGGACCGGCAATGGCGGTTACATAGTGAAAACCATTTCTCAACATTATGGTGGAGATTATGAAATTAGTTCTTACCAATCTACAGGTGTAAATTACACCAGAGTGATTGTTAAACTTCCAATATTTAGGTCATGAGTAAATACAAAGTACTTTGGATTGATGATAAATGGGAACAAATTGAATCATTTAAAGAAGTTCTCGAGATTAATGGCTTTGATGTCATTACCAGTACCAATGCAGTAGAGGGAATGGAGATTTTTGAGAGTCATCTTGAGGAATGGTCGGGGGTTATACTGGATGCCAAGGTACTATATTCTCCTGATTCTCAGGTTGACACTCTAAAAGGTCTCAGGTATAGCCTTGACAAGATTAATGAGCTTAAGAGTAAACGGTTCGTTCCACACTATATCCTGACTGGACAGCCAGACCTCTCATCTGCTTCTACATTTGCGGAAATGCATGAAGGCATTTATTATGAGAAGGATAAAGACGAAGAGAAATTGATTGAAGACCTAAAGAGAAATGCTGATAGTTTGCATGAAACCCAGATTATTCATAAATATCAAACAGTTTTTGATACATGGCCAGAATCCCAACATGATTTGTTGAGGATATTAACAGTTCTTGAAAACGAGGATTGGCAAAACAACTCTGTACTTAATGACATACGGAAGATAATGACAGATGTCATGGAACGTTGTTATGAACGAGGTTTTTGCCTTGTTAAGAACAATGGCTCTAATCTTGCTGAATGCAGCCGCATGTTGGGTAATAAGTATATGGAACCGTTGATTCCTGTCTATGTACAAAGAAGTATGCACTCTTGTGTTGAAATCACAAACCCTGGCTCTCATAGAACTGAAACCGATGATAGTGTGAAATCCGGCAGAGCCCCATACTTGATAAGGAGTTTGATTTATGATATGTTAAACATCTTGTATTGGTGTAGAATCCTTCCACCAAAAGATGAGAATGAAAAGACACGACGAGTGATAGAACAACTAAAAAATGATTTTGAAAAGCAAAAAGAAATTGAGAAACAAAGAAAAATAAGATAATAGGTTGCCTGTTAAAATAAGTTAAATATGTTTGGTGGTTTTAACTGTGCAGATTGCCTGCACAGATGTGGTCTAACTTTGCAGCAGAGTTTCAATTAGCAAGGTTTAATTTTAATTTTTTGTTGACATGGACGAGATTAGATTTCAGAGTTTAGACCAGTGTGAAGCAGTCATCGCAACCTTGACGGCGATGGGCCAGCCAATCCCGGAGTGGGTGAGTAGCCAAAAAGCCGCTTTTCTTGCTGAGGCTGCTGCCGAAGACGCTATTGCCGACAGCGATACCCCGATTTATGACACCATGAAGTTGAAAGCACAGTTTCCTCTCACTGACGAGAAACGCGAGTGCATCGAGAGCACCGTGGACCACTTGCTTGAAGAGGGGGACCATGAAGATGAGCCTGGACTTCTGCTTGGCAAGATTCAGTGTGGCAAGACAGACACGTTTGAGAACATCATCGGTCTTGGCTTTGACCGTGGCTTTGATGTCGCTGTCGTGTTGACCAAGGGCACCAACTTCCTTGTCCGTCAGACCACTCGACGCTTGAAACGAGATTTCCGTTACTTCAGGCCAACCGATGACCTGAATCAGCCGGCCAAGATTATGATCCATGACATCATGGATATCCGTCGCAATGGCTTGCAACAAGCCGAGGTCAATGCTTGCAAGACAGTGATTGTGTGCAAGAAAGAGCCTAGGAATATGGAGCATTTGCTCAGGCTTTTCAATGTCACCAGTCCTTTCTTGAAGGACAAGAAGGTCCTTATCGTGGACGATGAGGCTGATTTTGCGAGTCGCAACTATCGTAATGCCCTGATGCAACCATTGATTGACGAAGATGGATTGCCTGCACTTCAGAGGCGTGAACTTGAGATGGCCCGTGTCGCCCAGCAGATTGATGAATTCCGTAGAATTCTCGCCTATTGCCGATACTTACAGGTGACAGCTACGCCTTATTGTTTGTATTTGCAGCCTCAAGGTGACCTCTATTTGCAGGGTAATCGCATCATGCCATTCCGTCCTCGTTTCACTAGCATTGTTCCCGTCCATGACAAATACATCGGTGGCCAGCAGTACTTTGTGGAATCTGAAGATCCTGAATCGATGTATAGCCACCTCTATCGCCAAGTTTCTGATCGTTGCATTGGGATTCTTGGTCATGTCCATCGGAGCTATCTCAATAACCAGAATAGCTCGAAGAATATCTACTCTTTGACCTTTGCCGTCACTGCCTACATGATGGCCACAGCCATCCGTCGTATCCAAGAACGCGCCAAGGGTAAGGACTACAAGTCGAGTGCTGTGGTACACGTCAGAATTTCCCGTGAACTTCACGCGTGGGAAGGCGAATTGATTACCAGGGTATTGAATGACCTTAACAGCACTCTGTCCGGTAACCGGCAAGACCCGCTGGTGGAACAAGCTCTTACCGAAGCCTACAATGACTTCGTTGAGTCAATCCAGAAGGGCATTAACAAGTCTATGATTTCTGTTGACATCCCTTCAAGCGAGGAGGCACTCGATGAGATGAAGCAGATTTTCCAGGACAACAACTACTGTGTCCAGGTTGTCAATAGCGATAACGAGATGGTTGAGCTGCTTGACGAGGAAACCGGCGAGCTGAAATTGAGGACTGCTGCAAACATCTTCATCGGTGGCCAGATTCTGGACCGTGGCGTGACCATCAAGAACATGTTGTGCTTCTTCTACGGTCGCAATCCCCGCAACTTCCAGCAAGACACGGTTCTGCAGCACGCCCGTATGTATGGTGCCCGTGACTTGGAAGACATGGCCGTGACCCGTTTCCATACCACTGACGCCCTCTATCGTGTGCTCAAACGCATCAACGATTTGGACGACCAGTTGCGCGAGTGGTTCATTGCAGGCCATGACCAGGAGGAACCTAATGCAGTGTTCATCGGTTATGATAATAATATCAAGCCTTGCTCTGCATCCAAGATTAAGGCGTCGTCATCCGTCCGAATCAAGGAGGGACAGCGTGTCCTGCCTTATGGCTTCCAGACCGGCAATCGTAGCAGTATTGCTCCCACGGTATCTCAGATAGACCGACTCATCACTCGTCACAGCAATTATAAAAAGGACGAGTTCTTCGAGATGAGCTACGACGAGGTGTTTGAAATCATCAACCTCATTGGCTCCACCTACTTGTACAGGGGTGAATATGGCAATCTTCATCGCAGGGATGATGTCCAAGAACTGCTGGCTGCCTTGAAGTATTGCACAGAGCAGGCTCATGATGACCGAATCTGGGTATTGCACCGTACCGATCGTAATGCGAGTCGCATTCGTGCCAATGGGAACTTCATGGACGCTCCTGATGACGGTCGTAGCGACTTGGAACCTTCGCGTCGTCAAGCTATTGACCGCCCAGTGATGATGCTCATCCGTGAGAACGGTAAACGTGAGAACGGCTGGAACAGTACTCCTTTCTACTGGCCTGTACTGCTCACTCAGCAGAACATAGACAAGGCCATGTTCGCCATTGCTCAAGAGCAGTCACAGATGGTTGCCGTTGCTGACTACAGTGATATGCTCGAGGGTATCGACCCTGACGAGGTGCTCAAGATGACCATCATGGGTGACTTGGTAGCCCACTTCGGCGACGTGGGAACCGAGTATGCTGAGGACGCTGATATGTTCGAGACGCGTCTCATCAAGGCTACTACGGCCAAGAGGTATCTCGAGAGTGACGATTATGGCCACCTCATACTTGCCGATGGTGTTACTGTGGGTGACGACTATCAGGGCGTGTATACCCTCAACGATGGTGTGTTCCCCTTCGTGCCGCGTCCTTTCCGTTATCTGTTGCTGTTTAACCGTCGTGACGCTTATGCTGACATCATGTTGCTTGAGTTACATGACCCGAGTACATGGGAGACTATACCCCTCACCACTTTCAACGAGGATGGTGACCTTGTGGACGAGAGGAATCGTTTGCTAGCAGTGGGTCGTGATATCCTGGTGGACAGCGAGGGTAACCACATCGTGACCGACAACGATAACCTTTGCGTCTGGGAACTGGACTATCGCATCAAGCGCGTTGTCAAGACCAAAATCAACACTTTTGCGACTGACGATGTCGATGTCGAGAACATTGCTGACTGAAACCTGAAGTCTGATTGAAACGATTGGGGGATGATTTTTAGAGAGAATCTGAAATCTCCCCCAGTTTATTAAAACCAGCATGCAAATTTTCATTATCTTTGCAGGAGGAATAACAACAATAAGAATTCATGTCATGAACAAACAGCAACTAGCAAATCGTATATGGGCATCGGCGAATAAGATGCGAGCCAAGATTGATGCCAACGAGTACAAGGACTACATCCTTGGTCTGATTTTCTACAAGTTCCTCTCAGATAATGAGGTGAACTACCTGTACAGTATCGGCTGGACCGATGAGGATCTGCCCGACCTCATTGAGGACTATGAGGACAGCAGCAAGAAGCTGATGATTGATTACTGTAAGAACAATATCGGCTACTTCATCGAGTATAAGTACCTTTTCTCCACCTGGTTGCTGCCTAACTCAACCTTTAGCGTGGCTGACCTCAGCATGGCATTGAACAACTTTGACCGTCTGATCAGTCCGAGCTACAAACCCGTGTATGACGGCATCTTCAAGACGCTGCAGTCATGTTTGAGCAAGTTGGGCGAGAATCCCACATCCCAGACCCGTGCGTTGAAGGATACCATCAAACTGATCCGTGAAATTCCCACCGATGGCAGTCAAGACTACGACGTGCTGGGCTACGTATACGAGTTCCTGATTGGCAATTTTGCTGCCGATGCCGGCAAGAAGGCCGGTGAGTTTTACACCCCTCACGAGGTGGCTATGGTTATGAGCGAGATTGTCGCCGAGCATCACAAGGACAAAAAGCAGATTGAAATCTATGACCCCACCAGTGGTTCGGGCTCGCTGCTCATCACGATTGGTAAATCTGTTGGACGCCACATCGAAGATATGCATCGAGTGAAGTATTACGCCCAGGAACTCCAGCCTAATACCTACAACCTGACGCGCATGAACCTCGTTATGCGTGGTATCCGTCCCGGCAACATCAACACGCGCTGCGCCAACTCCCTCGAGGAGGACTGGCCCGTTCAGGATAACACCAATGGCATGACTCGCCCTTTGTATGTAGATGCTGTGGTTTCCAATCCTCCTTATTCCCAACATTGGGATCCGAAAGATGCTGAAATGGACGCCCGTTTCAAGGACTATGGCGTGGCCCCAAAGAGCAAGGCTGACTATGCTTTCTTGCTGCATGAGCTTCACCATCTCAAGCCCGACGGCATCCTCGCCATCGTCCTGCCTCACGGTGTTCTCTTCCGTGGCACCCCTGATGATGACAGCGAGGGTCAGATTCGTCGCAAACTCATTGAGAAAAATCAGATTGACTGTATCATTGGTTTGCCCGCCAACATCTTCTTTGGAACCCCCATTCATACCCTCATCATGGTGCTCAAACAACATCGCCAAAATGATGACGTGCTCATTATTGATGCCTCCAAGGGTTTTGTAAAGGACGGCAAGCAAAACCGCCTTCGTGCCTGTGATATCAAGCGTATTGCCGATGTGGTTCGTGACCGTCTTGATGTTCTGGGTTTCTCAAGGAAGGTAAGTCGTGACCTCATCCGTGAGAACGATTACAACCTGAATATCCCGCGTTATGTGGACTCCTCTGAAGCCCCCGAGCAATACGACATCTATGCGACTATGTTTGGTGGAATACCCGACAACGAGATTGACCAGTTGGGCCAGTACTGGAAAGCTTTCCCCTCGTTGCGTGACGAGCTGTTTGCTCATGTGCCCGACACTGCTTGCAGTGAGCTCAAGGTGGAAGACCTAATTCAAACCATTGACAACAATACTGACGTCGCGGCTTTCAAGCAGCAGTTTGCCCAGGCATTTGGCTCATTGGGCAGTCATTTGCATGAGCGATTGATAAACAATGTGGCCAATGTCAAGGAGATGGCCGAGAATGATCATATTGCCAATGACATTTTCCAGCGCATGAATGGACTGCCTCTGATAGACCCTTATGCTGCCTATCAGATTCTTGCTGACCATTGGCTTGGTATCATGGGTGACATTGAAATCATCCAAACCGAGGGTATGGAGGCATGCAATGTTGTGGAAACCAACTACAAGGTGGTCAAGAAGGATGGTTTGGACGAAGAGGTACCCGACGGAGAAAAGGGACATATCATGCCATTTGACTTGATTCAACAGCAGTATTTTGCAGCTGAACTTCAGGAGCTAACAACTCTGCGTGGTGATTTGGACGGCATTGCCTTGGATCTCGAAGGATGGCGTGAGACTTTGGCTGAAGACGAAGACGGCATGGCTTATCTTGACAGCGAAAAAGATAATGCCTTTGATAAGAAGAAAATCACGGCAGATGCTAAACCCACGGCAGATGTTGACCCAGGCCTCAAATCAAGACTTCAGGCTATTGTTGAGCTTTGGAACCGGCTAAGTCAGACCAAGAAACTTGTTACTGCCAAGCAAAACGAACTTTTAGAGAATACTAAGGAAACAATCCGGGATCTGACTATAGAGCAAATCGAAATGCTGTTGGAGTTAAAGTGGATAAAACCCATAACCGATGCCATTGATTATTTGCCGTATGGAGTGCTAAAAAACCTATATTCAGCTATAGAAGCTTTAAATAGTAAATACGCCACCACATTCAGCGAAATTGAGCAGTCCATTGATGATAGCTGTGGTGTGCTCACCGGCTTGATTGATCAGTTAACTGGTGACGATGTAACTGTGCGTGGTCTGCAAGGATTTAAGAACGCTTTAAAATGATACTGCTATGGCAAAACCGCAAATAAGACTCGAAGGACATGATGACGAGTGGATACAGCAATCATTACAAGATTGCTTAACCATTTCTGCTGATAGGAATTTTTTCAATGCTTATGGGCGAGAACAGGTGCTCTCAGTATCAGATGATTATGGTGTTGTTAATCAAATTAAGCATCTAGGCAGAAGTTATGCAGGAGCCGACATGTCAAACTATAAGGTCGTAAAACCTCATCAGATCATCTATACAAAGTCTCCTCTTAAGCAGAAACCATATGGTATCATTAAGGCAAATCAGAGTGAAGAAGGCATTGTATCGGTATTATATGCTGTTTATAACGCTTTGCCAGGGGTTTGTCCAGACTTTATTGACCGTTATTTTTCTCCATATTATCGTACGAACAATTACCTTCGTCCTTTAATTAATAAGGGTGCAAAAAATACCATAAACATAACGGATGAAGGAGCGCTTAATGGATCTCTCTATTTGCCATCTTTATCTGAGCAGAAAGAGGTAGCGGCATATTTCCATTCGCTGGACGAGTTAATTAAGGCATCAGCAAAGAAAATAGATTCGCTAAAGAAAATGAAGGCTGGTTTCATGCAAACCATGTTCCCGCAACTGGGAGAAACAATGCCTAAAATCCGTTTCAAAGGCTTCACCGGCGACTGGGAGAAAAAAGCGTTGCATGAATGTCTTGATATTTCAACAGATAAAAATGATGATAACGCTTTTGGTATTAAAGATGTGTTATCTGTCTCGGACGATTATGGTGTCGTCAATCAAATCAAACATTTAGGTAGAAGCTATGCAGGCAAGTCTGTTAGTAACTATGGCGTTTTAAGGACAGGTGAGATCGTTTATACCAAGTCTCCTTTGAAATCCAAACCATATGGGATTGTAAAGCTCAACGCGGGGATAACCGGTATTGTTTCAGTTCTCTATGCAATATATCGGCCAAAAGACAATGTGTCTGCCGAATATATTCATTATTATTTTGATCCAGCATGGCGTCTTAATCACTATCTTAGGCCATTGGTCAATAAAGGAGCCAAAAACACAATGAATATTAGCGATGAAACGGCTTTGGCTGGAACGATAATGTTACCTAAGAGTTTGCAAGAGCAACAGCAAATAGCATCATTCTTCCATGAACTGGACTCCCAAATCCGCTTGCATGAGCAAAAGCTGGCTAAACTAAAGCAAATCAAGGCCTCATGCCTCGATAAAATGTTTGTATAACCATCTAAACGATAACGATATGCCGTTTGTAAGAGAATCAGATTTTGAACAGGCGTTGTGTGAACAGTTGATGCAGCATGGTTGGAATGAAGTAATCATGCAGCCCACCGAAGAAGACCTGATCAACAATTGGGCCAGCATCATCTATGACAACAACCGTGACGGGGCACTGCTCGGCAATTATCCGTTGACCTCGACCGAGATGCAGCAAATCATTGACCAGGTGAACCTGTGTGGCAGCCCTTATATGGTTAACAAGCTGATTAACGGTCAGCAGGTGTGCATCAAGCGTGATAACCCTCTTGACACCCGTAACTGTGGCAAGGAGGTGTACCTGAAGATATTTGATGCTAGGGAGATCAGTGCTGGTCAAAGCCGCTACCAGATTGTGCGCCAGCCACGTTTCAGGGCCTCGAATCCTCTGGCTGGAGACCGTCGTGGTGACATCATGCTGCTTATCAATGGCATGCCGGTCATCCACATCGAGCTCAAACGTTCAAGCGTGGACGTGAGCCAGGCCGTATATCAGATCAAGCGCTACATGCATGAGGGCATCTTCAGTAACGGTATCTTCTCAATGGTGCAGATTTTTGTCGCCATGACTCCCGAGAAAACGCTATACTTTGCAAACCCTGGCAGCGAAGACCGCTTCTTGACCGAGTACCAGTTCCACTGGGCAGACTTCAACAACCAGGAAGTGAAAGATTGGACCAGTGTCGCCACCTACCTGTTGAGTATCCCGATGGCGCATCAGCTGGTGGGCTACTATACCATTGCTGACGACAAGGATAGGTCGCTGAAGGTGCTGCGCAGCTACCAGTATTATGCCGTGAGCCGCATTAGCGATGTCACGCACCAGACCAACTGGGATGACCACCAGCACCGTGGAGGCTACATCTGGCATACCACGGGCTCGGGAAAGACGATGACCAGCTTTAAGTCAGCCCAGCTCATCGCGAAATCGGGTGATGCCGATAAAGTCGTATTCCTGATGGACCGTATCGAGCTGAGTGTACAGTCCCTCGACGAGTACCGTGGTTTTGCTGGTGAGGACGATTCAATTCAGGATACCCAAAACACGGCGATGCTGCTGAGTAAACTCTTGAGCACCGAAAATGACGACAGGTTGATCGTCACTTCTATCCAGAAGATGTCCAACATCAACACTGACCACGGCATTGACCCGGCTTCAATTGAGGCCATCGGCAAGAAGCGTCTTGTGATTATCATTGATGAGTGCCATCGCAGTGTGTTCGGTCAGATGCTCATAGGCATCAAGAACACGTTCCCCAGAGCCCTGCTATTCGGCTTTACCGGTACACCGGTGTTTGAGGAAAACGCCCATAACGAAATTACCACGGGAACGCTATTCGGTGACATGCTGCACAAGTACACTATCGCCAACGGTATCCCCGACGGTAATGTGTTGGGCTTTGACCTCTACAGGGAGAACACTTATGATGACGATGACTTGCGCGAGCGTGCAGCATTCTCGGTGCTCGGGGTGAAGAGCCTGGAAGAGATAGAGGATGATGAGGGCGCTATGGCCGTCTATAACCGGTTTATGAACGAGTTGCAGATGGTGTCCAACTATACTGAGAACGGTGAGCCCAAGCATGGTGTCGAATACTATCTGCCCCGTGACATCTACCAACAGGAGATTCACCATCTCGCTGTGGCTGATGATATCGTAAGTCACCGTGACCAGTTGAGCAAGAACAAGAAGTTCCACGCCATCCTGGCAACGCAGAATATCCCCGAGGCCATCGCCTATTATCACATCTTCAAGGACAAGTACCCGTCGATGAACGTGGTGGCTGTCTTTGACAACAACATTGATAACAGCGACGAGGGTATAGCGCGTGAGGATGCATTGCTCGAGATGCTGGACGACTACAATCAGAAGTATCACACGACCTTCCAACTGAGCACCTACGGCAAGTACAAGAAGGACGTGGCCAAGCGACTGGCTCACAAGAAGCCTTATGTGGGAATCGAGTGTGACCATAATCAGCAGATTGACTTGCTCATCGTTGTGACGCAGATGCTTACCGGCTATGACTCCAAGTGGGTGAACACGCTCTATGTGGACAAGGTGATGAAGTATGTGGACGTGATTCAGTCATTCTCCCGCACCAACCGACTGTTCGGCCCCGATAAGCCCTTCGGCATCATCAAGTACTACTCATTCCCGTACACGATGGAGCAGAACATTCAGGATGCGCTTGAGGTGTATGTGGACCGTCCGCTTGGTGTCTTCGTCGATAAGCTGGAGGTCAACCTGAGGAATATCAATAGCTTGTTCCTGCACATCCGCGAGATTTTCTTCTCTCATGAGTTGTTCAACTTTGAGCGCTTGCCGGATACTCGCGAGGACCGTAACATGTTTGCCAAGGACTTCAGCGCGATGACTCACCTGATTGAGGCAGCCAAACTGCAAGGTTTCCTTTGGGAGAAGCGCGAGTATGAGTTCCAGCATGGCGACACATGGACCACCGTGACCATGGAACTTGATGAGGCTACCTATCTCATCCTGTTACAGCGTTATCGTGAGCTGTTCGAAGGTGGTGGAGGTGGTGGTGAAGGCCGTGACTTCGACTACCCGATTGATACCTATATCACCGAGACGGGCACCGGAACCATCGACGCTGAGTATATCAACTCCAAATTCATGAAGTTCATCAAGAACCTCTATATGGAGGGCCCTGGCAGCGAATTGACCAAAGCCGCCCTCAAGGAGTTGCACAAGACGTTTGCATCCTTGTCGCAGAAAGACCAGCGCACAGCCATCATCATTCTTCATGACCTGCAGCGTGGTGACCTGCGCTTGGAGTCGGGCAAGACCATCCAGGACTATATCAGCGAATACCAGCTTAAGGAACTGCATGGCTACATCATGATCCTGTCCGAGGCGACGGGCATCAACAGCAGCATGCTCATGAACCTGATTAACTCGGGCGTCACCGAGCAGACCCTGAACGAGTTCAACCGCTTCGAGGACCTGAAGTTAACGCTTAACCAGGCCAAGACGCGTCTTTTCCTTCAGAAAGTGAAGGGGGTTGACGTACCCGCAAGAATGGTGATTCCCGAGGCTGACAAGATTTTGCGTATGTTCATCCTTGATGCCGAGGCTCGCGAACGTATTATAAAGGCATATCTTGATGACGCATTCACGCTCGAGACAGTTGTTATAGAGCCGGTTAATGAGCAGGAGAACGAAGAGGAGGCCCAAGGTCATGAAGAACAGGCAACGGGCTCTGAATTTGTTCCTGAGAAGGCTAAAGCTGGTGTCCGTGCCGTCATTTCAAGGACGCTGGGTGACATTATGGGTGAGATGGGGCCCATCAACGACGTGGTTGACAGTGTATTCAACGTGATGGACAGGACCTCTATTGATACATTGGATGGTGTAAGCATTTTCTTACAGCGAGCATTCACCTACTTGTATTGTAAGAATACAAACATCGTGGACAAGTTTGTGGCCTTCAATCTGCTCTCAACCAAGTATGAGGCTTATCTGAAGAAGCTTTATTATTTACTGCACGGGGAAGAGGTTCCGCCTCAATATCCAGGAAGGGATGTAACTTGGGCAAATGTGATACATGGGCATCCTTGCCTCTGGCGCTTAAAATACAGCGAGGATATTGCCCATAAGCAATTGTCGGGCTATCTCACATTGGTGAAGACATGGAGGAATGACGAGTCTCACATCTCACCAACGGCAACTGAACAAGAGGTCGATGAGGCTATCGACATCATCATCACGATGTATTTCTTTGCAACCGGCTCCAGCATGAATCGGCTCAACCAGCCTGCAGCTGTACCTTACGGCACGCCAGTGGTTGGCTCCTCGCATCATACCGACGACGCCCCGACGTTGATGCCAGAAGAGCATCTTGCTGCTGCCGAGAGTATCAATGTAAGCGATTTGGAGGAAGAGGAGAGAATCGAATTGCTGAAGCGCTGCATCACTGCATTGTGGAATCCTGGTTATTCTGCTTCAACATTCAGCAAGGCGCGTCACTGGGTTGCTGTCTATCGTATTGCTGCTGATTATGGTTTCATCATTGACGATTGCGATTTTGAACGTTTCAAGGATGTGATCGACAGGATGCACTTCAGTGAAATCCCGGTTATGCTCAATGTGAGTCAACTGGAGCGTGACTGTCAAGGTGTTTTCAGGCAGCACATCGATGATTGGAGCAATAATGGGTTGACTGGACGTGGCCTGAATGCATATGTTGACATTCAGCGTTGTGCACAAGCCTTTAGAGCTATTGTGAGACGGGAACTCCACACAGACGATTAACCCTCCGTCATATCGAGTAAAAGAGTGGGTAAATTGAGAAATTTACTCACTTTTTTCTTGCTGTGCAGATACAGTGCATAGTTGGTTTTTATTTTTGCAGTGTCGTTAGTCGAGAACGGCATTTGTATTGTTAAACCAATTGATTATTAAGATATGGACAAGATCGCATTAGCAAAGAAAGCACTGGAAAGTGTGCACGGTATGAGTTTCAATTGCATGGTTGGCAGCTATGAGGGTGGCGCCTGTGGTGATGGTTACTCTGACTACTATGATTTGGAATTGAGTAGGGAGCAGATCCTTTACTTGATTCATTGCCCCCAGTGGGATGAGGTGTTTGCCGGCCTGGAGATGGAACCTGCCGAAGTAGAAGACACATTGAACAAGATGGCCTATGAGATGTCTTGGCCCGATGGCGGCCCGATGGCGTACGTTAAAGAGTGCATCCCCGATGAACTAATAGAGCTTAGCGAGAGGCTCAATAACCTTGATGCAGATAACGCAAAGGCTGTTGAAGAGATTCGTTCACAACTGAAGGCCATTCAGGACGGTAAATTCACTTTCCGTTTTGATATCTATGGTGGAGGTTATGATTACTGCTTTGCCGAGAACGTTGAAGAGTCTCTCAAGCTTACGGGCGATGAGGCTAGAGCGCTGTTGTATTGCGAACACCATATCGCAAAGGTATTCAAAGGCATCTGTGGCGAGGGACTTGGCGAAGATTTCATTAATATAAAGGCAGAAGAGGCAGACTTCGCCGATAATTACGACCACTTTTCATATACTTATCATTGTGACGAGCTCGATAACTTCATTGATGGCTGGCAGACGATCATGAGCAAAATCCTTTCTGGAGACATTGATGAATCAAGTCTCGGCCGATGGTTGAAGTACTTTGACGATGAGGACAATTTTGAAGAATCAATTGACTCTTGGGAAGAGTACTACGAGGACGAAGAGGAAGAGGACTCTGACGACCCCGGCGACAATGAAAATGATTAATTTTTGTTAATTGCATATCTGTGCATAATGCCTGCATAGCAGAAATATATCTTTGCAACGTCAACGTGAGGAATGTGTCCTTGCTTGAGTGAGTTTTGTTGAATCTTCTAAAATGTATCGGAAATGAGAGAATTGAAGTGCCCCAATTGTGGAAGTGTATTTAGTGTGGATGAGGCCGACTATGCAGCAATCGTCAGCCAAGTGAAAAACACCGAGTTCCAGCAAGAACTTAATCGCCGCGTCGCTGAACTACACGAGAAGCAGCAAGCCGAGCTGGAGAACAAAGAACTGAAGGCAAAGCAGGACTATGAACGCCAGCTGGGAGCCAAGGTCGTCGAACTCAGCAAGAAGGATGCCGAGATTGCACGCTTAACCGAACAAGTGAGTAGTGCCGTCCAAGCAGAGCGCCTCAAGTTCAACCAGGAACTGGCCGTGAAGGACACTGAGATTAACAAGCTTAAGGCTCAAACCAAGCAGCAAGAGCAGTTGGTCCAGGTGGCAGTCCTCCAAGAGCAGAATAAGGCCAAGGACGATATCCAGGCCAAAGATGCTGTCATCGCTGAGCTCAGGAGCCAGATGGCCGCTGAGAAAAATGCCGCTCTCCAGCGCGAGCAGAGCCAGAAGGAGCGTTACGAGCAGGAACTGCGCCAAAAACAAGAACTGGTGGACTACTACAAGGATCTGAAGACTCGTCTTTCCACAAAAATGGTTGGCGAGACCCTCGAGGCCCATTGCAGCACCCAGTTCAATAGTATGATGCGCCCCGTGTTCCCCCACGCCTATTTTGAGAAGGACAATGACGCCTCCGGTGGCAGCAAGGGTGACTTCATCTTCCGTGACTATGAGGATGGCTTTGAGTACGTCTCAATTATGTTCGAAATGAAGAACGAAATGGACACCACAGCCTCCAAGCACAAGAACGAAGACTTCCTTGCCAAGCTCGACAAGGACCGCAACGAGAAGAAGTGCGAGTACGCCGTGCTGGTGTCCCTCCTCGAGCCGGACAACGAACTCTATAACTCGGGCATCGTGGATATGTCGCACCGCTATCCCAAGATGTACGTCATTCGTCCGCAGTTCTTCATTCCGCTGATTACGCTTTTGGTGCAGACGTCCAAGAAGAGTGTGCAGTTGCAGCAAGAACTGGCTTTGGCCAAGCAGCAGTCAGTCGATGTGACCAACTTTGAATCACGCCTTGAGGACTTTAAGGACAAATTCGGCCGGAATTTCCGTCTGGCGAGCGACAAGTTTGCCAAGGCCATCGAGGAGATTGATAAGAGTATCGATCACCTCCAGAAGATTAAGGCGAACCTGCTCGGTTCAGAGAACAACCTCCGCCTTGCCAACAAGAATGCTGAGGACCTGACCATCAAGAAGCTCACCCGCGGCAACCCCACGATGAAGAAGAAATTTGACGAAGCCCGCGAGGCATCGGCAGGAGGAGAGGAGGCTGCTCAGGCGCCCGATCATAACCTCTTCTAATGCTTCATCGGGAAGCGCAAACCAATAGTGTGGGTTGTGTTTAAGTCCTACCCAGCCCACACTTTTTTAACCAGAAATAAAAATATAGATATTAACTATAAAAATCAAGAATTATGTGTTGTGTACCTTGTGGACCTAGAAGGTCATCTAGCAGAGAGTCAATCATCCCCGTTGAAAAGATCAAGAAGGCAGATGTTGAGTATATCATCTGTGCTTATGATTATGAATGCCTGTTCAAGAGAGCCATCGATGCCGAGTATCGCCAATACGAGGGTTGCAGCGCTAACCTGATAGCCATCCTGCACCAGGGCAATACCAAGGTCAAGGTCGCCGGCTCACGGACCCCAGGCTACAAAGCCGGTTACCGCACCATCGTCATGACCGCCCCGTGCGTCAACGCCACCATCCTGCTCCGCATCGAGCAATGAATGATGAGCTAAGGGCGATAGGTTCCTTTGTGGGCAATCAACAAACGTATTAACCTTTAATAATATCAATTATGAAGAGGATTATCTCATTATTGTTTGCTGTTGTACTTGTCGTGAGCTGTATCGCTCAGTCTTCATCGAGTAAGCCACCAAAGTACAGCGAAAATCCGAGCGCTAAGTTTCAACTGTATCCAACGCAGAATATGTGGAACTTCATCAAGCTAAACACCCAGACTGGAGAAATGTGGCAAGTCCAGTACGCTATCAACGACAACAGCAATCGTTTAGGCGTAGTTCTTAACGATATAGTCTTGGTCAGTGCTGGTGACGAAAAGGTAAATGGTCGTTTCACTCTCTATCCAACTGAGAACATGTACACGTTTATCTTGCTTGACACTATCGATGGCCGTTGCTGGCAAGTCCAATGGTCTAACCAATCAAGCAATCGAGGCATCGTTGACCGTATCTATGACTTCTGAAGCTAATGAATGATGAATGATACCAAAGTGAGGGTGGCCATTGGCCTAATTTATAACAAAGCAGTAACACCAGGCTTATTCATCGTGGATATGAGTTGGGATGTCTGGCGCAAATTCTTATACGCGAGCCAACGAGTAAGGCAAGAAATGATTGTCCCCAAAGTGGCGCCCAGTGTGGAGGGGTCTGTTAAGGAACTTGTCTGGATTCCATTGGGCAACCAAAACAAGCTGCAAGTCGTCGATGAAGGTAGTGTAATCAGCCTGTAAACTATTATGCGATTAATGTATTATCTTTTATTTATTCAAATAATATTATGAAGAAGCTCTTTCTTTTTATGGCTGTCTGCCTCATGAGTATGGCCGCCAACGCTCAAGAACTTGAGCAACTTGAGAAAATCAAAGTGTATTGTGAAGTGATGTGTGTCCAGTACAACCTGTTTAAACAAGATGTAAATGCGCTCGTTGATTTCGGCATTGCCGAACAAGGCAAGTATGCCAACGGCTGGATTTACAACAGTGAGAACAACAAAAAGTATTCTTTTGCCTCACCCATGAGCGTGTTTGCATATATGGCCAAGCGAGGCTGGGAATACAAGGATGCTATCATCGTCACCGAAAGTGCTGGCCTTGCAGGTAAGTCCAATGTTTGGCATTTCATCCTCACGAAAGAAATGCCCGCCGATTACACCCAAGAAGACATTATCGGCGACATTGACTATCGCAACAAGTAATCCTTCTGTGCAATCAAAAAACGGGAGCGAGTCTTAATCAGGCTCGCTTTCGTCATTATTAAGACGAATCAATGAGTAGTGATGTCCAGGATAGGATGCTCGTCCTTGATGAATGCCGTCAGGACCGCTACAAGTATGCGTTGGCTGACTACTCCAATCCACTTCATAGATGCTACATCCTCCTGACCGGCGTAGAAGGCCGTGGGCTACCGCTCCCGCCGCCTGGCACGAATCCAACGAATACCGTCTATTGACCGCCGCACATAGCAGCCGTAAGGGCAAAAAAAAGAGCGACCCATGCCGCTCCGCTACTTGTATTCTCCTCAAAACTCAAACTCAAATGACGTTTCTCTTCTTATAGTTTCTCGTTTTAGTATTTAATAATGCCGTTGGAAATATAACACTAACATCCTGAAACAATATGATTAATCGTTATACACTTGGCTGCCATCACGGCAGATTGTCTTTGACCGTAGTAGCGAACAGGGCGCTCTGGGTGGTCATCGGCGTGAGCAACACCGGCCAATAGAAGGGAGTATCCCTCCAGCCATTGGCTTGTTTGCCCTCTTGGCGAATCAGCATCACCACAGGCTTGTCGATGGCCTTGGCGCGTGCAGGAACAAGATCACTAGTTCCATTGTCGGGAGCATTGGTGAAGACGCCGTTTTGCTTGGTACGGCTGGCATTACGGCCAGTGCGCCTCGCAACCCAGACCTTACCACCTGATGCCTTGCAGCAGTGCTTGAGCAGTGCTATTTGCGCCTCGGGCTCGAGCTTATAGTCGGTGTTCTTGTGCTGGGAACCATACACATAGGTTGACTTGATCTTCTCAAGGATGCCGATGACATCATCAACCTTCATCTCGATGAAGCCGTTGGCGTCGGGCGACCCAGCTTTGAAGGCCGCATCGAGTTGAGCGTCGATGTCCCTGACGGTCTTGCCTATCGTGCGCGCGCCGCCGGTCTGGACACCTCTTGGGAAGTAGCGTGTCTGCTCCTTTACCGCAATGATGTCCGAAACCATGACTTTACTCCCGGCACAGGGACGCATATTGCTGCTGGTCCCAAGAATCTGGACGGGACTGTCGTTGGCCAGCTGCTCCCTCAGGTACTCATCGAGGCCATAGATGGTTTTGAGTCGGCAGTAGATGAGAGGGGGCGTATAGAAGCGAGTGACCGCCATATCCTCAAGGGGACGTGCACCGAACATGCGCTGGTGCTGGCTGACGGTGTCCTGCTGGAACGTCTTGGGCGAGCGACCGTAGATGAAGCTTATCAGGTTCTTGATGGTGATGCCGCGATCAAGGATGTTACCACCCACGAATATGTTGACGGCAGCATCGAGCTTGAGTTCCCCGGTGCCCGGGTCAAGCAATGCGTTTACGTCGTTGTCGCTGTTGACCACTCTCACACAATAGTTGCCATTAGCAAAGATAGCACTCACCTCATTGAGCACCGCCTTGAAAGTGGGGACGCGCACATTGATGAGTTTCTGGTTGCGGGCCTTCTTGTTAGACTCGGTGAAGTCGTCGTAGGCCTGTTTCAGCATCTGCTCCACGTCTTGGGGGAGTGATTTCCCTGCAAAGTGGGCCGAGAAATCGCGTATGATGTCGTTCACGATATCAGCCTGTCCTTGGTGGTAGACCTTCTTGATTTGGACGTGAATCACCAAGCTCGACTTGTAATCCTTGCCGTCGGCTCGCTGCTGGATGCGACGAATAGCAGTGCCCATCAGATACTGCCCAATGGCAAACCTGATTTCTTCATCGTTGCCTTGACCACCACTCAGCAGGTTGATGGTATCTTGATCAATGGGGAGATGCAGGTTACTGTACATCGATTGGGGATCATCAGAGTCAACGAAGTACTGCTTGCCGCCAATGTACTGGTCATGCATGGGCACAATGCTGACGAATCGGGGACGCAGGCTCTTGATTGACTTGCCGTCCAGGATGAGCGAACCATCGGGCTGCAGGAACAGGTTGTAAGGCGTTGCCGTCACCAGCAATAGCCTATGATACTTCAACAGCTTGCGGAAATCGTTGATCTGCTCGCCGATTTTGGCCACATGGGTCACGCGTTTAGCTGCTTGGCCCTTCTTCGTGACCTTGATGGTCTTGTAGCTGCGTGAGGCATAGTCGGCCTCATCGTCAATAATAAGCACCTTCTTGCCCTTCAAGAACCGGTAATCCTTGAACAGCTTGATCAGCGCATTGAGGTTGTTGTGCTCCTTTTTGCAAACGATGATGGTCTTGGTCTTGTTGACATTTGCCTCAACGAGACCGATCTTGCGCAACGCCATGATGTCATGAATCTCGACGGTAGCCCCTTGGGTGAGGTTATCGGACGGCTTGAAAGCAGCGAAGTCTTTCTCAAACCTGCTGCGCGTCTGTGACGCCAGGGCATTGGTTCCCTTAGTGAGCAACACGACGACATCAAAGCCACGATCAAGGCACCCGGCAATGATGTACTCATAGGTGTCAGTTTTGCCGCCTTGGACGCATCCCAGCAACAGGCCGGGGTCTTCGGCGTGAGGTCCATTATCGAGTAACTGTCTGACAGTGTCATCGATACACTTGCGTTTATCGGCTGTTAACGGATACTTGGCGTTCGCCTGTAACGCGTCGTAGATAGGGGTTGCAGACTTTTTCACGCGTGCCGTCTTAGCTGACGGGGACGAGGCCCCAATACTCTTTCTGCTATAACTTTTAGCCATATAAACTACTGTTATTAAAACAAATAATTCTTTCCATATTCACTTAATATTGTTGGGGTTGTCGGATGCGCGACGCGCCCGTGATAGTGTTGCTCCGCATCGAGCTTGGTTTCGCCGCTACTTCTTGGACGGGCAGCGACCACCCGTTGTTGTCGGCACGTGGCCGTATGGTAACTAGTAGCCAATCAGTATATCCAACAGTTCATCAGGCAGCATGTATGCATAATGGCTCCAGTACTGGTATGGTACCTTAATGGCCTCTAACGAAGTGCAGCCTTCAAAAACTCCTGCATTTTCTATTTTGGTCAAGCCATTAAAAGTGATAACCTGCAAACTACTGCATCCAATGAACACATCTTTGGCGATATTGTGAACCGATTCGGGGATGATGATGCTAGTCAAACTACTGCATTCATAGAACGTACCTTCTTCGATGTCTTGAACCGATTCTGGGATAACGATGTCGGTCAAACTATTGCAATAAGAGAATGTAAAGGAATTGATGATATTAATCTTCTGAGGAAGTCGAACCTTAGTCAGTTGCCTGCATTTTGTGAATGCCTGTGGACCGATGTAGGTAACTGAGTCAGGAATATGCAGACTGGTCAACCCACTGCTATCAAACGCTTTGTCCTCAATCCGGGTAACTGAGTTAGGAATAGATAATACCTTTAGTTCATGACATTCGCAGAACGCCCAGTAATCGATGATTTTAACCGAATTAGAAATATTCACTTCCTGTAACCTATAACAACATTGGAAAGCCCTCTCACCTATTCGATTAGCAGATGCGTTAATATTTACCCGAGTTAAATACTGGCAGCCTGCAAACATATCATCTCCCAAACTGGTGACCGATTTTGGAATCTCTACCTCAGGTAGGATAAGGCAGTCACAAAATGCCCCGTCACCGATGCTGGTCACCGAGTCGGGAATATTCACTTTAGTCAGTCGATAACAGCCACAAAATGCCCCGTCACCGATGCTGGTCACCGAGTTAGGAATACTCACGTTGTCCAAGTATTGACAGTCCATGAACGCATTCTCACCAATGCTAGTTACCGTGTTGGGAATGAACACTGATTTTATGTCATTCCTGCCCGAGAACTGCTTGGGCGCAATCGTTTTAATGGCCTTGAATCTTAGTACCATTGTCTTAACAGTTTAGTTGCATACGCTACTTTTCTCATCTTGAACTCACTGAGGTAGAGTGCTTCCCAACCTGCGCGAGCCACACCACCGGCATGTCTGGCGCTAACAAAACATTTAATGTTCATCATAATATTTAAATAGTGGCGTTGGATGATGTCCAACGCCGTTGATTGAACGCGTTCGCTTACTACAGGGGGAACGCCATCCATAACCCAGCCGATTTTGTAGTCGGAACCCGCGATGTCAAAGAGCGCTTGCTGCCGTTAGGGTAGGGCCGGTAGCTTGCCCTTGGCTCATTGAGCCGTGAGGTCGTTGTAATGGTTGCCCATTACTCATCATCGAAATTGGACAAGTATTTCGCTATGTCCTCATCCGAAAACCTCGGTGACCTCCCAACATGGCATGACGGTTTGATGTACCCAAGGTCGCGGTGACGGTAGAGCGTGGCTTTGCTGATCTTCAATCGCTGGCACACCTCGTCAACAGAGTAGAGGGTGGTGGACTGCTCCTTCTCCTGCTTTGACTTGGGTGCAGGAGCTGCCATAACCAAACCTCTCTCTTCGAGCATCTCGACCACCTTGGCGGCAACCAGGGTAGCAAACTCATCTGCTATGTTGATGTCATTCCTCATATCGATTGCAAAATTACAGCCGCTGCGCATACCCTTTTGGGGGACTTTTCAGCTTTCTCGTTGGTCGTTTTCCCCCACTGGGGACCTTTGCCACGGGGCCGGTTGGTCGCACAAGCTGGACTGCAAAATTACAGCCGCTGCGCATACCCTTTTGGGGGACTTTTCAGCTTTCTCGAACTTCATTTTCCCCCACTGGGGACCTATGACCACGACGCAGATGGGTCGCCTCAAATCGGACTGCAAAGGAAGTCTATTCGGCAAAATAGAACTGGGGGAAGAATCACATATTTGGTAATGTGATTTCCCCCAGTAGAACCCTTTGCTGGCGTGACGATTAATCGAAGATCTTGAGGATGGGTTTCTTGATATCGTCATGGATAGCACGGTATCTCTCGAAAGCCCGGCTTCCTGGCCTGTGCCCCGTCATGGAAGAGATTAACGATGGGTCTTGCACCGTGGCATATAAGTTGCCGATGAAGTTGCGTCTAGCCATGTGGGATGAGGCCTTCTCCCAGATTGGATGCTGTTCCTCCTGGCGTGTCCTTGGATTCAAGGTGGTGACAACTCGGTCAATTCCTGCTAGCTTGAGCATCTCTTTGATGGCCTCATTATACTTCTGTGGGCAGATGAACGGCATTAAGGATAACCTGTTTGCCGTGGTGCTATAGCGACTGATAATCTCCTTGGCACGCTCGGTGAGCGGTACGCGCACTACGGCTCCAGTATCGTGAAGCGTCTTGCCTGGGATGTACTCGATGGCACCATTCACGAGGTTGGCGGTTGTCAAGTTGTAGAAGTCACCGACGCGCATGCCGAGATTGCTTTGCAGTACAAAGATATCGCGCTGAATGGCCAACTTGGGGCGCATGGAGAAGTCATAGTTATAAAGATGATTCAACTCATCGATGGTCATGTAGAACGGGGTGCCATAGACGCATCCGCTCAACTGGAATGCTTGAAACGGACTTTTGTCTACCAGACCCGTTTTCACACACCAGTTGAACATGATCCTGAATCTCTTCATAATGGAATAAATAGTGTTTCCACCTCGCACCATAGGAGGGGTGGAAACGGGTTCGATGTCATAGATGTGCTGATACTTCTTCTTGCACTGACCCTTCTCGAAGAAGGTGTGCTCAATCTGGAGGAAAGATTGAAGGTCAGCGAGATCTGTACGTGTCCATTCATTAAGTCGTAAGTTCCGCTTGATATACAGCATGAATCTCTTGACCGTGCGCATAGTCACGTCCATGTGGGGCTCGCACTTGTTGTTAGCGCTTTTTGCCTTGATGAATGCGCGGAAGGCTTCGATTGTATCCATCCCCGGATTCTGGCTCTCATCGCTATTGTTACTCGATGAGTCTGGTTGTGGCGCGTTCATCTTGTGGAACTCGAGAATCTTTTTAATCCAGTAGTCCTTGTCTGCCGAGTCAGGGGCAGTAATGCATTCGGACTTGAGGAAACTAGCCAATTCGTCAATCTGTGCCTGCTGTTGGGAGAGCTGATTATGCTCCTTACCGTGCATGCGAGGGATGACGAGTTTGCCCTTAGTGGTGTTCCAGGCAGTTTGTGGTACCCAGATGTTCGTGTGCAGGCGATACGAATGCCTGCGATCATAGCAGAACCGAACGATAAGTTCGGATGTGCCATTCCGATCCTTCTTTGAAATCTCAAATTTTGTACTAGCCATATTATTATGTATGTTAAATAAACGTTGCAAAATTACAGCCGCTGCGCATACCCTTTTGGGGGACTTTTCAGCTTTCTCGTTGGTCGTTTTCCCCCATATGCCTCTGTAAAATTACAGACAAAAAAACGGTTGTCAAAATGACAAC
This sequence comes from uncultured Prevotellaceae bacterium, assembly GCA_900317835.1. Classification (GTDB taxonomy): domain Bacteria; phylum Bacteroidota; class Bacteroidia; order Bacteroidales; family Muribaculaceae; genus Sodaliphilus. Next base: position 118,332 of record ONIL01000011.1, on the reverse strand, counting down.
CGAAATTGAGACTTGATAAGAATGTTTGTTGACTCGTAAGACGAAGGTGGAATTTAATTTGTTGGAAATCAATGCAGTAAAAGTCTCACTTATTCTAATCTATTCTCAACTCCCAGAGACCGGAGGTACCACATCAAAAACACGAAGCGACCGACTGCCCGCGCAGCCGGCCGTTTTTCTTTTGGGTTTATGGAAAATGGGGATGCCTATGATGAAAATTGAAAAATCTTTATTACCTTTGTGGCGAAACTTTAAATCAGTGATTATATTAACTGTTATTTAACTTCTAAACATTAAGATTATGAAAATTAAACAACTATTCCGCTTTTCCGTAATGGTGCTGGCCCTCCTGTTGCCCGCACTCGCCACAGCCCACGACTTCAAGGTCGATGGCATCTATTACAATAGACTCAGTAGCGATGAAGTCGAAGTAACCTATAGGGGTAGAAGTATCTTAAACAATGATTACTCCGGCTCGGTGACTATCCCAACCACCGTTACCTACAACGGAACCACCTACTCAGTTTCTTCTATCGGTCAATTGGCGTTCTATTGCTGCGGGCTGACCTCCGTCAACATCCCCAACTCCGTCACCTCCATCGGCGACGATGCATTCAACGGCTGCGCCAGCCTGACCGACATCAACATCCCCAACTCTGTCACTTCCATTGGCAATGGGGCGTTCAATGACTGCAACAGCCTAGCAAGCATCTCAGTGGCTAGCGATAATCCAAAATACGATTCTCGCAATAACAGCAACGCCATTATTGAAACAGCGACCAACACGTTGATTGGCGGTTGCAAAAACACGATTATCCCCAACTCGGTAACTGTGATCGGTGAATTAGCTTTCTACGGATTCGATAGCCTAACCACCATCGACATCCCAAACTCAGTAACAACCATCGACACCTGGGCGTTCGGACATTGCCCAGGCCTGACCGCCATCAACATCCCCAACTCCGTCACCTCCATTGGCGACGATGCGTTCGATGGCTGCTCTGGCCTGGCCAACATCAGCATCCCCAACTCCGTCACTTCCATCGGCGACGATGCGTTCTCTGGCACCGCTTGGTATAACAACCAACCAGGCGGATTGGTCTATGCGGGATTGGTCGCTTACAAATATAAAGGCACCATGACTGAGGGTGCAACTATCACACTAAAAGAAGGAACCACTGGAATTGCAGGCAAAGCGTTCACTGGCTGCACCAGCCTGACCGCCATCAACATCCCCAACTCCGTCACTTCCATTGGCGATGGGGTGTTCACTGGCTGCACCAGCCTTGCAAGCATCTCAGTGGCTAGCGATAATCCAAAATACGATTCTCGCAATAACAGCAACGCCATTATCGAAACAGCGACCAACACATTGATTGGCGGTTGCAAAAACACGATTATCCCCAATTCCGTCACCTCCATCGGTGACTATGCATTCTATTGGTGCACAGGGCTGACCAGCATCAATATTCCTAACTCGGTGACTGAGATTGGTTACGATGCGTTCGATGGCTGCACTGGACTGACCAGCATAGTGGTAGAAAGTGGCAATCCAAGATTTGATTCGCGCAACAACTGCAATGCAATTATTGAGACCGCCGATAATACTTTAATTTTTGGCTGCAAGAACACGATTATCCCCAACACGGTAACTTCTATCGGTACTGACCGATATCGACATCCCCAATTCGGTAACTTCTATTGGTTACGGGGCGTTCTACGGCTGCACAGGACTGACCAGCATCGACATCCCCAACTCGGTAACTTATATCGAAGACTTTACGTTCTACGGCTGCACAGGGCTGACCAGCATCGTCATCCCCAACTCGGTAACTGCTATCGGTCAACAGGCGTTCTATCAGACAGCATGGTACAATAACCAGCCAGCCGGATTGGTCTATGCCGGCATGGTCGCTTACATGTATAAGGGCACGATGCCAAGCGGCACAAGTATCGCTTTAAAAGAAGGAACATTAGGCATAGCAGACTATGCGTTCTATGACTGCAGGGGGCTGACTAGCATCGTCATTCCCAACTCGGTAATTTCTATCGGTCCATCGGCATTCTTTGGCTGCACAGGGTTGACCAGCATCGACATCCCTAACTCGGTAACTTATATCGGTAACGGTGCATTCTTTGGCTGCACTGGACTGACCAGCATCGACATCCCCAACTCGGTAACTCATATCAGTCACGGAGCATTCTCTGGCTGCACAAGGCTGACGGATGTGTATTGCTTCATTGCTGACCTCTCGAGAGTATTGAGCGGGTATCGACTATTCCATTTGGATGATGCTGATTACTCTGGTCGTACGCTGCATGTGCTGCAGGGGACGGCTGATGCCTATCGGGCTGACGTGAAATGGTATTGGTATTTCGGACATATTGTGGAAGATATCATTATGGGCGATGTGAATCGTGACCTTGAGGTCACTATTGCTGATGTAAATGCCGTCATCAACATCATCTTGGGCGGAAATGGTAGCACTTCGGCTGCCGACGTGAACGGTGATGGAGAAATCAGCATCACCGACATCAACGCCATCATCGACATCATCCTGAGCGGCACCCAGAATTAGATATAACGAGATTGTGCCATAATTCGCCTCTGGTTTTATAATCGGCCTAACGGCCGAGAAATGAAGCAAAATTATAAATAAAATTAAAATAAAAATTGATTTGTTTAATTTTTATACAAATTTTGTTTAATTTCTCCGTGCGTAGCACGGATCCCTTGGCTGGAATTGCAATTATGACACAACTCTAGATTGGGCACTGGTGATTCAAGGTGAGCAGAAATGAGTATTTGACGACAGTTTTATCATTTGAATATCAGCGCTATTGATGAATCATTTCATCTCGTTGAGACTCATCCATCCGAGACTGGAGGTACCACATCAAAAACACGAAGCGACCGACTGCCCACGCAGCCGGCCGTTTTTTGTTTTTCTGAACAGGGGCTGCTTAGTGTCTATTATTTTGACACTTTTAGTTATTTTTCTTGACGATTGGCTTTCTAGTTGGTGAAAGTCTTGTTTTCTTTCAGGGCTTTACTTATCTTTGCGACAGCAATCAACAACACGAAATAACCAAACCGAAGATGAAAAACCTAATTACATCTGTCATCCTGTTGTTGGCACTGCTGTCAGCCACAGCCGCAGCAAATCCAATAACGCCACAGCAAGCACAACACAACGCTTTGACTTTTATGGAGAGTAAAGGCAAGAGTGTTGACACGTCAGCCTTGCGTCATGCCCCGTCACGATCATCATCGACAGCGAGTTACTATGTGTTTAACATTGGTAACAACGAGGGTTATGTCATCGCGTCGGGCGATGACTGCGCTCCAGCGATCCTCGGTTATGCCGATTCGGGTTACATGGACACAGACAGCCTGCCCGAGAACATGAAGGGTTGGTTGGAGGAATATGAACGGCAAATCCAATTCATGCAAGAGAAGGGGCTCCGTTCGTCCCATCAATCTGGATTGACCTCGGGTCTTGCTCCCATTTCTCCGTTATTGACAACAATGTGGGGACAGGATTATCCCTATAATCTGAATTGTCCAGACTTCTTCGGATACGGTAAATGCGTAACCGGGTGCGTGGCCACGGCTATGGCTCAGGTGATGTATTATCATCGCAGTAATTCAGTAAACCAGACAACAGCTACCATTCCTGCATATACCTGTAACCGGAGATGGAATTTTGGAAGCGGCTCCCAACAAATAAGCGTTGACGCGATTCCAGCTGGAGCTTTTATTGATTGGGATGGCATGATTGATTATTATCACGGTTATGAGACTGTTCGACAAAAAGAGGCCGTAGCCAATCTGATGAAGTATTGTGGCGCCTCGGTTCAGATGGACTATGCTGATAAATATAATGGAGGCTCTGGTGCAGCTTCAGCAAATGTCCCTTTTGCATTAAAATCATACTTCAATTATAATAATGGGACATCATTAGAGAGCCGAAGCTATTTTTCGTCTGACGACGAATGGAACAACATGATATATAATGAGTTGCGACATTCAAGGCCAATATTCTACTGTGGCGGAAACAACAGTTCCGGACATGCGTTTGTGTGCGATGGCTATGATGGAGACGGCTTCTTTCATATTAATTGGGGATGGGATGGTTATTGCGATGGATATTTCCTGCTCACTGCACTAGACCCCACTGGAGACTCATCGGGATATAATCAGAGGCAAGAAGCTCTCATCAATGCCTTTCCCAAACCTCAAAAACCTATCGATTCTCCCATTATCAGTTTTGCCGATGCCAATGTTAAAGCACTTTGTGTTCAATATTGGGATTTTGATAGCGATGGTGAATTGAGTGAAGCCGAAGCAGCTTTAGTGACCACACTTAACGGCGTGTTCAATGGCAATCGCGATATCACATCTTTCAATGAATTAAGGTTCTTTACAGGCCTCTCTAGAATTGGCCGAGGCGCTTTTGTGGGCTGCACTGGCTTGACGAGCGTGGTTATTCCCAATTCGGTCACAGCCATCGGCGAACAGGCGTTCGGTTACTGTAGCGCTTTGGCAAGCATCGAAATCCCAAGTTCCGTCACTGAAATCGGCCGAGACGCGTTCAAAGGTACTGCATGGTTTGATAACCAACCCGATGGACTTATATATGTCGGACAGATTGCTTATAAGTACAAAGGCACAATCCCTGATGGGACAAGCATTATAGTAAAAGACGGCACGTTACGTATCGCTGGTTTTGCGTTTGAAGGTTTCCGCGGGCTGACGAGCGTGACTATCCCCAACTCAGTCACTCACATAGGCCAACATGCGTTCTGGAACTGCTATAGCCTGACGAGCGTGACCATCCCTAACTCAGTTGACTTGATTGATGTCGCTGTGTTCCGTGGCTGCTACAGTTTGACGAGCGTGACCATCCCCAACACTGTCACTTCTATCGGTATATCTGCGTTCGAGAACTGCTACAGCCTGACAAGCATGATCATCCCTAACTCTGTCACATCCATCGGTAAAGGTGCTTTCAGGGGCTGCTATGGGCTAACGAGCGTGATTATCCCTAATTCGGTTACTTCCATTGGTGTATCTGCGTTCCTGGGCTGCTACAGTCTGACGAGCATTTCCATCCCCAACTCGGTCACCGCCATCGAGGATAATGCGTTCCAAGACTGCACTGGCCTGACGAGTGTGACCATTCCTAATTCGATCACCACCATCGGTAACAGCGCATTCCAAGGTTGCCGTGGCCTGACGAGCTTGACCATACCTAATTCGGTCACAGCCATCGGTAACAGCGCATTCCAGGGTTGCAGCGGACTGACGAGCTTGACTATTCCAAATTCGGTCACCGCCATCGGTACCATGGCGTTCGAAGGCTGCGCAGGACTAATGAGCATCGCAGTGAATAGTTGGAATCCAAAATACGATTCACGCAATAATTGTAACGCCATCATCGAGACGGCAAGTAATACATTGATGATAGGTTGCCAAAATACGGTCATCCCCAACTCGGTCACCACCATCGGCAACAGGGCGTTCTATAATTGCACTGGCCTGACGAGCATCATCATCCCCAATTCGGTCACCATCATCGGCGAAGGAGCGTTCGGTTACTGCGATGGCTTGACAAGCGTAACTATCGGCAACTCGGTCACCACCATAGGCAACATGGCGTTCAATGGTTGCACTGGCCTGACGAGCGTAATCATCCCCAACTCAGTCACTTCCATCGGCAATGGTGTGTTCTATAATTGCACTGGCCTGACGAGCGTAATCATCCCCAGCTCGGTCACTTCCATCGGCAATAGTGTGTTCTATAATTGCACTGGCCTGACGAGCGTAATCATCCCCAACTCGGTCACCGCCATCGGCTACTTGGCGTTCTATAATTGTACTGGCCTGACGAACATAATCATCCCCAACTCGGTTACCTCTATCGGTTATGGTGTGCTCTATGGTTGCACTGGCCTGACGAGCTTAGTCATCCCCAACTCGGTCACCGCCATCGGCATCAGTGCGTTCGCTGGATGCAGCGGTCTGACGAATGTGTATAGCTACATTACCGATCTCTCAAAAGTAACGAGTGAGAATCAGCTGTTTGCTGTAAATGACAATTATGACTATTCTGGCCGTACGCTTCATGTGCTACAGGGAACAGTTGACGACTACCAAGCCGACGAGAACTGGTACCCCTATTTCGGGCGGATTGTGGAAGATATCATTATGGGAGACGTGAATCGTGACCTTGAGGTCAACATTGCTGATGTGAACGCCGTCATTGGCATCATTTTGGGCGGAAATGGTGGCATCGACGCTGCCGACGTGAACGGTGACGATGAAATCAACATCGCCGACATCAATGCTGTCATCAACATCATCCTAGGCGGCACCTGAAATTAGCTATAAAAGGTTGTCAAAATGACAATCGAGATTGAGTCTTAGTATATAACATGAGGCGGCTAGACTATGTTAACGCCATGAGGCTCGGCGTTTTGGGGTTTATCTATCTCTTCAAACGGTAAAGCCTCGGTAATGAGCAATTCTTCCTAATTTGATGTGGAAACTCACTTGGTTCTGGTGCGGGATTCCCACTTGAAAGGCGCTTGGTCCTCGCCCTGGATGATGACGGGCATGCCGACGTAGGCAAAATGCTCTTTCAGGGTGATGATGTCCTTGTCGAGCAGGCGGATGCAACCCTCGCTGGCGCGGCCGGGGACAGTTTGCTCGTTGTTGGTGCTGCCGTGTATGCCGATGCTCTTGAAGCCGGGTGTAGCCAGTCGCAGGAACCAGTGTCCGTAGGCACGGATGTTGCCGCGGCCGTCGTGGAAGTTGTGTTTCCAAGTCGATGCATCCTGTATCATGGTGATCTTGAAAGGCTTGCCAGCGGGAGACTCGGGCGTGCGCTGGTCGCCGCGCCGGGTCTTGTTGCCCTTGTTCTTGCCCATGCAGCAGGGGAACTGCGCTACCATCACAGTGTCGCCGGCAGCGTTGCGGTCATACACAGTGAGCGTCAGGTCCCGCTTGCTGATGACGATGAAGGCCGTGCCCGTGGGTTTCAGAGGCAAGGGTGGCAACATGACCGTCGAGTCATGGCCTGTCACCCCGATACCAAAATGGGCGTGGCCTGCGGCGATGACGGGCACGAGCAGGCAGAAGATGAGGATAAGTCGGTTGAGCATATCATTAAAGCATTTCATGAGGCAAAGGTAATATAAAGCAAATAACTACGCAACCCAACAAAAGTAATCCGCCACCTTGTACTCAAGCCAGCGGATCTAATGTGTGCTCCAATAAAAACTATAAACTTGTGGTTATGAAAATGTAACTGATGTCCTCATTTTATTTCTAGTCGCAAAATTACTTTTTAAGGACTATCATTACAACATATTTAGACAAAAGGGGTCATTTTATCGACAAATCGCTCCATAGAGCAATCTGAATTAACCAAGAGGTAGGAGCTGAAATGCGAGATGGCGACAACAAATACCAGCAAAATTTGTTTATTTCTTTTTGTTTAACTAATTTTGCAGTCGCTAAATAATATCAGCATTGAATTACAAACCAATTGTTTATAAACGTTATGTATATTGAAGAAATTCATGCCAGAGAGATTCTGGATTCGCGTGGCAATCCTACTGTAGAAGTTGAAGTAACCCTCGAGAGCGGCGACGTGGGCCGTGCATCGGTGCCCAGTGGCGCATCGACAGGCGAGAACGAGGCACTGGAGTTGCGTGACGGTGACAAGAACCGTTACGGCGGCAAGGGTGTTCTCAAGGCCGTTAAGAACGTCAATGAGGTGATCGCTCCTGAGATTGAGGGTATGGATGCCTTTGACCAGCGCGCTATCGATATGGCCATGTTGAAACTCGATGGCACTCCCAGTAAGAGCAAACTGGGTGCTAACGCCATCTTGGGCGTATCGCTCGCCGTGGCTCATGCAGCAGCCAACTACTTCGGTGTGCCCCTGTATCGCTACATCGGCGGTACTAACGCCCACGTGCTGCCCGTCCCCATGATGAACATCATCAATGGTGGCGCTCACAGCGACGCTCCCATCGCTTTCCAGGAGTTCATGATCCGTCCCGTTGGTGCCAAGAACGAGCATGAAGCCGTCCGCATGGGTGCCGAGGTATTCCACGCACTGGCCAAGTTGCTCAAGAAGCGTGGCCTGAGCACCGCTGTGGGTGACGAGGGTGGTTTCGCTCCCGCACTCGACGGCATCGAGGATGCTCTTGACAGCATCGTGCAAGCCATTAAGGACGCCGGCTACAAGCCCGGTGATGACGTGAAGATCGCCATGGACTGCGCTGCCAGCGAGTTCGCAGTGATCGAGGACGGCAAGTACTACTACGACTATCGCCAGCTCAAGAGCGGTCAGCCCAAGGATCCTAAGGGCAAGAAGCTCAGCGATGACGAGCAGATCAACTATCTCGAGGAACTCATCACCAAGTATCCCATCGACTCGATCGAGGACGGCCTCGACGAGAACGATTGGGAAGGCTGGGTTAAGCTCACCAAGAAGATTGGCGACCGCTGCCAGCTCGTGGGTGATGACCTGTTCGTGACCAATGTGAAGTTCCTGGAGAAGGGCATCAAGATGGGCGCTGCCAACTCAATCCTGATTAAGGTGAACCAGATTGGCTCGCTCACCGAGACGCTCGACGCTATTGAGATGGCCCACCGTCACGGCTATACCACCGTGACCAGCCACCGCAGCGGTGAAACCGAGGACACCACCATCGCCGACATCGCAGTAGCCACCAACAGCGGCCAAATCAAGACCGGTTCGCTCTCGCGCACCGACCGCATGGCCAAGTACAACCAGCTTATCCGCATCGAGGAGGAACTCGACGAGGCTGCTGAGTACGGCTACAAGAAACTCATCTGATCTGACTAAGATCTCTAAGGACATGACCCTGTCGGGGCCGCCCACAATCTGGGACGACCCCGATTGGTTTATCTCAAGCAAACACTAAGGGACACCGACAATAGAATCATGTTGTCTGAAGAATTAGAGGAATATATCTTGGGGCATATCGATGAGGAACCGGCAGCGCTGGCCCGCATCGACCATGACACCCATGTGCAGAACTATTACTGGCACATGTGCTCGGGCCATCTGCAAGGAAGGCTCATCAAGATGCTGACCCGCATGGCAAGCCCACGACGCGTTCTGGAATTGGGAACCTTCAGCGGCTATTCCGCACTGTGTCTTGCCGAGGGATTAGCCGACGACAATTGCTGGGTGGACACCATCGAGATCAACGACGAGCAGGAAGACTTCATCCGTGAACACCTGGCCTTGTCCCCCTATGGCAAGCGTGTAAGGCTGCACATTGGTGATGCACGCGACATTGTGCCTAAACTGGGTGGGGGCTTTGACCTCGTCTTTATCGACGCCAACAAGCGCCAGTATGTCGAGTATTACGATCTTGTAATGGACTACCTGAACGACGGTGGCTACATCATTGCCGACAACACCTTGTGGGCAGGTAAGGTTGTTGACCCCAAGGCCCAGCGCGAGGCCCAGACGCGAGGCATCCTCGCCTTTAACGACCGTGTCAAGCAGGATCCCCGTGTTGAGTGCGTCATCGTTCCCTTGCGCGACGGCCTCACTATCCTCCACAAGCTTCCAGCACATTGAAGCCGCGACAGCGCGATTTCAGGGAAATCCCCAAATGAATAAATCCCGCAGGCCTGCATCGGCTTGCGGGATTTAATTTCTTTTATCTAAAGGAACTTAGTTCTTGATTGTTGCAAATTTCATGAAATTGACCACATGCTCCCCATCATTCATTTCGAGCATCGAGTCAGTAACCTTGACAGTACTCTCAAGAACCTCGGCAAACTGCGACTTGAACATGTCGCTGTTGATCATCGCATTAACATTGTTTTTGATCGTGGGGTCATCGGCCACATGGCCATTCATTGAGATGCTGAGCAACTCAGGCTTATAAGTATCCATGTTGGGGGTAAGCGTCAACTTGTCACCCTCGAGCGTGTAAGTGCCCTTGAGCTCAATATTGGTAGCAATCTCAAGTGCCATTGTCGGTGCCGGTTTGGTAGCAAACGTGAGCTCGTTAACAAACGAGTAAGTCCCGTCATCATAGAAAGTGTAAGTAAGATTCTGGGCCGAGAACGAGCCATCTTCTTCGGTATCTACAACAGGTTGCATGCTGCGCCAGCTGGCACAGATGGATTGAGCCTGCACGGTCATGACCGCCATCAAGGCAATGAGTGAAAATAATATCTTTTTCATAATGAATTGATTTTGATTACACCGCAAAGGTAATCATTATTTTTAATCTCGTGCACGATTTGCGATTTTTTTTCAGGAAGCTGCTGTTTCGGGGTTGAAGGATTGGTCTGATTTATGGAATGATGGTCAATTATTATTTTTTAGTTGCAGGGATTGGAATTATTTGCTTATCTTTGCAGCAATAAACCCTTTCGCACTATGATGAAGGAAAACCTGATCAAGATTTATGAGCGCAGTTTCATCGACAACTGGGAACTGCCCGCGTTGACAGACTACAATACCGGCGAGCGCCTCTCCTATGGTGACTTTGCCCGCAGTATCGCCAAACTGCACTTATTGTTCAAGAACAGTGGCGTGAAACAGGGCGACCGCATCGCCCTCATCGGCAAGAACATCCCCAACTGGGTAACCATCTTCATGGGCACCATCACCTATGGTGCCGTTATCGTGCCCATCCTGCAGGAGTTCAACCCGGCCGACGCCCAGCACATCATCAACCACAGCGAGGCGACAATGCTGTTCATCAGCAAGAGCATTTGGGAGAACCTGGAGTTTGACAAGATGCCGCGCGTGCGCGCCGTTTTCTTGCTCGAGGATCTTTCACTCATTGCCGAGAGCGAAGGTGACACCTCAGCCAGCCAGGCCAAGCAGGGTCTGGAGGATGCCTTTGCCGCTGAATATGGTCAAGGTTTTTACCGCAACAACATACACTATCCCGAGGTTCCCAACGACGCGCTGGTCGAGATCAACTACACGTCAGGCACGACGGGCTTCAGCAAGGGTGTGATGATTACCGCCAACAATCTGGCTGGCAACATCGTGTATGGCATCAACTCGGGGCTGCATTTCAAGGGTTCCCGTGACCTGGCATTCCTTCCGTTGGCCCATGCCTTCGGGTGTGCGTTCGATATGCTTACGCCTCTGGCGGTGGGAGGTCACATCACGCTGCTGGGCCGCATCCCTTCACCCAAGATTCTTGTCAAGGCAATGGCCGAGGTAAAACCCAATGTCGTGTTTACCGTTCCTCTGGTGCTGGAGAAGATCTACAGCAAGATGATCGTGCCCATGATCAGCAGGGGTGCGCTGCGTTGGGCGCTGGCGGTACCTTATCTGGACAAACGCATCTATAGCCAGATCAGGAACAAACTGATTGAAGCCTTCGGTGGCGAATTTGAAGAGGTCATCGTGGGTGGAGCTCCCTTCAATGCCGAGGTCGAGGACTTCTTGTACAAGATCAAGTTCCCGTTCACTGTCGGCTATGGCATGACCGAGTGTGCACCGCTGGTGAGCCACACACCTTGGCGTGAGTTCGTGCCCCACAGTGCTGGCCGCATCCTGCCTGGCATCATGGAGTGCAAGATCTTGAGCGACGACCCTGAGAATATTCCAGGTGAAATCTGTGTGCGCGGCGAGAATGTGATGCAGGGTTACTTCCACAACACCGACGCTACCGAGAAGGTACTGCACGAGGATGGATGGCTGCACACGGGCGACATGGGTACCCTGAATGCCGACGGCACATTATTTATAAGGGGACGCTTGAAGACGATGCTCTTGAGCTCCAGCGGCCAAAACATCTATCCTGAGGAAATCGAGGCGAAACTGAACAATATGCTCTACGTGAGCGAGAGTCTCGTCGTCATGCGCGAGGGTAAACTCGTTGCGCTGGTATATCCCGACTATGACGCCATGGATCAGTTGGGTGTTACCCGTGACAAGTTGCCTGGCCTGATGGAGGATATCCGCGCCGAGTTGAACAAACTCGTTGCTCCCTATGAACGCATCGCCAAAATCCAGCTGATGGCAACGGAATTTGACAAAACACCCAAACGCAGCATCAAACGCTACCTCTACAGTAACTGATTTCGGCGCCAGAATTGGTGAAAAATCAGCAAGCCCGACGTAGCCTTAACAAAATTTAACGAGCGATTGATGAATATCGCTCGTTTTCTTATTTTACTGATAATCAATTATTAAGAAACAAATATTTTTGATTCGAGAAATGATGGAATGAAAAATTCTTCAAAAAAAAACGGAAAAAAGTTTGCAGGTGAAAATTTTGTTATAATTTTGCACCGATTTTAACAACTGAAAATTAATTGTTTTATTATTTAAAATTACGAAAGAAAATGAAGAAGTTAGTTTTAGCTCTTGCTGTTATCGCTAGCGTTAGCATGATTTCCTGCACCAACACCAACAATGCTGAGCAGGCTGAGGTTGCTGAGGACACCACCGCTGTTGTTGAGGAGGTTGTAGATAGCGCCGCTGCTGTTGTTGACAGCGCTGCTGTTGTTGCCGAAGAGGCTGCCGCTCCCGCTGAGGAGGCTGCTCCCGCTGAGGAGGCTGCTCCCGCTGAGTAAGCAAGACTTTTACAACAAGAGAAAGTTTGAAGCTGTTCCCGCCGTTAGGCTCGAGCAGCTTTTTTATTTTACAAAGAAAACTCGGAGGGCTTGGTGCTCTCCGAGTTCTTGTTGTATCTATTGCTGATTATTAAAGCAGCGTGTCGGGGTCGAGGTTATTGTGCTCGATGTCCTTGAAGTAGCGATAGGTGCTCACCTTGAGTTCATCGACAGCCATCTCGTCAGCGATGATAACAGCGTGGGGATGCATCTGCAGGGCACTCAGGGTGCACATGTGGGAAACACCACCCTCGACGGCCTGCTGCAAGGCGCGCGCCTTGTTGTGGCCATTGACGATGATCATCACCTCACGGGCATCCATAACGGTACCCACACCCACGGTCAGGGCGGTCTTGGGCACCTTGTTCAGGTCGCCGTCAAAGAAACGGCTGTTGGCGATGATGGTGTCCTGGGTGAGGGTCTTCTGTCGCGTGCGCGAGGTGAGCGACGAGCCCGGTTCATTGAAGGCAATGTGTCCGTCAGGACCAACGCCGCCCATGAACAAATCGATGCCGCCGGCTGCCTTGATGCGCGCCTCATAGTCGGCACACTCCTTGACCAGATCAGGGGCATTGCCGTTGAGGATATTGACATTCTCGGGCTTGATATCAATGTGCGAGAAGAAATTGTTCCACATGAACGAGTGGTAACTCTCGGGATGCTCCTCGGGCAGATTGCAGTATTCATCCATATTAAAAGTAATCACATGCTCAAAGGACACCTTGCCTGCCTTGTTCATCTCAATAAGCTCACGGTACATGCCCAATGGTGAACTTCCCGTGGGACAACCAAGCTTGAAGGGTTTCTCGGCGGTCGGCTTTGTTTCATTAATCCGCTTGGCCACATAGCGAGCGGCCCACTTTGATACATTCTCGTAATCGGGTTCGATAATCAGTCTCATATTCTTTGAATTAGATTAGATATATTTATGATGTGGCAAAGTTACTTCTTTTCTGCAAAATCTCAATAAAAAAGTTGTAACTTTGCACCCCGAATCAGAATTCTTTTTATGGAGAGCAAGAGAAGACCACTCATCCTCATCAGCAATGATGACGGCTATAACTACAACGGCATCAAGTCGCTCATCAAGGTGGCCCGCACGCTTGGCGACGTGTTTGTTGTCGCTCCTGCCGTGCACCAGAGCGGCAAGTCGAGCGCCATCACGTTTGTCAACCCTGTGCGAACCACAAAAATCGCCCAGGAACCAGGCTTCACGGCCTATCTGGCGACGGGAACACCTGCCGACTGCGTGAAGCTGGCGCTGAGCCAGCTCATGGCCGACAACATGCCCGACCTGGTGCTTGCCGGCATCAACCACGGCTATAACAGCGGCCTGAACACGCTCTATAGCGGGACGATGGCGTGCGCCTTTGAGGGCATCCTCCACGGCGTGCCAAGTGTGGCATTCTCCTTTGGCGACTATAGTTCCGAGGCCGATACCAGCGTGTGTGAGCCAGTGGTGAAGCATGTGACTGAGCGCGTGCTCAAGGGCGGCCTCCCCAAGGACGTGTGCCTCAACGTGAATATCCCCAAGGTTGACGACGGCTTCAAGGGCATGAAGGTGACCACGGGCGACATGGGCCGCTGGGTCAATGAGTGGGAACACAGGGTTGACCCGACTGGTCGGGACTACTATTGGCTGACCGGCGAATTTGAGATCGCCGACAAAAATGAGGGCTTGACCGACTACTACTGGCTGAATCGCGGATTTGTCACGGTCACACCTACCCATGTGGACCAAACGGACTTCGCGTCCATGTCACAGATTGCCGATTTGCTCCTCTGATTCTCGATAGACAGACAAAACAGAATGAATTGAACATACATTAATTATATATAAAGAACAACATGGAACGACGAGTAAGAGTGCGCTTTGCGCCTTCACCCACAGGCCCGCTGCACATCGGCGGCGTGCGTACGGCACTGTTTAACTACCTGTTTGCCCGCCAGCATGGGGGCGACATGATTTTGCGCATTGAGGACACTGACAGCACCCGCTTTGTGCCTGGTGCCGAGGAGTACATCAACGAAGCCCTGCATTGGCTGGGCATCGGCATCGACGAAGGTGTGCATGAGGGCGGCAACTACGGCCCCTACAAGCAGAGCGAGCGCCGCGACCTGTACCGCAAGTACACGCAGCAACTCGTTGATGCCGGCAAGGCTTACTATGCCTTTGACACCCCCGAGGAACTTGAGGCCAAGCGTCAGGAAATCAAGAATTTCCAATATGATGCCCGCACACGCGGCATGATGCGCAACTCACTCTCATTGCCAGCCGAGGAGGTTAAAGCCTTGATGGACAAGGGCGAGAAATGGGTAGTAAGATTCCGCATTGAGCCCGACCAGGATGTTGTGGTTCACGACCTGCTGCGCGGCGATGTGACCATCAACTCGTCGATTCTTGACGACAAGGTGCTCTACAAGAGCGCCGACGACCTGCCCACCTATCACCTGGCTAACATCGTCGATGACCACTTGATGGAAGTGTCGCACGTCATCCGTGGCGAGGAGTGGCTGCCTAGCGCCCCGCTGCACGTGCTGCTCTACCAAGCCTTCGGCTGGGAGGACACAATGCCCGCATTTGTTCACCTGCCCCTGTTGCTCAAGCCCGATGGCAAGGGTAAACTGAGCAAGCGAGACGGTGATCGTCTGGGCTTCCCCGTGTTCCCGCTGAACTGGATCGACCCCGAGAGCAAGGAACGCTCCAGCGGCTATCGTGAGGCAGGATACCTGCCCCAGGCCGTTGTGAATTTCCTGGCCCTGCTGGGCTGGAATCCTGGCGATGACCGCGAGATTTTCTCGATGGACGAACTCATCAAGGAGTTCTCCATCGACCATTGTTCGCGCAAGGGTGCCAAGTTTGACTTCGAGAAGGGCAAGTGGTTCAACCACGAGTACCTGATGAATATGGATGACCGCGAGTTGGCACAGCTGTTCAAGCCCGTGCTCGAGGCGCATGACGTGAACGTAGCCGACTTCAGTGACGAGTACATCACCCGCGTGGTGTCCCTTGTCAAGAGCCGCATCAACTTTGTTGTTGACCTGTGGGATCAGGCATGCTTCTTCTTTGTGCGCCCCACAACCTATAGCGAGAAGGACATCCGCAAGCGCTGGAAGCCCGAGACCCCTGAACTCATGCGCCAACTGGCCAAGCTGCTTGAGACCGCCGACATGAACAGCCAAGCCTGTGAAGCGGTCGTCATGGACTGGATTGACAAGAACGGCCTGCACAAGGGTAATGTGATGAACGCCTTCCGCCTCACGGTGGTCGGCGAGTGCCGCGGACCGCACATGTTTGACATCACCGAGCTGCTGGGCCGCGAGGAAACCCTCGCCCGTCTCGAGGCCGGTACCCAGAACATACAGATGCCCGCTGATGCTTAATCGGTTCGTCGCCATATTGACCCTCCTGCTCATCATTCCACCACTTGCAGCCCAAGAGGTGGAATGGAGCATTGACGCCAGCATACTGCTCAGCAACCGTGAGGGTGGCGACGAATACTCACCCGACCAGACGTTCTTCTTCACGCGTCTAGCCCCCGAAATCGGGCTGTCGCTGATGGATGACCAACATGTGCTCAAGGGCGGTGTCGTGTGGTACCAGCCCATGATTGACGACATGAGCGGGTATAAAATCCTGCCCACCATCTATTATCGCTATAACCGTGACGACGGCTGGCATGTGACGGCTGGTCTATTGCCGCGCACACTGATGGTGGAACGGATGCCGCGCTATTTGTGGAGCGACTCCCTAGCCTACCTGCAGCCCAACATCCGCGGCGTCATGGCACAACTGATCAAACCCACCGGATATGCCGAAATTGCTGTGGACTGGCGGCAGATGCAGACCGAACAGGACCGCGAGGCTTTCACGGCCATGCTCAACACCGACTGGAAAGTGAGCGGCCCGCTGAAACTGGGCGGTCATGTGCAGTACAGCCACCTGGCCATGTCTGGCGCCCATTTGCCCGACGAACACGTCAATGATGACCTGGTCATCAACCCGATGGTGTCGATCGACCTGTCGCACCGCACGGCGCTCGATTCGCTCCGCTTCTCGGCGGGTTCCATCATCGCCCTGGAACGCAATCGCGGAGAGGACGAGTGGATCAACCATGCCGGATTGATCACCACCGCAACAGCAAAGTGGCATTGGTTGCAACTCGATGAGACGTTCTATGCGGGTAAGGACATGATGCCATTGTATCCCGCCTATGGCAGTCGTCTGAACTTGGGCGACCCATACTATCACAACAAGATTTACAGCCGCACCGATCTCACCTTCCATGTCGTGAGCAATCGGTTTGTGGACTTGACCGGCTCCCTGACACTGCACGCGACCGACAACAAGTGCGGATTCTGGCAACAGATCTCATGCCGATTCTACATAGACAACCACATGTGGAAACGCCGTCATGACCGACACTACCTGGAGAGCGGACGCCTGCAACAGTTTTATTGACACTCACCACCAACGATTAAAGGACAACGACCAAAAATGGATCCTATTTACAACCTAGGAGTAGCCACCTACCGCAATGCCGTGAAACTGGCTGCCGTGCGCAATCCCAAAGCCAAACTGATGCTGCGAGGACAACGACGTTGTTTCCGCACACTGCAACGCAAACTTGACCCAGCCGGCGGCTACATTTGGATCCATGCGTCATCACTGGGTGAGTTTGAGCAGGGTCGCCCACTCATCGAACTGATTAAACGCAACAATCCCGATGCCCGCATCCTGTTGACATTCTTCTCGCCCTCGGGCTACGAGGTGCGCAAGAACTTCAGCATGGTGGACACGGTGGTTTATCTCCCCTTTGACCTGCCAGGAAACGTGAAACGATTCCTGGACATTGTGAAGCCTTCGGTAGCCATATTTGTCAAGTATGAGTTCTGGGGCAATTATTTGAGCGCATTAAAACGCCTCGGCATTCCCACCTACATCATTTCGGCCATCTTCCGTCCCAAGCAGATTTTCTTCCGTCCCTGGGGCGGCATGTTCCGCAAGATGCTCAAGTGTTTTGACACATTGTTTGTCCAGAACGAACAATCGCGTGAGTTGTTGGCAGGAATCGGCGTGGAGAACGTCATTGTGGCTGGCGACACGCGCTTCGACCGCGTGGCAGATGTCCGTGCCGCGGCCAAGGAGTTCCCCCTAGTATCAAAATTTGTCGAGAATGCCAAGTTTACCCTCGTCATGGGCAGTTCCTGGCCTCCTGACGAAGATATCGTCATCCCGTACTTCAATGCCCATCGCGAGATGAAGCTCATCATCGCACCCCACGAGTTTGACCGTCATCGCCTGCATGTACTGATGTCCAAGATTTCTCGTCCTGCACGCTTCTATAGCGAGGCGACTCCTCAGAACATCGAGAATGCCGATTGTCTGATTATCGACAGCTTCGGGCTGTTATCATCGCTTTATCGCTATGGCCAAGCGGCCTATGTGGGAGGCGGCTTCGGCGCGAGCATCCACAACATTAACGAGGCTGCAGTCTATGGAATCCCTGTCATTTTTGGTCCAAAGCACCACAAGTTCCAGGAGGCCAAAGATCTTATCGAACTGGACGGCGCCATGAGCATCCACAACGCCGATGAGTTCTCGGCAGCGATGGATCCCTTGCTCGAGAACGAGCCCTTGCGCCTGCAATGCGGCAAGGCCGCGGGCAACTATATCCAGTCCCACTTGGGTGGCACCCAACTCATCTATGACCATATTTTCAACAAATAGTCATAAAAAACCAAATATTAAACCTATGAAAAAACTAAAACTCAACCTTGTAGTTGTGCTTTTGTTGGGGTGTGTCACATCATTTGCCCAAAGCCAATTCACCTATGGGGGCATCAACTATGTCATTAACGGCGACCATACTGTAGCCGTGGCGGCCAGTTCCGATCACAGTTACAGCGGTGAGATCACTATCCCTGGCACCGTCACCCACAACGGTGGCAATTACACCGTTACCGCCATTGGCACGAGGGCATTTGAATCCTGCAACAACCTGACGGGAGTCATTCTTCCCTCCACCGTCGTTGAGATTGGTGACAGCGCATTCAGGAATTGTCTGTTTCTGGATTGGGTTGAACTTCCTGAATCAGTGTCAATTATCGGCGAGTCGGCTTTCGAGGAATGCATTAGCATCTCGAGTATTACGGTACCAGGCAGTGTTACCGTCATCAAGCCAAAAACATTCTCGGGATGTTCCTCTCTCTCCGACGTGACAATTCCCGCTTCGGTCATTACTATCGGCGAAGAAGCCTTCAGCTCTTGCTGGAGTCTGGGTCTACTGGCCCTGCCCGCTTCAGTCACCACCATTGGCGATAGGGCATTCAACAACTGCACAGCAATGACCAGTGTGAGTTTGCCTGTCACGCTTGTGTCCATCGGCAACATGGCTTTTCGCCGTTGTTTATCCTTGACTGGCATAGACCTGCCCAATTCTGTCACGACTATTGGCGAAGAGGCTTTTACTCGGTGTGAGGGCTTGACCAGCATTCACATTCCCAAATCGGTCACAGCCATCGGACAAGACGCTTTCATGGAGTGTCCAGCCATCACTTCGATTGATATCGAAAACGGAAACCCGATATATGACTCCCGCGGCAACTGCAACGCCATCATCCTCACTGGCGAAAATAAGATGATATTGGGTTGCCAAAACACCGTCATCCCCATTAGTGTCACAGCCATCGGCGACAGGGCGTTTTACGAGTGCACTGGACTCACGGCAATCAGCATCCCTAATTCGGTGGGCTCAATGGGTAATGAGGCATTTTTTCATTGCTCGGGCTTGACACAATTGGTATTGCCTAATTCACTCACTGAAGTCGGCGAGGATGTATTCAGGAAATGCACTGGACTGGCGAGTGTGAGCCTTCCTGGCAGCATCACAGCCGTTGGAAAAGGGATGTTCAGGGAGTGCTCATCGTTAAGTTCTATCGTTATTCCGTCCTCGGTAACCATCATTGGCGATGAGGCTTTCTATGATTGCTCAATGCTGACAAGCATCACATTGCCAGGCACAGTAACGACCATTGGCAATGAGGCTTTTGCCTCGTGTAAAAAACTCGCGGCCCTCACACTGCCAAACTCCATCACCACAATCGGCGACTTCGCATTTTCCTATTGCAACAAACTGAAAAGCATAATGCTCCCCACCTCGGTGACACATATCGGCGCGGGAACGTTCTTTAGTTGCTCAGGGCTTGAAAGTATCGTCATTCCTCGCTCCATCACTACAATCGCCGACTACACCTTTGCCTACTGTTGGGGACTGACCAGCGCCACGATTCCCGCATCAATCACGGCCATTGGCAGTTCAGCATTCTATGATTGTATGGAACTGACCAGTCTGACATGCTGGGCGACGACACCGCCAACGGTAGCCGATAACAGCACTTTTGATGACATCTATAGCACTGCAACGCTCTATGTGCCCAAATCGGCAGTAAGGGCTTATAAATCAGCCAACATATGGAAACAGTTTTCCGTTATCGAAGGGGTGGACCCAGAACCTCTTGTCGGTGACGTTGATGGTGACGGCATGATGGGCATCAGCGACGTGACTGTCCTTATCGACCTTTTGTTATCAGGTGGCCACAGTGGCAACACACAAGCCGACGTCGACGGTGACGGCATTGTGGGCATCAGCGATGTGACACTCCTTATTGATCTGTTGCTCCAGCAATAATCCAATAAACCTAATAGCACGACATGGCGAGGGTGGCTATTGGTGCTTGTACTGTGAAGGGGTCAAGCCTGTCATGCGCCTGAAAAATTTGGAGAAAAATGCAGGATTGGGAAAACTGAGACTGTCGGCTAGTTGCGCGACGGTGATGTCGCTGTGCCTCAAGGCTACCTTTGCCTCGTTGATGAGCGCACGGTCAATCCACTCCTTGGCAGTAGTACCGCTGGCCTGCTTGACAAGGGTGCCCAGGTAGCGCTGGGTAATGCACAACTTGTCGGCATAGTAGTCCAATGTGTGGTGGTGGAAACATTGCTCGTTGACCAGAGCGATAAAGCGGTTGAATACGTCCTGCTGGCGTGATTGTGCAGCCGGCACTTCGGCACCATAGCGTTCATACAGGCCAGCAATGTAGTTGACAATAGCCGCAATAAGCGATGCCGAGGCCTCTCGGCTATAATGCGGATCCTCGACCAGCACGCGCAATGTCAGGATCATGCGAACCACTATGTCACACTCCTGGGCGGTTACCTGAAGATAGAAATTGTGGACCCTGCCGTTAAACGTCGCGGGCAACCTGCCTCCCATGGCACGGCGCAGGAAATCTTCCTTGACCACGATGCCTGACATCGATACATCTGATGAGATCCTGTCCATCTGTATGATGCCGCCATTGCCCATAAATCCCACAGTGTTATCGGTGACGTGAAACTTCAAGAGGTTGGCAGTGATGTCAACGTCACCTTTCTGAAAGGCGATGAAACGGAAGTCATCGACGCGATAGGGTACTGAAATCTCAAATATATTCCGCATCGCTTGAAAGGTGTTGGAACCATACACGATGGCGAACTCTGGAGAGAGGTAAGGGCTAACTCCTTGTGTCTTGAAATCGGCATCGATCATCTCCTTGAGACTAGACAAGGGTAATCGCTTGGGTTCTTGCTTTGACATATCTCTATTGCATGAAATTTGGATGCAAAGATAAGGAAATGCGCATGATCATGTGCATTATTTGATGATAATTGTACAAAAAGGATGGTTTTCCGTCAAAATGGATAAAGGCAAACGCTGATTGTCGTCGTAAATTTGCAGAGTGAAACAAAAACGCATTGCGATATGATGAAGAATCTATTGTTTATAGCACTGGCCTTGCTGCCGTTTTTCTCTAGCGGACAGACCCTGGAAGAGTGCCAGCAGGCTGCCGAGCGCAACTATCCGCTCATCGCCCAGCATGACCTCATCGCCCGCACTACCGACCTCACGGTTGCCAATATCCAGAAGGGGTGGCTGCCGCAGGTGTCGGCGACCGCTCAGGCGACTTATCAGAATGCTGTGCCGTCGTGGTCCGACGAGATGCAGGCCATGATGGGGCAGATGGGGCTGGACATGAAAGGCCTGGCCAAGGACCAGTACCGCGTGGGGCTGGACGTGCAGCAGACCGTATTTGACGGTGGCATGATCGGTGCTCAGAAACGTGTGGCTCGCGAGCAGGGCGCGGTGCAGCAGGCTCAACTCGACGTGAGCCTGTATAGCGTGCGTCAGCGCGTCAACGAGATGTACTTTGGCCTGTTGCTGCTCGAGGACCAGATCAGCCTGAACGATGACCTGCAGGAGCAACTCGCAGCCAGCGAGAAGAAACTCACCTCGATGGTCAAGCACGGCACCGCTGCCCAGTGTGATCTCAACAACGTCACCGCCGAGCGCCTGAACGTGGTCCAGCAACGCACCACGCTGGAATCACAACGGCGAGTGCTGATGGCGATGCTGGGCACCTTCTGCGGCCTGGAAATGAGCAGCGTGGTCAAGCCGCAAGCTGTGGAGAGCGGCACGGGCAATAATCGCCCCGAGTTGGCCCTCATCGACAGCCAGCTGCGTCTGGCCGATGCCCAGGAGAAAGTCCTTGATGCCGCATTGCTGCCACGCCTGGGCGTGTTTGCCCAGGGTTATTATGGATACCCTGGTTACAATCTGTTCAAGGATATGATGAGCCATGACTTGTCATGGAACGGCATGGTGGGAGCACGCTTGACATGGAATATCGGCGCCCTTTATACCCGCCATAACGACAAGGCAAAACTTCAACTGCAACGCGAGACGGCCCAGAACCAGCGCGAAGTGTTCCTTTTCAACAACCGTCTGGAGCAGATGCAGCAACAGGAGGCCATCGGCCGTTACCGCAGCCTGATGAAACAGGATGACGAAATTATCGCCTTGCGTGAACAGGTGCGCAAGGCCGCCGAGTCCAAACTGTCGCATGGCATTATCGACGTGAACGACCTGTTGCGCGACATCAACAGCGAGAACGCCGCTCGCGTGCAGCGCTCCATCCATGAGATCGAGATGCTCAAGCAGATGTATGACCTGAAATATACCACCAACGATTAAAATACTTAACGATGATGAAAAAGATATTGATACTGGCAAGTGTGGCACTGATGGCGACCGCTTGCGGCAATAAAGAGAAAGCGTTTGACGCTACCGGCACATTTGAGGCGACCGAAGTTACCGTCAGTGCCAAATCGACTGGCGAACTGAAATCGCTGTCGATCACCGAGGGGGCGACAATCGAAGCAGGAACCCTCGTGGGCCATATCGACACTTACCAACTGGTATTGCAGAAACAGCAACTCGAGACCCAGCGCGGTCAACTGGCCGCCAGCAAGCGCCAACTGTCGTCCAGCCGCTCAGCGACCAACAGCCAGCAACTGGATCTCAACAAACAGGTTTCGTCTATCCAGCAGCAGATAGCCAATGCCCAGCGCGAGCGCCAACGCTATGCCGAACTCGTCAAGGATGGCGCCGTGCCGCGCAAGCAACTCGACGACATCGACAACCAGATCAAGGTGCTCAACCGCCAACTGGAAGCCACCCGTGACCAGATACGCAGCAACAACGCGGCACTGGCCGATCAAGGCAAAGGCATCAGTGCCCAAATGGATGGCATCGACGCGCAGGTGGCGGGTATTGATGCCCAGCAACGCCAGTTGGACGACCAGATTGCCAATGCCGACATTGTGGCGCCCATCAATGGCACCGTGCTTGAAAAGTATGTCGAGCAGGGCGAGTTTGTAACTACTGGCAAGCCACTGTTCAAGATTGCCGACGTGGAGCAGATGTTCATCCGCGCCTATGTCACCTCAGCCCAATTGCAGAACATCAAGGTGGGACAACAATGCAAGGTATTTGCCGATTATGGTGACGGACAAAAGAAGGAATATGCCGGCACCATTACATGGATATCTAACCGCTCGGAGTTCACCCCCAAGACCATCCTGACCGATGATGAGCGAGCCGACCTGGTGTATGCTGTCAAAATTGCCTTCCAAAACGATGGCTTTGTCAAGATAGGCATGTACGGGGAAGTGAAGTTCTAGAGAATCCTCATCATCCAGCAAATCCAATAAAATGCTGCAATGAATGCGATTGAGGTAAATCATGTATCCAAGTCCTATGGGACGGTCAAGGCTCTCGACGACGTGTCGTTCACCGTGGGCAAGGGTGAGGTCTTTGGCCTCATCGGTCCTGATGGTGCAGGCAAGACATCGATGTACCGCATCTTGTGCACCCTGTTGAAGCCACAACAGGGCACTGCGACGGTCGATGGTTTTGACACAGTGCGCCAGATGAACGATATCAGACGTCGTGTGGGGTACATGCCAGGTAAATTCTCACTCTATCAGGACTTGACCGTGCAGGAGAATCTGGAATTTTTCGCTACCTTGTTCGGCACGACGGTCGAGCAGGGTTATGACAGCATCCGCGCCATTTACAGCCAGATTGAGCGATTCAAGGACCGCAAGGCCGGTGCGTTGTCAGGCGGTATGAAGCAGAAACTCGCCTTATGCTGCGCTCTGGTTTACCAGCCCAGCGTCCTCTTCCTGGACGAGCCCACTACGGGCGTTGACCCCGTGTCGCGCAAGGAGTTTTGGGATATGTTAGAGGCACTCAAAGAACGTGACATCACCATCATGGCCTCGACACCCTACCTTGACGAAGTGCGCCGTTGCGAACGCGTGGCGTTCCTCAACCAGGGTCAAATCAAGGGAATCGGCACGCCTGACGAAATCCTGAACCGGTTTGCCGACATCTTCAATCCTCCAGGCCTTGACCACCTGCAGTCCATCAAGGTCGAGGACGAGAATGTCATTGAGGTGGAGCATCTGGTAAAAGCCTTTGGGTCGTTTCATGCAGTTGACGACATCAGTTTCACGGTCAAGCGTGGAGAAATCTTCGGTTTTTTAGGAGCCAACGGTGCCGGCAAGACCACTGCGATGCACATGCTCACCGGCCTTAACCAACCCACCAGCGGCACGGGGCGCGTGGCTGGCTATGACATCCGCACCCAGCACGAACAGGTCAAAAAGCACATCGGCTACATGAGTCAGCGGTTCTCGCTCTATGAGGACCTGACCGTGGCCGAGAACATCCGCCTTTTCGGCGGTATCTACGGCATGAATGACGGCGACATCGCCCGCAAAACCGAAGAAATGCTCGACCGACTGCAATTCACCAACCACAAGAACGACTTGGTGGGCTCGTTGCCATTGGGATGGAAGCAGAAGCTGGCTTTCTCAGTCTCGATTTTCCACGAGCCGGACATCGTGTTCCTTGACGAACCCACTGGCGGTGTTGACCCAGCCACAAGGCGGCAGTTCTGGGAATTGATCTATGATGCTGCAGGAAGGGGCATTACCGTCTTTGTCACCACCCATTACATGGATGAAGCCGAGTACTGCGACCGCATCTCGATCATGGTTGACGGCAAAATCAGTGCGATGGGCACACCTGACGAACTGAAAGAGAGATTTAATCAGCCAGATATGGACCATGTGTTTACTTATCTGGCACGACAAGCGACCCGAAGCAGCGACTAACAATCATGAAGCAGTTCATATCATTCATCATCAAGGAGGCAAGACACATCCTGCGCGACAAGCGCACGATGCTCATCCTCTTCGGCATGCCCATCGTGCTGATGCTCATCTTCGGCTTCGCCATCACGACCGACGTGCGCAACGTTCGCACCATTGTGGTCACCTCTTCCCAGGACCATCTCACCCGCCAAGCCATTGACCGCCTAGCGGCATCAGAGTACTTTACCATTACTGCCGCCGTCGCCACACCGCAGGATGCCGAGCGCCTGATACGTGGACAGAAGGCCGACCTGGCTATCGTGTTCAGCCCCGATTTCGCCTCTAAGCATGGTGGAATACAGTTCATCGTTGACGGTGCCGACCCCAATATGGCTCAGCAGTGGACCAATTATGCCAACGCTGTGATTGCCAATGCCGACATGTCGTTGGTCAACAGCAAGATGCTCTACAATCCCCAGATGAAGTCGGCCTACAACTTCGTGCCCGCCATCATGGGTATGCTGTTGATGCTTGTGTGCGCGATGATGACTTCCATCTCGATTGTACGCGAGAAGGAGAAAGGCACAATGGAGGTGCTGCTCGTCTCGCCCGTCAAGCCGCTGATGATCATCGTCGCCAAGGCTGTCCCCTATCTCGTGCTCGCCTTTGCCATCCTCACGACCATCTTGCTCATGGGCCGCTATGTGCTCAATGTGCCCCTGCAGGGCTCCATCGTGTGGATCTATATCGTTAGCACCATCTACATCCTGCTGGCATTGTCACTGGGACTGCTCATCAGCAACGTCGCCACCAGCCAGTTGATGGCACTGTTGCTGTCGGCGATGGTGCTGCTGATACCCATTGTGATGCTCAGCGGCATGCTGTTCCCTGTCGAGTCAATGCCACGCGTGCTGCAGTGGCTCTCGGCCATCGTACCACCCCGATACTACATCGAGGCGATGCGCAAACTGATGATCATGGGCGTGGGCATTGGCGAGGTCCTGCGCGAGGTGGCAATCCTTACCGGAATGACCGTTGTGCTGCTCGCCGTGTCCTTGTTGAAGTTTAAGACCCGACTGGAATAAACTCATTGCCATGACACTCAAATATCTCATACAGAAGGAATTCCTGCAGATACGCCGAAATGCGTTCTTGCCGCGCCTCATCGTCATCTTCCCCATCATGATGATGTGTGTCATGCCATGGGTGATGAACATGGAGATCAAGAACATCGTCGTCGAGGTGGTCGATAATGACCGATCAACGCTTTCCCGACAACTGCTCCACAGCATCGAGGCCAGCAACTACTTCATCTTCAATGGCCAGCAACCCACCTATCAAGCCGCTCTCAAGGATATCGAGACCAGCAAGGCCGATATGGTGCTTGTGATTCCACAGAATTACAGCCGTGACCTCACCAATGGAGCGCATCCGCAGGTGCTCATCGCCGCCAATGCCGTCAACGGGACCAAGGGGGCAATGGGCAACGCTTACTTGTCACAGATTGTCACAGCAACCGTCAATCCCGATGCCGCCGCCATCCAGCAGCGCGTCTCGACATTATTCCTCTATAATAAGCGCCTTAACTACAAGTTGTTCATGATTCCCGCCTTGTTGGCAATCGTGATGATGCTGATGTGCGGTTTCTTGCCCACCCTTAACATCGTGGGTGAGAAGGAGGCAGGTACCATCGAGCAAATCAACGTCACTCCCGTCCCCAAGTGGGCCTTCATCCTTGCCAAACTCATCCCTTACTGGCTGATTGCCCTGTTTGTTATCGTGGTGTGCCTGATCCTGTCGTGGCTCATCTATGGCATCACGTGCCAGGGCCCCTTGTGGCTCGTTTTCCTGCTGGCAATACCACTGGCCTTGTTTTGGAGTTCATTCGGACTCATCATCAGCAACTACAGCGAAACGATGCAGCAGGCCATCTTTGTGATGTGGTTCTTTGTGGTGATGATGTTGCTGCTCAGCGGCCTGTTCACGCCCACACGCTCGATGCCTGATTGGGCATACGCCACCACCTACGTCAATCCGATGCACTACTTTGTTGACGGCATCCGCACTGTCTTTGTGCGCGGCGGCGGACTTCAGAGCATCGCACACCAGGTATTGGCCCTTGTCGGTATCTCGACCGTGATGGCCATTTGGGCGGTCCTGAGCTACCGGAAGAATTCGTGACCTGTCAGTGCCTTATTCTAACGTTGTAAAAATCAAAAAAAATCAGAAAATCGTTGAATATTAACGGGATTTGTTATACCTTTGTGGCGCTTTAACGAAAATTTCAGGAGATGGTAGATGCTTTGAAGTTGAAAATCAAGACGTTACCATTTGGCATTCATGCGGTTGAGTGTCATCTGGACGAATCGTTTTTCAACGACGAGGAGCAGACCGAGGTGCGTCAAGCCGACGTTGATGTCACCCTGAACGTGACCCGCAAGAGCGAGAACACCTACCGCCTGGAGATTGCCTGCCACGGCACAGTGACAGTTCCCTGTGACCGTTGCCTGGACAATCTGGATTTGCCGGTGGACGTGGACTACCGCCTGAACGTGGAGCAGATGGGCGAGGAGCTCGACGACAGCAACGACGAGCTGCTGATTATCCCGTCTCACTGGCGAGAGCTGGATGCCACGCCACTGGTGCGCGACACGATTTTGCTTGCTATCCCCATGACGCACAGTCATGAGAGCGAGGAAGATTGTAACGCCGCAGTAGTCGACGTGCTTGAAAGTCATCGTGTCGAGGCCGTCCCCGACGCCGATGATGACCCACAGAGTGAAACAACCGGCACCGACCCCCGTTGGGAGGCGCTGAAAAAACTAAGAGAACAATAATTTTTAAATAACAACAAGAAAATGGCACATCCTAAAAGAAGACAGTCTAAGACTCGTACCGCGAAGCGCCGCACCCACGATGTGGCTGTGGCTCCGACCATCGCTCAGTGCT
This sequence comes from uncultured Prevotellaceae bacterium, assembly GCA_900317835.1. Classification (GTDB taxonomy): domain Bacteria; phylum Bacteroidota; class Bacteroidia; order Bacteroidales; family Muribaculaceae; genus Sodaliphilus. The sequence goes on along the minus strand of ONIL01000011.1, from coordinate 90,199 downwards.
CTAACTGCGGCGCATGGCATGTTTATCACACTGTATGCCCCGAGTGCGGTTACTACCGTGGCAAGAACGTGATGAACAAGGAGGAAGCCTAAATCGCACACCTGCCGCCAGGGCCACGATTGTCGACGCGCTGCGGCATCCGCGATTAAAGCAAAAAAGATATCCTGAATGGGCTGAATCACAACTGGTTTTCATCCACATTTGGGATATTGATTTTAGAAACTAAACGCACAAAAAAATATATAGCTTTCAAGCTTATGCTGAACGCAAAGATTACTGGTATCGCATCTTATCTTCCCGACAATGTGCTGGATAATGAGATGCTATCTCAGATGGTGGATACTACCGACGAGTGGATCACCACTCGCGTGGGGGTCAAGGAGCGCCGCATCCTCAAGAAGCCTGTCGGCTCTTCATGGATGGGCATCCAGGCAGTGAACAAACTGCTTGAGGAGACGGGAACGAGTCGTGATGACATCGACCTGCTCATCTGCCCCACTTCCAATCCTGACTACCGATTCCCGTCAACGGCTTCGGTGATTGCCCATGGTGTGGGCATTGAAAAGAAGTGCTACGCCTACGACATCCAGGCCGCATGCGCCGGATTCCTGGTAGGTCTGTATGAGGCTACAGCCTACATCCGTTCAGGCATCTACAAGAAGGTGATTGTCGTGTCGGCCGAGAAGATGTCCAGCATGGTCAACTATGATGACCGCGCCACGTGCCCGCTCTTTGGCGACGCTGCTGCAGCGATGCTTCTGGAGCCCACCGAGGAGCCCATCGGCGTGATGGACGGCATCTTCCACGTTGACGGCTCGGGACTGGAGCACCTGGTCTATAAGGCTGGTGGCTCGGCCCTTCCCGCCAGCCACGAGACGGTTGACGCAGGCTTCCACTTCGTTTATCAGGAGGGACGCGCAGTGTATCGCCACGCTGTCATCGACATGCTCACTTCGAGCAGGGATATCATGAAACGCAATGGTCTCACCAACGACAACATCCAGTGGTTCGTTCCTCACCAGGCCAACCTGCGCATCATCGAGGCCGTGGGTGACCGTCTGGGCATCGACGAGAGCAAGGTGCTGGTCAATATCCAGCATCGCGGCAACACCAGTGCCGCCAGCATTCCCCTGTGCCTTGACGAGAACAAGCATCTCCTCAAGAAGGGCGACAAGATGGTGCTGACAGCCTTTGGAGCCGGCTTCACCTGGGGAGCCCTCTACCTGATCTGGTCGCTGTAAGGCGCCCGGACACATCACATGAAGCATCACTACTCACGAGCGTAACAACAAGCAGGGTAGCGATGCTTCTTGAATAATTAAGATTGAGAAAACAATAAACTAAAAGGTTTAAAGCAACACAATATGCATCGAGCAGGATTTGTCAACATCGTGGGCAACCCCAACGTGGGTAAATCGACACTGAGCAACCGCTTGGTGGGTGAACGCCTGTCCATCATCACCAGCAAGGCCCAGACGACGCGTCACCGCATCATGGGCATCGTCAACGGCGAGGATTACCAGATTGTCTTCAGCGACACGCCTGGCGTGCTCAAGCCCAAATTCAGGCTACAGCAGAGCATGCTGGAGTACTCGACTGGCGCCCTGGTTGATGCCGACGTGCTGCTCTATGTCACCGATGTCATCGAGAGTCCGACCAAGAACCAGGACTTCCTCGACCGTGTGGCTAGGGAGAAAATCCCCATCCTGCTGGTCATCAACAAGATCGACCTGCTCAAGGGCAACGATGACCTGCTGCGCATCATCGACCAGTGGAAGGAGTTGCTGCCCAATGCCGAGGTATTCCCCACCAGCGCGCTCGAGAACTTCAACGTTGACAACATCATGAAGCGCATCGTCGAGTTGTTGCCCGAGAGCCCGCCCTACTTCGGCAAGGACGCACTGACCGATCGCAGCAGCCGCTTCTTTGTCACCGAGATTGTGCGCGAGAAAATCCTGATGACCTACGACAAGGAAGTGCCTTATGCCACCCAGGTCATCGTCGAGAAGTTTGACGAGAGCGATACGGCCATCCATATCATGGCGGTAATCTATGTCGAGCGCGACACCCAGAAGGGGATCATCATCGGCCATCAGGGCAAGAAACTCAAGCATGTGGGCATCGAGGCCCGCAAGGATATCGAGAAATTCTTTGAGAAGAAGGTGTTCCTCGAGTTGTATGTCAAGGTCGAGAAAGACTGGCGCAACCAGGAGAACAAGCTGCGTGCCTTCGGCTATATCGACTAACGAATAATCATTTAAAAACCAAAATTAATATGGGACGACTAGTAGCAATCGTGGGAAGGCCCAATGTGGGCAAGTCAACACTGTTCAACCGCCTGACGCAGACGCGCGCCGCCATCGTCAACGACACCAGCGGCACGACGCGCGACCGCCAGTACGGCAAGATGGAATGGAACGGCATGGAAATGTCGGTCGTGGATACCGGCGGCTGGGTAGTTAACAGCGAGGACATCTTTGAGGAGGAAATCAACAAGCAGGTGCAGCTGGCCATCGACGAGGCCGATGTCATCCTGTTTGTCGTGGATATCAAGAACGGCATCACCGACCTCGACGACCATGTGGCCGACATCCTGCGCCGCACGTCCAAGCCCGTGATCGTCGTGGCCAACAAGGACGACAACAACCAGTCGATGTATGCCGAGGCCGAGTTCTACGCCTTGGGACTGGGAAAACCATTCTCCATCTCGGCGGCCAACGGCAACGGCACGGGCGACCTGCTCGACGAGTTGGTCAAGAAGATGCCCGCCAAGGCCGAGGAGGCCATCGACGAGGAACTGCCGCGCTTTGCCATCGTCGGCCGCCCCAACGCCGGCAAGTCGTCGCTGGTCAACTCGCTCATGGATGAGCAGCGCAACATCGTCACCGACATCGCCGGCACCACCCGCGACAGCATCTACTCGCGCTACAACAAGTTCGGCTTTGACTTCTATCTGGTGGACACCGCCGGTATCCGCAAGAAGAACAAGGTCAACGAGGACATCGAGTATTACTCGGTGCTGCGATCCATTCGCGCTATCGAGAACAGCGACGTGTGCATCCTGCTCATCGACGCCACGCGCGGCATCGAGGCCCAGGACGTGAACATCTTCTCGATTATCCAGAAGAACCGCAAGGGCCTTGTCGTGCTGGTCAACAAGTGGGATCTTGCCCAAAACAAGACCCAGCAGTCGATCGACTACTTCGAGGCGACCATCCGCGAGCGCTTCGCACCATTCACCGACTTCCCCATTATCTTTGGCTCGGCGCTCACCAAGCAGCGCATCCACAAGGTCCTGCAGACGGCTATCGACGTGTATAACAACCGCCACATCACCATCCCCACGTCGCAGCTCAACAACACGTTGCAAGCCGATATCCAGGCCTATCCGCCACCTGCAGTCAAGGGAAAGTATGTCAAGATCAAGTACATCACCATGCTCAAGGGCGCCCATGTGCCCACGTTCATCTTCTTCTGCAACCTGCCCCAGTGGGTCAAGGACCCCTACAAGCGATATCTCGAGAACAAGATACGCGAGCACTGGAACCTGCACGGCACGGCAATCAACCTGTTCTTCCGCGAGAAATAACCATCAAAAATACTAAGGGCGAAACATTTCGCCCTTAGTATTTATCTATCAGACAGTTACTACTCATTGCGTATATGTTATTAAGCATTTTTATTCAAAAAAAAGCTTAAAAAGTTTGGTACTTTCAGTAGTTTCATATTATCTTTGCACGTGGAAATAATCAATTATTCTTTTTCAAGGGAATAATTGACTTCGTTTGGCAACAAACAACAAGAACATATATACTTGAATTTTGGTTATGAAGATGGTGTACTTTTGTGAAAAAGTGCACTTTCGCTTTCTATACCCCCCTTCTTTCATCCACATCCTGCAGGGCTAATGACAATCACACCAATTACCGCTGGTTGTTTATAATCAATTCGTGACCATCAGCTTAATAAGCATTACATGATCTCAAACAGGGGAATGCCCGCATTCGACCGCGCGAAAACCAGTTTTGGGGGGCGGCCGAAAAAGAATACACGTCGCTAGACCGAAAAATGGAAAGTATTTATTACCTTTGCAACAAATTAACTCATTCAATTCAAGAACGCTATTATGAAAAGAATCAAACTGCTGGTCATCGCAATGACCATGATGATGGCGCCTGCCGCCATGGCGCAGCCATCGACCCAAAACGTGCTGCAACTCGAGAAGGATATCGAAATGCACGAGAAGAACATCAAGGACAAGGAAACAGCCATCAAGGACCTAGAGACCCGTATCGACGAGCTCAAGTCGCAACTCAAGGAACTGGAGTCACAGAAGAAGAACCTGGAGAAGGAACTGAAAGAAGAAATCAAAACCCGTAAAGAGAAGTTCACCAACAGGGACGAGATGGTCTATGACCAGGAAATCGTCGACGTGCTCTACAACCCCTATAACAAGGGCGACGTGGAAGAGGCGCTCAAGAGTTTTGAGGGCATGGAGACCAAGGACGTGATCAAGAAGAAGGAACTGGTCGAGAAATATGGTGAATACACCAAGAACCTGAAGGAGTTCCTCGAGAAGCAGAAGACCGAACTGGCCAAGACCAAATGGACCTACCAGTCGTCGAGCACCGATGCCTACAAGAAGTTTGAAAAGGGCCTGAAAGGAACCAAGTACTGGAAAATCTACAACAAGAAGGAGAAAAACGAGAGCATCGACTACCTGGACCGCGTGTTGGACAAGGTGATGCTGTTCAAGAACGACGGTCTGAAGGACGAGCGCAAACTCAACGAGGCCATCAACATGCTCTACGCCAACTAACGTCGCTGAATAGCCACGATTGCAGGGATGCCGCGCCATCAGTTTGTCGATGACACGGCATCCCTTGCTTATTGAATCAAATAGAATCAACGAGGCAATTCAAAGAAAAGCGCTCAATCATTTGAATTCTTCACAAGCATGTATTAACTTTGTGAGCGTGTAATCCCGACAATTGCACGATTATTATTTGACTAATTATTGTTTAATCTAAACATCATCACTATGAACGGGAAAAAGATATGCAAATCCTTGCGTGAAATCCGTTGCCGCATCGCTCAGGCCAACGACATTGATTTCATGCCCCATGTCTGCACCCATGAGGGTGACTGCGCCGGCACCTGTCCGGCTTGTGAGAGCGAGTTGCGATACATCGAGCGCCAGTTGCTCAGGCGCACCGCACTGGGCAAGAAAGTGGCTCTAGCCGGGCTAGCCCTGGGAGCAGCCTCGTTGATGCCCATGCATGCACAGCAAGTGGCAACCACAACACCCCAAGCCACCACCCAGCGGCCCACCCCGCGGCTGGTCGATGCCGCCCCGGGCGACACCACCGCCGTGGTGGTAAGAGGCAAGGTCATCGACAAGGATGACCAATCTGAGTGCATCGGTGCGAGCGTTATCCTTGAGGGGACCAAACTCGGTACAGCCACCGACATTGATGGCAATTTTGCCATTCGTGTGCCCCGCGGCAGCAAACTGAAGATCTCCTATGTGGGATATGAAAGCCAAGAATACAAGGTAAAAGCGACAACGGCCGATGAAGGTGTCGTCATCGCCCTCAAATCGAAAGAAGGCTGTATGGGCGAAGTGATCGTCGTTGGCGGGGTTCAAAGCAGCCCTAAAATGCACGCTGTAGATGCCGACATCTATCTGCCCGATATTCCACGACATTGAGTGCAGCATTTCCAAGCAGGAACTAAAACAAAACCGCCGGCACCATCAAGTGTCAGCGGTTTATTGTGGTCCCACTTGGGCTTGAACCAAGGACTCCCTGATTATGAGTCAGGTGCTCTAACCAACTGAGCTATAGGACCGGCTGTAGATGGCTTACCATCACAAGCGGCTGCAAAGTTACTAAATTATTGGGAATTGGCAACGTGATGCAAGTTTTTTTTGTGGGCGACGATATGGGCCACGGGAATCGCTTCAAGCCATCAAGGCGCTAAGTTTTTTATTTTAAACGCATTAAGCGGTTATCGTTGAAGGGTTGACCACAGGCTCTTTTCTTGAATTCCGCTGTTGATTCACACACGCCAGCAGGGTTTGATTTCAACTGCATTATTCTATATTCGAATTATGTAAATGCCAGAAAAAGACCGATTTTGCAACATATTTGTAATAAAAATAGTGATTTGTAAGAAATTTGCAGGAAAAATGTCGGTTTTCACATTTTTTAAATATTTATATTGTTTTAATTAGAGAAAAAAATCGTTATTTTGCGTCGTACAAAAGATATGACATAGGCACTAGGTAATTCACTAATTACCTAAGATAAAGATAAATGCTTTTATGGGGTAAATATAGTTTTCAAGTATTAGTAATTATGAGGGTCTCAGCAGTGATGCTTGGACCTTTTTTATTTGCTTGAGATGCTTGACATGGCGAGCAGGGTGAAGATGGCTTCGCGGCCCTGGTTCATCATCAGGTCCAGGATACTCAGATCCGGCTTGAAACCGCCCTCAACTGACCACATCTGATAATAAGAGACATTGGCTATTGGCAAGGTGTCGGGACGCTTCATGGCGATGCGCCCACGCAGGTCGGTCACGTCCTCGCTCATGCTGTTCCCGTCCACATATCGCGTTTCAATGGGCAGATCCATGAAATCGACCACCAACTCATGCAGTTGGCTGTTGAACTCGTGCAGGTAGCGTTGTGTGCCGTGAATGACGCGCGAGAGGTCATCAGCTACATAGTCGAAGTAGGGCGAGCGGCCATAGGCCGAATAGAGGGCGCCCCAGTGCAGGCGACGCCAGTCGCCGTGTTCCGAGATGAGCACATCGCGCAGCGGGGTCGTCATGTTGTTGGTAGAACCCACGAGGGGGATGGTAAGGGTCTGGATGCCGTTTGGGCCATCAACGCGGTAGCGGTGGTGACTGTGACGCAAGGGCAGACGTGCCTCGGCAAGGTCAATGAGCAACTTCCCTGCAGCAAGCGCAACGGCATAGCATCGCACGCTCGCGGCGCACATGCTACCCATCACAACCGATTGTGACCGGTTCACTTCTTATCGGGGTTGGGCATCTTGAAGATGCGGTTCCAGCGGATGCCGCCGTTGAGCAGCTTGTGGTCCTTGTCGAACGAAATGAGGATGATAGAAGGCGTGCCCACAATGTGGTCCTCGGGGACAAAGCCCCAGTAGCGCGAGTCGAGCGAGTTGTCGCGGTTGTCGCCCTGCATCCAGTAATAGTCCATCTTGAAGGTGTAACTCGTGGCCGGCTGCCCGTTGATGAGAATCTGATCGCCTTTGACCTCGAGGGTGTTGCCCTCGTAGTTGCGGATGCAGCGCTCATACAGCGGCAGGTTCTGCAACGACAAGTCCACCTTGGCGCCCTTCTTGGGAATCCAAATGGGGCCGTAGTTGGCATGGGTCCATCCGTAGTCGGCACCCACAGGATAAGTGGCCAGCGACTCGCTCTCGTCGGGCTGGTAGCGCTGGATGCTGCGCAGCCACGGCAATTTCTTGGCTTGGAGCGTCTTGAGCATTTCTTCTGTCAACGGCATCACATACAGGTAGGGGACAACATTGCCATACATGTCCAAGACATGACGTCGGTCGGCCACGCTGATGCCCAGTTCCTCGAAGAGGTCATCGCCAATTTGAGTGCCGTCGGTCTCGACATAATACATGTACTGCACATTCTTGGGCTGGGGAACAGCCTTGCCGTTGACATAGACAATGCCGTCCTTGATCTGCAAGGTCTCGCCAGGCAGTCCCAAGCAACGCTTCACGTAGTTGTCGCGGCGATCGACGGGGCGATAGATGATGTCGCCGAATCGCTCCTTGTTATTGTGCACCGCATCGCGCCCATACTCCAAGCACAGGCTGTAGTAATCGGGGTTGGTCATCTTCAAGGCCACCGTGTCGCCAGCGGGGAAATTAAACACCACGATGTCCATGCGCTCGACGTTGCGCAGGCCCTTCAAGCGGTGGTAGGGCAACTGAGGCTTGTCGATGTAGGACTTGCAGTTGAAGAAAGGCAACGTGTTCTGTGCCAAGGGGAAGTGGAGCGGTGTCTGAGGCACGCGAGGGCCGTAAGTCACCTTATTGACCCACAAGAAATCACCTGTCAACAAAGACTTCTCGAGCGAAGACGACGGAATCTGGTAATTCTGTCCAATGAAAAGGAACAGGAAATAAACCAGCACCAGGGCATAGACGATGGCATCAAGCCAACTCATCAATGTGCGCAACGGACCAGGTTTCCAGCCCTTCCAGGCACCCCAGGGGATATATTGCGTCAGATAGATGTCGGCCAGCAGGATCAAGCCTAGCAGCAGCAAGGGGTTGCCCATCCAGATGGTCCACAACACGTAGATGAGTGCCACAATGCCGAAACGCCACCAGCGGGTCTTCTTCACACGCCCCAAGCGCTCCTTGAGCGAACCGGTCTGGCGCACATATTCCTCCTTTTTATCCTTGTTCTTATCTTTGTTGTCAGTTGCCATATTCTTGTTATATTTGAGAAATTTCGGTGCGAAATTACTAAATAATGTGGAAATAAGCAGTAACTTTGCCCAAAAGAAACCTTTTTTAGGATAAGTTATGATAATCAGCAAGATTATAGCACCAGGCGAGACCATCATCTATCAGCCGCGATTGAGCAAGATTGCCTACCTGCATCTGGGTAGCCTCATCCGCAACCTGACGACAACCATCTTTGTGAGCGACAAGCGGTTTTTCCACAGCCACGGCTGGTTGCACCGTCATGCCCATGAGATCGTCATCAGCAAGGTGGAGAGCATCCTGGTTGAGCAAAGTTTCATGGGACGCATCTTCAACTACGGGAACATCAAGGTCTCGGGCACCGGCGCCGGCACCATCGTGTTGCGCTACATCAAGCGCCCGCTGGAGTTCCAACGCCAGGTGCGCGCCATCCAGGGCGCCGGCAACGACACACCTGCCTAAAAGAAAGGTTTCTGTAACAACAACGATGTTGAAGATAATGATATGCCTATAATCGAGATCACGTCGCTTGAATGCCCAGGGGTGGAGGTGTACAGCACCTTGACCGAGGCTCAGTTGCGCAACAGGCTGGAGCCGGACAAGGGCATCTTCATTGCCGAGAGCCCCAAGGTCATCCATGTCGCCCTGGATGCGGGCTACGAGCCATTGTCGCTGCTGTGTGAGCGACGGCACATCACGGGAGATGCGGCAAGTCTGATTGAGCGCTGCGGCAATATCCCCATCTATACAGGAGAGCGCGAACTGCTCGCGGCCCTCACGGGTTACACGTTGACACGCGGCGTGCTGTGCGCCATGCGTCGTCCCCTGCCCCGCCCCATCACCGACATCTGTCGCGATGCACAGCGCATCGTCGTCATCGACGGCGTGACCGACACGACCAACATTGGGGCCATCTTTCGCTCAGCAGCGGCACTGGGCATCGATGCGGTGCTGCTCACCCCCACGTCGTGCGACCCGTTAAACCGGCGTGCCGTGCGCGTGTCGATGGGGTCGGTTTTCCTCGTTCCATGGACGTGGATTGATGACCCTGTCACTCCACGGTTGAACGAATTGGGCTTCAGTACCGCTGCCATGGCGCTGACCGATGACTCCATCGCGCTTGACGACCCTCTGTTGAAGAGCAAGCCACGCCTGGCCTTGATCATGGGTACCGAGGGCGACGGCCTGTCACATGAAGCCATTGCCGACGCCAACCACGTTGTGCGCATCCCCATGCAGCATGGCGTTGATTCACTGAATGTCGCAGCAGCCGCAGCAGTCGCCTTTTGGGAACTGCGCAAAACTTAACCGATCATCAATAACTAAAAACTATACACGACAATGAAAAGACTACCCATCAAATTCAGGATGCCCAAAAGCGCTCGCACATGGGCACACGGCTCAACCTGGAGAGAAATGATACTAACCATCGTTGCCACCACAATATCGATTGTGCTCACCTTTGGCACAGCTGCCCTGCTCGAGCGATGCCAGCGCATTGAGGACCGCAAGATGTCGGCCATGATGGTGATGAGCAACATTGAGAATTTCTCCCGAACTGTTGACGTCATGTCGAAGAGAATCGCGCGATGTGACTCTATCGGAACCTGGATGCGCTCACTGCCCAAAGACTCACTTGACATGATTCACCCCAAAGAGGTGGAAGACCTCATCAACGAAATGCTGTCACTCGTTGATTACCTGACTCACGACAAAACAGCCGAGAACATCTTCAGCAACAGTATCGAGACCTGGAAAAACATGGGTAACTTCCAGTTTATCGACAATGTGGGCAAGTGCTTCTCAGAGATGAATGCCGACGAGAGCAACTGGAACCAGTGGGTCAATGAATATGAGGCCACCATCAGCGACGTGATTTCCCAAATGAAACCCGGTGAGCACACCATCACCAAGTTGCTTAATGACAACGTCTTCAGGCAGAAGATTGAGGACTTCCACGTACGCAAGTATTGGCTGGATTATGTCGCGGCCAATATCCGTTACCTCAACAGCAAAAACATGAAACTCATTGGCATTGAAGAGAGTGAGGTCATGGCCTTTACCGACGAGCGTTCACGCGATATCCAAGTCCCGATGAAGGAGCCCAAGCAAATCGATTTCAGGACCGATACACTCAACCCCGACAGCTTGACCACCCTGCGTCCCATCATCCAGCACATCGACAGCATCATCCATGGCAAGATACGACCATAAATCACGCCAATGATTGCTTTTTGCTGAATTACGATAGGTATGTTCAATGTGGCTCAGATCCCATCAACACCTCATTTTCTTGACTGAACATGAGGTGTTCTAAATTGTGGCCTGCTTGAATTTTCTGCCAAAATGTCACTTTTTAACGGTTTTTTGATGTCAGTTATCGAGAAATCGTTGTACCTTTGCAGTCCAATTTTTAAGACGAAAGCTAGTAATCGATGGAAGAAAATAAGGTAAAAGATAACGAACCACAGCAAGCACAAGAGCAGCCAACGCCCATCAAACCCGATATTCTGGACTATGATGACGTGAGGAAGATGGTGCCCTTTTTTGACGGCAAGCCCAAACTGGTGAAATGGCTGTTCCACCTGTTCGACATGGATGACGCCAACTGGATCCACGGCCACAACTGCCACACGCCAGGCGTGCCCTTCTGCACCGGTGTGCTCAAGGACCTAAACGCCACCATCACCTACGACAACGGCGAGGTGCTCGACAACCTGCCCGAAGGGCCCTTCATCACGGTGACCAACCACCCCTTTGGCGCCGTTGATGGCGTGATGATGATTCACATCATCGGCACCCACCGTCCCGACTACAAGTTCATGGTCAACATGTTACTGAGCAAGATTGGCGGCATGATGCCCAACTTCATCACTGTCGATGCCCTGGCCAGCGACGACCCGGCCAAGCGCGCCGTGTCGATGCAGGGCATCAGCGAGACGATGAAACACGTCAAGGCAGGGCACCCGATGGGATTCTTCCCCGCTGGCGCAGTGAGCAAGTTGACGTGGAAACTGCGTGTCGAGGACCGCGAGTGGCAACCCGTCATCATGCGCTTGATCCAGAAACTCAAGGTTCCCGTCATCCCCATCTACATCCACGGTCACAACAGCTGGATATCGCTGCTGATGGGCGCTATCAGTTGGAAACTGCGCACACTCAGGCTGCCCTCCGAGATGTTCCGCCGCAAGAGTTATGACTTCCGCGTCAGCGTGCATGACCCCATCATGCCCGAGCAGTACGCACAATACAAGACGCCTGAGGAATTGGGTGTATTCCTGAAATCTGAAACTTATAAAATGAAGAAATGGCAACAAAAATAACTGATAACGACATCCGCACCTTGAAGTTGCGCTTCGGCATCGTGGGCGAGTCGCCCGCATTGATTGCCGCCATACGCCGTGCCATGCTCGTGGCTCCCATCGACTTGAGTGTGCTCATCATCGGTGAGAGCGGTTCGGGTAAGGAATCTTTTCCCAAGATCATCCACGAGAGCAGCCCGCGCAAGCACAAGAAATACATCGCTGTGAACTGCGGTGCTATCCCCGAGGGCACCATCGACAGTGAACTCTTCGGGCACGTCAAGGGCTCATTCACTGGCGCTATCGCCGACCACAAAGGCTATTTTGAGGAAGCCGACGGAGGCGTCATCTTCCTTGATGAGGTGGCTGAGATGCCCATGAGCACCCAAGCCCGCCTGCTGCGAGTGCTCGAGAATGGCGAGTACCTGCGCGTGGGTGACAGCACGGTGCGCAAAACCAACATTCGAGTCGTTGCCGCCACCAACAAGGACATGCTGCAGGCTGTCAAGGACGGCAAGTTCCGCGAGGACCTGTACTACCGCCTCTCAACGGTGCAAATCAATGTGCCTCCCCTGCGCGACCGTGGTGACGACATCATCCTGTTGTCCAGATTATTCCTGCGCAATTTCATCAACGAGAACCGCACCAGCGAGGTTACCCTCTCCGAGGATGCCCAGCGTCTGCTCAAGGCATTTCATTGGCCAGGCAACGTGCGCCAGCTCAAGAGTGTCATCGAGCAGGTGGCCCTGTTCGAGTCGGGCAACACGGTCGATGCTGCAACCCTTCGCCAATATATGCCCACTAACCGCGAGTCAGCCTTGACGGTGCAGTCACAGCCCAACTTTGACTACAATGCCGAGCGTGAACAGCTGTTCACCCTCATCCTGTCGATGCGGGCCGAGATTGAGTCCCTCAAGAAGCGCATGGACGGCATGGGAACCACCTCGCATGTGTCCTCGACCGTTCACGAACTCCAGCGCGACAGCAATCCATTGTTCGAACTGGGCAATTCGTCCTCGGGCGACATGAACATGGCATCACCCTGCCGCAACATGCAGCACCAGCCGCAGGATTTGGGCCGTGTCGATGAGGTAGCTGCCATGGATGTGGAGGGCGAGACCGTCAAAACGCTTGACGAGACCGAGCGTGAAACCATCGAAAGTGCCCTTCGCCGCAACAACGGGCGTCGCAAACTCACCGCACAGGAGCTGAACATCTCGGAGCGCACCCTCTACCGCAAAATCAAGCAATATAACCTGGAACGGCAGTGAGACGACTTATCCTCATACTGACACTCGCCATCGCCTCGATGGGCTGGCAGGCGTGCATCCCACGATACACGCTCAACGGCGCGTCTATCGACTATAATGTCTATAAGACGATCTCCTTCGGCGAGTTCCCGATCCGCGCCGCTTTGGTCTATCCGCCGCTGCAGTCGATGTTCGAGAACCGCATGACCGACATGATTGCCCAGCAGACGCGCCTGAGCGTCGTTGATGGCAACAATGCTGACCTGCGCATGGAGGGCGAGATCACCAATTACCAACTTTCGCCACAAGCGGTCGGCGAGGATGCCTATGCTAGCCAGACCCGCTTGACCATCACAGTGAAGGTCAAGTACATCAATAACAAGAACCAGAGTCTTTCCAAGGATTTGTCCTTCAGTGCTTATCGTGACTTCTCGAGCAGCGAGTTGCTGGTAGATGTGCAAGACGAGCTCTGTAACCAGATCTGCAAGGACCTGAGCGACCTGATTTTCAATGCGACGCTCGGCGACTGGTAATGGCACAATGATGATTGATGACAACGTGGATTGACGATATCAAGCGACTGGTTGCCGGTGATGGCGATGAGGTATCCCGCGAGTGGATGGAACAGGCCAACGGGCAGGCTCCTTATTGCGTCCTGCCAGCATTATTGTTCCTCAAGACCAATGGCGTGAAAGGCAATGAAGACGTGCTGGCCAAACTGGCTATCGCCTTCCCCGACCGCCGTGTTCTCGCACAAACGCTGGGGGACGAGGCTGGAACGATGAGCGATTTCTATCCTCCCGAGGCCCTGCCCGAGACCCCTGACACGGTCACCACCATCGACCGCTTCTTGGACAACTATGGCAAGACCAGCCCTGGCGAGGTCGAGGCCATCAGCCGGGCCATTTTCAACCCGCAGCCCGACTATGCCGACGTGCTGGCAGCCCAGGAAAAGGAAGAAGGCGGCATTGACCTCACTGGCGGTGATTCACAAGACACTTTGATCAACCAATTCATCGCCGAGCAGATACAGCAGGCAGCGAACACGCCGCAGACGCCCATTGTCACACCAATCGGCGAGGAAGAGAAGGCCGAAATCGCCGAGGATGCCATCGAGAATCCTACCCAAAACGATGATTCTATGCTCAGTGAGAGTCTGGCTAAAATGTATATTGCCAGACACAAATATTCGCAGGCACTTGAAATTATTAAGGGTTTAAGTTTGAAATATCCAGAAAAAAGTATTTACTTTGCAGACCAAATTCGGTTTTTGACCAAATTGGTCTTAAATGAGACACTAAACGACAAAAAATAAGAAAAAATGTACACTATTTTTGCAATTCTGATTGTGATCGCATCGATTCTGTTGATCGGTGTCATCCTTATTCAAAAATCTAAAGGTGGCGGTCTCGCTGCCAACGTGAACAACTATAACCAGTTCATGGGCGTTCGCAAGACCACCGATTTTGTTGAGAAGGCTACTTGGGGCCTGTCCCTCTTCATCTGCGTGCTGAGCATTGCTTCGGCGTTTGTTACTGATCGCTCAATTGTTCAAGGTGCGCCCCAAGTCAAGAAGTTACCCACCAGCGAGACCCAGGCTCCCAACTTCGGAACCCAGGTCGAGGAGACACCTGCCGCAGCCGCTCCCGCTCAAGAGGCTCCTGCTCAGGAAGCTCCTGCCAAGGGTAAGTAACCAGCTGCATCCATTAAGTGATCTTTCATAAGGATGCGGTATGTCGTATCCGCATCAAGCGGACCAAGACATACCGCATTTTTTATTTGCTCTTGAAACGATGAAAATGACATTATTATATATAGCACTGGTTACCCTCATGGCGGCATGTGGCAGCACGGGGCATTCATCGTCCCCCGAGACCCCTACCGAACAGACGACTGCAACTGTCAACCATAGTCAGTTTGACGGCAATGGCGCCTATGAGTTCACGCGTCAGCAGTGTGAGTTCGGTCCTCGCGTGCCTGGCACTCCAGCTCATGCCAAGTGTGCCGAGTGGCTTACTTCGGTACTGAGGCCCCTGTGTGACACTGTCATCCTGCAGACAGGGACAGTACAGACAGCAAAATCGGGCAAACTGGGCATTAAGAACATCATCGGCGTCATCAACCCCGACGCCAACGAGCGACTGTTGCTTCTCGCTCATTGGGACACGCGCCCATGGGCTGACAATGACCCTGATCCTGCCAATCACGACAAACCCGTCATGGGCGCCAACGACGGTGCCAGCGGTGTGGGCGTGTTGTTGCAACTGGCCAAGCAACTGCGGTCCGACAGCACGTCGCTGGGCGTGGACATCCTGCTCGTCGATGCCGAGGACATGGGCATCAATGACGATGAGGATTCATGGGCACTGGGAACACAATACTGGGCACAGCATCCCCATGTAGCGGGCTACAAACCGTTGTTTGGCATCTTGCTCGACATGGTGGGTGCCAGCGACGCCACTTTCCCTCGCGAATATTTCTCGATGCAGTATGCCGGCGGATTTGTTGATGCTGTATGGAGTTGTGCCGCAGGCGACCACTTCACCAACACACAGGGTGGAGCCATCACCGATGACCACATCTTCATTAACCGTGCAGGCATCCCGTGCATCGACATCATCGACCTGCGCAGCAATAGCGAGACGGGCTTCTGCAGCGTGTGGCACACCGTTCACGACACCATGGACGGCATCAGTGCCCCAACACTTGGCGAAGTCGGCCAAACTTTGCTCAACGTTATCACCGAACTCGAGAAATAAACTACAATCCGTTAAGTTGGAAACCATAAAATTACCGCAGGCAGCCCTCATGGCTACCTGCGGTAATTGCTTGTGGAAAAATCACTGGTTATTTCTTAACGGGAGCCTCCTCGAGGGCCTTGACGAGCAGCTTCCAGAAGGGCTCGGCTGCAGGGATATAAGCACGCTCGATGGTGGTGTGCGGACTGCGCAGCGTGGGACCGAAGCTCACCACATCCATGTGGGGGTACTTGCCCAGGATGATCGAACACTCCAATCCGGCGTGATCCACCTGGATGATACCGTCCTCGTTGAACAGCTTCTTGTACAGATCAAGGAGCATGTGCAGTGCCTCGCTGTCGGGATTGGGATCCCAGCCGATGTAGTCACCGCCGGTCTCTACCTTGAAGCCGCCGAGGTGGAAGCAAGTCATCAACATCTTAACAATGTAGTCCTTCATGTCCTCGCGGGCCGAGCGGGCCAGGATCTTCACCGAAGCCTTGCCGTCCTCGATATCGATGATGGCGAGATTGCTCGAGGTCTCAACCACATTGGGATAGGCGGGGATGAAACGTACCACGCCGTCGTGGCAGGCATACAGAGCGCGCAGGATGGTCGTCTGGTCGTCAAGCGCCATCTTCATCTTGGGACGGTCGATGGCCTTCAAGGTCAGGTCCACGTTGTCCTCGATGAGTTTGAACTCGCTCTCGAACTGGGCCTTCATCGTCTTGACGAGTTTCTTCAGACCCTTCAGGTTATCCTCGGGAACAACCACTACGGTCTCGGCCTTGAACGGGATGGCATTGCGCATGTTGCCGCCATGCCAGCTCACGAGGCGTGCCTTGTGATCCACGATGGCCAGTTGCAGCAGGCGGGCCATCAACTTGTTGGCGTTGGCACGGCCCTCATGAATCTCGAGGCCGCTGTGACCGCCCTTCAGGCCCTTCAAGGTGATGCGCACTGCGGTGTCGCCGGCAGCGGTCTTCACCTCGTTATACTTGCGCGTGCAGGTAACGTCGATGCCACCAGCGCTACCGATGACGAATTTGCCCCACGTCTCGCTGTCGAGGTTGAACAGGATGTCGCCCTTCATCTGACCCTTGGGCAGGTCGTTGGCGCCATACATGCCCGTCTCCTCATCCTTGGTGATGAGGCCCTCGATGGGACCATGCTTGAGGGTGTTGTCCTCCATAACCGCCATGATGGCTGCTACGCCCAGACCGTCGTCAGCGCCCAGCGTGGTGCCGCGGGCCTTGATCCAGTCACCGTCGATGTAGGGCTCGATGGGATCCTTCTCGAAGTTGTGCTTGCTCTCGGGCGTCTTTTGGGGCACCATGTCCATGTGGGCCTGCATGGTGATGCACTTGCGGTTCTCCATACCGGGAGTAGCGGGCTTGCGCATCACGATGTTGCCAGCGGGATCCTGGAAGGCCTCCACGCCGATTTTCTTGGCGAAGTCGAGCAGGTACTGCTGGATTTTCTCAACATGTCCCGAGGGACGGGGAATCTGCGTCAGCGCATAGAAGTTGCGCCAGATGCACGTCGGATTCAGTTTTTCAATTTCGTTCATTTCTTGATTCAGTTAATGTCTTACAGGTTTTAAAAGAATTGTATATTGGTTTTATATTTCGCAAAGATAAGCCATTTCCCTAACACACTCCAAAAAAAACCGTTAAAATATATTGACAATCAATTCGTCGGTGTTTTTCTGTTGCTCTAGCCAACATTTTTATTACTTTTGCAATCTGCGAGAAGGATGCAAGCCTTCTGCCAACAATTGTTTAACAGGATTTTTAGTATATATGAAGAAGATTTTTTCTATCGTTTTGGTTGCCCTCATGGGTTTAATGGCTAGCGGCGCATCGGCAGCCGATGCTCCTCAGGGCAATAATGAGATTATTTTGCACGCGTGGTCGTGGTCGTTCAACACCATCAAGGAGCATCTGCCCGAGATCAAGGCTGCCGGCTACACGATTGTGCAGACGTCGCCCATCAACGAGTGCGTCGTGGGCGAAGGCGGCGGTCGCCAACTGTTCGGTCACGGCAAGTGGTATTACCACTATCAGCCGACCGACTGGACCATCGGCAACTACCAGCTGGGCACACGCGATGAGTTCAAGGCAATGTGTGCCGAGGCTACCCGCCTGGGGCTGCGCGTGATTGTGGATGTACTGCCCAATCACACGGTGATTGACCGCACGCAGATCAACGCACGCCTCGACAGCGCTGTGCATGGCCGCGAGAACTTGTTCCACGCCAACGGCTTGTGGCCCATCAAGGACTACAGCGACCGCTACCAGTGCACCACTGGCGAGATGGGTACGTTGCCCGACGTGAACACCGAGAACCCCGACTTCCAGTACTACTACATGCAGTTTGTCAACGACGTGCTGGCATGCGGTGCCAGCGGTTTCCGCTACGACACGGCCAAGCACATCGGTCTGCCGAACGAGATGCGCGATCCCAAGTCGCCCGAGAACGACTTCTGGGACGTGGCTATGGGCCGCAAGGCCGTCAAGGGCCTCAGGTTGGCTGTTCCCCGCGAGCAACTGTTCATCTATGGCGAGGTGCTGCAGGACCGCAATGTGCCCGAGCAGGGTTATGCCGAGTATCTGGACCTGACCGCCAGCAACTATGGCTGGGTGCTGCGCAACGTGCTCAACAGGCATGATGCCCGTGCCGACAACCTGTTGACCTGGCACCACTCGGTGGATCCCGCCCACCTGGTGACCTGGGTGGAGTCTCACGACACCTATTGCAACGAGCACGCCTCGGCAGGCATGAGCGACGAGCTCATCCGCCTGGGATGGGTCTTCCTGACCGCACGCAAGTATGGCACGCCGCTGTTCTACTCACGTCCTCACGGCAGTACCCGCGACAACTACTGGGGTGACAACGAGATTGGCAAGGTGGGTAATGACGAGTTCAAGCACCCCGTGGTGAAAGCCGTCAACGAGTTCCGTCACCGCAACGTCAATCAGCCCGAGAACATCGTCTATAGCGAGAACGGCAAGCAGATTATAGTCGAGCGCGGCACTAAAGCTGCCGTGGTCATCAACCTCGATGAGCAGCAGGCCCAGGTAGCCATCCCCGTCACCCTGAGCAACGGCAAGTACCGCGACGTGGTGACCAAACAGCGCCTGCAGGTGAAGAAAGGCGTCCTCAAGGGCACCCTGGCCCCGATGACCGCCTATATCATTTATAAGTAGGTTTTATCAGGCCTCAGCAGCTGACACACACATTCATGCCGCTAAAAAGGCCGTAGGCCTGATGAGATGATAGGCAGGGGTGTAACGAGGCTTCGCCTCGTTACACCCTTATTTATTGGCAAGCCCATCAACAGACTCCGCAGGAGTGGCTGAAATGCCAATCCACCCTCTGTCGCCCCTTCGGGGCTTATTCTCTGATTCTTATCCCTGGGAAGGGGGCATGGGGAGGGGATCCTGTTGCTGGAAGTAAGACTTGAGAATGCCCTCTGCTATTCCCCCGTGGTTGTCCAGGTCCTTCACGACAACACCTTTCTCCAAGAGCAGGATACGGGAGGATATGTCGGTGATGAAACTGAGGTTATGGCTGGAGATGAGCACTGTGGAGCCCAACTCGCGGTTCTGCTGTTCGATGAGGCGGGCCACAATAATCTGCGACGACGGATCCAGGTAGTTGAAGGGCTCGTCGAGTATAAGCACCTTGGGCTGAATCATCATTGCCCCGATGATGCCGACTTTCTGACGGTTGCCCTGCGAGAAGTCCTTCAGGAATTTACTAGTGCCCATGATTTCACCGTGCATCAGCGGTTCGAAGGGTTTCAGACGCTGCTCCAACGTGTCCTTATCAATGCCGTAGATGCGGCCGATGAAGGAGAAATATTCCTCGGGTGTGAAGAAGTCGATGAGGAAATTGCCGTCAATGAACGAGCCTGTATAGGTCTTCCACAGCTCGTCCTGATCCACCCGCCGGCCGTCGCTCTCAACATAGCCAGAGCTGGCACCGATCACATCGAGGATAAGACGCATCAGCGTGGTCTTGCCTGCGCCGTTATTCCCTACCAGACCGATCAGTTCGCCCGAGGCTAATGTCAGATCGGGGATGTCGAGCACAGTGACATAATCATACACTTTCTTGAGGTCGGTTATCTTGATGTCCATCTGTTCTAAATATTTAAAGTCAAAATTAATTCAAATACCTCTCCATGTTGTCATACCGATTGTCCATCCACTTCTGCGCCAACTTGCGGATGTAGGGACGGTGAACAGCCAGAGCGGCGAGGCCGATGGCCGCCATCAAGGCGTCACCCCACAGCGGTGGCATCGCGAGGGTAGCAATCATATAAATAGCAATCGGGATAATGATAACCAATGAATATATGGTTATGCTCATATTTGCTCCCTGATAGTTGAAGAAGGACGACGTGAACAGGTCCACGCGTGTGGAGAACAGGCACGTGCGCATCATCAACAGGCTCTGGCCGAAACCCAAAAACAGAATCACAGCCAGGAGTGTGGTGGGGCGTAGCCCCAGCAGGAAAATGGCCGGAATGATGAACACCGCCATGCCCAACGAGAGCAGGAAGAAGAACTTGTACTTGTTCAGTAACATGTGCTCGACGGAATAAGGCTTGGTCCACAGGCCGTGGAAGTAATTGCCCTCGATGCTGAACACCCACTGACCCAGAAACAGTGACGGCCAGCCTATCAGAAAGTACTGAGCGAGGGGATAGTCGGGATCCATATAGAGCTGTATAACAAACACGATAGTGCAGAATATTATCGGGACGCGGAAGCGCTTGCTGCGCAACACGCTCAGGTATTCGGTGGAGAAGAGCGTCACGTCGCCCGCCGAGCGAACGGTGTTGGCGTGTTGCTCATGCTCGTCATAGGCGCGCATGCGGCAAAAGCAGAGGTAAAGCACCCCCGTCAGCACAAGGTCCAGCGCGATGAACAACACCAACTCGGTCCACGGCGAACCGGGCAGATGAAGGTTCGTTCCAGACATCATGGCCAGCACAACCAGGATGATGCCCAAACCCGTCACTGCCAAGTAATAAACCACCGCTCCGGCCCACAATGGCAGCGAGTAACGGATGTCTGGAGCCTTGTGGATGTCAGCCACCAGCCACGATAGCATCAGCGTCTGCACCAATGTCGCCACAACGGCCATGACCGTCACTCCGGCGGGCAACAGCCATGCGCCCACCAAGGCCATGAACATCGGCATCACCAAGTTCCATGGGTCGGCCGCGAGCAAGATGGCCATGAATCGGTTCCACACGCGGGAGGGTATGGGTTTGGTGCGCAGGAAGTCGTCCATCACCACTGCATCAGTGCCCCACATCATTTTCATCATGAAATCGGGCAGGGCCAGCATCGCTATCAGCGCAATTGCCACTGCTCCAAGCGGCAAGTCGTCCAGCAGATCGGCCAACATGTAGCTACTCGAAAAGAGCAGACCCACAATCATCAACAGCATGATACCAACGAGATAAAGTACCGCCAGGAATTTCCTCCAACTGAAGTTGCGGCGCCACTGGATATACCTTAAGGATAATAATTGCTTCAACATGGCTACAAAGATACATAAATAATCGAAGGTTGAAAAACGACTCTTTAAATCCGTGGGAAAAGGGCGAGGTCAAGTCGTGGAAGTAGCGCCCAGCATGTGCAGTACCGCTTCGATGCGGGCAACGTGGTCACCGCGCACAATGACGTGATGGTTGCCGATGCTGCGCTCCAGGAAGTAGTCAAGGGGCTCGTCGAGACGCAGGTGCAACTGGGTGCGGCACATGTTGGGATTGCTGGTGCACTGCAACAGGTGTGCCTTGCTGATGAAGTAACGCCCCATATCATTGCCACCGCACTTGACCACAGTGACATCCATCGGGTCGAAAATGCCCTCGACAGCGACACCGCTCAACGACTCGTAGTGGTTGCGCACGATATAACGGTCGGTCATCGCCGGAGCAATGGTACAGTGGGCAAATACCATCTCGTGAGCGGCATTGTCCAAAATCTTGGATGGGTTGGCCATGAAAGTCATTTCGTCTGTGGCAGCCTGCACGGCGAGCATGGTGAGCAAGGTCTGTTCATCGCCCTCACAGCCAGCGGGGATGCCCTCCTGGTTGAGCAAGGCCAGCGCTACACAACCCGTTGTGCGGGTCGTGGGAATCAGGTCAAAGCAGTTGAGCGTGAAGGCATTCAAGCAGTAACGCTCCACAATACCCTTCACCGAACGGTAAAGGCGCATGGCCTTGACCACCTCGTCGCGAGAGGGCTCCTTAACACCGATTGAACGATTGATGAAATCATCAGAGATATCATGAACTTCATCGTCGCCCACAGCCTCGTAACCCTTGACAACCTCATCAAGAGGTATGTCCACCATCTCGATGCCCCAGCGCTCACGCATGGCAGCATAAGTCACATCGCTGGCAATGAGCCATCCCGAAGGTCTGCCGATGACACCCACGCGCATGCCATTCAAGCATTCCAAAGCCCCATGCGCCCGCGTGTAGTCATCGATGCCATGCATGATGAAGTCGGTTGGCCCGTGCAATACCCGCCCCTGTCGACCATTGAGACGCATCCACGACAAGATTTCGAGCGAGGCTGCCAGTGAATTCTTCAGGCCATCGGCAATGAGCACCACATAAGGGGGCAATTGGTCAATGTCGGCCTTAACCATCTCCTCAACGCCTCCGCTGCCAACAAATACCATCGTGGCACCCTGCGGCAGTCCATTTCCAAGATCCTCGGGGAAGATGTATTTCACGTCAAATTTCTCATTGATTGTGTCGAGCAACTCACAGTGGTCAGTAAAAATTGACTCACGTGTGGCCAGCGACGAGGCGAATGTAATCAAGTTCAGTTTCATCATAATGAAGCGTTAATTCAGTTAAACTGTGCAAAATTAATGAGAAATATCCAGTTTTCCAATGATATCAATACTGTCTTGGCAGGAAAAACCACCTCAAAAGTATAATCCACTCGGTTTTATTATGTAATTTTGTAAACTGAAAATACTAATAATGAAATAAAAACTTCAACTATTACAACAATGAGAAAAGAAAGGATTTTACTCATGAGCGCATTGATTGCAGCGTCGGCTGTAACGACGCAGGCTCGCATCAACTATCCCGATCCCCCGCGTTTGGACACGGTGGACACTTACTTCGGCACCGAGGTGCCCGACCCCTACCGCTGGCTCGAGGATGACCGTAGTTCCGAGACCGAGGCTTGGGTCAACGCCCAGAACAAGGTCACCCAGAACTACCTGTCAAAAATCCCGTTCCGCAAGGATGTGAAGAAGCGCATCACCGAACTCGCCAACTACGAGAAGATGGGCGCCCCCTTCAAGGTGAAAGACAAATTCTACTTCTTCAAGAACGACGGTCTCCAGAACCAGAGCGTCCTCTACGAGTATGACAAGAACGGCAACCACAAGATGGTGCTTGACCCCAACACGCTGAGTGAGGACGGTACTGTGGCACTGCAGCAACTGGATTTCTCCAACGACGGCCGCTATCTGGCCTACGTCATCACCCGCAGCGGCAGTGACTGGAACGAGATTTTTGTTAAGGACCTCAAGGAAGACCGTGTGCTTGACGACCACATCGTTTGGGCCAAGTTCACCGACGCCCAGTGGCTGGGTGACGGCTTCTTCTACAGCGGCTATGACGCCCCCGAGGATGCCAAGTCGTCCAAGAACGAGTTCCAGAAGGTGTATTACCACAAGCTTGGAACGCCCCAAAGCCAGGACTACGTTGAGTATCAGGACAAGGGCGAACCTATGCATTTCCACCAGGTAAGCGTGAGCGAGGACGAGCGCTACGTCATCCTGTGGAAGAGCGATGCCGAGGGCAACGACATCTATGTCAAGGACCTCAAGGACCGCAACCCGCACTATGTGCAGTTGATCGGCGGCATGAAGTATGAGCGCGGCATCATCGGCATTGACAATGGTAAGATCTATGTGATGACCAACGAGAACGCCCCCAAGGGCAAGATCATCACCTACGATGCCGAGACCTTGTCTCCTGCCAGCTGCGCCGAGTTCATTCCCGAGCAGGAATCGGTGCTCACCGGCGCCGTAATGGCCGACCACAAGTTCATCCTCACCTATGACAAGGATGCTTCGAGCCACCCCTACCTCTATGACGCTAACGGCAAACTCATCCGCGAGATTGAACTGCCCACCTACGGTTCTGTAGGCTTCAGCGCCAAGAAAAACGCCAAGGAGGTTTATTACAGCTTCACCAGCTACACCTTCCCGGGTGCTATCTACAAGTATGACCTGGAGACGGGCAAGAGCGAACTCTTCTTCCAGCCCAAGGTCAACCTCAAGAGTGAGGACTATGTGACCGAGCAGGTGTTCTTCCCCAGCAAGGACGGCACGCGCATCCCCATGTTCCTGGTTTATAAGAAGGGCCTGAAGAAAGACGGCCAGCGTCCCACCTTCCTCTACGGCTACGGCGGCTTCAACGTGAGCCTGAACCCCGGTTTCACTTACACCCGCACCCTGTTTGCCATGCTCGACTGCGGCGGCATCTGCGCCTATGTCAACCTGCGTGGCGGTGGCGAGTATGGCGAGGAGTGGCACCAGGCCGGCACCAAGATGAACAAGCAGAACGTGTTTGACGACTTCATCGCAGCCGCCGAGTGGCTCATCGACAACAAATACACCAATCCCAAGAAATTGGCCTGCAACGGTGCCAGCAATGGCGGTCTGCTCGTCGGTGCCGTTGTCAACCAGCGTCCCGACCTGTTTGCCGCTGCCGTGCCCCAGGTAGGTGTAATGGACATGTTGCGCTATCACGAGTTCACCATCGGTTGGAACTGGGCCCCCGACTACGGCCGCAGTGACGACAGCCCCGAGATGTTCCAGTACCTGCGCAACTATTCGCCCCTGCACAACATCAAGAACGACGGCACCCCCTACCCTGCCATCCTGGTGACCACCGGTGACCATGACGACCGTGTTGTGCCTGCCCACAGCTTCAAGTATGCCGCCGAACTGCAGCACTGCAACACCGGCGACCAGCCCAAGCTCATCCGCATTGACAGCAAGGCTGGCCACGGCCACAGCAAGCCCATCAGCAAAATCATCGACGAGTACACCGACATCCAGGCCTTCATCATGTATAACCTGGGCGTGAAATACAAGTACCGCAAGAAGTAATTAACACTTGTGTTGCTTTCATGAAAAACGACAAGGCGGACCCCGATGGGATCCGCCTTGTCATTTGCTGTTGCGTCAGTCTTTCTTTTCCTTCTGCTGAGGATTCTTGTAGGGGTTGGACTTGACCAACCCGGTGTCCAGTTCAATTCTAGTAACCACATGGCGTGAATTGCCGCGCCACAGGACCGTTCCCTTGTATTCGTCATAGGTGAGAATGACGCGCTTGCCGTTCTGTGCCCACCGCATGGCATCGCGCGCTAGGCTGTCGGTGGGAATTGAGAAGGTGAAATCGCTGTGCATGGCGACAAGGGTGTCCTCGATATATCCCTCGCTGATCATCTCACCCTCATAGGTCTTGAACAGCGTGCCCTCGCTGGCCACGTTCATGATCCATCCCTTTTCCTGGCTCTGCCTGTAGGGGTGGAAATAGTGCTGCCAAATCCACCATCCCAGGAACAGTGCCATGGCAAGAATGATGAGGGCAAGCACTAGCTTGACCGAATTGCCGCGCCGTTCGATAGTGGCTTCCTTGATTTCGCGTTCTTCGCGTTCCTGAGCTGTCTCCTGGTGCACCACTGGCTTCTCCTCGGGGACATTGTCATCGGTGAAATAATCGTCAAAATTATCGTCCATATTATTAAATCTTTAGGCTATCTAAGCATTAAATTACAAACTGATTCCCTCATTTGTTGTGTCAACGACGGTCTTGCCGCTCTCGATGCGGTTGCGGTCGATTGCCATGCTGGCAAAGGCATAAATGCCCAGCACGATGAGCAGCACCGTCTGGAATCCCCACACCAGCATCGCAAAAGCCGATGCACGAGGGTCGAAATTGGAAGGCGAAAACACACCCACACCATACAATGACAGGCCGAAGATAGTGGCGACGTGCCATGATCCCAAGCCGCCATTGGTCGGGATGCCCATGCCGATACTGCTGAGCACAAACACCACCAGCACGGCCAGCACACTCAAGCCGCTGGTAAAAGTGAATGCCTTGCAGGCCAGATACAGCTGCAAGTAGTAGCAGCCCCAAATGAGCACCGTCAACAGCAGGAACCACCATTTGCCGTCCATGCGCGTGATGGCGGCAAAGCCGTCCCACAGGTTGCGGGCCATGAGTTGGATCTTCTTGATGATTTTGTTCTCGGTCTTCATCACCAGCAGCCAGCCGAAGGCGATGATGGCGATGGCGGTACCAAACCAGATGCGCGCGTCACTGGCAACGTTGAGGAAGTTTTCCTTCATCTGCGGATAGGTGTCAAAGAACTTCCCGAAAGCGCCTTGTGCCAACAAGAAGGTGACCAGAGTCAGCACAAGCACAGTCAAGGTGTCGGTCAAGCGGTCGGCGACCATCGAGCCCATGACCTGGGTAACTGAGGCCTTCTGACGGTTGGCGATGTAGCCGCAACGCCACACCTCGCCTAGACGAGGAAATACCAAATTTACCGCGTAGGTGCCGAAGATGCTGTTCAACACGGCGCTGAACGACGGCTTGACATCGATAGCCTTGAGCTGCAAGCGCCAACGCAGGGCCCTAAAGATGTGACTCAGGATGCTCACCACCGCCACAGGCAGGAACCACCAGTAATCAACGTCGGTCTTGAGCGTTTCCATCATCGAGTTGATGTCAACGTTTTTATACAGGAAATACATCAGCCCCACACCGATAACCAGCGGGATGCCGTATTTCACTAAGTAGGAGATCGCCTTTTTCACGTTTTTTCGTTTGATGTAAAGTTAAATTGTCGCTCAGTGTGTCCACATACGCCAAAAAATGGCTACCTTTGCAAATTACTAATGGACGCGACCGAGCGTGCAAAGTTAACAATAAAAGAACAAACATGCGGAATGTTAGAGCAAAAAAGTCTTTGGGGCAGCATTTCTTGACAGATTTGTCGATTGCCGACCGCATCGCCCACACACTGGACGACTTCAAGCACCTGCCGGTGCTCGAAGTTGGACCTGGTATGGGTGTGCTCACCCAATACCTGCTTGAGATGGGCCTGGACCTGACCGTTGTCGAGCTCGACAACGAGAGCGTGGACTACCTCGAGGCGGCATTCCCGCAATTGCATGGACGCATCATCGGCGAGGATTTCCTCAAGATGGACCTCAAGAAATTGTATGGTGACTCGCCCTTCTGCGTCATTGGCAACTATCCCTACAATATTTCGACCCAGATATTCTTCAAGATTCTGGATTACCGCGACCAGGTGCTGTGCTGCAGCGGCATGCTGCAGCGCGAGGTGGCCCAGCGCATTGCCGAGCCGCCAGGCAGCAAGACCTATGGCATCTTGTCGGTGCTGTTGCAGGCATGGTATGACATCGAGTACCTGTTTACCGTCGATGAGCACGTGTTCAATCCTCCGCCCAAGGTCAAGAGCGGCGTCATCCGCCTCACGCGCAACGATGTGACCGACCTGGGCGTGGACGAGCGCATGTTCAAGCGGGTGGTGAAAAACGCCTTCGGCCAGCGGCGCAAGATGTTGCGCAGCTCGTTGAAGTCGATGTTTGGCGCCGACCCGACAGTGATGGAGCGTGACGTGTTCCGACAACGTCCCGAGCAACTGGGCGTTGATGAATTTATCGCCTTGACCCGGCTGGCGATGGAACAACAGCAGTAATCACTTTATTTAATCCACTAAGACACTTGAAACGCGATGAAAGAATTTACCGAAGAATATCTGTCAAATCTCAACGAACTCATCCACAACAAGAATGAGGAACTCGTGAGGGCCCAGATCCAAGACCTGCACCCTGCCGACGTTGCCGAACTGGTGGGCGACCTCAGTGACGAGGACGCGCTGTTCATCATGCTGATGCTTGATGACGAGACGGCTGCCGATGTGCTGGTCGAGCTCGACGAGGACCAGCGCCACGACCTGATGGAACTGATGCCCAACGAGGAGATTGCCAAGCAGGTCGAGCAGATGGATGCCGACGACGCCGTCGATGTGATCCAGGAGCTGGACGAGGAGGACCGTGAGGACGTCATCAGCCACATCGACGACGTGGAGCAGGCGGGCGACATCGTTGACCTGCTGCAGTATGACGAGGACACCGCCGGTGGTTACATGTCCACCGAGATGATTGTCGTCAACGAGAACATGTCAATGCCCGACTGCATCAAGGCCATGCGCCAGCAGGCCGAGGACATCGACGAAATCTATGTGATCTATGTCGTTGACGATGATAACCGCCTGAAGGGCATCTTCCCGTTGAAGACCACCATCACCAACCCCTCGGCCTCCAAGATCAAGCACGTCATGGAGCCCGATCCCCTGAGTGTGCGCACCGACACCCACATCGAGGACGTCGCCCTCGACTTCGAGAAATATGACCTCGTGGCCATGCCCGTCGTTGACAGCATCGGGCGCCTCGTGGGCCGCATCACGGTCGATGACATCATCGACCGCGTGCGAGAGCAGGGCGAGGACAACTACCAGATGGCGTCGGGTATCTGGGGTGATATCGAGACCGACGACAACGTCTTCCGTCAGGTGCGCGCCCGCTTGCCGTGGCTGCTCATTGGACTGGTGGGCGGTATCATCAACGCCTTGATTCTGGGCGGTGGCGAGGGCGATGCCGACCTGCTGCGCATCCTGCCTGGCCTGGCGCTGTTCATCCCCTTGATTGGTGGTACGGGCGGTAATGTGGGCACCCAGTCGAGCGCTATCGTCGTGCAGGGTCTTGCCAACGGCAGCCTTGACATCAAGCACGTGGGCAAGCACTTGTTCAAGGAGTTCAGCACGGCGCTCATCAATGCGCTGGTGATGGGCTTGCTCATTTTCCTGTACACACGATTCTTCCCTGTAGATGATAACCCCACCAAGTCAAACATCGCCGCTGCTGCGGTGACCGCCTCGCTGTTCCTGGTTGTGATGTTTGCCTCGTTATTCGGCACGGTGGTGCCGCTGGTGCTCGAGCGGTTGAAGATTGACCCCGCCATCGCGACCGGCCCCTTTGTCACCGTGACCAACGATATCGTGGGCATCACCATCTACATGGCCATCAGCGGCTGGCTCATCCAACTCTTCTCCAACTGGATGCTCTAGGAGCACTCCTCTGCCGAGTGGGCTTGTCACAACATGCAATTCCCTGAAAAATCATGAATTCTGATCAGGATACGATTATTATCAAGGGGGCACGCGAGAACAACCTCAAGGACGTCTCGCTGCAGATTCCCAAGCATCAGATTACAGTATTCACGGGTGTTTCGGGCTCTGGCAAGAGCTCGCTTGTGCTCGATACCATCGCCGCCAAGTCGCGACGGGAGCTGAACGATACCTTCCCGTCGTTCGTACAGCAGTACCTGCCCAAGTATGGCCGCCCGCATGTGGATGCGATAGAAAATCTGCCCATCGCCATCGTTATTGACCAGAAGAAGCCCGCCCAGAACTCGCGCTCGACCGTCGCCACCTATACCGACATCGCCGCGCTGCTGCGCCTGCTGTTCTCGCGTGTGGGCCAGCCATTTGTGGGCTACGCCGAGTCGTTCAGTTTCAATCACCCCGAGGGCAGCTGTCCCCGCTGCTCGGGCCTGGGCGAGATCCGCGAACTGGACATCCACAAACTCATCGATTTTGACAAGAGCCTCAACGACGAGGACACGATACACTACATCGCCTTCGGCAAGGGCGGCTGGCGCTGGATTCGCTATGCCCACAGCGGCCTATTCGACCTGGACAAAAAAATCAAGGACTACAGCCCCGAGGAACTGGACCTGTTCCTCAACAGCCCGCAGATACGCCTCAAGAACCCGCCGTCGAACTGGCCCAAGACGGCCAAGTATGAGGGCATCATCCCGCGCATGTACCGCAGCATCATCAACAGCGAGGAGGGCCTGCTGCATGCAGCGGTGCTCAACCCCATGCTGCGCATGGGAGTGTGTCCCGACTGCGGCGGCACGCGCCTGAGCCCCCGTGTGCTATCCTGCAAGATCGAGGGCATCAACATCGCCGACGCCTGCGCGATGTCCATCACACGCCTCAACCAGTGGGTCAAGTCGTTGACGGCACCGCTGGCCGTGGACCTGAAGCAGGCCATCAGCGCACGACTCACGGCCCTCGAAGAGATCGGGCTGGGCTACCTGAGCCTGGACCGTGGCGTGGGCACCCTATCGGGCGGCGAGGCACAGCGCTGCAAAATCGCCAAGTACATCAACTCGTCGCTAGCCGACGTGCTTTACATCCTTGACGAGCCCAGCACGGGTCTGCACGACCACGATATCGAGAAGATGAAGCACTCCGTCAGGCGCCTGCGCGACGCGGGCAACACCGTGCTGCTGGTTGAGCACCACCGCGAGATGATCGGGCTGGCCGACCACATCGTCGATCTGGGCCCTGGCCCGGGCAGCGAGGGCGGGCGCATCATTTTTGAGGGCAACTACGGCGAATTGCTGCACAGCGGCACCAGCACGGGCCAGATGCTGAGCCAGCACGGTGACTTCAAGGCCCTGCCGCGCGAGATCAAGCACAGCTTCGCCCTGCGGCACGCCACGCTGCACAACCTCAAGGACATCAACATCGACCTGCCTATGGGCGTGCTGGCCGTTGTGGCAGGTGTGGCGGGTTCGGGCAAGAGTTCGCTGATGGAATGCTTCCGCCGCGAGCATGGCGACGTGGTGTATATCAGCCAGAAGAACATCGGCGTGAGCCTGCGCTCCACCCCAGCCACCTATATGGACGTCGCCCCCGACATCCGCAAGCGCTTCGCCAAGGCGCACAAGATCAAAGAGCAGTATTTCACCTTCAACGGCAAGGGCGGTTGCCCCGTGTGCGGCGGCAAGGGCGTGGTCATCGCCGAGATGGCCTTCATGGACAACATCGAGACCACCTGCGAGGCCTGTCACGGCCTGCGCTACTCGCATGAGGCGCTGCAATATACCATCGACGGCATGAACATCGCCCAGGTGATGGACCTGTCGGTGCGTCGCGCCAGCGAATTCTTCAAGGGCACCAGCATCGAGGAGAAGCTGCAGCCCATGATGGCCGTTGGCCTGCATTACCTGCACCTGAACCAGGCCTTGAGCACCCTGTCGGGCGGCGAGCTGCAACGGCTCAAGATGGCGTCCTGCCTCAAGCAGTACACGCTGCCGCTCGAGGCGGGCGGCACACGCGGCGTCTTTGTCATCGATGAACCCACCGACGGCCTGCACCTCAAGGACGTGCGCCACCTCATCGACCTGTTCGAGCAGATGGTGGATATGGGCAATACGGTCTATGTCATCGAGCACAACACCGACGTCATCAAGGCCGCCGACCACGTCATCGAGCTCGGCCCAGGCGCTGGCGACCTGGGCGGCACCATCACAACGTCATCATGATTGAAGGAAAATTCATAACCACCTTGCCCAGTGTAGTGGGCTACGATGTCGAGAAGAGTCAAGGCATTCTTATCGAGAACTCTATTATTAGCGCCAACAAAGCCATTAAGGGTCTGGTTAAGAAGGCCGAAGAGCTGGGCTGCAACGCATTGGTCAATGTGAGAATCGACAGCAGTGCCAACGGCATTCTTGCCTATGGCGAGGCTGTCATCGTCAAGGAAAAGCCGTTCAGCTACTAAACCTTTCCCAAAGCCTTCTCCCTTAGCGACAACGCCCCCGACCTCGACTGACCCCCAAATACAAAAATCATTTAAACTACAAATTACACGAATTAAACAAAGACTCCACAGCGGATCCCAATTCGTTTAATTCGTGTAATTCGCATTAGCCCCCCAGGGGATTCCTTTAAGGAAATTAGGGATAGATTTCTTCTATTTTGAGCGCAGAATGCCCAACGAATGGTTATTTGTGCTATATTTGCCACTGACTTTACCACGGTATTGACCCAAAACTATTATTAAAATGAATAAGAAACTTATACTCTTCCTCCTGCTGGCCCTCCTGCTGCCAGCCACCGCCACCGCCCACGATTTCGAGGTCGACGGCATCTACTACACCATCAACGGCAACGAAGCCACCGTGACTTATAAAGGATCACCTGCATATGAGTACGATGAGTACTCTGGTTCCGTGACCATCCCCTCGACTGTCACTTATGGTAGCACTACCTACTCCGTCACTTCCATCGGCAACTCTGCGTTCTCTAGCTGCAGTGGACTAACCAGCATCAACATCCCCAACTCCGTCACCTCCATCGGAGGCTCTGCATTCTCTAGATGCAGCGGACTAACCAGCATCAACATCCCCAACTCAGTTACTTCAATCGGTAGCCATGCATTCAATGATACGCCATGGTATAACAATCAACCCGATGGTTTGGTTTATGCTGGCTTGGTGGCATATAAATACAAGGGCAATATGCCAATAGGTACAAGTATAACTTTCGCAGAAGGTACACTCGGAATTGCTGGAAATGCTTTCTCAGGATGCAGCGGATTGGCCAGCATTGAAATTCCAAACTCCGTAACCGCCATCGGCTTCTTCGCATTCAATGGCTGCACTGGTCTGACCAACATTGACATTCCAAACTCAGTCACTTCTATCGGTGACGCTGTGTTCCAGGGCTGCTACAATCTGACGAGCGTTTCTATCCCAAACTCCGTAACTGCCATCGGTGACTTTGCTTTCTCAGGATGCAGCGGATTGGCCAGCATTGAAATCCCAAACTCCGTAACTGCCATCGGTGACTATGCTTTCTCAGGATGCAGCGGATTGGCCTGCATTGAAATCCCAAACTCCGTAACTGCCATCGGCGGTTGGGCTTTCTATGATACACCTTGGT
This sequence comes from uncultured Prevotellaceae bacterium, assembly GCA_900317835.1. GTDB lineage: Bacteria > Bacteroidota > Bacteroidia > Bacteroidales > Muribaculaceae > Sodaliphilus. The sequence continues at coordinate 57,525 of ONIL01000011.1, read as the reverse complement.
TCAATAACCAACCCGATGGACTAGTCTATGCAGGATTGGTGGCATACAAATACAAAGGCACGATGCCAGAAGGAACCAACATCATACTTAGAGAAGGTACTCTCGGTATTAGTGACTATGCGTTCTCTGGCTGCAGCGGACTGACAAGCATCGACATTCCTAACTCTGTCACTTCAATTGGTGATGGAGCGTTCTATCAATGCAGCGGACTAACCAGCATTAACATTGGCAACTCTGTCACTTCAATCGGTGACGCAGCGTTCTATAGCTGCAGCGGGCTAACAAGCATTAATATTCCTAACTCTGTCATAACAATCTACGACCTAGCGTTTTGTGATTGTTTTGGACTAACAAATTTGACCATTGGCAACTCTGTCACTTCAATCGGTGAAAGAGCGTTCTCTGGCTGTTGGGGACTGACTAGTGTCACCTTACCTAACTCTGTCACTTCAATCGGTGATGGAGCGTTCTCCAGCTGTTATGGACTGACTAGTATTGACATTCCTAATTCTATCACATCCATTAGTGAATTCGCCTTTGATGGCTGCGGATTAACCAGCCTCACTATTCCCAACTCTGTCACTTCAATCGGTGAATTCGCATTCGCGTCGTGCTATTACTTGACCAGCATCAACATCCCTAAATCCGTCACGTCTATTGGCAATCGGGCGTTCGCTGGCTGTTTTGGACTGACTGAAATTTATAGTTGGGGGGTGACACTACCAACTATAGATTCTTATACATTTGATGAATGTTATGGTGCAACATTATATGTGCCAGAATTTGCTATGGGAAATTACCAAGAGGCGGAATATTGGAAAGACTTCACTAACATCGATGCAATTCGCTTTAAGACGGATGACATATATTACCGCGTCTTAGATGAAAGTACCGCAAGCGTGATCGCGAACAATAATGAGGGGGCGCTTTATTGCGGTGACGTGGTGATTCCTGACTCGGTTTCTTTTAAGGGTATTTATCCCTTTGCAGTCACGGCGATTGATAACAACGCTTTCAACGATTGTTATGAGTTGACCAGTATTGTGATTCCTAACACTGTTGAGAGCATTGGGGAGCAGGCGTTCCAGGGGTGCACGGGGTTGACGAGCGTGACCATCGGCAGTGGCGTGACGTTGATTGGCGCGAAGGCGTTTAACTACTGCAACGCGCTGGCGACTGTCAAATGCCTGGGCACGGTGCCGCCCGTGATGGCGAGCAGCGACTGCTTCTCGACGGCGGCCTATAACCGCGCCCGGCTGATCGTGCCGCGCCTATTCATCGAAAGCTACCAAGCCGCGGACTACTGGTACAAGTTCGCCAACATTGACGGCTGGGGCAGTTCTGGCCCTGGCGATGTGGATGGCGACGGCAACGTTACCATAAAGGATGCGACCGACATGATTGACGTCATGCTGGGCGGAGGCAGCGAAGACTTCTATTTTGATTCGAGCGACTTCAACAACAATGGCCGCGTTGACATTGCCGATGTGGTCACCCTCATCGACTACCTGCTCAACGGCTACTATTAAAAAACTAAGAATTCGGACTTTTATCAACTACAAATTACACGAATTAAACGAATGGGCATCCGCTGTGGAGCCTCCGTTTAATTCGTGTAATTCGTAGTTAGTTTATTCCTTCTTGGGAGTTTATTTGGCTTTCATGGCCTCCTTGATCTTGGCCTCGAGCTCGTCGGCGAGTTCGGGGTTGTCGAGGACCATCTGCTTGGCGGCGTCACGGCCCTGGCCCAGCTTGGTGCCCTCATAGGAGAACCATGCCCCGCTCTTCTTGACGATGCCGAACTCGACACCCAGGTCGATGATTTCGCCGGCCTTGCTGATGCCCTCGCCGAAGCGGATTTCGAACTCGGTCTTGCGGAAGGGAGGCGCCACCTTGTTCTTGACCACTTTTACCCTGGTGAGGCTGCCAGTGACCTGGTCGCCGTCCTTGATCTGGCCAATGCGGCGGATGTCGAGGCGCACGCTGCTGTAGAACTTCAAGGCGTTGCCGCCAGTGGTGGTCTCGGGGTTGCCGAACATCACCCCCAACTTCTCGCGCAACTGGTTGATGAAGATGCAGCACGTGTTGGTGCGGCTGATGGTAGCGGTCAACTTCCTGAGGGCCTGGCTCATCAGGCGGGCCTGGAGACCCATCTTGCTCTCGCCCATCTCGCCCTCGATCTCGGCCTTGGGCGTGAGTGCTGCGACGCTGTCGATGACGATGATGTCGATGGCGCTGCTGCGGATGAGCTGGTCGGCAATCTCAAGGGCCTGCTCGCCGTTGTCGGGCTGGCTGATCCACAGGTTGTTCACGTCAACACCCAGCGACTCGGCGTAGAAGCGGTCGAAGGCATGCTCGGCATCGATGATGGCGGCGATGCCACCCATCTTTTGCGCCTCGGCAATGGCATGGATGGCCAGGGTGGTCTTGCCCGATGACTCGGGGCCGTAGATCTCGATGATGCGGCCACGGGGATAACCGCCCACGCCCAGCGCGTTGTCCAGGCCGATGGAGCCCGTGGGGATGACCTCGATGTCCTCGATGTGGTCGTCGCCCAACTTCATGATCGACCCGCTGCCGAAGGTCTTGCCTATCTTGTCCATAGCCACCTGCAGGGCCTTGAGTTTCTCGGGAGAAACCTCCTTGCGCTGCGGCTGGTTGTTCATCTCCTCTTGGTTCATGATTTCTTCTGCCATAAAAAATTTAGTATTGTTATTTAGTTATATGCTCTACTGGAGGCATCACGCCATCACTTGAGGATGACACCAATAACGGTGTTGAGGTCGGTAATATTGACCTCGCCGTCACTGTTCAGGTCGGCACGAGCGGTGATTTCCTCGTCGACAGTGTTGCCGCTGATCACGGCGATCACGGCATTGGCATCGACAATGTTGACCTCGCCGTCATCATTGACATCGCCAAATAACGGCTCGATATAGGGGAAGATATCCATATCGATATAGGCCATGCGGTCACGAATCCATTTCTCCACCTTTTCCATTTCCTTGCTCAGGTCAAGCGTTTGGCCGTAGATGTCAATGGTTTTGGACCAGCGCTGCTCTTCACGTGCCGCCGCGCCACAGGCTTCCAGTTCATCCACCACGCGTCTGAAGCGATCGACCAGGCTGTCGGTGTCGAGATAGGTCTTGCGCAACTGCCAGTAACGCTTTCTGATCTTCTTATAGAAATACCTGGAATTGAAATACATGTTGTACATGGGCACATGCGAAATCCAGGTGATGTAACGGTCAGGAGCCACCTTGGAATCGTCCCATGTGGGCAGTTTCTGGCCTACGGTCAAGTCCAGATCCCATGGCGTCATGAGCAACCGCGGATCAATCGTCTTGTCATAGCAACTGTAGAAAACGTTCTTGGACTCGTTATCCACGGCCCCAAGTGTCACGATAAAAATCAGGTAATCCATCATGACAGGCAGGTCAAAATAATAGCCCAGGGAGTCTTCAAAGGCTACCCAATCGCGGTTGATGCTGGTGTTGAAGGCAAAGTGGACCCCATTAGCCAAAGTGGACCAGTCGGTGGGGCAAACCTCCTCAAAATCGGGATACTCGACAAATAAGCTGTCCCACTGCTCGCGGTAGTTGCTATAGGGCACCGGCAGGCCCATCGTTCCAGTGCGGTTCCAGTACTTGTTGTACCACAACTGGCCATGGAACTCGTTGTTGATGGTATCATGCTTGACCAGCTTGAGTTGCTTGCGGTCAACAGGCTCAATCAAGTGGAAGATGCCATGATAGCGCTGGTTGAGGATCAGTTCGACGGTCTTGCCACGGGAACCGTTCACCATTTTAGGCTCAAGATCGGCATACCATGGCTTGACGGACATATCCAGCCACAGGTCGGTGCACACGCGGTTGCGCACGCGCAGCAGGTCCACCTGCCCCGCGTCCAGTTTCCAGTGGTTGTCCTTGCGCAGGCCCAGCAGCCTGCGGTCCATCTTGTCACCGTTCTCGTCAAGAAACTTGATGCTATAGTTGCGCTTGGCGCGGCCTGCGCCGTTGGTGATGCCTCCACGCCACTTGAGCTTGGCGACCATGTCGTCTTCACGGGTCAAGCTGTCGGGGGTATTGAGAGAGATGGTGCCATTGGAATACTCAGTGCTGAACGAGCCATTAAGCTCCATGATCGGGAGCCATGTGAAAGTGATTTTTCCATTCAGGATGGCGCCATTGTACATCACCGAGAACGGATACTCCTTGCCACCGGCAATGGAGTCGAAGGTCACGGTATCGCCATTGGCTATGGTCACGCCGTTAAACTGAATCCTGGTGCATGTGCTGTCCATGACCAACTGTGTCGTCCAGTCGGTGCCGAAGTATTCCTTGGGGATGCTGCACAACCACCTGTAGTACAAGATGTCCCTAACGGCTTTGTGACCGCCGATGTACAAACCTTGCCCCCATGCGGCACTCATGACCCACAATGTCAAGATTACTGATAAAAAACGTTTCACACTCCTACACATTAATAACTTTTCGAGCTAATCGGAACTGCAAAGTTATTAACATTTCACCACATGGTCGCAACAAAAAAGCCATTTTTTTGAAAAAAGAATATTTTTTGTTGCTCGTCATGCAATTATGAAAAATTTAACATCTCCCCGTGCACCCGAATGGGGAAATAGTATTACCTTTGCCCAATTAAACAAACTATGTGAATTCAGCATTATTAACCAATTAATCACTTTCATTGCAATGAGGAAATTCTTTACGTTATTAACCTTGTGTATGTTGGCTAGCGCCGCATGGGCAGTCGACATCACGTTTGTAGCTGGTGTTGACAACGGCAACAGCCCTGGCACTGCCCAAGCCTTCGAAATTGTGAAGGATGGCATCAAGATTGAAGTGTCCAACGGCTTGGCCAACGATACCCAGTATCGCATCTACAAGAGCCAGACTGCCACGATCACCTCGTCGATTGGCGCAATCAACCAGGTAGTGTTTGAGTGCACTGCCGAAGGTGAGGCACAGTATGGTCCCGGTTGCTTCACTGCCAGCACCGGCAGCTATGCTTACTCGGGAAAGATCGGTACCTGGACTGGTGCTGATGCACAAATCGTCTTTACAGCCGCTACCAACCAGGTTCGCTGCACCAAGATTGTCGTGACCGTCGGTAACGCAAGCCTCGGTGCTCCCAGCATCACTCCTGCAAGCGGCACCTACTACGGCCCCATCGAGGTGAACATGACCTGTGCTACCTCGGGTGCCAAGATTTACTACACCACCAACGGCAGCACCCCCACCACCAGCTCGACCCAGTTCACTGCTCCTTTCACCTTGAGCAGCAACGCCACCGTTAAGGCCATTTCGGCCAAGGACGGTGAGGTGAGTGACGTGGTTAGCGCAACCTATGAGTTTGCTACCGCAACTCCCGTGAACAACATCGCCGGCTTCCAGAACGCATCCAACGATGCTGTGGTAGTGTTTAACAATCCTGTCAACGTGCTTGCTCAGCACAACAACTACCTGTACGTTAAGGACAACAGCGGTTATGCTTTATTCTATGGCAAGACCAACCAGACCTATGTCAACGGTGACGTCATCCCCGCTGGTTTCGCTGGCAAGAAGACCACCTATGCCGGTGAGCCTGAATTGCAGGTCATCAGCGGCTTCCAGCCCGCATCTGGCAACAACCCCATCAATCCTGAGACCATCACGGCCAACCAGGTGGGTCATGCCATGTTTGCTCACTATGTAGCCATGAACGGTGTCACCATCAACAAGGTTGATGATCGCAACTATGTATTGACTGATGCCAACGGCAACACCTGTGCTGTCTACTTCGGCTCGATGGGCGTCAACGCTCCCAGCGACCTCAATGGCACCTTTGATGTGATAGGCATGGTTGGTTCCTATGGTAATGAAAACACAGTTTACCAGTTGCTGCCCACTTATTTGAAGAAGGACGGTGGTGGTGAATTCGGCTGGGGCACCATGTTTGACACCCCCGATGACACCGAGGTTACCTTTGCCTACGAGACGACCATCATTGGTCAGCACGGTCGTTACCTGTATGCCATGGATGAGACTGGTTTCGGTTTGGCATACGGCGACTTGGGTCAGACCTACAAGCATGGTGATGTGATTCCCGCTGGTTACAGTGGCAAGAAGACCACCTATAAGGGCGAGCCCGAGCTGGCTGCACCCCTTGCAGGTTTCCAGGCTGCTATCAAGAACGTGAAGCCGACTCCCGAGCAGATCAACGCCTCGCAAGTTGATCATGCACACTGGGCTCACTTCGTTGTACTCAAGAACGTCATGATTAACGCAACTGGCACACAGATCACCGATGCCAATGGCAACACTTGCGAAATGTATAACAACACATTCCAAGCTACTCTGCCTGCCGACCTGACGGTTGCACACGATGTTTATGGTGTAGTTGGCGTTTATAACGCTTATCAGGTATTGCCTCTGTGGTTTGATGAGGGTGATGATCCCGATCCCACTCCCATTGACGTGGCTAACATTCCTGAGTTGTACGACCTCAACCAGGGTCAACAGGGACACTTTACCACACCGTTGACCACCATCTACCAGTATGGTCCCAACCTGTATGTACAGGATGTTGACGGTAACTTCAGCCTGTCTTATGGTAGTGTAGCTTACACCGAGTTTGTCAATGGCGACTTCATCAACGACGCTGTTGCAACCTGGAGTGAATATCAGGGCGCAAAGCAGATTGTTCCCGTTAGTGACACCTTCGTTAAGGCCGGTCACGGCAATAAGGTTGAGCCCGAGATGATGCCCATCGAGGAGGTTTCCCAGGATATGATTCACTGGTACCTGCGCTTCGAGGGTGTCACCCTGGCTGCTGCAGAGGCTGCAAACACCTACATGATGGCCGACGAGACGGGCAACATGATCGTGTTCCACAAGTTCACCAATGACGAGAACATCGTGATCCCCGAACTGAAGCCTGGTGAGACCTATGACGTTGACGGCTTCTTGACCATCTACAAGGGTCAGCTCGAGCTCTATCCCATCCGCATCGTTAAGCACGGTGAGGGTGCCGTCGATGAGGTTTGGAGCAACAAGACCGTTGCCAATGTTCGTTACTTCAACCTTGCCGGTCAGGAAATGACCCAGGCTAACGGTGCAACCATCGTTGTGACCACCTACACCGATGGCACGACCAACGCCGTTAAGGTGATGAAGTAATCACATTTCATTATCCTACGCTACAACAAGTTTGGGGCGGTTCCACCAGTGGAACTGCCCCAACTATTTTTTATCGCCCTTATACTTAGTTTTTTAGTGATAAATTTGGTGCCCTGCCGATGATTTTGTATCTTTGCACCGTGAAAATCAGCCTACAGGCTCCCCAATAACGATGATGTCACTCTTAAAAAGGCTGCGGAGGTAAACAATGACACTCCGCCAACAGTCATATAACCCTGGAATATGTTTTCCGTTTTTCCCTCTCACTGATGAGGGGAAACCCAGTGCGGTGGCAAGCCATCATCCCCACGACACCTGGTCAACCGGCCCTTGTGACGTGGGGATAATTGTATCCTGTCATTGCAACAGGGGCAATGGTGGCTACACTTGTGGATTGCCGCTCCCCATCAACATGCACGTTTCTTTTTCCGTCACTTTTATAAATCAACTACAATGAGGAAGTTTTTAACACTGTTATTCGTTTGCTTGTTGACCTCCAACGCCTGGGGTCTAGACGTGGTATTTGATGCCACAACCGACTTGCCCCCCGAAGTGGGTACCCAAAGCCCGTTTATCATCGAGAAAGAAGGCGTGACAGTCTCTTTTTCCCATGGTCTCGCCAATGGTAGCCAATACCGCCTCTACAAGGGACAAACCCTTACCATCTGCTCCAACGTGGGCAACATCATCAAAATTGTATTTGAATGCACTGCCATTGGTGATGCCCAGTATGGGCCAGGCAATCTCGTGACAGATACAGGCACATTTTCCTATGCTGAAAAAATAGGGGTTTGGGAAGGCTGTGCCCAGTGTGTCACTTTCACCGCAGCAACAAACCAGGTGCGCTTTACCAGGATTATTGTCACCATCGAAAGCGGCGGCTTGTCATTACCCCACATCTCTCCAGCAGGGGGCACCTACTATGCCCCTGTCGAGGTGAGCATCACCTGCCCCACCACTGATGCCACAATTCACTACACCACCAACGGTGCTAACCCCACCACGGCTTCACCGGTGTATGACAGCCCGTTTATCGTGAACATGACCACAACCGTTAAAGCCATATCGGCCAAGGAGGGCGAGGTGAGCGAAGTGGTCAGCGCCACCTATGAGTTCATTGATGATGAGGATTTTTACAACAGCCTTGAAAAAGCGAAATCAGCGCCAGATGGGACCCTCATCTGCTTCATCCACAGGGTCATTGTATTGGCTCAATGCAACCGCTACCTGTATGTCATGGACGAGACTGGATGTGCCCTGATTTATGGTGAAACCGGCCAAACCTACAAAACGGGTGATGTGATTCCTCCAGGTTTCATCATGACCAAAACGACATATAGCGGTGAACCTGAGTTCTACAATCCCCGTGAATTCAAGCCCGCCGTTGAGAATGTTCCCGTTGCGCCCTTAGTCATCACCCCTGCAATGGTGGGACACAGCATGTTCGCCCACCTTGTTTACTTCGAGAATGTAACCATTAGCCAAGTGGATGGCAGGAACTATGTCATCACCGATGAGAACGGCATGCAATGTCCTGTTTATTTCGGATCAATGTGTGTTTCAGCACCCACTAACCTCGAAGGGACATTTAATGTAACCGCCATCATCGGCTCTTATGGCAACGAGAACACCGTTTACCAAGTGCTACCAGTAAAAATCGAGCGCACCACACCCGACCCTCTCATCGGCTTTGGTGATCTGCCATTCATTGGCAATGACCCCGAGAATCCCAATCCCACGGTAACAATGGGCTATGACGCAACAGTGCTTTACCAACAAGGCAATTACCTGTATGCTAAGGACGAGACCGGATTTGGCATGGTATATGGCAATACTGGACAGACCTACCATCAAGGTGACGTGATTCCTGCCGGATTTGGTGGAAATGTCACATTTTACAGATGTGTTTACGAGTTGAACAACCCTGTCAACTTCCAAGCCCCCATCAATCACGTCGATGTTATCGCAGAGGAAATAACACTGGACCAGATAGATGAGGAACATTGGGCACATTACGTCGTGGTGCGCAATGTCATGATCGATCCGACAAGGAATGTGCTGATGGATGGAAATGGTAACGAGGCACCATACTACGCAAACACCTTTGGGTATATCCTCCCCCCTGATTTGAGCAGGCCACACGACATCTACGGAATCGTGGGAGCATATTTTCAAGATGGTAAATGCATCTATCAATTGTTGCCAATCAATCAACCTACGCCCATTATTGATCTCTGCTGCCTGACAGACTTGTATGATGTTCCCAAAGGGCAAGTCGCTCGATTTGATTGCCCATTGACTGTGATTTACCAGAATGGCAACTATCTGTACATCAAGGACTCCTGTGAAAATTATGGTTTGATGTACGGCAACATCAGCAATCAGTTCAAGAATGGGGACCTCATTATTGGCGCAGCAAGCTGGACCGAGTATCAAAACATGATCGAACTCTCAAACTTGTCAGGGTGGGAGAAAATCAGCGAAACCGACCCAGTCGAGCCTGTGATTTTGCCCATTGAGGAAGTATCCATGGATATGGTTCACTGGTTCTTGGGCTTTGAGAATGCTGAATTAAATGACGAGGAAGGCATAATTAGTGACGAAACCGAGGAAATGAAAGTTTACAATAGATTTCCCATTGACACCATCAATCACTACATCTATCAGCCCTATTCTGTCAATCTAGACGGCGAAATCAACATTGCCGATGTCAATTATATCATCAGCATCATCCTGTCAGTATTTGACCCGTGTAACTATCTCAAGTTGGACCACTGGACCGTGGCCGGCTTCTTGGCCCTTTATCGCGGAGAAATGGAATTCCAGCCCATCGAGGTTATCCGGTATTACAAGGCAATTGTCGAGGGTGACGTGAACGGTGACAGCGATGTCAACATTGCCGACGTCAATAACGTCATCGACCTCATCCTATTTCAATAACCACCGACAGTAACAGAAAATAGTGACCCGGTAACTCAGCCGCCCAATGCGGTCAGGTTACCGGGTCACTCTTATCACATCAACACGTGTCCTGCCGAGCCGTTAGAGGGTCATCACGCGCTTCAATTCCAGATTCTCATATCCCTCGGGACAATGGGTCGAGAGATAGACCGTGGGATTATCCTGGATGAACTCGCGCACGCGGTCCAGGGTCTCGCGCGCAGCCGTGATGTCCTCAAACACTATCGACAACTTGTTGGCCTTCAGTGCGGCGTCACAATAGGTCACGTCGCCATGCATCATGTAGTACAGGCCATCGTGTTCGGCGATGACAATGCTGTTGCCTATGGTGTGTCCTTTGGCAGCGATCAGCCACACACCATCGGCGACACGTTGAGCCTGCGGGAAATTGTGATAGGGGCCGTCCTGGTAGGTAGCGCGCACCACGTTGGGACCATCAAGTTTCATGGCGTCGGCCTCCTCAGGTGACATGTAGAGCTTGGCATTGGGGAAATACTGCAACGCTGCCGAGTGGTCAGGATGCTTGTGCGTGAGCAGGATCTTGGTCACCTGCTCGGGGCGATAACCCATCTCCTCAAGGGCGGCCATGTAGTCATGATGCTTCTCACCCATGTAGAGTGGAGCGCCCAATTTCTTGGCCGGCTCCTTGTAGTCATTCTGGAAGCCAGTGTCAACCAAGATCACCTCATCTCCAGTGTCGATAAGGAAGTTCTGCAAGCTGCTGCGGTAGATTATCTGCTCATCGAACTTGTCTTTTCCCTCCTCACCACCAAAGGCGAACGGCTGGTTCATGAAACCGCCGTCAATCATTTTTACAGCTTTAATTTCCATACTTTCTATAATTATAATAAATTGAACTCTTTATTTGAAATAGCGGCCAACCACGGGCAGTTTGGCAAGCATGGGTGCGAGGTGTTCCTTGCGGTAGATGAAGCCCATGAACAGCAAGAGCAGCACGGTGCGGTAAGCCAGTTTGAGCCACATGTTCTCTACCGGCAGCATCATCGCTGCAAACAGGATGACTGTCACGACGGCATACAGAGCAATGTCGCGCATGGGGTACCGGATGGGATAATACTTCTGCCCCACGAGGTAGCTCAGCACCATGGCCGTACCGTAGCCGGCAACACCACCCCAAGCGCAAGCCATGTAGCCATATTTAGGCACAAAGATGACATTCACCAATATCAGCACGGCACACCCGATGCCCGAGAACCAAGCGCCCCAGATGGTCTTGTCGATGAGTTTGTACCAAAACGACAGGTTAAAGTAGATGCCCATCATGATTTCGGCAGCCATGACGATGGGCACGACCTTGAGGCCCACCCAATAGTCCTCGTTGCGCAGGAACAAAATCTTGAGCACATCAATCCACGCAATCACAGCCAGGAAGGCCAGCAGCGTGAAAATAACGAAATAGCGCATCGCTTGGGCATAGGTCTCGCGGCTGTCCTTGTCCTTGCTCTTACCGAACACGAACGGCTCGTATGCAAAGCGGAAGGCTTGAGTGATCAGTGCCATAATCATGGCTATTTTCACTACAGCGCCATAGATGGCCAACTGCGTCTGCACATCGGCCTGCTTGTAAATCTTGGGGAAGAACATTTTGTCGAACGTCTGATTCAGGATGCCAGCGATGCCCAATACCAGGATGGGCCAGGCATACTTGAGCATTCGCTTCAACAGCGACCAGTCAAACTTGTACTTGATGCCCGTCAGCTCTTTCCAGAAGAAGAACGTCACCAGACCCGTGCAGAACAGGTTGATAAAGAAGGCGTAGCCCACACCGACGCTGGGATCATAGATCTTGCCGATGATGTCGGGATGGCTCTTGTACAGGGCGGGCAAAACAACGAAGTAGAGCAGGTTCAACCCGATGTTCAGGAAAATGAACAACAGCTTAAGGGCGGCAAACTTCCAAGGGCGGCGTTGGTAGCGCAGATAGGCAAACGGGATGCACTGGAACGCATCGAGGGCAACCACGATAGCCATCGTCCAGACATACTCGGGATGGGCACTGTAGCCCATCCAACCTGAGATGCCCGGCAGGAAAGCGAGCACCAGCAACACAAACAGCAGCGAGGTGCTGCCCACGGTCATGAGCGTCGTGCTATAGACGGTGTTGGGGTTCTCCTCACTCTTGTTAGCAAAGCGGAAGTAGGTCGTTTCCATGCCGTAGGTGAGGATGACAAGCAGCAGTGCCGTGTAAGCATACACGTTGGTGATAACACCATAGCCGCCTGATTCCGCCGACATTTTAGCGGTATATAAGGGCACGAGCAGGTAGTTCAGGAACCTCCCGATGATGCTGCTCAAGCCATAGATGGCAGTGTCTTTTGCCAGTGTTTTCAGATTAGCCATTTTATCAGTTAATAGTTGAGAGTGAAAGTGCGGAAGCCAACTGTTAACTATTCACTGTTAACTGTTCTCTAAAAAATCGAGCCCACCTCGCCGGGGCGTTCACGCTTCAAGTGGTTATAGGCAAGCATGGTCGCCTCACGGCCGCGCGGGGTGCGGTTAATAAAACCTTCCTTGATCAGGTAGGGCTCATAGACCTCCTCGATGGTTCCCGCATCCTCGTTCATCGCCGTGGCAATGGTGTTCAAGCCCACGGGGCCGCCGCCAAACTTGTCGATGATGGTCAGCAGAATCTTGTTGTCAATCTCGTCGAGGCCATACTTGTCGATGTTCAGCGCCTCGAGGGCATAGCGGGCAATGTCGAGGTCGATGCGTCCGCTGCCCTTGACCTGGGCGAAGTCGCGCACGCGGCGCAGCAACGAGTTGGCGATGCGGGGCGTGCCGCGGCTGCGCAGGGCAATCTCGGTGGCAGCCTTGTCATCGATGGGCACAGCCAGCAGGCGCGCGCTGCGACGGATGATGCCCTCGAGCACATGATGGTCATAGTATTCCAGGTGGCAGTTGATGCCGAAGCGGGCACGCAGAGGAGAGGTCAGCAGGCCGCTGCGCGTAGTGGCGCCGATAAGGGTGAACGGGGCAAGCGTGAGCTGCACCGAGCGGGCACCAGGGCCCTTGTCAATCATGATGTCGATGCGGTAATCCTCCATCGCGCTGTAGAGGTACTCCTCAACGATTGGACTCAGGCGGTGGATCTCGTCGATAAACAGCACGTCGTTCTCGTCAAGCGAGGTCAACAAGCCAGCCAGGTCGCCAGGCTTGTCAAGCACGGGACCCGATGTGACCTTGAACCCCACGCCCAGCTCATTGGCGATGATATTGCTCAATGTGGTTTTGCCCAAGCCCGGAGGGCCGTGGAACAACACATGGTCCAGCGACTCGCCGCGCAGCTTGGCGGCAGCGACAAACACGCGCAGGTTCTCGATAATCTTGTCCTGTCCGGCAAAATCCTCAAAGCGCACGGGCCTCAATGCCCGTTCAAAGTCCTGATCGGTCTTCAACGACTCCCGTCTGATGTCAAATTCCTCGTCCATAGACCACAAAGTTACAAATAATTCGTCATTGGGCGTCTAAGAAGGCGTCAAAAACATCATGAGAGGCCGAAGGTGGCGCGCAGCGTTTCGGTCATGTTGAGTTTTTCCCAAGTGAAAAGCTCGACCTCGACTTCCTTAGTGACGTTGTAAAGCGACTCGAATCGCTTGACCTTCAACTCATACTTGCGGCCCATGTGTCCATAGGCAGCCGTCTCGGTATAGATGGGATTGAGCAGCTTGAGACGCTCGATAATGGCCTTGGGACGCATGTCGAACAATCCCATGAGGATATCGGCAATCTGAGCGTCACTCATGTCAACATGGCTTGTGCCATAGGTGTTGATATAGAAGCTCACCGGCTCGGCGCGACCGATGGCATAAGCCACCTGCACCAGTGCCTCGTCGGCGATGCCTGCGGCAACGACATTCTTGGCGATGTGACGGCAAGCATAGGCCGCACTGCGGTCCACCTTGCTGGGGTCCTTACCGCTGAAAGCGCCGCCGCCATGGGCTCCGCGTCCACCGTAAGTGTCCACGATAATCTTGCGGCCCGTGAGGCCAGTGTCGCCGTGGGGGCCACCGATGACAAACTTGCCCGTCGGGTTGACAAACAGTTCGGTCTTGTCATCGACCAGCGTGCTAATTTCGTCGCTGTAGTGCCTCAATGTCCTGGGAATGAGAATGTCTCGCACATCCTGCATGATATGCTTCTGGTCCACATCCTCGTCGTGTTGTGTGCTCACAACAATCGTGTGCACATGCACGGGGCGGTGGGTATCGCCGTCATATTCTACAGTCACCTGTGCCTTGCTGTCGGGTCTCAGATAGGGCATCAGTTCAGGGTGGTTGTGACGGATGTCGGCCAGTTCACGCATGAGCGCGTGGGCCAAATCAAGAGTCAACGGCATGTAGTTGGGCGTCTCGTTGCAGGCATAGCCAAACATCATGCCCTGGTCACCAGCTCCCTGGTCGGCATTATCGTCCTCGGCACGGTCAACACCCTGCTTGATGTCGCCGCTCTGCTCATGCACGCTGTTGAGGATGCCGCATGAGGAACCATCAAACTGGTATTCGCTCCTGGTATAGCCAATCTTGTTGATCATCTCGCGCGCAGTGCGCTGCAAGTCGATATAGACATTGGTAGTCACCTCACCTGAAATGATGACCTGGCCGGTGGTCACGAGCGTTTCGCACGCTACATGAGCCAGCGGGTCAAAAGCGAGGAACTTGTCAAGGATAGCGTCGCTGATCTGGTCGGCGACTTTGTCGGGGTGTCCTTCGGACACGCTCTCGGACGTGAAGAGATAATTGTTCTTACTGTTCATTGTTACAAAAATTGTTATTCTTGTGGAACATGAACGCTAAAAAAAACCGATAAAGATAGTTGATTATCGCAGTTTTAGCATTTTTTCAAGTGGTTGCAAGCAGCCAAATTTGTCCACTATGGTTAATAAATCGGCTGCAAAGTTAATACAAAAAAACATTATACCATCATGCATGCCTTGATTTTTCACAGCGATTACTAACCAATAGGGCTTATAGGAGCTAGAGTGCGCGTCCTGACATAAAAAAAGAATAAATTCTTTTTGTCCTGTGCTCGACTTGCACTACCTTTGCAAGTTAGATATGATGATTGAGGCTCGAAATATTGTCAAGCAGTATGGCGACCTGGAGGTGCTCAGAGGTGTTAATCTGGACATCGCACAGGGCGAAATTGTGTCGATTGTGGGTCCCAGCGGGGCCGGTAAAACGACGCTGTTGCAGATTATAGGTACGCTCGACTCGCCCCAACAGGGCGAGGTGTGCTATGAGGGTCGCAACGTGCTGACGCTTAAGGACAAGGAGCTGGCCCACTTCAGGAACCGCAACATCGGCTTCGTGTTCCAGTTCCACCAGTTGTTGCCCGAGTTCACGATGCTCGAGAATGTCGCCATCCCTGCGCTGCTGGGCGGTGACAACCGTTCCGATGCAATGGAGCGGGCTCGGCGATTGCTGGATAGGATGCACCTGGCCGACCGCTTGAACCACAAGCCGTCACAGTTGAGCGGCGGCGAATGCCAGCGCGTGGCAGTGGCGCGAGCGCTCATCAACAGTCCCAAGGTCATCCTGGCCGACGAACCGTCGGGCAGTCTCGACAGCCAGAACAAGCAGGAGCTTCACCAGCTATTCTTTGAGTTGCGCAACGAGTTGGGACAGACGTTCATTATTGTCACCCACGACGAGGGCCTGGCTGCACAAGCCGACCGCACCCTGCACATGCGCGACGGACTGATTGTAGACCAAACCACCCGCAACACGACTGACCGATGATGGAAAAAAAATTGCGACACCTGCCGATATTGCTGCTGACTATCCTGCTCTCTATCGCCTCATGCGACAAGCAGGAGGACATTGACCGCGCATATACCGACTACCGCTACGACATTGTGACCTATCTGGGGCAGAATGACAAGGGGGCTGTGTTTGAATACCTGGGGCGCGGCGACTCGTCGGCCGTCAGGCTGCAGTCAAATGTGAGCCTGAATGATGAGGTCAAGATGCATCAGCGCGTGCTGCTGCGCTATGATTTCGCCGATGAGTTGACGGGCGAAAGCCGCAGCGTCAACGTGTATAGCTGCAATGCCATCGTCAGCGACTCGTTGAGGATGACCAATGTGTCGCCTGACAGCATCCCCTGCCACGAGGTCAAGCTGCGCAGCCTGTGGCGAACGGGCGAATTCATCAATCTGCACTGCCAAGTGGAGTACACGGCCAAGTCTCGCTCATTGATGCTTGTGGCAGACGGCAAAACGCTCACCGACGACACGGTGCACTGCTACCTGATGCACGACCTGCGAGGACAGCGAGGCACCTTCTGGCGCGACTGCTACGCATCGTTCAATGTGGGTGCCCTGTGGAAGAAGCCCTCTTTCAAGTGCTTGAGGGTACACCTCAACGACTTGACTTATCCACGCAACCAGTATTACGATTTTTATAAATAATTCTTTATTTAACACATACAATATTATTATGGCAAACGAAAATCAGAACCAGAACCAAATTAAGATTGAAATTCCCAAGGAAGAGTTGCAAGGCCGCTATGCCAACATGGCTATGATTGCCCATGGTCCCAACGACTTCTTTATTGATATGATCCTGAGAGGCCCCAACATGCCGCAGGCACGCGTTCAGAGCCGCATCATCATGGCTCCGCAGCACGCCAAGGAATTGATGCTCGCCCTGCAGGACAACATCCACCGCTACGAGCAGAACTTCGGCGAAATCAAGATCATGCGCCCCGCCGGCAATCAGGGTGGCATCATGGATTTTCCCCTGCCCAAGGGACAAGCGTGATAGTTAATTTAGGGTAATAAAAATAGAGCAATGGAACATCCACTGTTCATCTATAACACACTGACGCGACGCAAGGAGCATTTCGTGCCCTTGAACGAGCCGATGGTGGGCATGTACGTCTGCGGCCCCACGGTCTATGGCGACCCTCACTTGGGACACACCAGGCCTGCCATCACGTTTGACGTGCTGTTCCGCTACTTGCAGCAGCTGGGCTACAAGGTGCGCTATGTGCGCAACATCACCGACGTTGGCCACCTGGAGCATGATGCCGACGAGGGTGAGGACAAGATTGCCAAGAAGGCCCGCCTCGAGCAACTGGAGCCCATGGAAGTGGCGCAATACTACACCAACCGCTACCATGCCGCCATGCAGGCCCTCAACGTGCTGCCACCCAGCATCGAGCCTCACGCCACGGGACACATCATCGAGCAGGAGGAACTGGTCAAGCAGATCATGAAGAACGGTTACGCCTACGAGAGCAACGGCAGCATCTATTTCGACATCGAGGCCTATAACCGTGATCACCGCTACGGCGTGCTGTCAGGCCGTAACCTTGACGACATCCTCAATGCCAGCCGTGAACTGGAAGGCGTCGGCGAGAAGCGCAACCAGGCCGATTTCGCCCTGTGGAAGAAGGCTCAGCCCGAGCACATCATGCGCTGGCCCTCGCCGTGGAGCGACGGTTTCCCCGGTTGGCACTGCGAGTGCACCGCCATGGGCCGCAAGTACCTGGGTCAGCACTTCGATATCCACGGTGGCGGCATGGACCTCGTGTTCCCGCACCACGAGTGTGAGATCGCGCAGGCTGTGGCCAGCCAGGGCGACGAAATGGTGCACTACTGGATGCACAACAACATGATCACTATCAATGGGCAGAAGATGGGCAAATCGCTGGGTAACTTCATCACCCTGGAGCAGTTCTTCACGGGTGACCACCCCGCATTGACCCAAGCCTACTCGCCCATGACGATACGTTTCTTCATCTTGCAGGCCCATTATCGTGGAACTGTCGATTTCAGCAACGAGGCACTGCAGGCTGCCGAAAAAGCTGTCGAGCGTATGCTTGACGGCTGGCACCGCCTGAATGCGCTCACTGCCGCATCGCAGTCGTCAATCACGCTGGAGAACTACCGCCAGCGTTGCGCCGATGCAATGAACGATGACCTGAACACGCCGACGGTCATCGCTACCCTGTTCGACGCCTGCAAGGTCATCAACCAGGCCAACGACGGCAATGCGACTCTGAGCCAAGCCGACATCGACGAGTTGAAAGGCGTCTTCCAGACCTATCTGTTTGACGTGCTGGGTATCCGTGACGATGCTGCCGGTGGCGACAGCGTGAACTTGGAGCCTTACCGTCACGCCGTTGATCTGCTGCTGGAGATGCGCCGCAATGCCAAGGCCGCCAAGGATTGGGCCACCAGCGACCTGATTCGTGACAAACTCGCTGAGTTTGGTTTCGAGGTCAAGGACACCAAGGACGGCTTTGAGTGGAAAGTGAAATGAACCAGGAGCCGCTTGTATCGGTCATCGTCCCCGTCTATAACGTGGAGGCCTATTTGGACCAGTGCCTCGAGAGCATTCTGGCCCAAAGCTACCACAATATGGAGATTCTTATGGTGGACGACGGCAGTACCGATGACAGCGGCATCATGTGCGACCGTTGGGCTGAGCGCGATGAACGCATCCGCGTCATCCACCAGCCCAATGGTGGCCTTTCGGCGGCCCGCAACACTGCATTGGACGTAATGACTGGCCAACTGGTCACCATGGTGGACAGTGACGATGTGTTGCACCCCGACTTTATCACCACGCTTCTCGATGCCATGCGTCAACACGATGCCGACATCGCTGTGGGTAGCTACAGGCCCTTCTATGGCGATGACACAGCATTTCCAGCCCCTGCGGGCCATCATGACCCACCACGAGCTTATGACCAACGCGAAGCGCTGCTGGCTATCCTTTACCAGAAAGGGTTGACGCACTCGGCATGGGGACGCCTCTATCGAGAAGAACTGTTCCATGGTATCCGCTATCCTGTCGGTAAATACTATGAGGACTTTGCCATTATTTACCCCCTGCTGAAAAAGTGCCGCACTGTGGTTAAAATTGACGATATCCTGTACGGCTACCGCCAGCGCGACAAGAGTATCCTGCAGACGTTTTCACCACGACGTGCCGATGTGCTGGATTTGGGTGAACAACTGGAAGCCGATATCGTTGCCCACGACCAACAGTATGCCAATTCCATCCACAGCCGGCTGCTAAGCGCCTATTTTAACATCCTGTTGCTAAGCCATCAAGACAAGACCCATTACCACAAGTCGCTCGAAGACAGATGCTGGAAGGGCATCAAACGCCTGCGCAACAAATGCTTGATAGACCCTCATGTTCGCTCCAAGAATAAATTGGGCATTCTCGCGTCCTACTTGGGGAGATGGTTCTTGTGCGAGATTGTAGGCCGTAACTATCAACCTCAGCCTTAAGAATATCTCAAGCCACACTTGCCGATAAAATCAGCCGATTTGTTGAAAAGATTTTGACGGTTTGATTTGATTGCTTTTCTTTGCATTATCAAATTAGATAAAAATTGTTTTTAGGCTTGTTTATTCATTAATACCATGAACATTTGGGTTTAGTTAAAAGTTTTTAGGCTTCAGAACACTTAAGAGAAAAGACAGGATGTGAACCCTGTCTTTTCTAGTTTTCTGTCAGCATGTCAAAGCAGATTAAACAGCAGACAACATTTGATCAATCAGAGCAGTAACGTCAGCTATTCTCATTGTTCCGTCCCTATCCACATCACCCGCATAGCGATAAACCGTTGAGGAGCCCAGCAACTCATCAATGAGGAAAGTCACATCTGAGATGTTGACCAAGCCATCAATATTAGTGTCACCCACGGGGTTAAGCGTATTCACCGCATTGTTCAACCACTTGACACGCGGATCGTACCAAACGATGCGGTCCATAATGTTGGACTGAATCGACGGATAGGTATAATTCCACAGAATGCTTTCAACACCCAGACTGGCCTCCAGGGCCTTTCCCTCGGGCTTGTCGAAGAATAATACCAAATAGTTGTGGATATTGGAATAGAACCGTGCACTCACTTTGCGCCATAATCCACAGTATTCATCCACAAAGGTACGGTTAGCGTTGTTGAAAAGGGATGAGAAGTGCTTGATGTGACTTTGGGACCAGGCATTAGCCGTGCGCTCAGACATATCAAAGTCCCACAACAGAGGCATGAAAATCTTTGAAGTATCAGTGCTGTCATACTTGGTGTAATATCTGTTGGCTCCACCTGAGTCCTTCGTGCCCAAGACATCGTGTCCCAAACACCAGGCTGCGAACGAGGGCACATCAATCAGGTCAGGGTAATTTGCTTTCGTCAGACTGTTTTCGAAGGCTGTCACCACTCCCTGGATATACTCAAGCTGTTCAGGCAGGATATCATCACTGTCGGGATACTTGAAGGTGAAATTATAGGATGGTGACGTGATTGAGTTCACATACACATCCTCGTTCCACCAGTAGGGGTCACACTCAAAGATATAGCCTGAGAATTTGTCCACGTTCAAGCGGCAATCGGGGTTGCGTTTCACCGACTCACACATCAAGTAAACTCCCCTGTAACTGTCATTGACAATCAAGTTCACAAAATGATGTGCAGGTGTCCATGGCAATCCCAGCATCTCATTGACCTTGAATCCAGCAAAACTGAGCAGGTAATCAAACTTGAGCAGGACCCAATCCTTGTCCTTGTAGGTGGCCTGATCGCCGCGGAAGAACAGGTCGTGTTTCTTCTCCAACTTGATTTTGTAGGGTTTCTTGGTACCGTAGGCACTGGTGTTACCTCTAATCTTGATGGTCATGCCACTAATGCCTTTTTCATAGTCACCACTGTCATACATCAGGCTATCCATATTATCAACACGCTGATAAATCACCATCCTGCCGGGAACTTTGGTCGCATTGGTGATGGTCTTTCCCATACAGCCAGCGGGTGCCGACACATAGTCGCAGGTGGGTTCTTCGCCGTCCACCGTCTGGACATACAATACGGGTAACCCTTTGGAGATAATATTGCCCAATTCCATCATCGAGTCACCGACGGCAATCAGCGCCGACGTGTCGGCAGCCGCCTGCTGGTAACCAAATACCATACAGAGTATCGGAATGAGAAATAAACACTTTTTCATTTCTTATCTTTATTGTTAGGTTTATTTACAATAGCTTTTCCAGTATAGTAAATCACAGCGAGCAGCACCGTGATGGCCAACACAATGACTGGGCGAAGCCATAACTCGCTCATTGAAGGGAATGAACGTATGGCATCATAGGCATGCATCACCAGTGGGTGAACGATGTAGATGAAAAAGGCATAGGTGCTGCCAAGCAGGCAGAACCGGTTAAAAGGCATATTCATCCTGGAGAAAAGCACAAACAGCGACGGTGAAAGCAACAAGGTGCCGATATACCACCATTGCTTACCACAGTAACAAGCCATTATCAGCAGTGCAAACCCAATGATACCGGCGACCCAAAGGAGCACATTAGTCAAATTCTTGCTGACCCAATCCTTGTTGTCGGCAAGGAGTTCTCCAATAATGAAGAACGGAATTCCATTAATCCACGGGTTATTGATCGGCAAACCGAAATAATTGCTTGCAGGCGGCAGTACACCTATCACACCGATGAGCAAACCCAGATATCCAAGATACCGCAATTTGCGGCCTAACAAGTACTTGAGAACATAACAAACCAACAAGGATATCAGGAACCATGCGACACCGCTAATAACTGATTGCGAGAGCACAATGAACTTTGCCATGTGGCCAATCGTGAAAACCTTGGTCTTGAAAAAAGCCGACACGGCAACCATGTCAAAGCTGTTCTCGGCAAGAATTCTCACCACATTGAGTAAATAGGCCACAAGCAGATAGACAGCAGTTCGCCTGATGGATTTTAACGTCTTGCTCTTGGATGCATTGAGTGAGAAATAACCTGATGTCATGAAAAAGACAGGTACGGCAAATGTGCCAATCCTAGCCACATATTCGCCGAAAGGTTCCGGAAACCTCACGTGCATGAACACAACAAAACACGCCGCGATTCCTTTCAGGAAATCCAAGCCATACTTTCGGACACGTGCAGTATTATCATTTACACTCATTCGCTAATACTATCATTATCCATCCCTCACACAGTACGCATTTCGGACTGTGAGAACTGAATGTCATCATTTACCTCAACATGTCGGAGACACGACGGGTGGCGGCGACAAACGCATTGACCTCGTCGAGCGTGTTATAGACAGCGAAGGAGGCCCGTACCATACCCGTCACCCCATAACGCGCCATCAGGGGCTGAGCGCAATGGTGACCAGTGCGCACAGCAATGCCCAGCTTATCGAGCAGCAAACCCATGTCATAGCTGCTGATATTGTCCACCAGGAAGGACACCACACCACTCTTGCCGGGAGCAGTGCCAAACAACCGGATGCCGTAGATGGTTTTCAAACCTTCAACAGCGGCATTCAGCAACTCATGTTCGTGGGCAGCGATATTGCCGATACCCAAACGCTGGATGTAGTCGATAGCGGCTCCAAAGGCGGCGATATCGACAAAGTCGGGTGTGCCGGCCTCAAACTTAAAAGGCAACTCTGCAAAGGTGGTACGCTCAAATGTCACCTGTCCTATCATTTCTCCCCCACCCTGATAAGGAGGCATCTTATCCAACCAATTGCGCTTGCCAAAGAGAATGCCCACACCAGCGGGGCCATACATCTTGTGGCTCGAGAAGGCATAGAAATCACAATCCAGATCCTGCACGTCAACGTGAACATGGGGAGCCGCCTGAGCTCCATCAATGAGTACGGGCACACCGTGACGGTGGGCAATGGCAATCATCTCCTTCACAGGGTTAACGGTTCCCAGCACGTTAGATACATGAGCCAAGGCAACAAAGCGGGTGTTGTCGCTGAACAGGTCCTCATAGGCCTGCATGTCCACTTGACCGCTGTCGTCGATGGGGATGACCCGCAAAGTAACACGCTTGCGTTGCCCTATCAGTTGCCATGGCACGATGTTGCTGTGGTGCTCCATGACGGTGACAATAATCTCATCGCCATTCTCGAGCATCTGGCCGAAAGATGATGCCACGAGGTTGATTCCCTCGGTCGTGCCACGCGTGAATATCACCTCCTCGATGCTACTGGCATTGATGAAGGCACGCACCTTCTCGCGCGTCTGCTCCACCAAGTCGGTGGCTTCCTGCGACAAAGTGTGCACGCCGCGGTGCACATTGGCCTTGTAATGGTAGTACATCTGGTCTATGGCCTCCACCACTTGGCGCGGCGTCTGGGACGTGGCGGCGTTATCCAGATAGATGAGGGGGCGACCCTCAATCTGACGTTGCAGGATGGGATAATCCTCACGAATGCGGGTGATATCTAATGCTTCCATCGTTGTTATTTCTTAATGTCGGGACGACATGCCTGCATGCAACTGGCGCAGTTGCTTAACGTACCGGCAAAGCGCTTCTCAACCAGATAATGTAAGCGGTCCTTGAGCGCGTCAAGACGCACACCGTCAATGACGTCAGCCACAAAGGCCTGCATCAGCAACCGGCGAGCCTCCTCGATGCCGATTCCACGCGTGCGCATGTAGAACAGGGCTTCCTCGTCGAGCTGGCCGATGGCTGAACCATGCGAGCACATCACATCATCAGTGTAAATCTCGAGCTGCGGCTTGGTGTACATTTTGGCCGTGGGCGCTCCACACAGGTTGCGGTTGCCCTGATAGGCCTCGACGCGCGGGCAGTCAGGTTGCACCAAGATCTTACCGGCAAAAGCACCGACAGCATGGTCGTTGAGCACATACTTGAACATCTCATTGCTGTTGCAACGGGGAGCATTGTGACTGATGAACGTGTGGCTGTCAACATGTTGTTCACCACTGGCAATCGTCATGCCCAGCAAGTGGGTTTCGGCATGCTCGCCATTGACCTCGACATGATAATTGTTGCGGGTGAACCCGTTGATGAGGGTGATACCGTCGATCAACACGTTGCTGCCCTCGTGCTGGTTCACATAGATAGATGACACGCGGCTTGTCAATGGCGTGCTCTCCTCCATGTCGTAGTAGTCCACCGTGCTTCCTTGCATCGCCACAATTTCCACCACCTGGTTGTTCAGGTAATGGTAGTCGGCACTCTGGGTGTGGTCACATGCGAGAATCTTGATACTTGCGTTCTTGCCCACCACAATGAGCAGACGGCGCTGCACCATCATGTCGAGCGCGGCGTTGAAGATGTTAACCAGCTGTATGGGCCTCTCGGCAACGATTCCATCAGGAACGTAAATCAGCAGACCGTCCTGCACCAGCAGGCTATTAAGGGCAACAGTGGGGTCGCTCATGCGAGCCTGTTTGCCATAGAAGGCTTCCATCAACTCGGGATAATCCACTGCAGCCATACTGAAGGGCTCCACCACCACTTGGCCGATGTTGCGCTCGGCAGTCGCGCTGCTGTGGAAAGCGTCGTTGCTGGTATAGTACAGGCAGGTGCTCATGTTGGGAACATCGCAATGGAAGGTCTCGGAGGGGTCGGCATCAAACGGCAGACGGTTCACATTCACGCCATAGTCATGAGCGAACACTGCCTCGAGATCGGTCGCCTCATAGTCCTCGCTGCCCTTGCGTGGCAAGCGGGCTGTTTCCAGTTGTTCACGAGCGGTTGTGCGCAATGTGTTCAGTACCGTGGGCGACTGTTCCTCAATCACCTCACGGCTCTCGTCAAACAGGTCAATATATTGCTTGAGGGCGTTCATTGCTGCTCTTTATTGCTGTGAATCGACCTGTTCCTTAATCCAGTCATAGCCTTTCTCCTCGAGCTCTAGAGCCAGCTCGGGACCTGCGCTCATGACGATGCGGCCCTTGTACAGGACGTGCACGAAGTCGGGCTTGATGTAGTCCAACAGGCGTTGGTAGTGGGTAATGACGATGGTGGCGTTATCCTTGCTCTTGAGCGTGTTCACGCCAGCGGCGACAATGCGCAGGGCATCGATGTCAAGGCCGCTGTCGGTCTCGTCGAGGATGCTCAAACGCGGCTCGAGCATGGCCATCTGGAAAATCTCGTTGCGCTTCTTCTCACCACCCGAGAAACCCTCGTTGACGGCGCGCGAAGCCAGCTTGTTGTCAAGTTGCACGATAGATCGCTTCTCGCGCATGAGTTTGAGAAAATCTGCTGCACTCAACGGCTCCTGGCCAAAGTACTTGCGCTTCTCGTTCAAGGCGGTGCGCATGAAGTTGACCATCGACACGCCGGGGATCTCGACAGGATACTGGAAACTCAAGAAAATTCCCTCATGGGCACGATCCTCAGGAGCAAGCGAGAGCAGGTCTTTGCCATAGAACTCCACGCTGCCGCCATTGACAGTATAGGCAGGGTTACCTGTGAGCACGGCGCTCAGGGTGCTCTTGCCCGAACCGTTGGGACCCATGATGGCATGCACCTCGCCAGGCTTGACGGTCAAGTTAATGCCTTTCAATATCTGCTTGTCCTCGATTGAGGCTTGTAAATCCTTTATTACTAACATATTTTAGTTTTTGGTTTTAAGTTTCTTTGAAGATAACTACGCAGTCCCCAGGATATTCACTATCCCACGGCTCCCTCGAGCGAGATGCTGAGGAGTTTTTGTGCCTCGACGGCAAATTCCATCGGCAACTTGGACATCACCTCCTTGGCATAGCCGTTGACGATGAGGCCCACAGCATCCTCGGTCGAGATGCCACGCTGGTTGCAGTAGAAAATCTGTTCCTCGTTAATCTTGCTGGTAGTAGCCTCGTGCTCGACCACCGATGTGTCATTTCCCACCTCTATGACGGGGAAGGTGTGGGCTCCGCTGGTGTCGCTCAGCAGCAAGCTGTCACATTGGGTGTAATTGCGGCAACCGGTGGCCTTGGGTGCCACCTTGACCATGCCACGGTAACTGTTCTGGCTGTGACCGGCACTGATGCCCTTGCTCACGATAGTGCTGGTGCTGTTCTTGCCCAGGTGAATCATCTTGGTACCCGTATCGGCTTCCTGCCAATTATTGGTAAGCGCCACGCTGTAGAATTCACCCACCGAGTGGTCACCCATGAGCACACAACTGGGATATTTCCATGTGATGGCACTACCTGTCTCGACCTGGGTCCACGAGAGCTTGCTGCGGTGTCCGCGGCACAGGCCGCGCTTGGTCACCAGGTTATAGATGCCGCCCTTGCCGTCCTTGTCGCCAGGATACCAGTTCTGCACGGTGCTGTACTTGACCTCGGCACGGTCCTCGACGATGATCTCGACAATGGCTGCATGCAGCTGGTTCTCGTCACGCATGGGGGCGGTGCAGCCTTCCAGGTAGGACACATAGGCATCATCATCGGCCACGATGAGCGTGCGCTCGAACTGGCCGGTTTGTGCGGCGTTGATGCGGAAGTAAGTGGAGAGTTCCATCGGGCAACGCACACCCTTGGGAATATAGACAAACGAACCGTCGCTGAATACTGCAGAATTCAAGGCGGCATAGAAATTGTCGGTATAAGGTACCACCTTACCCAAGTACTTGCGCACCAGGTCGGGATAGTCCTTCACAGCCTCGCTGATGGAGCAGAAGATAACGCCCAGCTCGGCCAAACGCTCACGATAGGTCGTCTTGACGCTCACACTGTCCATCACAGCATCAACGGCCATACCGCTCAAGCGCATCTGTTCCTCCAATGGAATACCCAATTTGTCGAAGGTCTTCTTCAACTCGGGGTCAATCTCCTTGGTCTCTTTTCTCTTGCGTGGAGCGGCATAATAGCTGATGGCCTGGTAGTCGATTTCAGGTACATGGACGTGGCCCCAGGTGGGTGCCTTGAGCGTCAGCCAGTGGCGGTAGGCCTTCAGGCGGAACTCCAGCAGCCACTCAGGCTCTCCCTTCAGGGCCGAGATGCGGCGCACCACATCCTCGTCCAACCCCTTGGGAATCACCTCGGTCTCGATGTCGGTCACAAAGCCGTACTTATACTCAGCCTGGGCCGCTTCCTCTATGATTTGATTACCTTTTTCGGGTTTTTCGTTCTCTTTCATCGGTCAAAATAGTTACCCTTTTGATTTGGGCGCACAAAGGTACAAATAATTGCCCAATTCCCAACCATATCGCTCCTAATTTCCCATGGCACAACTGCAATTCAAGGATTTTTGAGATGAATACACAACGAAGCGGTCCACAAGATTGCGAACCGTTATCATTTCATTGGTTGATAGCTTGAGAAGTGGCCGATTTCGGCCTCATGGCGAGGACGACCGCCACGCTTTTGATACAGTGCTTATTTACCCAGAAGGTATTTGTTGAATGGAAGGCGGCGCAGCAACAATGTCAGCAAGAAGCACACGACGAAGGCCAGCACACCACTGACGAGGCAATCGACAACCCAGTGGGCCGACGTGAGCCATGGTTCGGTCAAGGGCCACACGATGTGGCGCAAGACAATCATCTGAGACAAATATATGCCGAAGGTAGCCATACTCAATCGGGGCCACCATGTGGCGGCGCCGGGATGATTCTTGCGGTCATATCGCTTGGGAGAGAAATGCTGCACCAGTGCGAACAGCAAGGCAGCCATGGCGATGTTATTGACGCTGATGTCGGTCGTTATCGTGTCGATGTGCTGTTGCCATGTGATATGGAAATGCCCTTGTACCAGGAACTCAAACAACGGCATCAGCACAATGCCGAAAAAGAACAACAGAGCGTATTTCCAGCCATGTGCACGGGTGAAAACAGGCAATCCATAATGGTGCATATAGTATCCCAGCAGGACGTAGCCATAGTAGTTGGCAAAGGCACCGAACATATTGTCGTTGTAATGAGCGGCCTCAATGAAGATACCATGCTGGTAGGGGATGAACGAAGACAATATCCACAACACCAGCACCATCTCGACACCCCGCTTGCCGATGGCATCGATACACTTGCTGACAAGCGGCAATGTCACATAAATGACCAGCAGCACATAGACATACCACAACACACCCTCAACAGGATGGAACAGAATGGATGTCAGTAGCCTGGGAGTGAAATTGTGCAGTACAAACGCATGTTCAAGCAGGTATATGACCGACCAAACGATGAGCGGAAACAGCACGACACGCAGACGGCGCTTGAGGAAACGCCGACCTGATCCCTCGACTGGCAGCAGCAGGGCTCCGGTAATCATGAAGAACAGGTTGCAGTTAACCGCAACGAGCACCGTATAAACCGCTCCCGTGACAGACGGCGTGTTGTAATAGACGTCATAGGGCCTGATGGGCGTGTGGATCAGAATGACCAACAGGCAAGCCAGGACGCGCAGGATATCAAGATAGGGTATGCGCCGTTGCAGTTTAGCTTCGCTTAACATGGCGTCTCGGATTTAGATTCCAGCAATGCGACGGCATAGGCAGCAATCCCCTCTCCACGGCCGGTATAGCCCAGACGCTCGGTAGTCGTGGCCTTGATAGAAACCTGCCCAGGGGCACAATCCATGCACGAAGCCAGTTCCTGCTGCATGGCGGGAATGTGAGGATTGAGTTTGGGTTGCTCGGCACAGATGGTAATGTCACAGTTACCCAAACGGTAACCCTGCTCATCGATCAGCCTCATCACATGACGCAACAGCAGGCGGCTGTCAATGCCCTTGTAGCGCGGGTCGGTATCAGGGAAATGATAACCAATATCACGCAAGGCGGCGGCACCCAGCAGGGCATCGCACAGGGCATGAATCGCCACATCGGCATCGCTGTGGCCCAGCAAGCCGCGTTCCCATGGAATATGCACACCACCCAGCCACAAGGGTCTCCCCTCAACCAGGCGGTGAACATCAAATCCCATTCCGATGCGGAACATAGCTCTTTTTCAGTTAGGAGTTGGATTAGTTGCCGTTGAAGAGGCCCTTAATGCCGTCCATGTCAAACGACAGGGTGAAGCGCAATGTCTGATCCAGAGGACTGTTCTGGGCTGTGGCAATCATGTAGCTGGCGTCAATTTTAATGACATTAAGCGCAAAACCTGCACCCAAGCCGAAGTACTGACGGTTACCGGCATACTTGCTCTCGTAGTAGTAGCCACCACGCAGGAAAAACTTCTGATCGTAGGCATACTCGGCACCCACCGAATAGGTAATGCGCTTGGCAAAGTTGTCGCTGAAACTGTCAAAGATTCCCGAAATACTCGATTTATCTTTCCAAGCCTGCAAAGCGTCATCATAGTCCTGGTCGTTCTCATAGTCGGCCGAACGGGGCTTGGCAGGCACCAGCAATTTGTTGGCATCCAATGCCAAGGTCAGGTTGTTATAGTCGGCCAACGGGAAGGTGAAAGCAGTACCCAACTTCAAGTTGGCGGGCAGATAAGCGGGGTCGTTGCCCTTATTGTAGGACACCTTGGAACCGATGTTCGACAGGTTGAAACCAATCGACCACTGGCACTCGTTGCGACCAATGATAGGATAGGTGGTGTAATAACCCGAAAGGTCAGCGGCAAAGGCCGAAGCACTCGAGGTCTGGTCGCCCGTATTCATGTCGCTGTAGCCCAAGTCACTATAAATATAGCGCAGGGTAACACCCATCGCAAATTTTTCGCTCAACTTGCGGCTATATCCCAAATCGACCGACATCTCAAACGGGTTGAGAGTACCCAGCGTGGCACCTTCAGCATCATTCGACAGCACCTCGCCCAGCGAGAAATAGCGTAATGAGGCACTCACGGCCTGGTTGTCATTACTGCCAATCTTATAATAACCGGCCAGGTTAGCCAGATAGATGTCGTTGACAATTTTGCGCAACCACGGTGTGTAGGACAATGATACGCCCGCACTACTGTAAGCAAAGGCATACTTGGACGGGTTCCAGAACTGTGAATTGGCATCAGGATCGGTAGCAGCACCCAAGTCACCCATCGACGCGCCACGTGCGTCAGGAGTAATGCTCAGCGATGTCACACCCGTTGTCACGGGGTTAAATTCCGTGTTCTTGATGTTCTCTTCCTGGGCCCAAGCCGTCAAAACCGTAGCCATCATGGCGATGGCAGCTATAGATTTTGTCAATTTCATTTCTAATTAGTAAAAATTTGGTTTGTCTATTTACCTAATTAAACTAAGAAAAGCACATTTTATTGTACCACACCCCACTAAAGTTATCACAATAGCGGGGCGTGGTCATGTTTTGAATCGGATGATGCTGACAGCAAAAACCCGATCAACTGAGCACCAGGTCGATCAATGCAGTCACATCGGCGATATTGATAAAGGTGTCTCCATTCACATCGGCAGCGTCCAAATTGATGGTGATTTCACTACTACCCAACACGTAATCAATCAAAGCCGTCACATCGGCAATATTGACATAAGTGTCGTTGTTGACATCTCCAGGAACCACAGTCTCGTCCAGATAGGGCAGATAGGTGTCGGTCACGTTGGCAACAGTATATTTGTTGGTCTGGGATGTGATTTCAAAGAAGGAAGTGGTCCTCACTCCCGTCACATCTACCGACTGATGACTGCCTGCAGTGCTTCCACCCTGGTTGAACACAAAGTTCATGCAATACTGGCTACCGGTGATGGTGTAGGTGCAATAATAGAACTTGACACCGTTGATGACCTTGGTGGCAGTGATGGTCTGGCCAGGCCAGTTGCCGTTGAACTGCTGGTTGGAACTGTCCCAGGTGTAGAAGTTGACCTGCGGCCAGTTGTTGGGTGCTACAGTCGGATCCTTGAGATAGACCGTAATCTCATAGGCGTCATATTCCTCGTTCTGGACCGTGTAGTTGCGTGTAATGACACCACGCACGGTGCCACCCACAAGCAAACCAGCCTTAAGGGTCAGACACTGCTTGATGGGCACGGCTGCGCCACTGGCAATGACGGTGCCATTAGTAGCAGTGGGCTCAGTACCGTCGAGGGTATAGACAATCTGTACACCACTGGTGGCACTCACGGCGGTCAATGTAACGTTGAACGGATCCACATAGGCTCCACTGGGTTTGCTGGCCCATGCGGTCTCGGTGTTCGTGCTCAATGCCATGCGGTAGTTTGTGCCACTGGCCACGACGACATAACCGCCGGGAATCGTGTAAGAGTTGCTGCCCATAGCCACCAGCAGGCTTCCACGGGTGCCTGTGATGCGCTGAACATAGTAGTTGGACGAACTGCTAGAGGTCTGTAGGGTGTTAGTGCTGGTGTTGGTGATTCCTGCCAGTTGACGGGCATAGATCATCTGCTTGATGCTCTCCTTGTAGGTGATCCAGTGCTTCAGGAACACGCAAGGCGTGCCAGGCATGGCGAGCATATAGGCATTAGCGGCCTCAACATACTGGTTGAGGGGATCTTGCGGGTCGCTGGCGCTGCGGTACTGCGTGTCGTGGTTCTCAACGAAGGTCACCGAGTAGCGGCGGTATCCGGACTCCAGATTCAAGCCCTTATTGCTGCCCGACAAGTTGATCCAGCGGTTGTTGTTGACAGCGTCGCGCACGGCGTAACGGAAGGGGAAGTCAAACGCCGCGCTCTGGACCACACCATTGACCTTGGTACCGTCAATCCAATTCTTGACCGCACTCTGGACACCGTCCCAGTACTCACCCACCGAGTAGGTGGGATTGGCATAGGCATTGTACATGCCTGTGTATTGCGCCCCGTAACCCTTGGTCATGTCATAGCGGAATCCCACATAACCCAAGTCGTCGAGCAACATCTTGACGTAAGCCTTGACGTTGTTCTGAACATTCGTGCTCTTGTGGTCAAGATCTCGCAAGCCACTCCAGTCTTCGCCGGTGTCATTGTTGCTACTCAAAGAGTAACCATTAGATGTTGCCCAATTGAGGGCCGCCCCGCCGTCATCGTCACGGCAGATGTCGGTGGATTTCAACTGATAGACCACTCCTTTATAGGTCTCGACTGGAAAGTCCACCCAGTTAGACACGTTCTTGCGGTGATTTACAACCACATCGGCAATCGTGCCGATTCCCTTGCTCCTGAAGGTGTTAATCATCGACCTCAATTGAGACTCGTTACCGAAGGAGCTATTGTAGTTGGTGAACCAGTACAAGTCGTCATAACCCATTGAGCTGTAACCGCCACACGAGGCGCTCTGCGGTATCCACACAAGTTTAAAGAATTCGGCCAACTCATCGGCTTGGGACTCAAGGTTGGTCCACTTGGAGTCATTAAAGGAATCCCAATAGAATCCCTGTAACATCACGCCTCCATAACCGGAAGGCCAGCCCTGTGCCACAGTCAACAGCGGTAACAAGGCTAACATCATAATCGCGTAAATCTTCTTCATTTTTATCATCCTTTTTTAATTGTTGATTATTTTCAGCACAAATTTAAACCATTATCTCCAGATACCCACAACTTTACACTTCAAAAACGAATTATTCCAAAAAGTAGCCGAATAAATCAACTGTTCTTTCATTTTCCACGAAGTTCATCGGGAGTGTCGCAGGCCATAGAGCAGGACCACTACAAAGCAGAGGGCGGGAACGACAAAGGAGAGGTTAACAGCGGGCAGGAATTGCACGTCGCTGTCGATAATCATGGCCTGTAGCGCGGGCAGCAGACTACCGCCCAAAATGGCCATGATGAGTCCGGCTGAGCCCAGTTCGGTATCCTCGCGCACGTCGCCCAACGCAATGCCGTAGATGGTGGGGAACATCAGACTCATACATGCCGAAACAGCGACCAGACAGCACATACCAACCCGGCCACCGACAAAGATGACACCACACAACAGCAGCAAAGCCACAACAGCAAAGAATGCCATCAAGCGCCCCGGTTTGATATATTTCATCAAGTAGATATTGACGAAGCGCATGAGGCAGAAGATGACCATTGCCACAATATTGTATCGTTGGGACAAGACCTCAGCGGCCTGCTCGGGCATCCCCTCGGCCATGAACACGCGCGTGCCATATTGTATGATGAACGTCCAGCACGTGATTTGGGCACCGACATAAAAGAACTGTGCCACCACACCGTTGCGATAAACCTTATTCCCCAATAGGTGTTTCACGGCAGGCAACAATGGCTCATGCTTCTCACGAGCAGCCTGACGCACAGCGGGAATGCGCACCAGCAACATCACCACCAACAGCAAGATGATGACCACACTCAACAGGGCATAGGGTTGTACCAGCACACTCAAATCGCTCTGCTTGAGAGCTTCGAATTGGGCATCATCAAGCACGGCTCGCTGAGCGGTGTCGAGGGGCGAGAGTCGGGCCTGGATGAAGTTCATCGCCACAAACATGCCTGCCAACGACCCTATTGGGTTGAACGACTGGGCAAAGTTGAGACGGCGGGTGGCGGTCTCAGGATCACCCATGAGCAGGATATAGGGGTTGGCGGTGGTCTCAAGGAATGACAAGCCACAGGTGAGGATGAAATAGGCCACAAGGAAGGGAGCAAAACTGCCCATCGCCCTGGCGGGTAGGAAAAGCAGCACTCCCAGCGCATACAGCGCCAAGCCCATCACGATGCCGCTCTTGAACGAGTGGCGGCGGATGAACAGGGCTGCCGGCAGCGCCATGCAGAAGTAGCCGCCATAGAAAGCGACCTGCACCAATGTGCCATCGGTCACGCTCATGCGGAATATCTTGGAGAAGGCTTTCACCATCGGGTTGGTGATATCATTGGCAAAGCCCCACAGGGCAAAGCAGCAGGTCACCACGATGAAAGGCAGCACGTAGCTCACGCCCTCGTGCGACATCAGCAATCGGGATTTCTTGTTTTCCATAACCTCTAAACCTTAAACTAACTTGAAAATCCTTTCCATCAACTGCCACTTGGCCGTTGAGGGTGCATTGGGATCACAGCCCTGGAATTGTGCTACATAAGCTTCCCACTCAGCTTGGCGGGGCAGCTTGGACAGGCGGGCGTTATCGGCCTCCCAATCGAAGTCGTCAACCGTGTCGCAGATCATGAACAGGCGGTTGCCAAGGATATATATCTGCATGTCGAGGATCCCGACGCTGCGGATGCCCGCTTGTATTTCGGGCCACACGTGGGCGTGGGCCTCGACGTATTTCTCTATCATCTCGCGGTCGTCGCGCAATTCTAGGGTTTGGCAGTAGCGTTTCATTTTTTACTGGATATACTGGATTAAACTGGAGGTCACATGTCGCTGCGGCGGATGGTGAGGGGAATAGCGTCCTCGGGGAAACAGGTGCGGTCTCGGCATACAAGGGCCAGATAGCCACCGCCGCCAGCACCTGGCATCTTCCAGGCGAGCACGCCGTCCATGGCACTGTAACGGTCGATGTAGTCCTGCACGCCTGGCTGAATCATGGCGGGGAACATGGCCACTTGTGCCTCGAAAGACGCTTTGTAGGCAGCTGCAAAGGTCTCAATGTCCATCTGCTGGATAGCGTCCCAGCAACGGTCGGCGGCTGAAGCCAGAGCACGCACCTTGATGGGCGTGATATCCTTCCCTTCGACCACGCTGCAGCCTGGACGTCTTGGGAACATCGGTATCATGCACAGGTGTTCCTCCAGCCAGCCCAGCAAGGCGGGATCTTGGGTATATTCTATCTTTTCGGGCCAATAGCTGCCATTGTAGTAATGCCGCGCCAAGCCGGGCACACAGATGCCGATGGCATCCTGTGCACCGCTGACGATACCGTCACTGCGCTCGGGGTCGTTCTCGAGACAGAAGACCAGCCTTGCCAGCATCTCGGGGTCCATGTCGGGCAAGCGGTAGGGCCACACTCGCTTGATGGTGTTGCGCGTACTCGTGGACAGGCCGCAACGCTCACGGATTTCAAATGTCGGTTCCAAAGAGATGGTCAAGGCCCATCCTGGGGCATGGCATGACACGTAGGGCTGGTCAATCCAGGTGCCAGCCAGATCCAAACGGGTGGGCAACTGGCCCAAGGTCTGTTTCAGACCTGTGCTGCTACGGGCCTGCAACCCCTCACTTGGCTCACGCTTGAGCACAATATACTCCATGCCCCGCTCACGGCACAACCTGCGCTTGTCCTCTTGGTCTCCGTCCTCGTTGACAACCAAACAGTCGGGTTGAACGATGTCGAGGGTTGGCAGGAAGTCAAGGTATCCATCACCCTGATTGATGTAGGCTTCTTTCACGTAACGGATGGCGCGCACCATGAACAGGCGCTCCTGCTCACTGTACATCGTCTTGTGTCCTTTCAGGGCCTCGACGGTCTTGTCGCTACCGATGCCCACATACAGGTCGCCATACTGCGACGCCTGACGAAAGAACTCCACATGTCCCGAATGCAACAAGTCGTAGCACCCCGATACAAAAACTTTCCTTTTAGTTTCCACTGGTCAACAATTTGTTTTCTCACGACAAAGGTAGCTACTCTTCCTCAAAAAAACAAATTGACATGTCCACTATTTATATCAGTTATCGGGTGTGGGAATTCAACATCCACTTCCCGTCACTGAGGCACCGACTTGAGGGTCTGCTCGATGTCGGCATCGGTGACCCTGTGGTTCACCAGGTCGCCATTCAGGTATTGTTCATAGGCACTCATGTCTATCAGGCCATGCCCAGACAGATTGAACAGAATGACCTTCTCCTCACCAGTGAGCTTGCATTTCTCGGCTTCACGGATGGTGGCAGCTATTGCATGGCTCGATTCGGGTGCAGGAATAATGCCCTCGGTGCGCGCAAACAGCATTCCTGCCTCAAAGGATTCAAGTTGCGGGATATCAACGCCCCGCATCACGCCGTCCTTGAGCAACTGGGAGATAATCATTCCGGCACCATGGTAACGCAGACCGCCAGCATGGATATTGGCAGGCTTGAACGAATGTCCCAGCGTGAACATCGGCAGCAGGGGAGTGTAACCGGCCTCGTCACCAAAATCATATCGGAACTCGCCGCGGGTCAGTTTGGGGCAACTTTCAGGCTCGGCGGCTATATACTCAGTGTGCTTTCCATCCTTCAGATTGTGACGCATGAACGGGAAGGCAATGCCACCGAAGTTTGAACCGCCACCAAAACATGCGATAACCGTGTCGGGATACTCCCCTGCCATAGCCATCTGCTTCTCGGCTTCAAGTCCGATAATCGTTTGGTGCAGACCCACATGATTGAGCACCGATCCCAAGGTGTATTTGCAGCCAGGCGTCGTCATCGCCAGTTCCACGGCTTCGGATATAGCTGTTCCCAGCGACCCGGGATGGTGCGGATCGCGTGTGATGATGTCCTTGCCAGCGCGCGTTGACATTGACGGTGAACCCGTCACGGCAGCACCAAACGTGCGCATGATGGAGGAGCGATAGGGCTTCTGCTGCATCGAAATCTTCACTTGATAGACAGCAGCCTCAAGACCGAACACCGAGGCGGCATAGGCTAGAGCGGCTCCCCATTGTCCGGCACCTGTCTCGGTGGTGACGTTGGTGGTTCCCTCCAACTTGGCATAGTAGCACTGAGGCAAGGCCGAGTTGATCTTGTGGGACCCTAAGGGGTTGACCGACTCATTCTTGAAATAGATGTGAGCCGGGGTCTGTAACGCCTCTTCAAGCGCATAGGCACGCACCAGCGGTGTGGAACGATAGGCTTTATATTTTTCCAATACTTCATCAGGAATAGGTATGAAGTCATGCAAGGTGTCCAACTCCTGTACACAGCATTCACGAGGGAAGATGTGGGCCAAATCATCGACTCCCAGCGGCTGCCTGGTGGCAGGATGTATCGGGGGCATCGGTTTGGTGGTCATGTCGGCCTGAATGTTGTACCATGCTGTGGGCAACTCGTTCTCCTGAAGAATAAATCGTTTCTGTTTCATCTTGGTTATGTATTTAAAAAAGAATAATAAATGTCCTGAAAAATTTAAAGGTCTGTCGCAAGAACGACAGACCTTTTATCATTAATTGAAATCACATGATTTCACACGGCCAGGCGACTCACGACTTTTTTAATCTTGAGTTGCGCCACCACCAATATGCAGAAATCATGCTAAACATAATTGACTCATTTTTCACTGATGTGGCCGCAAAGTTATGGTAACTAATGCAAACTACCAAACAAAACCAACAAAAAATTTCAAAAAATATCAATAACTATTCAAATCAATTGCATATTATTTCTTCTCTCTCATTGGAAAATCGATGAAAACAAGCATTTTACAACCCTGATTTGGATTTGTAATGAAAAAGGATTAACTTTGCCCAAAGTTATAAGAACAATCACTAAATAATAATAACGACTATCATGTACACTCAAGAGAACGGATTCTACATTGCCCATGGGCCCAACGGCCCCATCAGCATTCTGGGCAATATGGCCAACCGGCACGGTCTCATCGCCGGAGCCACTGGCACGGGAAAAACGGTGACGCTGCAAGTCATCGCCGAGAGTTTCTGCAAGGCTGGCGTGCCGTGCTTCATGGCCGACATGAAGGGGGACCTCTCGGGCGTGAGCCAGCCTGGCAAGCTGTCAAGTTTTATCGAGAAAAGGTTGCCAGAGTTTGGCATC
Source organism: uncultured Prevotellaceae bacterium (assembly GCA_900317835.1). Classification (GTDB taxonomy): domain Bacteria; phylum Bacteroidota; class Bacteroidia; order Bacteroidales; family Muribaculaceae; genus Sodaliphilus. The sequence goes on along the minus strand of ONIL01000011.1, from coordinate 20,099 downwards.
GAGCAGGAAAGCCTGACGTTTGAGGGCTGCCCTGTTAGGTTCTATGACGTCTATGGCGAGCAGGGCATCCCCATGCGCGCCACCATAGGCGAGATGGGCCCCGACCTGATGGGCCGCATCCTAGGGCTGAACGACACCCAGACGGGCGTGCTCAATATCCTGTTCCGCATTCTTGACGAGAAGGGCATTCTGCTCGACGACGTCAAGGACCTGCGCAGCGCCCTGGACTGGCTGTCCAAGCACGCCAAGGACTACAGCACCCAGTATGGCAACGTGGCACCTGCCAGCATCGGCGCCATCCAGCGTGCCCTGCTGCACCTCGAGAACCAGGGGGCCGACAAGTTCTTTGGCATCCCGTCGTTCAATATCCAGGACCTGATGGACACCCGCGACGGCAGGGGAGTGCTCAGCGTGCTCGCCGCCGACAAGCTCATGCTGCAGCCCAAGCTGTACTCCACCTTCCTGCTATGGCTCATCAGCGAGCTTTACAGCACCTTGCCCGAGGTGGGCGACCTGGAGAAGCCCAAGCTGGTCTTCTTCTTTGACGAGGCCCACATGCTGTTTGAGGACACGAGCAAGGCATTGACCGACAAGATCGAGCAGGTGATCCGCCTCATCCGCAGTAAGGGGGTGGGTATCTTCTTCATTTCGCAGCTGCCCACCGACATCCCCGACGTTATCCTGGGGCAACTGGGCAACCGTGTGCAGCACGCCCTGCGTGCTTACACCCCGCGTGACCAGAAGGCCGTCAAGGTAGCCGCCGAGACCTTCCGCGCCAACCCCGATTTCAAGACTGATGAGGCCATCCTGGAGCTGGAAACGGGCGAAGCCCTGGTGTCGTTCCTTGACGAGAAAGGCGCTCCCAGCGTAGTAGAACGCGCCAAAGTCCTGTTCCCGCTGAGCCAGATAGGCGCCATTACCGAGGGGCAACGCCTCGACATCATGAACGCCAACCGCGACATCAACAACAGGTACAAGGAGGCACAGGACAGGGAGAGCGTGTTTGAGGTGTTCGCCCGGGAATCTGAGGCCGAAGCCAAGGCCGCCGAGGAGGCCGCTGCTGCCAAGGAAGCCGAGAAAGAAGAGAAGGCCAAGAAGAAGGAGAAAACCATTTGGGACAAGGTGTGGAAAGCTGTCGTGACCGCAGTGACAGGAACACTGGCTACCATACTGGGTAAAACGGTCTCAGACACCATCACCGGCAAGAAGGGCAAGGGCACGAGCGTCAAGGATGCTGCGGGACGTGCGGCCAAAAACGCCACCAGCGCTGCCGGACGCCAAATCATGCGCGACATCCTGGGCAACTTGACCAAGTAACCCCAATACCCGGAACCGAATAGTCTCCAAAAACAATTCTACCGACCCAAGACATTTCAGTTCTTGGGTCGGTAGCGCGCTTAATAATGGTTTGTTATGGTATTATGTAACCGTGTTTTTTCTTCAATTCACTCACTGGCTTGCCGGCTGCCTCTCGATAGCAATGGTTTGTTTTTATCAGGTATGGTTTGTTTTATTATTAATGTGTGGCAAAAGTCGTTGTCATTAAAGTGTGTCGCAACCGGCCAAGCCTCGTGAGTAAAGTATCAACATTATTACATTAATCTGCTATTTGGTAGGTCCAAATTCTTCAAAGCGTCCATCACTGTAAAAGACCAGCATCTTCACCACACGGCGATCGCTAGAAGTGATACCGCGTTGTGGTGCACGGCCCGCTGCAGTGCTGCGCATAATGTTCTCAATGGTCTCGGTCATCGACGAGGGTGTGGCCACTCTCGAGGTTGCCTTGGACGCCGCATGGTAGCCCATGGGGGAATCATCGTCAAACGAAATCGCGCGCTGACCCATGTCGTCAACCAAAGCATCAACAGCCTCCTTGACGTCTGCCACTTTGTCAGCAGGCTGGACCAGGTCGGATCCCGACATGAGCATGTCACCGTCACCGAACATCAGCCACATGACATTGAGCGATGGATAAGCACGATGTATCTTGCCGATGACCTCGTCGCTCACTTTCTTGTTTCGTCCATTCAGGAGCTGCGAGAGCGTCGGTCGAGGAATCTCACAAGTATCTGCAAACTGAGAATTGGAAATTCCGGTCTTGTCAAGAAACATTTTTAATCTCGTTACGATATCCATTTAAGAACAATTTTTATAGTGCGCTCAACGGCGCAAGAATTCCAAAAACTTGAGCGAATAATTTTCTGACTCAAACATACCATTGAGGAAACCCTCAAAAATGACTCAAAAATCCAAAAACAGCGTATTTGCGTTTTTTAATTTCGAGATTGCAAATTTAAAGTGAATTTTTGAACTGACCAAATTTAAAAACGAAAATTTTAAAATTTGCAATTATATTTTCTGAAAGTTGACAGTTATTGACAAGTTTCAATAGTAAAGAAATAGATTTAAACTAATACTTTATATTTAGTACTCTATTCTATTGTTTATATGTTAGTTTAATCATTCGATTTACATCACCAATACCCCTTCATGGGCGCTATAGCCATTATTTATAGCACAACTATAAAGTTTTATTGTAATTTACTAGTTTTCAGTTAATTGTAACTTATTTTAAAATTTGTTAATCGAATAATTTCGTGATTTTGTAAACTTCTCAAGTGTAAATTCCCATTTTTTAAGCGATCGGCGCAATTGTAAACTCCATCTCCTGGTCAAAAATAGCTGATTCGGCGTCTGGGGCTGCTGTTTTTAAACGCAAACGGAAAGGTGTTCTCGAAGCCGAATTCCGTGTTGGCAAAATACCAATTTTGATTTTCTGGATGCTCAACTCGATTTCCTTGCGGTTTTTTCGAGCCCACCCTATTGCAGGTCAATTTTTAAGAATTTGAGCAAATCTAGCTCAATCTCATTATTTCCATATTTTGACAAATATGACTTGTTTATAGCTATTCTCATCGGTTTTTTACAGTCTCATTTCGGTATTTTCACCCACTCCTGAAAAGTTCAAAAACACCCGTTTTTCCCTTATTTTTTCAATTTTGGGCCATTTAAGGGTAGAAACTGCCAAAATGCGACTTTTTGACCAAAATTCTTTGACTCCTCCCATCAGGCTTCCTGGTCTTTTCTCCCCCACTTTTCAAGCAATTAAGGGCAAAAAATAGTGTTTAGGCTAAACTGGCGTTTGAGGATTTATATCTGAAAAATCAGCCCTGATTGAGGCTGGATTTTCACACTTTCGGCGAAATTTTCTGACTCAAAATCGGTGCAATTTTTGAAAAAAGTGGCTTTACCCCACTCTACAGCTCAGGAAAACCACCCTTTTTGGATCCAGAAAATGCTGAAAAATCACATTGATATTTACTAGCAAAAACTGACACGTAGCACCATTTTATACTCCACAACCATCCAATATTTCCAAAAAGAAACTGCCGGAAGGGTCCCTGGAAGACACATCAAGGGGTGTAACCAGACCCCTGATTACACCCCTCCCACTCCATGACAGAGCGTCGTTATTTTACAATTTCAGTTCTCTCTTGAGGTAACGTGCCGTTATTGATGAGTCATTCGCAGCGACCTGTTCGGGGGTCCCAAAGGCGACGATGTTACCACCGTTCCTACCCCCTTCCGGTCCCAAGTCAATGACATGGTCAGCACACTTAATCACGTCAAGGTTATGCTCGATGACGATGACCGTGTTGCCCTTATCGACAAGACGGTTGAGCACTCCCAGCAGCACCTTGATGTCCTCAAAGTGCAAACCCGTTGTCGGTTCATCCAGGATATATACCGTCTTGCCCGTGTCCTTCTTGGCGAGTTCGCAGGCCAGTTTCACGCGCTGGCACTCACCGCCCGACAGGGTGCTTGAAGGCTGACCCAACTTGATATAACCCAAGCCCACATCTTGTAGCGTTTTGATCTTGCGCAATATCGAGGGCACGGCGTCAAAGAATTCCACAGCCTGGTTAATGGTCATGTCGAGTACGTCAGCAATCGACTTGCCCTTGAACTTGACCTCGAGCGTCTCTCGGTTGTACCGTTTGCCACCGCACTCCTCACAGGGCACCAGCACGTCGGGCAGGAAATTCATTTCGACTGCTTTGTAACCGTTGCCGTTGCATTTCTCACACCGGCCGCCGCTGGTATTGAACGAGAAGCGACCAGGCTTATAGGCACGTATCTTACTCTCGGGCAGATTGACAAAGAGGTTGCGGATGTCGGTAAACACACCGGTATAGGTGGCAGCATTGGAGCGCGGCGTGCGTCCTAGCGGAGCCTGATCGACGGTAACGACCTTGTCCACGTAGTTCAATCCCTGCACCGAGTCAAACGGCATCGGGGCTGTGTGCGAACGGTAGAGCTTCTGACTCAAGATGGGCTGCAATGTGGCATTTATCAGCGTGGACTTGCCACTGCCGCTGACGCCCGTGACACAGATGAATGTGCCCAACGGAAACGCCACGTCAACTCCCCTGAGGTTGTTTCCCCGGCATCCCGTCAATTGCAGACTCTTACCACTGCCCTCACGACGTCGGGCGGGCACCTCGATGGCGCGCTCGCCATTGAGGTACTCGGCGGTGAGGGTGTGTTGCTGGAGCAATTGCTGTGGTGTGCCCGCAAACACGACATGTCCTCCCTTTCGTCCTGCCAATGGCCCGATATCGATGACATAGTCGGCCTGAAGCATCATGTCCTTGTCGTGTTCGACCACAAGAATCGTGTTGCCGTCGTCTCGCAGGGTCTTGAGTGAGTTGATGAGCCGCTGATTGTCGCGCTGATGCAGGCCAATAGACGGCTCGTCAAGTATGTAGAGCACGTTGACCAGCCGCGAACCTATCTGAGTCGCGAGTCTGATGCGCTGGCTCTCACCGCCCGACAGGGAGGCCGAGTTGCGGTTAAGCGACATGTAGTCCAACCCCACCTCGAGCAGGAAACTGAGGCGTGAATCGATTTCCTTGACGATTTCGCGGGCGATTTCCCACTGCGTGTCGGTCACGTGATTATGGAGGTCCCTGATCCACTCACGCAGCTCACTGATGTCCATGGCTGCCAGTTGGGCGATGTTCTTATCGTTCAGCTTGAAGTGCAACGCCTCGCGGTTGAGTCTTGCGCCCTGACACTCAGGGCACACGGCACGCGAGAAGAACTGCCCTGCCCACTTCTGGGCCGCGCTGGTGGCGGTATCGTCCTGCTGCATCTCGATGTACTTGATCAGTCCGTCAAAGGTCAGGAAATAGTTGCTGGTGCTCAAGGTCTCGGTGCGCAGGCTCAAGCGCTCGTTGGTGCCGTTAAGGATGTCGTTCAAAGCTTCCTCGGGCAACTCGTTGAGCGGCGTGTCGAGCGTGCAGCCATATTTCTCACAGATAGCCTGTATCTGCCAGAATATCTGAACATTCTTGTACTTACCTAGAGGGAGAATGCCGCCTCCACGGATGCTCAACGTCATGTCAGGGATTATCTTGTCCCGGTCGATGATATTGACATATCCCAAGCCCTTGCAATGCGGGCAAGCACCCAGGGGGGAGTTGAACGAGAAGTTGTGGGGTGCCGGCTCCATGTAGGACAATCCCGTGGCGGGGTCCATGAGCGATCGGCTGTAGTAGCCCAACTCCTCGGTCTCGGCATCCAATATCATCAATTGCCCGTTACCCTGCTTGAATGCCAGGTCAACGGTATCGGCCAAGCGTTTCAGGTCCTTGTCGGCGACCTTGAGACGGTCCACGACGAGCTCAACGTTGTGGTTGACATAGCGGTCCAGCTTCATGCCGTAGTTGATTTCCTTTAACGAACCATCAACGCGCACGTTGATATAGCCCTTCTTGCGCAGGTTCTCGAACAAATCTTTGTAGTGTCCCTTGCGGTTCTTGACCAGAGGCGCCAGGATATAAATCTTACGGCCCTGGTATCGCTCGAGAATCAGGGCAAGAATCTTGTCGATGGTGTATTTGACCATGCGCTCGCCCGACAAGTAGGAATAAGCATCGGCAGCGCGGGCATAGAGCAGACGCAGGTAGTCATAGACCTCGGTCGTCGTGCCCACGGTGCTGCGCGGGTTTCGGTTGACGGTCTTCTGCCCTATCGAGATGACGGGACACAAGCCCGATATCTTGTCCACATTAGGCCGCTCCAGCATGCCCAACATGTTGCGGGCATAGGACGAAAACGTCTCGAGATAACGCCGTTGCCCCTCGGCAAACACCGTGTCGAATGCCAACGACGACTTGCCGCTGCCACTCAATCCCGTGATCACGTTCAGCCTGTAGTGTGGGATTTCCACGTCTATGTTCTTGAGGTTGTGGACCCTGGCGCCGAGCACCTCAACACAGTCCAGATCCTGCCCGTTAAGCTTCATCTTAATTGATAATCAAAATGATGGTATTTCACTTGTTGGCACACACCCAACTGTTTACTAATCGATGACCCAATCCTTATTATATACCTTGAAGGAACGCTTGCTGCGGTAGAGTTCACTCTGCTTGGGCACACGCACTTTGTAGGTCTTGCCCGAGGCGTTGGTCAGCTTGGTGGAGCGGATCCAGGGATTGGCCTCGCGCAACTGGGCATAGGTGATGCCCTTGCCTTTAGCCCAATCCACCCAGTTGGCAACCGGACCCGTCACGTCGACGGTCGTGTAATCCACAGGTTGCCACAGGTTCTTGCGGGAAAAACGGTAGCCATAGCGCTTGGGAGACTCCATCAGGAGCTTGTAAGCGATGATGCGGAAGACATATCGTGAGGTCTCCTGCACCAGATACAGGTCAAAGGAATTATCAACCTGCTGCTTGGTCATCTCGCTCGAGATGCGCTGCATTCCTGCGTTATAGCTGGCAGCCACAGTGGGCCAGTGCCCATATTTCTTGTAGGCCGCCTTCAGGTATTTGCAGGCGGCGACAGTCGATTTCTCGGGATCATAGCGTTCATCCACCTCATCACTCACTTCCAGCCCATAGTCCCGCGCTGTTGCTGCGAGAAACTGCCACAAACCGGCAGCCTTGGCGCTGGAATAAGCATTATAGTCCATCGAACTCTCGGTCACGGCAAGGTAGAGGAAATCGAGGGGCACGCCGTGTTCCTTCAATATCCGGGATAATGCGGGAAAATAACGGTTGGCGCGCTTGAAACAGAGCTCGGTCGTCGTCTGGCCATAGATCACACCTGTCAACTCGCGGTCCAGGCGCTCGGCCATATCCAAACGGTCAAAGCTCACGGTCTCACCCGCAAAAACCACACTGGTGGGAATGTCGGGGCTCGCCGTGACGCTGAACACAGTCGATGAGGTCTCTGGTCTAGAGTATTCTCTCTTGAGTTGGGCATTCGCTAAAACCGACGAAGATACCATCAACGCCGCCATCAATATTATTTTCGTTCTCATTCTTATTATCCAGGCTTAGAAAACATTTTATAATCCACCCATACCCGATTCAGTGGTGCCTCGGGTGCCCTTGTAGTTCAGGACGTTGATATCGCCGTGTCTTTCGTATTTCTTTCCGTCGCTGCCTGTCGCAGTTATGACATAAAAATATACGCCCGTGTCCACATATTGGCCCTTGTAAGTGCCGTCCCATCCCTCATCAGGGTCGGTAAATTCATACACCAGATTGCCCCAGCGGTTGTAAATCCAACAGTGGAACTCGATCATCGACTTGGCGGGCACCTTCCAGACACGTTTATCGCCTCCGTCAGATCCTTGCGACAGCACATTGGGCAACAACTTGCTCATGGGGAGATCACTCGGATCCACCGAGACACGGAAAGTCTCACTTGTGTACTCGCAAGTGCCATTGGCCACGACATAACGGAAATAGAAAGTTCCCGACTCGTTGAATTCATATTCAAACACGTCCTGATATTCTTGCCGTATGATGTTTTCAAAATCCTCATCGGTCGCCATTTCCCAGACGTAATAGTTAGCAGCATCGGTGCGATAGCCGGTGAACACGATGTTAAAGGGGGCCGAACCGCCCAGTCCTGAACTCTGGCTTTCCTCGCTGTTTTCGCTCTTGTCCTGAACAGCGGTCGCTATGCAGCTCACGGCTTGAGCCGCATAAGGACCACACTCTTTACTTTCTAGATCGAGATTCCACTCCTTAAGGAAGCGGTCGCCTGTAAGCACGAAGGCGGAATTATCGCACAATGGAGCGCTGATTTGAATGCCCTGGTCCAGCGATGCAAATGTCTCGACGACATCCTGTTCTTCCCAACTTTTGGTGTTGGAGTCCCACTGCAGGGTTTTGTAGGACAATTCAATCCCGCGGTCAAGCACCTGGGGCGAGCCTCCAAATCTTTTGTATATGATGGCTTCGGCATGTCCGTCGATTGTAAATGAGAGCAGGTCACAAGATACCTCGTTACTGAAGAACAGGTCATTAAGCTCCATGTGATGATTGGCATAGTTCACTACCCAAAAGCGATAATTGTCATTGATGATGTAACCTCCCTCTTTGACCTGATTGAGCGTTGCCTCAAAGCCATTCCACTTGACTCCATCGATTTCATTGGGATAACTTTCATAGGAGCACACCGTTGGCCGTTCACCGGTCTCCGACGGGTAGTGCATTATCACATCCTGGGTGTCATAGATGACAAAGATTGTGAACTCATCGGTGCTCTCAGGTGCCACGAAAACATCCACATCACCACCGGTAAACGACACCTGGCCGCTCGCCGACAACAATGCCAGCACAGCAGCCATGAGCATTATCATTCTCTTGTTCATTGTGCGCACTAGATATTTCTTTTATTTATATATAATATATAACGTGCAGCAACGCTGGTTATTGCCCCGACCAGGAGGGAAACATGGCGGAACCATCAACCATGAGAGGCGCTGCATTTGAGACTCATCAACCACTACCTATTAAATATGGGCGAGGTCGGCATTGACATCGTTGATTGTTACCTCGCCATCACCGTTCACGTCGGCACGGCCTTGATAGGTATCAGGGGCACCCAGAATGATGCTGATGATACAGTTCACATCGACGATGTTTACCTCACCATCACCGTTCACATCACCATCGGGCAGATAAAACTTCCAAGTCAGATAGCCAGGATCGTCTAGAGCGGCATCTATATGTGCATAGGCGGCATCCACATGGTCCTCATCATAAACAGTACCTTGCTCACCGACAAGTTTTTCACAACCAGCAAACATTTCACTGGATCCAGTCACGGCATCTGTACTCCAGCCATTGCCGGCATATATGGTTTCCAAATGATTGCAGCCCTTAAACATGGTTTTCATGCTCCGCACATTTGAAGTATTGAAACGACTCAGGTCAAGGGATGACAATGAACCGCAGCCTGTAAACATGCCTGCCATGTCGGTCACATTCGAGGTGTTGAAGCTGCTCAAGTCAATGGAGGGCAATGAACCACAGCCTGTAAACATGCCTGCCATGTCTGTCACATTCGAGGTTTTGAAGCTGCTCAAGTCAATGGATGACAACGAACCGCAGCCAGCAAACATGTCTGCCATGTCTATCACATTCGAGGTTTTGAAATGTCTCAAGTTAAGTGATGCCAAAGAATCGCAGCCAGCAAACATGCTTCTCATGTCTTTCACATTCTTGGTATTAAAACCATTCAAGTCAATGGATTTCAATGACTTGCAGTCGTTAAACATAAGAGCCATGTCTGTTACCGAACTGGTATTTAAATATGTAATTCCAGAAATGGAAGTAAGCTTGTCCATATAGCAGAACCAACCATGAGTGGAAGTGGGACGGGCGACAGCAAATGAGGGGTCAAACACTACCTGGGTGACACTCTCAACATAACCAAACCAACTAGGATTGTTTTCTCCCGTATTCAGCAAATAGGAAATGCCTAAGCGGGAGTAACGCTGGTTATCATGATAGAACGTTAGCGTCTTTTGATCAGAAGAAAGTTCTGCATAGGCAGCAGTAGGAGCAGGGGATTCATTGGTGGAGAAATAGCCAGGATTACTTGATCCTCCATCGATGTGGGCGTAGTAAGCATCCACATGAGTAGCGTCATAAGCTGTTCCCTTCTCACCCATGAGTTTGAGGCAATTTTGGAACATCTTTTCTGATCTAGTAGCGTTTGCCGTGTTCCATCCATTGCCCACATAAATGCGCTCTAAATCCTTGCAATCGATAAACATTTGTGTCATGTCTGTCACACGGGTAGTGTTAAATCCACGCAAGTCAAGACTAGTCAAACTGCTGCATTGAGAGAACATACACTTTAAGGAATTATTTTTTGACGTGTCGAAGCCTGACAAGTCAATGGATGCCAAAGATTTGCAGTCCTTGAACATGGCTTCCATGCTCCACACATTAGATGTATTGAAGCTACTCAAGTCAATGTAAGTCAAACATTTGCAGCCCTCAAACATGCTTTCCAGGTCTTTTACATTCCCGGTGCTGAAGCCGCTCAGGTTAAGGGACTGCAAAGCTTCGCAGCCCTGGAACATGTATTCCATTTCGGTCACGCCATAGGTGTTGAAATGGCTCAAGTCAAGAGCAGTCAAAGATTTGCAACCAGTGAACAAATAACCCATGTATTTCACATTAGTGGTGTTGAAACCACTCAGGTCAAGTGATGTCAAATATTTGCAACCATTAAACATGCCCGCCATGTCTTTCACCTGGCCTGTGTTGAAGCTGCTCAAGTTAAGATTAGCCAACGTGTCGCAGCCAGCAAACATGCTTGCCATGTTTGTCACATGCGCGGTATTGAAGCTGCTCAAGTCAAGCGATACCAAAGAATCACACTCATAGAACATGGCCCACATATTAGTCACGCTATCGGTGTTGAAGTGACTCAGGTCAAGGGTCTTCAAAGAATTGCAGCCAGCAAACATTTTTCTCATGTCTTTCACCGAGCTGGTGTTTAGATAGGTGATTCCATCGATGGAATCAATTTGATTCATTCCGCTAAACCAACTGTAAGTGGAAGTGGGACGGGCTGCGACAAATGTGGAGTCAAATGCCACATGGGTGATGCCCGCGGCATATCCAGACCAGCCAGGATTGGTAATTCCCGTATTGAGCAAATAGGGAGTGCCTGGCAGGGAGGATGAGAGACGCTGGTCATCATGGCAGAATGTCAATGTCGTCTGATCGGTGGAAAGCAATGCATAGGCCTCCCTCTTTCTGCTCAGGTAACCCGGATTGGTGGTGCCGCCATCTATATGGGCATAGGTAGCATCGACATGGTTTTCATCATAGGTTGTACCTCGCTCTCCGACAAGACTGGTGCAACCATAGAACATATCGTTGGAGTTAGTCACGGAATCTGTTGACCAGCCATTGCCGACATATATCGTTTTCAGATAATCGCAGTTATAGAACATGGATTGCATATTTGTCACATTCGAAGTGTTAAATGCTCTAAGGTCAAGGGATGTCAAGGATCTGCAGCCTGTGAACATCAATCCCATGTTTTTCACGCTATCGGTGGTAAAGCTGCTCAAGTCAATAGATGTCAAAGCAGTGCAATAATAGAACATCGTAGACATATTTTCGACTTGCTCAGTATTAAAGCGGCTTAGGTTAAGAGACACTAATGAACGGCAGTCACCGAACATGCTTTCCATATCTATCACCTTCGATGTGTTGAAGCCACTCAGGTCAAGGGATGCCAATGATTCGCAGCCATAGAACATGAGTGCCATGGTTGTCACTTTCGAGGTATTGAAGCCACTCAAGTCAATAGATATCAAGGAATTACAGTCAGCAAACATGGAGTACATGTCTGTCACATTACTGGTATCAAAGTGACTCAAGTCAAGGGAGTCCAAAGAGCTGCAGTTTAAGAACATGCCTCTCATACTTGTCACATTCGACGTGTTAAAGCCGCTCACATCAAGGGAATCCAAAGATAAGCAGTGAGCGAACATGCCTCCCATTTCTATCACTTTCGAGGTATTGAAGCCACTCAAGTCAAGGGATTTCAAAGAATAGCAGCCCCAGAACATGGCAGCCATGTCGGTCACCGAGTCGGTTTTTAAATACTCGATTCCTGTAATGGAGTCAAGCTTTGACATATCGCGAAACCAAGCGAGAGTGGAAGTGGGACGGGCAGTGACAAATGTGGTATCAAACACCACCTTGGTAATGTTGCCTCGGTTCTCATACCAATCGGGAACACTATCCGTTAAAACCAACGAATAGGGCGTGCCCGTGCGGGATGAACGCAGACTATCGCAATAGAATGTTAGCGTGCTATCGGCCTCGGTAAATACTGAGTAGGCCTCTTGAGACGAGGCTGCGATTGATACAAGCGTCAGCAAAAGCAGCATCAGGCATCGGCCTATGGATATCCTAAAATATATTGGTCGCTTCATTGTCAAATGTTTATGGCTGGTTAAATATTCGATTGAAACTGCAAAGATAGTGCAAAATTCCGATTAAGCTTTCAATGTTCTCGCTTAATCGGAATTTTGCAGTACCTTTGCAACAGATTATACACATTATATATAACACGACAATGGAACAGAACGAGATGATGAACGACATGCCGCGGCGCGAACGCGCGGTGATGTATAAGCGTGAGCACAACTGCTGCCAGGCAGTGCTGTTGGCCTATGCGCCCGAACTGGGACTGCCCGAAGAGCAATTGCTGGCGATGGGGGCGTGCTTCGGCAGCGGCATGGGGAGCATGGATGAAACCTGCGGTGCCCTGTGCGGAGCCCAGATGGTGCAAGGACTGTTGAAATTTGACGGTCGCCGGATGAACCCGCAGGCAAGCCAGCTGCGCGCTGAGTTCAAACAACTGTGCGGCGCTACACGCTGTCGCGACCTCAAGGGTGTGGATAGCGGTCAAGTGCTATGCTCATGCGAGGACTGTGTGCGTCATGCCGTCGAAGCTTTAGAGCTATAGCCTTTTTCAAGAACTATAAAACAGTATTCAAAAAACTATACTAAAACATAGCGTTAAATTGACGGGAATTGAGTAATTTTGCAGTCCAATTAAAGAGAGAGATATTCACCAGATATTTATAACTAACTATCAAACATATAGATAACAATCATGGGATGGTTTTCATTCACTCAAGAAATCGCTGTCGATTTAGGAACAGCCAACACCATTATCATCCATAACGACCGCATCGTCATCGACGAACCATCGGTAGTCGCTCTTGATTCCAAGACCAACAAGCCCATCGCCGTGGGTGAGCGCGCCCGCGAGATGCACGGCAAGGTACACGAGGGCATCCGCACCGTCAGGCCGTTGAGCGATGGTGTGATTGCCGACTTCAACGCCGCCGAGCACATGATTCGCGGCATGATCAAGAAGGTGAGCGCCAAGAACCACTGGTTCTCGCCCTCGTTGCGCATGGTGGTGTGCGTCCCCTCAGGTTCGACCGAGGTCGAGATCCGTGCCGTGCGTGACTCGAGCGAGCATGCCGGTGGCCGTGACGTTTACATGATTTACGAGCCCATGGCTGCAGCCCTGGGTATTGGCCTCGATGTGCTGGCTCCCGAGGGCAACATGATTGTTGACATCGGTGGCGGCACGACCGAGATCGCCGTGATCTCACTGGGCGGTATCGTGAGCAATAAGAGCATCCGCACCGCTGGCGACGACCTCACCGAGGACATCCAGGAGCACATGCGCCGCGCCCACAACGTACGCGTGGGTGAGCGCACTGCCGAGGCCATCAAAATCAACGTGGGTTCGGCCCTGACCGACCTTGGTCCCGATGCCCCCGAGGATTTCATCATCCATGGTCCCAACCAGGTGAACTCATTGCCGCTTGAGGTTCCCGTAACCTATCAGGAGGTGTGCCACTGCATCGAGAAGTCCATCTCCAAGATTGAGGCCGCCGTGCTGAGTGCCCTGGAGCAGACTCCTCCCGAGCTGTATCAGGACATCGTCCACAACGGCATCTTCCTGACCGGTGGCGGCGCCCTGTTGCGTGGTCTTGACAAGCGCTTGACCGACAAGATCGGCATTGAGTTCCATGTAGCCGAGGATCCTCTGCACGCTGTTGCCAAGGGTACCGGCATCGCATTGAAGAACATCAAGCACTTCAAGTTCCTCATGCGCTAATAGCAGCGCGTGACACATCCCGGGCACGATGAACAATCTGCTCAACTTTTTCGTCAAACACAGTGCGTGGTTCATTTTCGCAATCTATGTGATTCTGAGCCTCGTGCTGCTGTTTAAGGATAACCCTTACCAGCAGAGCGTCTATCTGACCTCGGCCAACTCGGTGAGTGCCACGGTTTATAAGGCGCTGAACGGCATTACGTCCTATTTCCACCTGCGGGACATTAATGAGAGCCTGCAGGAACGCAATGCCGCGCTGGAGATGGAATTGATTGAGATGCGCAACCAGATGGGCGACATGTCGCTGCAGACGCCCGACTCTCTCCAGCAACCCGCCCTGCGCCAGTACACGTTCGTGATGGCCCAAGTCATCAGCAACAGTATTGCCCAGCCCAACAACTACATCACCATTAACCGCGGCAGCTATGACGGCGTGAGCCCCGAGATGGGTGTCATCGACCAGAATGGTGTCGTGGGCATTGTCAATGTTGTCGGACCGCACGCGGCACGCGTGATTTCGTTCCTGAACCCGCACATGAGGCTCTCGTGCAAGTTGAAGGGGAGCGGCTTCTTCGGGTCGCTGGTGTGGGATGGCAAGAGCCCCCAACTGGCCGTACTTGAAGAGTTGCCTAAACACATCACCTATCACAAGGGCGACACCATTGTCACGAGCGGTTACTCGGCCGTATTCCCCGAGGGCATCATTGTGGGCATCGTTGAGGGACTGGCACGCGACATGAGCGACAGCTTTGTGTCGTTGCGCATCAGGTTAACGGCCAACTTCAGCCAGTTGAGCAGCGTGCGCGTCATCACCAACAGCATGAAGGAGCAGATTGACGCCCTGCGCCGTGCCGAGCAGGGTATCGACACCGCAGCCAACATCGAGACGCGTCCCGAGATCAAACCTGAAATCATCGATGTGGTGCCGCCTGCACCGGCTGAAAAAGAGAAGCCCAAGAAGCCCGTCAAGGAACCCGTCCAGCAAGTTCAGCCCGTCCAGCCTGTCCAACCCGTTGAACCCGAACAAGGAGAAGAACAGCCATGACCAAGACCGTAATCCAATTCATCGCGCTTTTCCTCGCCCTGATGGTGATGCAGCTGGTGTGCAACAAGATCGTGTTGTTCAATATCGCGATGCCCGTTGTATTCATTTATTTGATTCTCAGGTTGCCTGTCAACCTGCATGGCGGATGGGTATTGACCGTTGCCTTCTTCTCGGGCCTGCTCATCGACATCTTCAACAACACCCCTGGCATGAATGCGCTGGCTTGCACCATCATGGCTGCCGTGCGGCGTCCTGTGTTCAACCTGTTCATTTCACGTGAAAACGACATGAATATCCCCATCCCATCGGTCGACTCGATGGGCGTGGGTGACTATTTCAAGTACATGGCGACACTTGTCACGCTCTACTGCACGCTCATCTTCCTCATCCAGGCTTTCACGTTGCACAACCTGGTGCTCACGCTGGCACGCATTGCCGGCAGCAGCCTGTTGTCGATTATCATCATCTTTGGGTTGGACAGTCTAGTCAGCACTCGCCGTGAGAAAAGATTATAATCTCGAGAAGCGCAAGCTGGTCATCGGCGGCTTTATCGTGGCGATAGTGCTCATCTACATCGCCCGCCTGGTGCATTTGCAGGTACTTGACAGCACCTACAAAGCCCATGCCGACAACAATGCGTTCATGGAAAAAGTCATCTACCCATCCCGAGGGCTCATCTATGATCGCAACGACTCGCTGGTAGTGTATAACGTGCCCGAGTATGACCTGGTGATGATTCCCAAGGACGTGACGCCATTTGACACGACCGACTTCTGCAACACGGTGCAAATCAGCCGCGAGGAGTTTGACCGTCGCTGGCAGGAGATGAGGAAGGGGCGCAGCTATTCGGCCTTTACGCAGCAGGTGTTCATGAACCACCTCACACCCGAGGACTATGGTCGTCTGCAAGAGAAACTGTATCGTTTCCCGGGCTTCTTCGTCGTGCAACGCATCCTCAGGCAATACAACTATCCCGTTGCTGCCAATGTGCTGGGCGACATCCGCGAGGTCAACGCCCACGACATCGAGAATGACGACTACTACCGCCCCGGGGACTACACTGGCGACCTGGGTATCGAGAAGAGCTACGAGACCTGGCTGCGCGGCATCAAGGGCAAGGAAATCCTTATCCGCGACGCAACCGGCAAGATCAAGGGTCGCTATAACGACGGCGCCGACGATGTGGCCCCTGTTGCAGGCAACAACCTCAAGTTGAGCATCGACATCGGATTGCAAGCCTATGGCGAAATGCTCATGCAGGGCAAGGTGGGCGCCATCGTGTGCATCGAGCCCAAGACGGGCGAGATTCTGGCGCTTGTTTCCAGCCCCAGTTATGACCCGTCACTGCTGATGGGTAAGGAACGCGGCAAGAATTACCAGAATCTGGTCAACAACCGGTTGAAGCCGCTGTATGACCGCTCCATCATGGCCGCCTATCCTCCAGGCTCCACCTTCAAGCCGACGCAAGGCTTGATTTTCCTGGATGAGGGCATCATCACCACGAGTACGGTGTTCCCGTGTCGCCGTGGATACATCAATGCGGGCCTGCGCGTGGGTTGCCACGGCCACGGCTCCCCCATCCCGCTCAAGCCCGCCTTGCAGACGTCGTGCAACGCTTACTTCTGCTGGGGATTCAAGTACATGATGGACAAGCGCAGCAAGTATGGTTCAACAGGCAAGGCGTTTGAGGTGTGGAAAAACCACATGGTGTCGATGGGATATGGTTACAAGCTGGGTATCGACATGCCTGGCGAAAGCCGTGGCTTCATCCCCAACACGGCCTTTTATGACAAGATCTATGGACAAGGCAAGTGGGTGGGACAGACCATCATCAGCGATGCCATCGGACAGGGTGAAATCCTTGCCACACCGCTGCAGATCGCTAACCTGAGCGCCACCATCGCTAACCGCGGCTACTACATCACGCCCCACGTGGTGAAGAACATCGAGGGCGTCGGGGTACTCAAGAAAAACCTCGAGCGGCATGACACCGACATCGATAAACGCTACTACACCGACATTGTTGAGGGCATGCGCATGGCAGTGCTGGGTGGTACCTGTACACGCGCCAACATCCCGGGACTGGACGTGTGCGGCAAGACGGGTACGGCCCAGAACCCGCACGGACGCGATCACTCGGTGTTCATGGGCTTCGCCCCGATGAATGACCCCAAAATCGCCGTGTGCGTGTATGTTGAAAACGCTGGCTTTGGTGCCGCATTCGGTGTGCCTATCGGCGCATTGATGATACAGCGCTACCTGCGCGGCAACTCTCCTGGCCTGCAGGCACAGGGCCGTGCAATGGCAAGCCGCCACACGATCAGCTATCCCAAAGTCAAAAAAACAGCATCCGGCAACCAGGCCGACAAGAATAAGAAACCATCCAAACCCGAATCAAGCCACGATGGAAGTAAGGAATGAAGATGAGAATACCAACCTATTGAGGTCGGTGGACTGGTTCACGATAGTCCTCTACCTCATCATGGTCATTGCCGGGGCGGTGAGCATCTATGCCGCCACCTATGACTATGACAAGGCGAGCATGTTTGACCTGAGTGAGTACTCGGGCAAGCAGTTCCTGTGGGCTGGCCTGTCGTTCTTGATCGGTTTCTCGCTGCTGCTAATTGACAGGCGCATCTATGAAGCCTATGCCTATCCATTGTATGGCTTCATGATTTTGTTGCTGATCATTACCATCTTCGTCGCGCCCGATATCAAGGGATCACGTTCATGGCTGGTGATTGGACCTGTGAATCTGCAGCCAGCCGAGTTTGCCAAGACAGCAACCGCACTGGCGCTGGCCAAGCTGTTCAGCACCTACGGTTTCACGCTCAACGGGTGGCGCAACTATGCCATCGCCATCGGCATCATCGTGTTGCCCATCCTGTGCATCATCCTTGAGAAGGAGACTGGCTCGGCATTGGTTTACACGTCGCTCATCTTCGTCCTCTATCGCGAGGGCATGTCGGGCTTTGTGCTGTTTGCCGCGCTAATGGCGGTCGTTTACTTTGTCGTGGTGTTGAAGTTTGCCGCTATCACTTTCATGGGCATTCCGCTGGGCATGGTCATCGCCTTTATACTAGTGATGACGCTCATTGTGGGCATGTTGCTGGTCTATTGCCGCTCATGGATACTGGGTCGCAATGTGCTGATGGGCTATCTGGCTGCGGCAGCCATAGCTGGTGGGCTGGAACTGGCTGGTGTTCACATCAATGGCTATGCCTTCTTCCTGACGATCATCATTCTGTCCCTGCTCTACCTGCTCTATGGCATGTTGCATGACGACTTGAAAAAGGTGCTCATCACCATCTGCTTCGCAGCGGCATCGGTCCTGTTCATGTTCACGGTCAACATCGCATTCAACAAGGTGCTCGAGCCGCATCAGCAGAAGCGCATCATGGTGACTCTGGGCATTGCCGATGACCCGCGTGGTGCCGGCTATAACGTCAACCAGAGCAAAATCGCCATCGGCAGCGGCGGCATCATGGGCAAGGGCTTTCTTAACGGTACCCAGACCAAATTGAAGTACGTGCCCGAGCAACACACCGACTTTATCTTCTGCACCATCGGAGAAGAACAGGGTTTTGTGGGAAGCGTTGCAGTGCTGGTATTATTCCTGGCGCTTATCCTGCGCATCATCACGCTTGCCGAACGCAACCACTCGACGTTTGCCCGTGTGTATGCCTACTGTGCCGCGTCATATCTCATTTTCCACCTCGCCATCAACATCGGCATGGTCATCGGACTATGCCCCGTCATCGGCATCCCGTTACCATTCTTCAGCTACGGCGGCTCATCGCTGTGGGGCTTTACCATCCTGTTGTTCATCCTCTTGCGCATCGATGCCGACCGGCACTCCTACGGCTCCTGGTAACCAACCACCCTGTTTTTAATACGAGATCCAATTCACTGAAGTGTAAAAAAATTGACACTTAAGTGTAAAAAGCTATTCACTCCTGAATATTCGTGTTTTTAAATTTGGTGGGCTATGACAGAGTACCTAAATTTGCAGCACGAAAACGACAAATAACAACTCATCATAATACTGAAAAACGAAATGAAAAACTTTATCACATCCATACTCCTGCTGCTGGCCCTGCTGTTGCCAGCCACTGCCACCGCCTTTGACTTTGAGGTCGATGGCATCTACTACAACATCAACGGCAACGAAGCCACCGTGACAAAAGGAGATGCCCACTACGTTGGCGACGTGACTATTCCCTCAACAGTGACCTATAGAAACATAACCTACCCGGTCACCGCCATTGGCGACGGTGCATTTTATTTCTGCACACGTATGACCAGCGTCACAATTCCCAATTCTGTCACCACCATCGGCTTCGAGACATTCTACGGATGCAGCGGCTTGACAGACGTCATCATCCCCAACTCTGTCACCACCATCGGCGAAGTGGCGTTCTGGGGCTGCACTGGTCTGGCCAGCATCACAATCCCAAACTCCGTCATAATAATTGGGAATGATGCGTTTTATAATACCGCTTGGTATAATAACCAGTCTGATGGCCTCATTTATGCAGGATTAGTAGCCTATAAATATAAAGGTACCATGCCAACAAACACCAATATCACATTAAGAGATGGAACCCTTAGTATATCATCTTGTGCTTTCGAATACTGTACTGGGCTTACAAGCATCAGTATTCCCAATTCCGTCACCACCATCGGCGACTGGGCATTTAGTTCCTGCACTGGTCTGACCAGCGTCACAATTCCCGATTCAGTTTACACTATCAGCAGGGGGGCATTCTCTGGCTGCAGATCCTTGACAGACGTCACCATCGGTAATTCCGTCACAACCATCGGCGACGTGGCATTTGACTGTACTGGTTTGACCAGCTTGGAAATCCCCGACGGGGTCACCTACATTGGCGATCACGCATTTTATAGCTGCGAAAATTTGACAAGCGTAACCATCCCCAAGTCTGTCACCACCATCAGAAAAGAGGCATTCCTTTACTGCAGCAGCCTGAAGCACGTGTACTGCTATATTACCGACCTGTCAGCAATCACAATGGGCTATGCTGTGTTCCATCAACAAGATCAAAACATTTCA